>JBQEKC010000002.1:0-211959 GCA_052103595.1 Saccharimonadales bacterium (SeqCode) | reverse complement strand
TTGTCACATATATACTCTTGGCTCAGCTTAGAGGTTACGGACTTTCGACATAAATGTTATAGTAATGATATGAAATATGGATTATTCGGTAAATTTGTAGCACAGAGTGGTAAACGTGATGAACTAATTGTAATTCTTTTACAAGCAGCCGAATTATTGCAGCAGAACAAAGAATGTCTTTCATATATCGTAGGCAGAGCTGATAATCCGAATGACGTATGGGTATCTGAGCTTTGGGAGAACAAGGAGGCGCACGACGCCTCGCTTGAGCCAGAAGATATTCGTGAGCTTATTATGACAGCACGGCCCCTCATCGCAGAAATGCCTGATGGAACTGAATTTCAAGCACTTGGCGGCAAAGGTCTCTAGAGAAACGTTTCAAAAAGAAAGTCCAGTAGCGTGAATGCTTACTGGACTTCTTCTCAAATATCTTGTTTTGGCTCCCGCGACTGGGCTCGAACCAGTGACCTAACGGTTAACAGCCGTTCGCTCTACCACTGAGCTACGCGGGATTACTAGAGGTAGTATAGCGGATTACCCTCTAGTCGTCAATAGTGGCTAGTTGCCTTTTAATTCGGATTTTTCAAGGCGGAGTTTATCGATTGCCTGAATGAGTTTTGCGGCAGTTTGTGCGTCACTTCCCTCTGACACAAACGAGACATAATAGCGACCTTTTAGTGAGATGTAACCCGCTTCGCTGTAGTTACCATCTTCCTCGCCACCGAAAGAAACAACATTTCCCGATGAGCCACCGATAAATCCTGCACGCAAACTGGTGTTACGCATTGGCTGCTCGAGCGATCCCCACTTCTTGATTGGCAAATCTCGATCAAGAAGCCGTTGCGTGAAGGTTGCTGCATCACGAGCAGTCGTTGTGTTAAATTCACCGCTAAATGAGGTGCTAGTTAGCCCGATCTCTTGCATACGCTGCTGAACTCTGGCGTGTGTTACTTTATCAAGCAAGGCGCGTGAACAATCGTAATCCTGGCGTTCAATCGCTGCCGCAACACAATCTTCCACACTTTGCGAACCAACAATACGATCGGTTGGCTGAATCGAACCATCCTCAATCCCCGCTTGTGCCGCATACGCAAGATAGGTTGCTTCAATGCCAGAGCCTTTCATAACAATACGATCATTGGCCGCTCCTGAAGTGTAGGGCTTTTTGCCGCCGACCTCTTGGAAGACAATGCCGATTTTACCTTTGTTATCGTGCGCAAACTGTTCAATCAGCGCTCGGAATCCATTTTCAGTTGGCGTGTACGTGCGCGTGTACTGCACGGTTGGCGCTACGGGTCCAGTGTGAACAACAGCACTATTTGCACGACGACCAATAAAGGCCTCGATAGTTGGGATGGTTTTATCAAGATCAATCAATACACCCGAAGCACCTTCGGTATGTGATGTTTCAGTGAAATCGGTTGTGGCAATCTTTGTGACACCTGGTTTTTTCTCGACTCGTGAGGCAATCGAGCCGTCAAAATACTTGCGAAGGCGTTCTTTTTCAATGACCATTGCGAGCCGTGGCGGTGCGGCTTCTTCACCCTCTTTTGCCTCTGGAATGACTGCTTTAAACGACAGCCAACCCTTCACTGTGCGCACTGGAACGGTTTCTGTTTTGCCGCCTGCTTGCAGTGGCATATCGCGTGAAAGATTGTGATTAAGCTCGTCAGCAAGCTGCTGCGCAATTGCGTCTGTGAGCGGTGCCGGTGTTTCGTTAATTGGTGTACGAATAGTAATTTTGCCGTCATCACCCATTGTGGCGTTGCTAGCAGCATTCTTAAATTCGGTAATATTACATTTACCACCCGGGACTGCACTGACAACCGTAAAGCGGTCATCTTCTAGCTTGAGCGTGGCATTTTTTGGCTCGATCGTACAATCATCACCCAGGTTTTTAAGTGCAAATGTATCAAGTGTTGATTTGTCGTAATTATAAAGCGGTTCGCCAATATTGTTGAGTGATGAAGCCCACATATATGACGTCGGAATCAAACGAAGCCACAACGGATATGAAACATTTTCAAGACGAGAAGTGTTATCGACATTAATACCAACCTCTTTAGCTGTAGGGATGGTATAGGGAATAGTCGATTCACCGAAATAAATCTCTGTCTTAACTTCACCATAGGCATTGTTGAGTGATGCAACCGCTTCAGATCGATCCATACCGCTCACATCAGCACCACTAATAACTGTCCCCTGTGGGAGTGCGTTTGCGGGCTGAGCGATCTGAAAGATCACATCACCAACTACAGCAAGAATTAACAGCCCGACAACTGGCGCCCACCAGTTTTTCTTTAGCCACCCCATCATGCGCACAGGAAGCGGTGCCTTGTCGTAGCGACGCATGCGTGGCGGCGGTGTACGAGAAGGTTCAGGGCTACCAGCTCCACCCATTGACTGTGGTGGCTGTGACGGTGTTTGTTGTGGCCAGCTGTTTTGTGCTGGTGCAGATGTTTGTTGCGGTGGCGTTTGCGGAAATTGCTGTGATTGCCACGGTTGTGGTGTTTGTGGCTGAGGGGCGTGTGTTTGCGATGGCGTATCGTTCACAGCCACTGTTGGCAATGTTTGGTACGGCGGCGGCGTTTGCGGAGCAGGTGACTGCTCTGGTTGTTGGTTTGGATTATAAGGGTTATTTGGATTCATAGCTATTATGGTTATAGTACCACTTTTAGCGCTATTTCTTCAAGGTTGAAACTGATGTACGCTTTTGGGGAGTTTTACCGGAGGATCGCACTATCGTTGCGGCAGTAATTCCCGCTAGCCCCCACCAAATTAAGCCAATGGTATCATCGGCCCACACTGGCAACACAAGACCAATAACCGCCATACCCAAACCGCTTGCCACAAGCCCTAATGAAAGGGTGTGCTGTCGATCTCGCCACAACAGCAGAAGAAGCCAACCAAACAGCCAAAGTTGCAACGCTAATCCAACCCAGCCAGATTCATGTGCAATATACAAATATTGATTTTCAATAATCAGCGGTTCATCCGTTAGTAACGATGCCGACCCCACACCACCAATTCCTGCGCCAAATGGTTGATTGGCAGCGGCTTCAACTCCCTCAGCGAGTGATTCAGCGTGGCCGTGATCAGACTTGTGCTCACTCCCGCCATCTGGGTTACTATGAAAGACCACGTTTTGCACAAATGAGGTGTCTTTTGTAATGTACAGTGCGCCACCCGTGAGCACTATCAATGCTGCAAAACTTGCAAAAAGCAGCTTCACCGGAAGCTTTTTTGCCGCCCACGCAACAGCAATCACCGCCATCGCAACAGCGGCGCCAAGCAGTGCGCTACGCGAATAGCTATACCAAAGCGCTACACCAGAAGCCAGCGCGCCACAAAGTAGCAATGCTATATACCGATAATCATATTTTTTTCGTGCTACACATTGAAGCAGCTTCACCACCGCAAACGAAAGAGTAATCACTGCCAGCGCGCCCAGCGGATTTGGCCCACGCAGCGTACTGCTAATACGTACATAATCTGGATTAAGGTCAACCGTTAAGTAAGGTTTGATCGTTTCGTCCGAATACCCGATCGATGCCAATATATCGCGCGGCAACACTGTCGCCTGCAACACGGCAAAAAGCAACACAATCCCTGCACCTGCACCAAATGTTAATAAAAGCGGTCGTTTTGCCGGCGGCCATATCCTTACGAGCACATATAATTCAGCAAAAAAGAGGTACGTTCGCACATCAATCAACAAGCCGGCTGCTTCGCTAACGTAATGATTGTCAAACGCAAATAGCAACACAATATGCAGTACGCCAATCGCACCCACCAACCACAAAAGCTTATCTCGCAGCAATTGTTTTGTCGTGCCTGTTCGCCATATCAACACAATGAGCAGTACGCCAATTGTGCCCAAAAGTATTTCCTTCCAGGCTTTTAGCAGTAGCGCCGCACCTGGCGCATGAACGTCTGCCAGAACAGAAATGGGCGCCTGAAACAGTACGCCAAACAATACCAATGCGGCGAAAACGATGATGATATTTGCAAGGGCACGTGTCATATATCTAGTGTATAATATAACCTATGTTGGGACGAAACTCGCAGTATTACAGCCTTTTGCTTCTTTTGATTGATGCGCTGGTAATTGTTGCTGCACTTAGTTTGGCGTACGTTTTACGCGTTTACTACGACGCACGACCTCTGGTGTCAGAAGTGTACGCCATCGAATACATTTTAGGTCTTGTGACTATTACACCATTTTGGATTGCAACCTTTGCGCTTCTTGGGCTCTACCGTATGACGATTTACAGTCGCCGTTTGCAAGAATGGAGTCGCCTTGCCGCTGGTTCGTTTATTGGCATTTTACTAATTTTAGGGTGGGAGTTTGTGACCGAAAATTCACTTTTGCCGGCGCGACTTGTAGCAGTGTACGCGCTTGTTGGTGCGTTCCTACTGCTAGTGCTTGAGCGTGAATTCTTCCGCTGGCTGCGTTCACGACTGTTCCGTTACGGCGTCGGTACAAGCCGCGTACTACTGATTGGTTCGTCTGATGCCGTGGCTGATATTGCCGACAATCTAGCAAATACCAAAAAAAGTGGCTACGAAGTGGTCGCAATCGCAGGACCAAAAGCGGTACTGCCAAAAGACCTTAATGTTTTGCACTATTCGCAGGTTGAATCTGCACTGAAATTTATCGATTCCAACCACATCACCACCATCATTCAAACTGATTTGTACGATGACCAAGCACGCAACCAAAAAATTCTATCTGCCGCGCAAGCTCGCCACATTAGCTACAATTTTATCCCTGGTGAGCCAGAATTTTACAGCGGCAAAAACACCGTCGATGTCTTTTTGGGCTACCCAATGATTTCTGTCAGCCAAACGCCGCTCACCGGTTGGGGCGAAATCGTCAAACTTATTTTCGATACGGTACTCAGCTTTATTGCTATCGTACTCCTTTCTCCCGTTTTCCTTACTCTTATCATCTTGCAAAAAATCCTCAATCCCGGCCCAGTTTTTTACGTATCAAAGCGCTTAAGCCGCTTTTCTGAACCAGTGCGGCTGATTAAATTTCGTTCAATGAGCGCAAAATACGGCAAAAAAGATGCCGCTGACGAATTCCGCGATATGGGTCGTGACGACCTTGCCAAAGAATACGAAACGCACCGCAAAGTCGCAGACGACCCGCGCATTACACGCTTTGGGAAGTTCCTGCGCAATACATCGCTTGATGAACTACCGCAACTATTTAATGTATTAAAAGGCGATTTAAGCCTCGTTGGCCCGCGCCCTATTTTGCCGCAAGAAGCCAAATTTAATAAAAACAAAACCGCACTCCTACACAGCGTAAAATCTGGCGTGACTGGACTATGGCAGGTGAGCGGGCGTAGCAACTTGAGCTTTGAAGACCGCATTGAGCTAGAATTATTTTACGCACAAAATTGGAGTTTTTGGCTGGATATGAAAATATTATTCAAAACAATCGCCGTTGTTGTGCGTAAAGACGGAGCAAAATAATGGCCAAGCAAAGCACGCCAAAAGTAGCTATTGTATGTGACTGGCTGACCAATATGGGCGGCGCCGAAAATGTCGTGCTGGCTATGCACGAAGCTTTTCCTGATGCGCCAATTTACACCTCTGCCTACGAACCAAACGTCATGCCCGCGTTCCATGGACTAGACATTCGCACCACCTGGATTCAAAAGTTGCCAAAAAGCCTGCGACGCCTGCATAAATGGTTCCCTGTGCTGCGCGTGCATGCGTTTCGTTCGCTCGATCTTTCTGAATACGATATCATCCTTGCCAGCACCATCGCCGAATCAAAACAGGTACAAAAAACCCGCGAAGATCAAATACTTATATCGTACTGCCATACGCCTATCCGCTACTACTGGAGCCACTACGACGAGTATCGTAAAGATCCAGGATTTGGCAAATTCAACCGGCTCATACAATTACTAATCCCTGTTCTCGTACCATCCCAGCGCAAGGCAGATTACAAGGCAGCACAAAAAGTTGACGCATTTATTGCGAATTCGAGCGAAGTGCAGGCACGTATTAAGAAATATTATAATAAGCCATCGACCGTTTTGCATCCGCCTGTTGATGTTAGCAGGTTCACCCCGGCAAAAGTGCGCGACGACCACTACGTTGCGCTTGGTCGGCAGGTTTCTTACAAACGTATCGACTTAGCTGTGGCAGCCGCAACAAAACTCAATGTCCCGCTAAAGGTATTTGGCAATGGCGCCGAACACCAAAAGCTAAGAGAGCTAGCTGGCCCAAATGTAGAATTTTACACTGATCGATTTGGCGACGCTTCCGATGCGGTAGTTACCGAGGCGCTCAACACCGCCAAAGGATTTATCTTCCCTGCCGAAGAGGACTTTGGCATTGTGCAGGCAGAAGCACTCGCCGCAGGTGCACCAGTTATAGCCTACGGCAAAGGCGGGGCGCTCGATATTGTACAGCCGCAGGTGAGTGGTGTATTTTTTGACAAGCAAGAGGTTGATGATGTTGCACATGCCATCCAAAAAGCAGAGTCTATGCAGTTTATGCCTGCCACACTCCAGCGCAAAGCCAAGCGATTTGAAAAGAGTATGTTTATATCTAAGTTACGACGGATTGTAGCGCAGGAAGCTGCACGGAAACGGGCTGCTACCTCTTAATCACGTTCTTTATTCTGCGGGCTACCGGTCTCTTAATAGAGCGAACTGCTTTATACTGATTTGGCATTGTCTGCTTGAAGTTCCTCTTCTGCTTCTCATACTGTCGACGAACCGCGAGAACAGTCCGCACGCCTCTTGACGACCTGGCAATAGACAGATTCCAAGCTTTTGTATTTCTTTTTAGGTACCTCGTACTCATGAATAGGGCCTTTTTCATTGGGATACTCGGGGCATAGACCTCCTGCTTCCCGCCTATTTCTAGATTATTAACTAATGACCCAAATACCTCAACAATATGCTCATCATCTGATCGATCGTGAAAATAAGCAACTGCAGAATTGAACAATGCCCTTGTGTTTCGATGCCAGTCATAAAAATCTATTTCAGAATACGCTTTCGCGAACGCTGTTGCACCTTCCATAAATGCGCTAAACATTTCGTGCGTATCCTTCTCTACCAGCACCGGATGTGCCACCCCCTCGTCGTCATACTCATATTGACGCACTGTTTCCATAGGTGCCTGATTAAAAAGCGACTCAATAAATGTAAGTCCTCTGGTGTTTGTCGTAAACCGTGTACGAACATTGTACTCATCACTACCATATATACTTCTAGCATAGTACATCTCCAATACCACCGGCGATCCGCTTGCCTCACTGAGAAGCTTCTGCAAACTTGCCTGCGTATAGCCACGACCCCAAAACTCAGCGAATGCAAACTTTTCACCAAAATCAATCGATTCCCGAAGATAGTCAAGTACAATAGGTCGTTTCTGCGTAGCAATATCTAAAATATGATCCCTAAACTCTTTGGAGTTACTTGCTGCACTCCTCAAGGTTTCTTCCTCCTCTTGACTGTACTTCTCCTTGCCCTTTAGATCGCTTGCCGATGAAAAGAATTCATCGAACTGATCGTCGGTAATTCGAGCGGCTTTAAGGAACTTCTGATAACTCCCAATTGATTGCAGAAAACCAAAAGGAGCAAACGCTTCATCCTCAATCTCACCTATAAAGCTTGGTATGCGGAATACAGATCGTGATCCATATATCAGATCCAGCTCTATATCGTATCCTCGCGCATCACACAATACTCGTGCTATCTCGATTAGTATATTGCCGTCGCGTGTTATGAAATATAGTTTCTTCGTTTTTTTAGCCACCGCATCACGTAGCAACCAATCCACGTATGGTACAAGATAACTGCCTATGAACGCATAGCTATAGTATCCGAGTTTTTTTTCCTTATCACTTTTCGTAGCATATTCTTTTGTATCCCTATATAGCCTCATCAAGTTCGCAATTTTATAGCCGTCAGATGAGTTCATTGCGTTCGCAATAAAAGTTTCATATCGATTAAAGGGAATCATCTCGTGATATTGTGTCGTAATGCCCAGCTGTGATGGTATTTTCTTGTCAGAATGCTTATTGTCGCCGTAATGCACCCACTCCTTAAACATATAGTGTATATCTGAGAATATATACTTGTAGAGTAGCCCTGTTGACTTCTGATACCCTGTTTCGCCAGATAAATACAATTTGAGTTTTGCAAGCCTAGGGTCCACCTTGACTAGCATTCTTTTGATTACCTCACGCGGCAAATACATATCACTGATTAATATGACTGTGTCGCCTTTTTCCTGCTGATCAAAGAGAGTGTCGATTCTCGACTGAATTGGCTGCACCGCTTCAATCTCTAGAGATATCTCGGTTTCAATTAAATACGCTTTTTGCTTATCGGTCAGCTCATAGACTTCTGACATTCTCTCTATGATAGAATCAAGGCTAACCTCACGAACATCACTCTTGCGTTCAATCTGTGTATGATGTCTATTGTGTCGCATATCCGCCTCTGCCTGTCTGCGAACATTTGGATAATTATCTAAGACATACGTAGGAAATTGAAATTCGTGCTGAACTTTATACATTCTTTCACGAACCGCATAGAACACACCAGCCGGCATACCCACAGACCTTTTTATCAACGTATCAAAAACATCATATGATCGTAGCGTGGTCAATGTTGATTCTTTCTCTGATTTCGGCTTAAATGACTCAACACGCCTTATAATATCTTCTACATCGTCCTCTGCATCACCTGCATACCCAAAGAAGTATTCCATCAGCTCCTTCTTTTTCTTGCGGTCAACCATCTTCTTAAGCTGAGGGTTACTGATAATATGAAGAAGCTCACTAAAGCTTGTCGCTACCTCACCATATGTCTTATCATGATAATCTTTCATGCCGCCATCTTGATATTGAATATATTTTTCGTAATCGGGAATATATCGTACAAATTTATCAGCACCGGCCGCCATTAAATCATAATAAATAGACGAATAGTCAACTATAGTGTAGTCAATTGATTGCATCATCTCATACACATCCATAGCCTCATCTACGCATATGAAGTTGGGGTGATTTTTTATTTTGTCTAAGATACCAGCGTATTGTCTATCTTGGCGCATTTTTGGATGCAAATTCAAAATAAGTAGAGTATTACTTGTCTCGACTGCGGCTATAAGCTTGTCTATCTTGGGTATAAGCTCTATTAAGTAGTTACTAGAGTTCCAATCTCTATAAGTAGGTGCATACATAGCAATGTGTGACCATTCACCCGATAGTAGACTCTTTCTTGATGGCTTGATCTTTTTAGGCAGAGAAACTCTTGGGTAACCACCTCTCAGAAATTGATCTCTCGGAGTAGCAATGCTGCGAGAAAAGTGCTCTTCCATCCTACTACTTGTGACCAGGAACAAGGTTTGGTCATGATATTTACGTGCAATCTTTGAGTATTTCTTCATTATAGCTCCAGCCAAGGAGCCGTTAAAAGGAGTGTTTAGCTCAATCTCTTTCAGCCCCACACCATGCCAAAGATTCAAATATGTTACATTATCACCCAGGACCTCTGGGTAGTACTCTCGAAATTGATCCTCTACATAAACATCGATTTTCTTAAGAATATCGTCAGCCCCCTTGGTGTCCCTAACAATAATTTTTGATCTAGTCAGTCCTGCTGCAACCATGGCTTTGGCGGACTTTTCAGTATCTGCAAGCCACCAAGTCTTTATCTCTGGGTGACTCTTTATTATATATAAATATAGTCATTTTGGGTTACCGGAAAATGAACTGACACCAAAAACCCATTTATCTTTTATGCGGTTATTTTTCACTATAATCTCTGTTATTTAGATTGTCTTACTGAAAGATATCTTACACCAATACACATCAAAAGTAAATGTTACTCCGATACCGGCTATCTTCTCGGGTTTGGTGCGTTTACTACATTTATCACTTCTTCGGTAAACAAACTGGTGTAGTCCTTGCCTACTTTTACAGAACCAAGATAATGTTCTTTTACTTGTTTTCGTTTGACTTTCATCGGATCATTTGACTTAACGAGTCTATCTAGCACACCCCCAAGGCCTACCATATCCGGCTCGACCACATATGCTGCCTTTGCTATAGGATACTCCTTTTTAAACTCGGCAGCGCTTTCTCTCGCAGAGACAAGTATGATCGGCTTTTCAGAAAAGAGGTAGTCCGACACGACAGAGGATACGTCGCTTATTAATGCGTCCGACTCATTAAAGCAATCTGAAACCCCCATAGTAACTTCTGCAGTATGACCATATACGTGCCTCACACCCGTCTCTCGCTCATTATCTTTCAGGATATCGAGGACTCTATCGATATGAGTGCTCAAAGTCGAAGATCTTCTAGACTGGGGGTGGGGCCTGAATATAACCCTGAGACCACGCGAGAGAAGTGCTTTGACAATATGCACACCTTCGTACAGAGACGTGTAGTTCATCTCGCTTGTATCGCCATGCCATGTTGGTGCGTACAACACTGTCTTAATGTCATTATTGACCGCAACTTGCACGTCCTCAATTTGTGGGCGTCCAACAACTACAAATTTATTTGAGTCTATATGTACACCGTGCCCGACGTATCTTTCTATCGCCGCATTACCCGCAACAAATATCCTATCGTACATGTTATTCGTAAATCGATAAGAAGACGCCTTGTCTGAATCTCCATGTCCTATGTGCACATGTAAGGGTCCTGGTGAGATAGTCGTTGTCATATTCCGATTGTTGTTTGTCGGATAAAAAACTGCCCTGATAGACTTTAGCATTAGTATAGTGCGCAGATCTTCAGCTCTTCGGGCATAAATAACTGGTGTATCTGTCTGCTTACTTAAGGGCATAACGTGCTGTTCTTGTTGTGTTATTATTGCAAACCTTCTCCCCGCCCTCTTGAAATACTTATCCCACATCATATAGACTCCATATGTGGGCTTATTCGTCGCAAAAAATACGACAAAGTCAAGATTATCGTCCTTAATCCTCTGCATAGAGACATTGTCACGCACCCTCGAAAGTGCCTGGGTACGCAAAATTATCAATGTAGATATAGCGAGCATCCCAATCGTTGCCACTAGTAGGAATAGTGACACCATGGGGTTATAAAAGTATGCCACAAATGACAATACGTACAGAAATGGAACAATCAGCCTAGTGCGAGCCGCCGCTATCTCTACCATATCTCCTGAGTGGACATCACCAAATACATAATTAACATTACGCAAAGTCCCCTTTGCAGAAACTACATCAAAGGAGACGATCATAGCCACTAATATCACAGAGAAGCATATTAGGAGATAGCCACTTTCGTCAGTAATAGTACCATTTACTGCTCCTAAATTTTGAGATACTACTGCCACCAAGAGAAGGTATGGTGATATAAGACTCGTGATCTTAGGTGGGCTCGTTGCATGTAGCAGCACACGGATAAGTAACACCCCACTACACACCAGCCACACGGCCACATGTACAAATGGATTGGTCGCAATAAAGGTCAGCGCTACAGCAAACCCACACAACAGATTGAGCAAGGGCGCCTTATATAGACTTAAGCGAAACTTCACTCACCCCCTAATCACTTACGCGACTACGTCTCACATCAAATATCTGGCCAGTGTGCTTACTCAAGAGAGCGTCTATGGAGGCCTGAGCAACTGTTGTTGCTGATAATAGGGTTGCCGGGTCTTCATCGCCAAAGGCGCTGTGTCTCATCGGTGTGGCCGTCCTCTCTGGGTTGATACAGTTAATCCTTATGTGTTCATCATGCCATTCTTCAGCCAGTGCCTGAGTTAGATTCACTATGGCGGCTTTGCTCGAAGAATAGAGGCTGTAGTTTGCCCTCCCCCTCGTATACGAGCTAGATGTAAACAGAAGAAGCTGACCAGACGACTCTTTGAGATATGGCTTCGAGAGTTTAGCTATCATCACCGGTGCAATGTAGTTGGTTAGTATCGATGAATTAATAGAGTCTATGTCAAGATCGTCCATAGAACTCATTGTCAGTACTCCTGCTGTGTTTACGACGTAATCAATACCGCCCTCGTGCCCATACACCGATTCCAAGGCCTTGCGCACATCATCAACATTAGAAATATCTGTGTTGGTTGTGGTTCGACTAAAGCCATATGGCTTCGCCCCGCATTGCTTAGCGATTTGAGTTATCTCTGCACCTATACCATAGCCACCGCCAAACACGACGACCACCTTGTTCGCAAAAAGCTTTTTGCGAACGGCATCCGTCAACGTTGACAGCTCCGCGGTACTCATTTGGAATAGCTTGTCTGCAACTGATGCATCCAGTGGGTTGGTTACTTTGATGTTGCTTTCATCTCCTTCGACAACAGCCACAGGAATATCTGGCAAATATTTAACAACTACGCCACAGTCATCCGTCGCACGAAAGTCACCGTCCATCTTAGCGCGAGCATATGCTTTTTTAATCGTTGATAGACGAAAAGCCTGAGGCGTCTGCCCCCTCCTCAAGAGAGACCTGTCTGGAATAGACTCTATAATGCCATCATTTACCTTAATAATAGTATCCGCCGACTGAATAGCGACATCTACGGCTTTGTAGGTCTCAAGCTTGTCAATGCACCGCGAAATAATGGCATCTGATACAAACGGACGTACTGCATCATGCATCAATACGTTACACTCACCCTTAATACTATCTATAGCAATTTGTGTTGTATCATTTCTTGTCTCGCCCCCTTCAAGTATTTGTGAGACTTTTGGATATATTTTCTTGATGTATTTAATATCAGCTACGTACCCAGGGGTTATCATTATTATTATATCATCTATATTGTCATTATCCTGAAACGTCTTGATTGTATGTTCGATTATGGGTCTCCCTGCTATCTTCAGGAACTGTTTCGGCATACCCAATTTCATCCGAACTCCAACTCCACCTGCAAGAATAATGGCTACATTCTTCATAAATAAATCCTTTCTATTACCCTTCCGGCCGCATTATCATCATCTAGATATGTAAACTTGTTGCAAAACGCATCATAATTATCACTCATTTTACCACACCGGATATCTGCTACTAAATCTTTTTCTGTCTCGACAATCTTGCCTGGCAACTCTGCTAGGTCTAGATAGAAACCGCGCAGCTCCTCTTTATAGTACTTCTTATCATACATGAAAAAGTGAATAGGGCGACGTAAATTCGCAAAATCAAAGAACACGCTAGAATAGTCGGTAATAAGCGCATCGCTAATAATATAAAGGTCGTTCACATCATCAACTTTCGATGCGTTATAAACAAACCCTTCGTATTTTTTAAAATCAAACTTATCAGCCACCATGTAATGCGCCCTAAACAAAATAATATATTCGCTACTCAACTCTTTTTGCAAATAGTCAAAGTCGACAGGCGACTCGTAAATATAGCCATCTTCTGCAGTATGTTGATCATCGCGCCAGGTTGGTGCATAGAGTAAAATTTTACGGTTATCTCTTGGTAGGTTAAGTTTATTTTTAGCCGTGTCGACATCTTTTTGTGTATAAGTAAATAAAAAATCATTCCGCGGATAGCCTGTTTCAATAAGAATATCCTGCTTACCTAACTCTTTTAGTCCAAACGCGGACGTAAACTTCTCACTTGCAAACTTCGAGGGCGAGATCATGTAATCATACCGTGCTGTATCTGCCTTGTTTTTGCGCACAAAATCCTCGAGCGAGTTCATGGCATTTTTTGTATTTTCTATAATGTCGTTTCGCAGGCGTTTGAGCGGTGTGCCGTGCCAGCATTGCAGTAGCACTTGCGCTGGCTTTTTGGTAACTTGCAAAGGAATCATGGTGTTGGTGATCCAGTATTTTGCGCGTGCGTAGGTGCGGTAGTAGCGTGGTGAACGGTATTTTACCAGTGTTGTGCGTGGGTTTTTTAGTAACCGTTTATATTTTTTAGGTTTACGAAATGCCCATATAAATTCGTAATCGGCAAAACGTTCGTCTTGCAACATTTCTTCGTAAATAGCGCGCGGCGAACATGCATACGAACGACCATTGTACGCTTCGAAGATAACTTTTTTATCTTCTACTTTATACAAGCGGTGCACTTGGCGCAAAACCTTATTGCGCTGCACTACATAAAAGTGGCGGGCTTTACGGGCGGCGGGGTATTTTTTGGCAATTCTTCGGAGTGGTCGTTTAATTATCTGCATAGTTCTTTTAGTTACTTTAGTGATTTTTCGTAGGCTTGTATGGCTTTTTCGATTGGCCCGTCATACGTAATTTTACCAGATTTTAGCACAACGCCGCGGTCGCAAAATTCCTTGGCCGATTCCATAGAATGCGTTACAAACAGCACGGTTACGTGGTTGCGTTCCATAATTTCACGGACTTTTTTGCGGGATTTTTCCCTAAACTTAGCGTCACCCACACTTAGCGCTTCGTCGATGACTAAAATATCTGGGTTAGAATGCGCATGAATCGCAAACCCGAGGCGGGCTTTCATACCGCTGGAATACGTGCGGAGCGGTTGGTCGATATATTCGCCAAGTTCGGCAAAGGTAATTACTTGGCGTGTCATTTTGGCAATGGCGCGCGGCTTCATACCCAACAACACCCCTTTTAGGCGGATGTTTTCACGGCCAGTAAATTCACTTTCAAACCCAGCGGTGAGTTCTAGTAGCGCACCAACACGCCCATCCACCTGAATATCACCACTTGTTGGGAAAGTAACACCGGTAATCATCTTTAGTAGCGTTGATTTACCTGCGCCGTTGCGCCCAAGTAGCGCTACCGATTCGCCCTGCTTAACACTAAGCGAAATATTACGGTTGGCGTGCTTGATTTTGTGCGGGATTTTATCACCAAATAGCAACGCTAGTAGTCGTTTTTTATCGCTGGTGTAAAGGCGATAGTTTTTTGTTACGTTAGAAAATCGTATTACTTCTTTCATCATATAATCCTACAGCGCGTCCACCAGTTCGTTACGCGTTCGTTTGAACGTGGTGTAGGCCAATACCAGCATAATAACAAACATCACACCAAACGCCGCGAGCGCCTTCCAGTCTTCAAAAAACCAGCCTGTGCCAAGCAGTGATTTGCGGTAGCCTTCTACAAAGAATGAAATTGGGTTAAACAGCATAACTGTTTGCAGCCAGCCGATATTAACGGTTTGGATATTCCACAGAATTGCCGAGAGCCAAAACAGTACGCGTGTTACAGAACGCACCAAGTTTGCAAAGTCTTTGCTTACTACCGCCAGTGGCGCCGCAAACAGCGACCATGCAATGAAAAACGCTACCATCAGTAGCATATACAGCGGTAGCTGCAGCCAATACATCGACACGCCATGATCCGACCCGAACACTAGGAAGATCATCGTCAGCGCCAGTAGTACTAGGTGCACCATAAAGCCAGAAAGCGCCACGAACGTTGGGATAATCGACACAGGGAACTTCATTTTAGTGATTAAATAGCTATAATTGCGCAGTGAACGCGTACCTTTTGAAAGCATCCCTGTCATAAAGAACCACGCCACCATACCTACAAGTAGCCATGGGAAGAAGTCTGGCTGATCTTCGCCAGTAGTAATCTTCCAGCCCACGCGAAACACAAACCAATACACCACCACCATCAAAAGCGGCTGGATAAGCGCCCACAACCACCCCAGTGCCGAGCCGCGGTAGGTTTTTACCAAATCAGCCTTGGCCAAATAAAATATTCGGTTTAGGTCTTTTGTGTGTAATTTGGCAAATTTCCACATGATGTTATTAAATTAACATTTCCTGTCGCGAACTGCTTCGACATCTTCCCTGATTGCTTCGACGTTTTCTTCGATCTTCTTTACATCTTCGCGTAAATCGCTCAAATCGTCTTTAATCTTAGTAGTTGAAATACCTTCGGTGCGTGGCAAATACTGTACGTCACAGTATTCACGCAACACTTCAAACTTTTCTTCGCCTTCCCAATCGTGCCCCATAACAACAGTATCAATATGATAGTTTTTTACGTCATCGATTTTTTGATCCCAGTGTGTTTCAGGAATCACCAAGTCCACGTAGCGAACTGCTTCGAGCATAATTTTGCGCGTGTTGTAATTATGATAGGTTTCTTTGCCTTTTAGGCGGTTAAATTCTTCGGTCGAAACCGCAACCACCAGGTAATCGCCCAGTTCGCGAGCACGCTTTAGTAAATTGATATGGCCGTAATGCATTAAGTCAAACGTGCCGTACGTAAGAATACGTTTCATAGGGTTACCTCTGTTTTTATAGGCGAGTGATTCCCCTAGTTTAGCACGCTCACCTCTACAAATCAAGCAAGCGCACAATTTGTTGCGTACTCGTGCCATCCTGCACCTGCACATAGCGCTTGGCAAACTTGCGCACCTTTGCCGGGCTGGTTTCGTTTTGTTCGATCGCCTGCATAATACGCGCTGCGCTAGTAGAAATTATACCCGGCATTTCTGTATCATACTCAAGCGCAAATCCGCGACGATGTGCGTATTTTTCGCGGTCATATGCCCAAAAGAAAAGAGGCTTTTGCAATACCGCTGCTTCAAACGCGGTCGCTGAATAGTCGGTAATAACGTAGTCAGCTGCGGGCAAAATATCCAAAATGTCTATGTCTTTTTCAATAATTACGCCAGTTTGCGGCTTGATGGTAGTTTTGTCGTGAATGTGCTGTTTAATAACCAATACATACTTTTTTGTATCAATTGCTTCGATTAGTTTGCGTGGGTGAATCTTGGCTTTTTTGCGAAACGTTGGCGCGTAAAAAATAACCTTTCTTCCCTGCAATTGAGCGGCATGTTTTTTGATGAATTGCCTAGAGGCTTTTGTGGCACCGTTTGGATCGAGCAAATAATCAACCCGTGGCATACCAATCGGCTTCACACGCTCGGGCGAAATCGCAAACGCAGCCGCAAAAACCGAAACCATTGGCTCGCCGCCGCACGTTACATATGTATAATTGCGGTGCATATGCATACTTTTGGCAATTTTATGCGAACTGCCCTCTTTGCGCCCAATTACCTGGTGGCCAAATTCTTTAATCGCCCCCAACGCGTGCCAAATTTGCACAATAATAAGTTCTGGGCGATGATTTAAAATACTCACCGAAATATTATAGCTATCTACCACCACTGCTTTTGCGGTAGCCAAGTGGTACATTTCACCTAAAATATCCAGCACGTGGCGATATTTATTTTTCATCTTATGATTTAAAATCACCACTGAGTAGTCGGGATGTTTGCGGTAAATATAGTCAGCCAGCAGGCGAAAATCGGTCGAAGTGGCAGATTGGCGGCGGCTCATTAATACGACTTTTTGCTGCACCGGAAATAACTTTAGGAGCGCATACCATCCCCTGGCAAGATACTTCAATAGCGTCAAAAGTGCATACATAGGTAGCGCTAATTATAACACAACCTACGAAGAAGGACTGTTGGCAGCTGATTCAGCCTCGGCAGCAGCATCAGATTCGCGTACATGCTGCAAAATAAATTCGCGAATTTGTGTGTAATCTAGTAGCCCAAGCACTGGCCGTACGATACTTTGATCGCCGTGCATACCGGTTTGCATAAGATTATTTTCGCTATCACCAATCGCAATTGTTTCTAGTGCATTTGGGTTAATTCCCTGCGCCACCGAGATAACAGTCTGTAGCTCTGACCCTTGAATATTCGTATGAACATTTTCGCCCATCGAATCAAGCAGGCCAATGACACGCGTAGGATTTGCTAGTGTCCCCGTGCTTAATGCCTTGGTTTGCACAGCTTTAATAATGGCGCGTTGGTTTTTTTCACGGTCAAAGTTACTTCGCTCTAGGCCGTATCCACCCTTGGCATTTCGGGCACGCGAAAGGCGCATCGCGGTGTCGCCATCAATATGGTGCGTACCATTCGTAAACTGAATTTTTGTATTGATATCATAAATTCCACGCGGATCACGGCTGGCGATTTCTACGTCCACTCCGCCGAGTGCATCAACCGTATCGCGAATGACAGTATTGTTCATACGTGCATAATACTGCACATCCAAGCCAGTCACTTCTGTTAATTTGCGCTGTAATGCATGCGCCGAAGCGTCTTCGTCATCCTGTGTTTGTTGCATTTTACACAAAAATACCGCGTTAATCTTGCCTTCACCACCAAAGGTGCATGAATCTTCGTAAGTCACCCACAAATCGCGCGGGATGCTCATCATATTCGCTACACGCGTGTCTTGATTAACGCTCAAAATAATAATCGAATCAGTTAAATATCCGCTGGCGTCGCCCTGTTCATCTTCTGATGTACCAAAAATAACGATATTACTGCGGCCGTATTCATCGCGTTGCAGCGGTTCGCGCTTTGTTAGGAAGTCGGTCATACTTCCCTGGAAGATTTTACCGCCGTTATGGAATGCGTACGCGGCAATCACGCCGCCGATAATCAACAAAATCGAGAAAAATGCCACAATCGACCAAACGATGATTTTTTTACGCTTCGACCACGGCTGACGCCTGCTATTTTTGCGTTTTTTGCGCCCGCGGCCCGAATTCCGATCTGGCTTTGGTTCGTCAATATCATCAAGCGGAGCAATTGACTCCAGCATGTCTCGCAATTCTTTTTTTGTGGCCATAATGCTATTTATTATAGCAGGTTATATTTAGCTTTAAGCATTTTCGCTACTTCGCGTGCCCCAACGCCTGATTAATTCGTGTTGAAGAATCGGCTTTGTTATTGCCACCAACACCAAACACCATTTTGATGTTATTTTTCTCGCACACTTCGGTTTCGGGAATATCCGCCACCGATTGGCGATCACCACCATTGGCAAACACCAGCTCATCACCAGGATGCTGGCGAGCAATATGCGCCAGCGATGCGCATACCGTCATATCTTCATCAATCGCCAGCATCACTTCGTCCACCGCGCGCAAGGCTCGCAGCAAGCGCAAACGATTTGCTTCGTTTAAGATGATTTTTTCTTTCTTCACAAGTTGCTGTTCGTCGTTATTTACCACCACAATTAGCTTATCGCCGAGCTCTTTGGCGCCCTCAATCATATCAATATGCCCGCCGTGCAACGGGTTAAAAAATCCACTTACAATTACAACTTTCATCTCTGCTCCTGTCGTTCGGTTGCTTTTTATCTAGTATACTATAACTATGGAAATGAATTTTTGTCGCCGCTGCGGCACGCCGCTTACACACCTACAACAACACGTATACGAATGTGAAAATAAGCATATTTTGTTTGCGAATGCGTCGCCGACGGTTGGAATCTTTTTTGTCACAGAAGATAACCAAGTACTACTTTCCGTGCGCGGTATTGAGCCGCGTAAAGGCATGCTTGATTCGTTTGGCGGATTTGTTGATGGCGCCGAACCGCTCGAAGCAGCCGTGGCACGTGAACTAGAAGAAGAGCTTGGGCTGAAGCCAGGCGATTACACTGCGCCAGAATACCTCACAAGCGGAGTAGGGAATTACCCCTACAAAAATGAGGTATTACCAATATTAAGTAGCTTCTTTTGGTCGCGCCTTTTAACCAATGACCTTCAGCCGCAAGATGATGTGGCGGATATTGCTACCTACCCGCTGGCTGAGGTGCCGCTTGAGAAATTGCACGATGAAGATATCGTACACGGCATTAAAACGCTTCAACAGAAACTCCTGTAATAAGGTATAATAGAACCATGACTAAAATGCTAATTACAGGTGGTGCAGGGTTTATTGGGGCGAACTTTGTACACTACACCCTCAAGAACAAGCCCGAATACGATGTTACTGTTGTCGATAAGCTTACCTACGCAGGCAACGAAGCAAATCTTGCGCCCGTGCGTGATGAAATTGAATTTATTGAAGGCGATATTTGCGATGCTGAATTGATGGATCGCTTGATTAGCGAAACCGATATCGTGGTGCATTTTGCTGCCGAAAGCCACAACGACAACTCGCTCCGTAACCCGTGGCCATTTGTCGAAACGAACATTATTGGTACCTACACGATCCTAGAAGCCGTCCGCAAACACGATAAGCGTTTGCATCACATTAGCACCGACGAGGTATTTGGCGACCTTGAACTCGACGATCCAAACCGCTTTACTGAAACGACATCATATGAACCATCGAGCCCGTATTCGTCAACGAAAGCTGGCAGCGACCACCTGGTGCGCGCCTGGGTACGCAGCTTTGGTATTAAAGCCACGATTAGCAACTGCTCAAACAATTACGGCCCGTACCAGCACATCGAGAAGTTTATTCCGCGCCAAATCACCAACATCCTGAGCGACATCAAACCAAAACTCTACGGCACTGGCGAGCAAGTGCGCGACTGGATTCATGTCGACGACCACAACTCGGCTGTGCACCTTATTATCGAAAAAGGTAAACTTGGCGATACGTACATTATTGGTGCGGACAACGACCACGTCAACAACAAGATGGTGATTGAACTGATTTGCGAACTCATGGGCAAAGGCGCCGACTGGTACGACCACGTCAACGACCGCCCAGGCCACGACATGCGCTACGCGATGGATTCAAGCAAACTCCGCCGGGAGCTTGGCTGGGAACCGCAATACACCGATACACAAACGGGTATGCGCGATGGTTTGCAACAAACAATTGATTGGTATGCTGCCAACGAAGCATGGTGGAAGCCGCAAAAAGACGCAGTGGAAGCTGCGTACGCGAAACAAGGGCAATAATTTTACCAAAAGGAGTTGAGAGATGGCAGAAAACTATTCAGAATTTGAGTTTGGAAAATCACTAGAACAAGAAACCACCCCAATTGATGGCTTAGTCGTTTACGATTTGCCAGTGCACGGCGACGCGCGTGGCTGGTTTAAAGAAAACTGGCAGCGCACCAAAATGACCGAAGCTGGTTTGCCAGACTTTGGACCGGTGCAAAACAACGTTAGTTTTAATGCCGAAAAAGGTGTTACGCGTGGCTTGCACGCTGAGCCGTGGGACAAATTCATTTCTATCGGTGCGGGTAGCGTGTACGGCGCATGGTGCGATATCCGCGAGGACAGCCCGACGTATGGCAAAACCTTCACCGTTACGCTCGATCCGTCAAAGGCAATTTATGTGCCGCGCGGTGTTGCCAATGGTTTTCAGGCGCTGGAAGATAATACCGTCTACATGTACCTTGTAAACGACCACTGGTCACCCGATGCTGAATATTCAAATGTAAGTATTTTTGATGAATCACTTAGCCTTGACTGGCCGATCTCGCTTGCTGATGCGACCGTTTCTGAGAAAGACAAAGGTCATCCGAATCTCGCCGAAGCAACGCCTATCAAACCAAAAAAAGTGCTTATTACTGGCGCAAACGGCCAACTCGGCAAGGCGCTTGGCGTCCTTTACCCAGATGCCGACATGGTTGGGCGCGATGAGCTTGATATCACCTCAGACGACATCTTCACCGCGCGGCGCTGGAAAGATTACGGCACCATTATTAACGCTGCTGCCTATACCGCGGTTGATGCCGCTGAAACGGAAGGTCGCGAAGCTGCCTGGGAAGTAAATGCACAAGCTGTGGCAAACTTGGCAAAAGTTGCATGCGAAAACAATATCACCCTTGTACATGTTTCATCTGACTACGTGTTTGATGGCACAAACGAACTACACACCGAGGATGAAGCTTTTACGCCACTTGGCGTCTACGGCCAAACCAAAGCTGCTGGTGATATTGCCGCCAGCATGGCGCCACAACACTACACTGTGCGCACCAGCTGGGTGATTGGCGAAGGCAATAACTTTGTGCGCACCATGAACATGCTCGCCGAAAAAGGCGTAAAGCCAAGCGTCGTTGACGACCAAATCGGGCGACTTTCCTTCACTGAAGATATCGCCGCCGGTATCAAGCACTTGGTTGATACGAAGCCGGCCTATGGTACCTACAATCTTTCCAACGATGGCGACGCCGCTAGCTGGGCCGACATCGCCAAAAAAGTCTACGAACACGCCGGCCATAGTACCGACGAAGTAACTGGCGTAAGCACTGAGACATACTTTGCCGGAAAAGAAGGCGTCGCACCTCGCCCGCTCCAAAGCACGCTTGATCTAACGAAAATTAAGGCCACTGGGTTTTCGCCACGGGGTTGGGAAGAAGCGCTAGCGCAATATCTTGGCAAGTGATATACTAGCCCCACCACAATAAACGGGGGTATTTGCCATGAAGAAAAGAACAAAGACGATCAGCGCCGTGTTAAGCGGCGCTGTGATTGTTATTATTTTAGGAGTTGTCGGGTTTTTTCTCTGGCAGAATACTCAAAAAACAGTTGAAAATGTAACCGACACGCCACAAGAAATTGCAAAGGAATCTGCCGCACCTACCGTCACGCCAGAGCAGATTATCAACGATATTCGCGACACCCTAGCACAAACCTACGAATTAAAAGAAACTGATGTCGACAACCAAATCGCAGATGGCCAGCTTGGTATTCGTATTGAAAGCGACTACGATAAATACTTGCGCCTCTTCGGCGAAGACTTTACTATTCCTGAAGCCTTAAAGTCAAGCAGGAATTTGGACGTAAGCGAAAAGCTTGAAGCGGATTATTCGTACAATTCTCCCGCATTAAAAGAGGTGCGCGAAACCTTCCAAACTGTACTGAGCGGAAAATACCAGCTACAGCATACCAATACGCAAACACGCGAAGAAAGTGCAAGCGCCACTCTAACCTATGAAGACGACATAATTTCCTGCTCTGTTCCTAGTGTCGATTCGAAACACACCGGCTCAACCATCAGCTGTTTCAATAAAGCAGATACAGCAAAAGCCCTTGCTAATATCGACACCTTTTATGCGATTCTTCCCGAAGAATACAGAGATAATGTACAACTTACACCAGTTGGCATTAAAGCCAGCCCTACGCCAGGCTACAAAATAGGAAAAGCAAATGCCAACTTTATCAATTCTGGTGGTGGCATGCAAACACTCTTTTACCAAACACCCAACGAAGCGTGGCACTTCTTCACCTACACGCAAGAAGGTGTCGCTTGTGAAACTATCAACGCCACCGAAGATACGCGCAAAGCCTTTGAAGGCTATCCTTGCTACTAAGTATCTGCTTTAAAGGGTAAACATGGTATAATTGTTCTACAGTCAAATGCGTAGAATAATAGGAGTTTTTGTTTTATGAAGGGAATCATTTTAGCAGGTGGATCTGGCACACGCTTGTGGCCAATTACAAAAGGTATCAGCAAACAACTTATGCCGATTTATGACAAGCCAATGGTGTACTATCCGCTCACAACACTCATGCAAGCGGGCATTAAAGATATCCTCATTATCACTACACCAGATGACCAAGCGCAGTTCCAACGCTTACTAGGTGACGGTTCTTCTTGGGGTATTAACCTTGAATACGCCGTACAACCTTCGCCAGATGGTCTTGCGCAGGCCTTTATTATTGGTGAAGAATTTATTGGCGACGATAAAGTTGCGCTTGTTCTTGGTGACAACATTTTCCATGGCGACGAGCTTGATGATTCACTCAAAGCCTGCACCGACCCAGATGGCGGCGTGGTGTTCGCCTATGGCGTATCAGACCCTGAACGATATGGCGTGGTTGAGTTCGACGAAAACAACACAGCCGTTTCAATCGAAGAAAAACCAGCTCAGCCAAAGTCAAACTTTGCCGTGGTTGGCCTTTATTTCTACGATAACGACGTCGTTGAAATTGCTAAAAACGTAGAGCCAAGTGAACGTGGTGAGCTTGAAATTACTGCTGTTAATGCTGAATACTTGCGCCGTGGAAAGCTGAAGGTAACGACTCTTGAGCGTGGTGATGTCTGGCTTGATACTGGTACAATCGATAGCCTTTCTGATGCGACCGACTTTGTGCGCGTGATTCAAAAACGTACGGGTCAAATTGTTGGCAGCCCTGAAAAAGTTGCCCACGAACAAGGCTTTATTAACGACCAGCAGATTGAAGAAATTGCAGCGCCGTTGAAAAAATCCGGTTACGGGGATTATTTAGCCTAATATTTCTATGCAAACGACTATTACTATCCTCGGTGCTGGGTATGTTGGGCTCTCTACGGCCGTTTTACTCGCTAATGCAAACACTAAGGTTTACCTGGTCGAACCTAACAAGGAGCGACGTGAAACGATTCAATCCGGTAAATCTTTCTTCTACGAACACGGCTTAAATCCGCTCTTGCAATCCGCTCTTGCAAACCGCTCCCTCCTTGTTACAGATTCCTACAAGGAGTCTGTCCCTTACAGCAGTGTCGTGTTTAGCTGTGTTGGCACGCCTGACAACCCCGATGGAAGTTCAAACTTGCGCTATGTCTTCACTTCGGCCGAAGAAACCTTACAATACGCGCAAAAAAACCTCATCTATGTACAGAAAAGTACTGTCCCGGTTGGAACGGGCAAAAGAATTGAAGAGTTGTTCGCAAAAGAGGCACAAGAAAAAACAATCAGCTACATTTCCAACCCGGAGTTCCTTCGAGAGGGAACAGCTATCTCAGATACACTCTTCTTCGACCGTGTCGTTGTAGGTGGTAGCAACAAAGTAGCTACCGATACTGTTCTCGACTTATACCGAAATCTCGAAGAAAACCGCGAACATATCGCACAGCTGGCCGACATCTCTACCAGCTCTCGCAACAACCAATATATCGCAACGTCCCTTAACAGTGCCGAGCTCATTAAAGTTACTTCGAATGCGTTTCTCGCCCTAAAGATATCGTTCGCAAACTCTATTGCCATCCTTGCAGATAAGGCCGACGCTGACGTGGTTGAGGTTATGGATGCTGTCGGCGCCGACTACCGCATCGGTCGTGCATTCCTTAACGCAGGTCGTGGCTACGGAGGAGGTTGCTTTCCAAAAGATGTTAGCGGCTTAATCTCAAGCGCGCTGGAGTATGGTGTTGATCTTGGTATCATGGAGGCCGCAAAGGAACAAAATCACATGATGCCAGGCTATATTGTCGATAGAATCAAACAGACGCTTGATGACTCACTAGAGGGGAAGAAGGTTGCTGTCCTCGGCTTATCGTTTAAGGCTGGTACGAGTGATGTTCGAAAATCTCCAGGAGTTGCCATCGCCAATAAACTTCAGCTTGCTGGTGCCCAAGTCACAACTTATGACCCTGAGGCGATGGAAGAGGCCGCTGTAGAGCTTTACCGTGGCATTAGCGAGGCAGACTCAGTAGAGCAAGCTATCACCGGAGCCGAAGCGGTTATTATTGCCACAGAATGGCCGATTTTTCTCGATTACCCCGCCCAAGCATATCTAGATCTCATGAGTGGTGCTGTATTGTTTGACGCAGTCAATCAATATGATTATCTTGAAGCAGCGAGTGCAGGCTTACATTACGTTGGCGTCGGTCGTAACGCTTAATAAAGACTTCCCTCAGCGCTCTACTTTTTTATTTTCACGGAAAATAATCTTCCCAAAAATAACATAGTTCCACGCCGCCACCATTATCATAACGATAATTTTTGCAATAAATGGCTGCACAGATCCGACGTCTACAAGAAGCCATATAACGCCTCCACTTAGTAAAAGGTTAATCAGCGCGAGTAGCAAATACTTTGTAAGTTCTTTTTTGAGTGGCCCCGCACTTTTATACACCCAATTGCGTTGCAGCCAAAAGCTCACGACAAAGCCGCACAAGTAGCTTGCAATCTGGCTGACAACTACGAACGCAGCCGCCGAAGAAAGCAGCATCATAACAAGAAAAACGACATACTCCACTGCAGCTGCAGAACCGCCTGCAATTAAAAAGCGTACCGGTTTTTGAGAAACTATTTTTTCTACAGTAGCACGCATCGTCTAGAACACCGCCATACCGTACGCTACAAGCGAGCTACATGCCACAATAGCTGCCGGTAGTGCAAATACGATATACGGTCGTTTTACTTTCACGCTCACAAATTGAGAAAGTAACCCACCAGCCCCTACACCTATCACCAGAAGACATGGAATAAAGTACCTCCCCTGTACACCAACAATAATCACTTCTCCAACCTTATTGAAGGTACCGTACAGTAAGAACATAATCGAGAGGATCGATATAATCCCCACCCCAAAGAGCGCCCACAGAAAGCGTCGTGGAATTTTATCGACATTCAGCACGGCTATTGTTAGCGTAACGCTTGCAAGTAGCAGCATTGGGTACGGAGTTGCTACTCGGTTATACCCCATTAATCCAATCAGTGATTGATACCACTCGCTAGTGTCCATCACGATTGTTTTTAGGAAAATAACAGCAAATTCTACTGGATGGCTTAACACATATCCAATTTGTCCTGATAGACTGATTTTTTCCGCAAGTGCATCTGGAAAATATACGTGGCTTGCCGCTGAATACGTCAACCCCTTTACACTAATAATTATAAATAACACAGCGCACGCTACAGGAAGTGCAACTTGTAGCCATAATCGCCACCGCTTTGAAGTAAAGCGTGTAGCTGGAATAAGCCATACAAGTGCCAAAAAAATGGCAAAGCTGGGTTTCGTAAACATAAGTGCCAGCGAAGAACCGACCAATAGCCACGTTTGTGTCGTCGTCATTTTTACGCGCTGCAAACATAGCTGCAATATCACAGCAATGAATAACATAACAAACCCATTCGTGATGGCATCGGCGTTGAGCGTTGCCGCCTGGTAAAGTGACGCCGGTAATACTGCCACAACGAACAAAAGCCACTGCACGCGATGTTTTTTAAGAAGACGGAGCGCCACGTACACAAGTCCGATATACGCAGATGCCTGCATAAGTCGCGCTAGAAAGACGGCACTTCCAACTGACAAATCAGCCGTCATTGCTATTTTCATACCGATCGCCGATGGAAGATACAAGACTGGTGCGTATGGGCCAGTCGGTCCAAATTCATAATATATCTTTTCGCCTTCAATCGACCGACTATCAAGCTGCTGCGTTTGGACTTCGTTTGAAAGATCAACTCTCCCCTGATCGTAAAATTGCATATCTCGCATTGCTTCATTAGACGTTTGCCAGCCATTATTCAACGAATCTACCAAGTTTTTTGAGATTACACCGCCATACTGTTTTTCTTCATGGTTTGCCGTCGGATACATTCCACCATCCGCAATCTGATACACTCTTGCGGCGTGCATCTGCTCATCAAGCCCCCACGAGACAGGAATAATAAACAGGAAACCTAGAATAGCAAGAGTACTGATCACCAAAAAAATATTTGCGCTCTCGCTAAACCAGCGTTTTAACGGTAAAAGAACTGTTTCTTTCATAATTAGTAGAATTGGCTGCACCCTTCTTTCTTTTTAGACTAGCAGAAAAACTTGCAAAACAAAAGAAGCACAATTATACTGTAGAGTAAAGCATATTCACAATATAAACATATCGCATCATAAAGGACACCGTTTATGAAGATCAAAAAACCACGCAAAAATAAAAAACTACTTATTATAAGTGCCGTCGTATTAGTGGCGCTTGCCGCAGCGGGCGGTACATGGTACTTTTTGACACAAAACAATGACACAAATGACACAAACGACACGCACGATACCGAAATCAACAAAATAGAAAAAGAGTCTGACGATTCATCTAACGATAGTGATGACACGTCTTCAAGTGACCTGAGCGAAGAGGCGCCGGCAGCCGAAACGCCTTCAGAAGAGGGAGTTGATAGTTCAGTTCAACAAGATGGCGAAGTTATCCAGCGAGGAGATGGCAATACAGGGGCACAAAGCGTGACTATTTCGCGACTTGACGCTTCAGCAAGCTCTGTCACCCTTGTAGCGCTTGTGCACGGAGCAACAGAAGGTACTTGTAACGTTACTTTCTCGCAACAAGGAAGAGGTAACGTTACCGGCTCAGCACCAATTCAGACAGGACCCACTTACTACGCTTGTCAAATTGACATCGCTCGCGGGCAATTCCCAGCTGGCGGCACATGGCAAGCGCAAGTTTCAGTAAATAACGCGCGCGCGAACAGCGAGATCAGCCTATGATAAAAAAGACTATCCTTTTTATCTCTGCTTTTGTCATCGCTATCTCATCGGTCACCTTTCTCCTCCATACCAATGATCGAACCGAGGCTTCGAGCTTTAACGCCGGAAGAATTATTGATGACGCTATCTTCACTGACGTTAGTATGACCGAAGCGCAAATCCAAACATTCCTTAATAATATCAACTCTACTTGTCTAAAAAATTTCCGCACTCAAGAGCCAACTGGTGGTGGCAAGTACGGTAATAATGTCTCCGTAGCACGAGCTATCTGGCGAGTTAGCCAAGAGCACCGCATTAATCCAAAAGTTATCCTCGCAACACTTGAAAAAGAACAGGGGCTAGTAACACGCAAGGATTGCCCAAGTTGGCGCTACAATACCGCTCTCGGGTATGCCTGTCCTGACACAGGACCTTGTGACACTGCCGCTTTTGGATTCTCAGTGCAGCTCTATCAGGGCGCACGCCATTTCCGTAGATTCTTTGACCAATCACCAGGCTGGATCGTGCCATATACACCAGGAACACGTTATGTTCAGTATAATGAAGTTGCAGCCTGCGGAGGAAGCAATGTCACTATTCAAAACAGAGCCACGGCCTCACTTTACAGCTACACACCCTACCAACCAAACGCAGCAACTCGTGCAGCCGCTCCTGGGCAAACGGTAAACTGTGGTGCGTACGGCAACATCAACTTTTGGCGATATTTTACAAACTGGTTTGGGTCTACAACCAACATATCTATTCCAGGCTGCGGAGCCGCAACCAACACAACACTTTCGTGTGTTTGGAAGTTAAAGGCAAGTGGTGCCACATCTGATACCATTACAACCTCTCATGAAGAAGCCACCAGGCTTGCAAACACTGGTAAATACCAATTCTCTGGCGTCGATTTCCATGCTCGCAATAAAGTCGCACCACGAGCCGGTAATATCCCCGTCTACCGACTCGACAAGAGTGACGGATCCACCTTCCTGACAGCGAACAAAGCCGAGTACAATGCTTTAAGCAACGTCTGGTCACCCAAAGGAATTGAATTCTACGCAGATCCGGCAGGGGCAAACAGCGGCTACTCTGTCTGGCGACTCTATAACCATTCAACTGGTGCGCACGCCTGGACGGGTAATGCAACAACTCGAGCAAATCTCAAAAAAAGTGGCTACGCTGACGAGGGTGTCGCCTTTATGAGCCTTAGCACTATACGCCAGGAAACGGCACCAACCTCGAACCAAACGCTCGTGTATCGCTTTGGAGATATGCCAGGCAATACCCATTTCTGGACAACGGACCTTAAAGAACGTGACAATATGATCCGTGCAGGCTACCACTATGAGGGCGTCGCCTGGAAAGCATCCCGTACAAAAACGACTAAACCCGTCTACCGGCTGTACTCGCCAACCATGAAGAAGCACCTCTTTACCGCTGATGCAAATGAACAACGAGTTTTGAGCCGTACATCCTCGTGGAACGCAGAAGGTACCGCTTTTTACAGCGCAGCTACCGATACGTCACGCCCAGTGTACCGCGTTTATCTTAATAGTAATCACGCACACCTCTTTACAACAAGCGCCCATGAACGCAATGAGCTTGCACGAACCGGCGTTGGTCGAAGTGAGGGAAACGCTTGGTATCAACAGCCATAGGTATAAAGCTCTCACTATAAGAATAAGAAAACTCCTGGTCGACCAGGAGTTTTTCTTATTTGGATACTACGTTCTACAGATCGTAAAAGGCATTGTCTTTATTTAAATTAGGATTCAGCGCAGGGTCGTGATCAATATATTTTTGCCAGCGCTGCTTAAAGAGCGCAACAGCTTCCTGCATTTCGCTCGTATCGCGTTTTTTCGCCTCATCCGGCGTACCAAGACTAATCGACTCATGATGCAGCAGGCGTACGTGTGGTGTGTATAAATTCAAATACCCCTTTTCATGCAAACGCAAGCATAGGTCAACGTCGTTATAGGTAATACGGAAAGCTTCATCAAACCCGCCAATTTCTTCATAGACGTTGCGTCGAATCGCCAAACAGGCTGCCGTCACTGCCGTCATATTGTGCTTTGTGTTTATATACAAGTGCTGCGTTTGTGCCATTGGCTGCTCCAGCGTCATCATCTGGAAAGAGTTTGCCGCCACACCACCAAGTCCAACACCAACACCTGCGTGTTGAATGCGTCGACCATCTGGGTAAAACAACAAGCAGCCGACTGCGCCAATTTCTTCGCGCTGAGCATCACCAGCCAGGAGCTCAAGCCAGTTTGCGTCCAATACTTCTGTATCGTTATTCAACATCACAAGAATATCGCCTTTTGCCTCTTCAGCACCCTTGTTACAGCTCCGCGCGTAGCTAAATGGCTGTTCAGTCCATTCAACAAGTCTAAAGTTGTCATGCGCCTGCTGAAGCTGTTCATACCAACGCAATACTTTCGGATCGTCACTACCGGTATCAACCAGAATGATTTCAAAATTTTTGTAGCTCGTTTTCGCATAAATCGAATCGATGCAGCGCTTCAGAATTTTGTATTGGTTTTTACTCGGAATCACAATTGAGATAAGTGGATCACCCTGGAGTGGATACGTAACATTCCAATAACCCGGATGGTTTTTATCTTGCGCAACAACTACATCTGGGCGACCTTTTCGCTGCAAGTCATCTTCAATAGCCTTTTTCTGCGCCTCTACGACGTAGGGCTTTGCGTCAGTTGATTTTGCCGTTGATTCACTATGAATACGCCAGCTGTAGAGCATTTTTGGTATGTGGTGGATGTTTTTTGTGGCGTGGAATATCCGCAAGATTAAATCCCAATCCTGCGCACCGTTATATTCAGCTCGCTCTCCGCCAATTTTATCGTAAAGAGTCTTTCGGACAACCGAAAAATGCGTAACATAGTTTACGCTATGAAGAAAATCCGGGTTGTAATCCGGCTTAAAGAATGGCCCTAGATGTTCGTGACGATCTTCTGTAATTTTATCCTCATCAGTGTAGATAAAGTCGAGCTTCTGATTGTTATTAAGAGCCTTTACTACTTCATGGAGCGCATTTGGCCACAGCAGGTCATCGTGGTCGAACAAGGCTAAAAACTCACCTTTTGCCATTTTTGCAGCGTTATTCGTCGCGTTAGCGATGTGCTGATTTTCTTCAAGAAAAGTATATTTAATACGCGAATCAGCTTCAGCATATCGCTGGATAGCTATACGTACATCTTCGTTTGGAGAAGCATCATCAACAATGCATAGTTCCCAATTATCATACACCTGGGATTGCACCGATCGAATACAGTCGTCAAGGAAATCGAGGTCGGTATTATACGTTGGGATTAGAATAGAAATAAGAGGGCGATAAGATAGCTTCTTGTCAGCCTCGCGAAGCTTTACAAGTTCTACGCTATCAGGATAGTTTTCTCGCATCCATGCGTCATACACAGGGGGTGTTTGACCATTGGCGTTAATATACGGCAATACCACCCCTTTAATAACCCCTTTTAGCCGGTCGCTACGCGAAACAACTCGCTTTGTTTCCGACAGCCCTTTATGCACTATCTTTTTTGCTATACGCTTCAAACCATACCTCTCTTTTCAAACACTCCCTATTATACCAAAGTGGCCAAAACTACCCACCCTTAGAGCGGCCAAGTGCTCGCTTCGCCCGTCGCTTCACCTTTCCAAGAGTGCGACGCACCTTGCGATCTGCGGTGTTCTCGAGCATCGCAGTAAGGCTTTGTATCACCTCATGCTGCCTTTTATTGTGATCGTGAAGATGAGATATAAGATCATTCTGTTTAAGATTATGCTCATTAACCTCATCTAGCATAGTCTGCAACTTTACAACATTCGCCCCTAAAACTTCTGTCTCGGGCTCAATAACTCTTTGTCCAACCCTCTTCGACACCTGCTGCACTCGTGGATATTTCTCTAAACTATCGCCACCCACAATGTACTGTGCGAGCTTCTCAAAAGAATACGCATCATCCCACTTAAATACCCCTGCAGCGAACGATTCACCCATACCTCGTATTAAAGCGATATCCTCTTTAATATGGTCATACTCTTTATAATTATCGTGGTCTACTGCAAAATAAAAATCGATCAGCTTCAGTCGGCCATCCGCAACTACAAAATTACGTGGAATAATATCGCGATGCACAATTCCCTCTTGCCAAAGTACTTCGAAAATATCCACCAAATCATCAATAAACACATCTTTTTGCGCATCAGTAAGATTATGCTTTTCTATATATTTATCGAGGTCAGTAGCCCCTTCGGTCCATCTAGAAACATAGCAATTGATGTCACCCTCATGTGTAGCGATCGGCTCAATAAATAAAGATGGGTTCTTCTCGTAGGCTCGCTTTGCAAAAGCAAATTCAATATCATATGCAGTATCTGCCGACTTTATGAAATAACTTTCTTTGCCTTTAGATGCCTTATAGTACCGTCGCTCGTCGATATGATGACCACTCCCCAACACCGTAATGTTATCGAGCTTGAATATTTTTGAGATTTGCCGAGCCTTATACTCGTCAGAGTATTCACGACGTAACTTTTCACGCGCCACAACTCGCTTATCCGCGTGGCGTATAGATGTATTCTCTCCATCCATACGATAGCGCAGTAATACGTCCGGTAAATTGTGCAGGTCTGTTACGAGCGCAAGTCGAGTGACAATACGATAGCTCGCAGCAGGGAAGAACCCTTTCTCGTATCGAATATTATGTTCGTCTAGAACTGATTTGCGAAACATGGCAGTTGTATGAGATACGCAGCTTTCTGTTTGCAGCTTCTTCTTGATTGCATCACTGCTGACTGGGTTCTCACTTGTCCAACTCTGCACACCAAAAACTTCAAACTGTGCACTACAAACCCCAACTTTTGGGTGTTTATCAAGATACGCCACCTCTTTCTCTAGCCGCTCCGGCAAAGATATATCATCGTGATCAAAAATTGCCACATACTCTCCGCGAGCCATATCAAGTAGCTTGTTCGTACTCGCTTCAAGTCCGATATTTTTATCATTTTTTATATAACGAATACGGTCATCATCATAGGTCGCAATAAATTTATCCAGTTCAGTATTCTCTGGAGAATCATTCACGAGAAGAAATTCAAAATCAGTAAAGGTTTGACTTAGTATACTGTCGATTGTCTGCTTCAAGTGCTCTAGTGGAGTATTGTATAGCGGCGTTAAAACAGACACCTTAGGGTTTCGATTTTGCATTTTATTAAGCCTTCTTCTTAAGTATCTCTCTTCAGGATAAGTATACTCTTTCATTTTCGCATAAATAAATCAATAAATCCACCGGTAGCCCAGCGCCCACACCTTTAATCGTGTTATAATAGCGAATATGAAGCGAGTTCTTTTTGCAGCACATAACGGAAATATGGGAGGCGGAGCAGAACGTTCACTACTAGAAATTCTTCAATATATCCACAAAGAGCGAAACGATATTTCTATCCTAGTTATAGCGCCCTTTGAAGGAAGCTTTACTCATGAACTCAAAAAAAGCGACATCCCTTTCACAGTACAAAGACTCCCTTATGCTGCTTTTCCTAGTGTATACCCCGAAGGCGAAACTAAACAGGCCGTTCAAGAATCCATGGCGATAGGGTTCGCAGAAGCTCAACTTAAAGCAGTTAAGTCGATTCTTAACTTTAAGCCAGACCTTGTTATCTCTAATACTATTGTCACTCCATGGTTTATCTACGCAGCAAAAGTACTCCAGGTTCCCACCCTTCTTTTTGTACGAGAGCTTTTTGATGAAAGAAATGGAATACGAACGCTTCTACCTAGCCCTGATCAATACATAACACGATTACTGGGTGAGAGCGACCATTTGTTTTTCAATTCAAAATATACAGAATCTCTCTACTCGCAATACTCCACGAGCGAAAAAAGTTCCGTCCTATACCCTTCAGTTTCAATCCCTGAAGACATTACGACAAAAGCCATCAAATCTGTGGTTTTTAAACAAGACACAGCTAGAGCTATTATTTTGGGAAATATAAAAACACATAAGAATCAACTTCAAGTAGTCAACGCTCTTGCGCATATTCAGCAAAAATATCCCGATAAGAAAGTACACCTCACGATAATGGGCAGCGCAGAGAATGCTCCTAGTTACGTAGAGGAGCTAAAACGCTTCATAACAGAACATAACCTCGATAGCAATGTTACCTTTCGTCCATTCTCGGACACTCCCTACGAGACCATTATTGAGCACGACATCCTCATCATGGCTTCTTCTCATGAAGCGTTTGGCCGCGTCACACTTGAAGGTCAACTCCTAGGAAGGCTAGTCATAGGCGCAGACTCTGCCGGCACACGAGAGATCATTTCTCACGAAGAGACAGGGCTTCTTTACAAAGAGGGAAGCGCTGAAGACCTGGCAGAGAAAATTGTTTACAGTATTGATAATCCAAAAAAATCACAAGAAATAGCAATCCGCGCCTTTAATGCCAGCACAGAAAAGTTTAGTCAGAACAATACGCTTAAACCCCTTATTAACCGGATTGCCGCGACTTCAAAAGCAACCTACCCTCATGCTCAAGATTTACTCGCTTGTGACGATGTCAGGTTTATGCTTCGAAACGAACATCTTGAAGAAGAGCTACAAAAATACGGCAAGGCGCTATCCGAAGCTTCCGAGCGAATAACACAGCTCGAAACACAACTAAACCACTCTAGCCCGAGTGTAATCACAAAACTAAAAAGAGTGGTTAAAAATACTATTAAGAGAAAAGGTTAGTTACGCTACCGGCTCATTAATCGATGCGACATATTCGCGGATAAGGCCGCGATATTCCGGATATCTTTCGTCAAGAATCCTCTCATTCTTCTTTACTTGCTCCGTACGTTTTTCTTCTGTAAAGCTCCGCGCTTTATAATGGAACGCGTACGACCCGTTGGCTACTGCGCACTTCCAACCTTCTCTCCGTATACGCATACAAAAGTCGTTTTCTTCCCCATACCCTTTGCCATACGCCTCATCAAATAGACCATATTCTTCAATAACTTCGCGACGTATCATCATGCAAAAACCATGTGCAATAGGGGACTCGTAGTATTCTGGGAGTTTATTGCGAATTTTTTTATATATTTTGTACGATTCTTTCATAGTGTAAGTCGTACCCGGTTTTGGCTTCATAGGTACAGAAAATATCGTCGCCGCATTACTTCGAGGGCAAACAGCCCCTATTGCACTCTGTGCGTACAGTATTTTGTGCATATTTTGAAGCGCGCCTTTCGTAACAAGCGCATCACTGTTAAGCAACACGATGTCATTTTCTTGATTACACAATTCGAAGGCGGCCCTGTTACAGTTTTTTACAAAACCCAAATTTTCATCATTACGAAAGTACTTAAAATTTTTGCGCCCTTTAATTGCCCCCAGAATCAACAACTCTAAAGTGTCAGCTTCAGGACCGCAGTCATTTACAAACAAAACTTCCCAGTTAGAAAAACAAGAAATACTCTTCTTAAGATGCTTAATATTCTCCTGTAGCGACTCCCAATCGCCATACACGGGAACGATTACCGATACGTTTCTCATGCGTCCTCTCCTTTTTCAATACATTCTACGATCCGGCGCAAATTGTCAAAAGCTAGGTTAGAAGTTAATTTTTGAGTATAACGCACATATTCTTTGGGAATGTTGACAGCTCGCCTAGACGCGTCCGCAAAATCTTTAACAGAAACGCCGTAAGGCATTTCGCTATCCCAAGTTTGAGAATATCTGTCTAGCTTAGTTTTTGCAAAACTTACCCTTGGCACTCCATAAGCTATCGATATAATTCTTCCGTGCAACGATGAACCCACCCATAGTTTAGCGTTCGCTATTTTCGCTACTATCGCCAGAGGGTCTCTGTCTGTGTGTATAAATACTTCCTTAAACCCTCTATCTTCGATGGTATTTTTGATATCATCATAATCACCCATACTATCGTGACCTGGTGCTATCCCAGCGGGAAGCAGGCACACTTTAGATGAAAATTCCTGCGATAACCTTACTAGCTGATCAGCGATTTTACTAATATTTTCTTCTCTATTAGATTGCAAAATGTCTTTACTTACCTGAAAAAGTATATATGGATCATCTTGGTCTTTTTCAATTTTATAAAAAAACGGCAGCGCATGAACAACATCGGGCACAAGTACTGTATCGATCCCACTCTCTATTAGAGCAGTAAAGGAGGACTTATCACGAACGGAAATAAAAGGATTATCATAGCCTTGTATAACAGCAGTTGCTCGCTCCGACAAGGCACCCACAGAATTGGCGATCATTTTTGTCTCAGTAAGATTTTCGTAATCAGCACTATCAGGGATATATGCTAGTCGATCCTGGAGGATGGACACTCTATCGGCTTCAGTAGGTAGCATTAGCTTGGCCTTATCTACCGTAGCACCTCCGACCTCACCTCCAACTATCCAAACAGTACTCCAAGCTTTCTCTTTAAGTGCTTTATCATAGTTTACGATTTCATCACCAAAAATAGCCCCTCCGGAAACGATAGAGCCTGGTGTGATTGCAGTTTCCCTCAAGGACTTTTTGGCTATATAGTAAAAAAGTATATCCCCAAAATTATCCCTCTCATAGGCGCCGATTGTCAGTACGTTATTTTTTGTCACTCACCACCTCCACGTTAAACTTAGGGTGTAGCATCCAGCCATTTTTTCCGTAACCGCTTATCGAAAAATCCTTCACTTCATCCTGAAGTATCATATCTTTCGACCTGTCCCGGCGCTTAACTGATACATTAATATAGTATGCTCCTTCGCCGAAGATATTATCAATTGAAATAATAATCTTTTTTCGCTCTCCAGGCGTAAAGCTCCCGAACTCATCGCCCATATCTTCTGTAGTATACCAAAACACTGGCTCGCCCGAGCTTTTCCTGATCGTAAAGCCAAAGAAAACATCTTGCATAGTTTTCTTGACAACTATCTCATTCGTGAACGTAATAGTATTATGATGCGGCTGAATATCCTCTATTGACTTGTCCTTATCCGCGTCAATAGACACTTGTATAGCTCCGTATTCTGTATTTTCAGTAATAGACTCAGCATCTTTCTTTTGTGCTGCTTTTTTTGCCTTCGGCAGGTTAAGATCTACGTATCGAGAGACTACTTTTTGTATAGCTCCATATTCCAGCACTGATCCGTTATCAATAAGCATGGCCTTATTACAAAACCTCGAGACCGATTCCATACTATGCGTCACAAGAATAACCGTCTTCTTTTTCTTCTTCAGTTCAGCAAAATACTCGAAACATTTGCGTTGAAAAGCTTCGTCACCCACAGCCAAAACTTCATCAAGAAGAAGAATATCACCCTCGGCGCGAATCGCGATAGAAAAGGCTAGTCGCACCTGCATGCCGCTTGAGTAGTTTTTTAGGCGCTCTTCCATAAAATCTTCAAGTTCAGCAAACTCCACGATATCGTCGTACATAGCTTCCATCTGCTTATGGCTAAATCCAAGCAATGCACCATTCAGGAAAACGTTCTCACGACCAGTAAGCTCCGGGTTAAAACCAACACCAAGTTCAATAAATGGCACAAGTTTACCATTCACTTGTACGAGCCCTTCTTCTGGTGTATAAATACCAGCGATGCTCTTTAAAAGTGTACTTTTACCGCTTCCGTTTCGACCTACGATACCAAAAAAGTCACCTTCTTCAATCTCAAAAGAAATCCCTTTAAGCGGCGAAAACTCACGATACCCTTTGCGACCCTTTAGCGTATTAATAAGCTTTTGCTTCAGGCCATTACTTGCTTCAAGCGGAATTTTAAATGTCTTTGTAAGGTCTTGTACTTTAACTGCAATTTTTTTCTCTGACATTTAAATATCCTCCGCAAAATATTTCTGGCTCTTCTTGAAGTAAATAGCCCCTGCAATAGCAACCACTATAATAATTACAAACGGAATAAGCACCTTCCACCCTGAAAGTACTTGCCATGTGGTGACAGTATCAGTCGTAATCAGCGCGTGTCGTATATCTTGAATAATTTGTGCGACAGGGTTTAACATCAGCCATTTCTCGGCACCCGGTAATTGCGTTGCGACCATTTGAAGCGGGTAGAGGATTGGCGTTGCATAAAACGCAGCCTGCAAGAATACATCCCATAAATAGCCGATATCTCGAAACTTTACGTTTACTGCTGAGAGTAAGAATGCAATTGCAAGCGCAAAGATATAAAGTTCTAGAATCAATGGGATAATAAACAGCGCTTCAAGCCGCAGATCAACTCCGTTCACTACACAGAATACGAGCACTACCACCAGGTTGATTAACAGGTTAATTAACGCCGATACGGTACTCGAAATAACAATAATATACTTCGGGAAATTAATTTTGCGGATGAGTGCGCCACGCTGAATAATCGACTGCAAGCCCTGACCCGTTGCCTCTGTAAAGAACGTCCACAGTACAATACCCAGCAAAAGATATACAGGGAAGTGTTCGATGTCACGACCAAGTTGCAAAAACTTATCAAATACTAAATAAAGAATCGCAAACAAAAACAGTGGCTTTAATACGCTCCAAGCGTATCCTAGCACCGATCCTTGATAACGCAGCTTAAAATCCGTAACAATCAATTCGCGCAGAAGGATCTTGTTTCTGTCGCTAAAAATATTCTGTAGTTTCATAATTATCTTCATCCATTATACAATAGACAGCAAGTTATGAGTAGCGTTGCAACAATTGTACTGAACTGGAATGGCATTGAAGACACAAAAAAATGCCTTGCTTCGCTTTATAAGCAAACCTATAAAAACCAAGCGGTTATATTGGTGGAAAATGGCTCTACCGAAGCCGGAACACAGCCAGAAATCGCCAAGTTGCAGAAAAAATACCCTAAGCTTATCGTGCTTGAAAATACCAAAAATCTTGGCTTTGCGGGCGGTGTGAATACGGGGATTCGCTACGCACTAAAAGGCGATTTTGATTTTGTAGCGCTGTTTAATAACGATGCGACCGCCGATAAAAACTGGCTCACCGAACTTGTGGCTGCACAAAAAAAGCAGCAGAGCGGCATTACTACCGGCTTGCTTTTACACGCTGACGGCAAGACAATTGATAGTACTGGCGACTGGTGTTCGAACTGGGGTTTACCCTTCCCGCGAGACCGCAATCAGCCAACTAGTAGCGTTCCAGAAAGTGGGTTTGTGTTTAGCGGCAGCGGCGGCGCGTCGCTCTATAGCACCAAAATGCTACGCGAAATTGGCTTATTCGATGAAGCTTTTTTTGCCTACTACGAAGACACCGACATCAGCTTTCGCGCGCAACTTTACGGCCACAAAGTATACTACACAAACAAAGCCATCGCCTACCACGAACAGGGTGCCAGTAGCAAAAAAGTTCCTGGCTTTACTGTGCAGCAAACCTTCAAAAACCTGCCGCTTTTTATTGCAAAAAATATGCCGACGTCGCTACTATTTAGTGTAGGGCTAAAGTTCTGGCTGGCGTATATCTTGATGTTTGGTAACGCGGTAAAAAACGGCAATGGCGCCAAAGCGCTCAAAGGCTACGTACAGCACCTAGGTATTTTTTGGACTGACTCGCTCTGGCAACGATTTCGTATTCAGCGCGAACGCACCGCTTCGGTGCAATATATTGCAGATATTCTGTGGCCCGATTTACCACCAGATCAAACTGGTTTACGTAAACTCCGCGACCGCATTACCGGCAAAAAGTAATTTATGGTAAAATAATAACACTTGTGAGTAAGAAAAAGCCGAGCGTGTGTATTATTATCCCCGCCTACAAAGAAGCGGCGGTGATTTACGATGTACTACAAAAAGCCAAGAAGGCGTTCAAAAAAGATACGCAACACACTTACGAAATTGTCGTAGTAAACGACGGTTCACCAGACAACACCTCTCAGGAAGCTAGGCGTGCTGGCGTAACTGTCATCGATCACATTCTTAACTCTGGCGCAGGTGGTGCAACTGCAACCGGGCTTCGCTATGCGTATCAACAAAATGCTGATTTTGCCGCTACGATGGATGCCGACGGCCAACATGCGCCAGAAGATGTAATTCGTGGAATTGCAACTATCGCCACTTCAAACACCGACCTTTTGATTGGCAGTCGCCTGATCGACAGCACTGGTATGTCAAAAGTAAAGCGCCTTGGTAACTGGGGGTTAAGTACTATTACGTATCTTCTTTTTGGCATCAAATCAACCGATTCGCAATCTGGTCTGCGCGTCTTTTCGCAAAAAGCTCTCACGCAGTTAGAGTGGAAGGCAAGAGGATATGAATTTTGCTCAGAGATGCTATGGCGAGCGCATCAAATTGGCCTTACTATCGATGAATATCCTATTCAGGCAATTTACACCGAGTACTCAAAAGGGAAAGGACAAAGTAACTGGAACGCAATTAATATTGTTCGTACGCTTCTTGCGCGCCGCCTTTCGGAGATCTTCCGATGAGCCGCTACGTTCTACTCCTTCTTTTCAACCTCCCCTTTGTTATTCTGGCGGTAACAAGTATTATTACTCGCTACAAAATGCGCCGCATCACACGTCGTCGCGCTTCGATTCAATTGTTACTATGGTCGATTCTTTTACTTGGGTTGATTATTGCCGAGCCTGTGTATCACTGGCTATTTGCAAATAATTTTACTGATACCGATTCGCTCAATTTGTTCGATGTCGTACAAATTACCGCAATCATCTTTCTCCTTTACCTTCTCAATGGTGTCTCGGGCCGAGTTGAGCAAACCGAAAAACGCCTCAACGATCTTCACCAAGAACTCTCTATTCGACTATCAAGCCGGAAATAGTTATACTATTTATTAGATGAAACTTCTTGAACACGAAGCAAAACAGCTCCTGACGCAGTCTGCTGTCGCAGTGCCTACCTCGCAGTTGCTTGCAAAAGAGGATACTACTCTACCGACAGCGCCAACTGTTCTGAAGGCGCAAGTCCTCACTGGCCGACGTAACAAATTTGGTGGCATCCAGATAGTGAAAGAGCAAGCAGAGGTTGCGCCTGCACTGCGCGCTATTTTTGCCGCGGATATCGATGGGTTCATGGCAGAAACTATTTTAGCCGAAGAGCTTTTGGCGATTGAGCGTGAACTGTATATACACCTTTCGATTGACCGTGACAAGCAAGCAATTACCCTTCTTGCCCATAAAGACGGTGGCATTGATATTGAATCGCAGCCGAGCGAGGCTTTTTTTGCGGCAACAATTCAGAGCAAATGTAGCGAAGCACAAGGCCTTGAGCTCGCAGAATATATGGCACTCGAAACGCACGAATTTGCACTGCACGAGCTGGTAAATAACCTGCTTGATTGCATGCACACAAACGATGCAACCTTGCTTGAAATTAACCCGCTCGTTCTTACAAAAGAGGGAAAATTAGTGGCAGCTGATTGCAAAATGGAGCTCGATAACGCCGCAGCATTTCGCCACCCAGACTGGAATTTTTACGATAGACCCGCTAGCGCAAACTTTGTAACACTGAATAAACACGGTACCGTCGCCACAATTGCGAACGGCGCAGGGCTCGCGATGGCAACGGTCGATGCCGTACAGGCCGCTGGCTATCAAACGGTGAATTTTCTTGATGTTGGTGGGGGCACCACAAAAGAAACGATCCTGCGCTCATTTAAACAACTAGGCGAATATTCACGGCTCGAAGCAATCGTCATTAATATTTTTGCCGGCATCACCCGCTGCGATGAAGTTGCCAAAGCGATTTTGGCTGCCAAGGCAGAAATTAGCGATCTACCGCCGCTCTTTATTCGACTCGAAGGTACAAACGTTACACTCGCAAAAGAGTTGCTTGCTGAAAGTGATTTACCACTTTATACTTCCCTCGCTGATGCTATTCAAGCAATAGGAGGTTCTCGTGCCTAACCTTTTTGCACCCGAAAGCGTTATCGTACAAGGCATTACCGGCACCCACGGTTCATTTCACACGCGTGAAATGCTTGCTTATGGCACGCAGATTGTTGCCGGTACATCACCAAGTAAAGCCGGCACAGAAATTCACGGCGTGCCGGTGTACAAAACCATCGCCGACATTCAGGCAGAGCAGGGGAGCGTGGACGCAAGTATCATTTTTGTCCCTGCCCCATTTGCCAAAGCTGCCATTATGGAGGCAATCGATGCCGATATTCCGCTGATACTCTGCATCACCGAAGGGATTCCCGTTCACGATATGCTGGCAGTTAAAAAACGCCTTGCCACGAGCACTTCCCAATTGATTGGCCCAAATTGTCCTGGTGTCATCACCCCTGACCACGCCAAACTTGGTATTATTCCTGCCGCTATTACCTTGCCAGGTTCAGTCGCTGTCGTGAGCCGCTCAGGGACACTCACCTACGAGGCGGTTGCCGGGTTAACTGCGGCTAATATTGGCCAAAAATTCATAGTTGGCATTGGCGGCGACACCATCAAGGGTGTGAATTTTGTTGACTGCTTGCAGCAATTCGAAGCCGACATCGACGTTTCTGCCATCGTACTGATTGGTGAAATTGGCGGCAAAGACGAACTCCGCGCAGCCGAATATATTGCGGCACACGGCACAAAGCCAGTTATCGCCTACATCGCTGGGCAATACGCTCCACCGAATGTACAGCTTGGCCACGCTGGTGCTATCTTAGGATCCGAGCAAGAATCAGCCAGTGCCAAAAGTACCGCACTTTCCCAGGCAGGCGCTACGGTTGTTGAAAGTGTCACTACTATCGCCGAAACGCTGCAGCACCAGCTTAAGGAACAATCATGAGCCACATCGCCATCGATGCGCGCATTATTAATAGTTCCACCGGCCGCTACGTCGAGCGCTTAGTGCACTATCTTGAAAAAATTGACACCACCAACACCTATACTATTCTTGTCCGGCAAAAGGATGTTGATTTTTACACGCCAACGAACCAAAATTTTACCGTACGAGTAGCCGATTTTGCGGATTATTCTTTTGCCGAGCAAACAGGATTTTTGCGATTGCTCAACGAACTGAACGCTGACTTGGTACATTTTTGCATGCCTCAACAACCAATCTTGTATCGTAAACCGCACGTCACCACTGTGCACGACCTGACGCTGTTAAAAACTTATAATTCCGATAAAAACTGGCTCGTGTTTCGCGCCAAACAACTCGTTGGAAAGATGGTTTTTAAAGTGCTCTGCCATACAAGCGCAAAGATTTTTGTGCCGACAAAATTTACAAAGCAAGAGCTTGAAAACTTTAGCTACGCCGCGACCGACAAAACCGTCCTCACCTACGAATCAGCCGACAAATTACAAGCTGGCAAAGTAGAGAAGTACGACCACCCTTTCAAAGAGTTTTTGCTGTATGTCGGGCAACAAAGTGATTACAAAAACCTTGTACGCCTAGCCGAAGCACATCAGCAATTGCTAAAAACTCGCCCACAGCTCGGCTTGGTTTTAGCTGGCAAATTAAACGCCAGCGCGCAAAAAAACAAAGCGCTGTTTGAAAAGCGCGGCTACAAAAATATCATCTTCACCGATTTTATCCCCGATGAACAGCGTGACTGGCTGTACGAACATTGCGCCGCCTACGTTTTCCCCTCTCTTATGGAAGGGTTTGGCCTGCCTGGGCTTGAAGCCATGCAACAAGGCGCACCGGTGGTAAGTAGCAACGCCACCTGCCTACCCGAAGTCTACGGCGACGCAGCACACTATTTCGATCCCTACAATGTTGCAGATATAGCTCAAGCGATCGATGACGTCCTCTCGAGTAAATCGCTTCAGCGAACACTTACCCGGAAAGGGAAGGTAAAAGTGGGTGAATATTCTTGGGAACGCATGGCGCGTCAAACATTGGCTGGGTATGAAGACGTGCTTGCTATTACCGATACAGATCATGAGTAAATAAAAAATAGTGCCGTCTTTGGGCACTATTTTTTAGATATCGCTCGTTATTTCTTCTGGTCGATAATCAGTTTCCGTTCTCGGCCCTCACCTTCTGAGTGAGTAGTGATGTCGTCATATTCGGTGGCAACTTTGTGTGCAATGCGACGATCAGCTGCGTTCAACCCCACAGCATAGGCTTCACCCGTTGTCTGTACACGGTCAATCCAGCCGCGTACTTTTTCTGCTAATTTCTCTGCTCGCTGTTTTTTATAATCAGCCACGTCGATATTAAGGCGGGTGAGTTCGGCGTCATTTTGGTGAAGCATGCCAATCACTAATGTTTGAATGCTGCGAAGTGTTTCGGCATTACGGCCAATCAACAAACTACTGGCATCGCTTGAGGCAACCGAAATCGTAATAACATCCTCTTCGATATGCGCCGTTACCTCTGGATTTACTTCAAAAAATGAAACGATATCTTGAACAGCTTTAATCGCAAGCTGAACCGATTGTTCTTTATCCATCACTTCTTCCCCTTTTTCTTGGTTGGTTTTGCCACAATTCGAACGGTAGTTGACGCTGCGGCAGAAGACTTCTTTGCCTTTTTTGCTTTCTTTACAGAAGCCGCTTTTGTGGTTGATTGAGTGTTTTTCTTTACAGAAGCCGTAGTTTTCTTTTGCGCTGCAGCTGGAATAGTCACCGCTTCTTGCGCATTTTTTGCGCGTTGCTTTGTCTTAGTCGCAGCTGTTTGCTTCGGCTCATCTGCCACTTCGACAAGCTCATCTTCATCACGCTTCAAAAGAACATGCTGTTGCAACACAGCAGCAAGCGTTGATACTGCATAGTAAAGAGTAATCGCGCCTGGCAGGTTAATCATAATAAATACCATCATAAACGGCATCACTTTGATCATCTTCTGCATCACGACCGCATTCATCTCCGCTTGGTCAGCTTGCTTTCCTTCAGCGGCTTCAGCCATAATTTGGCGAAGGCCTTTCTTACTTTCTTGCTGCGGCATCGTTTGCTTACTTGAAACATATTGCAAGAAACCAGAACCAACTGCCAACACCAGGAGGAACGGACTAACACCGTACTGATCGATTGCGTGGCGTGTAAGGTCGATAATGCCAAATAAATGTTGGTTAAATGTATCTGGGTTGGCGATAAGGTTTGAGACCGCTGGAATATTTTCGATAAAATCATACGAGTACTTCGCAAGTTCATCGCGACGCTCTGTAAAAATCTTAATCACATGATACAAACCGATAAAAATAGGGAGTTGCACCAACAAAATACCAATCGATCGGAACGGATTGACATTGTATTTTTTGTACAGCTCAAGCATCATCATGCCTTCAAGCTGACGATTGCCTTTTGCCTTTTTCTTAATCTTTTTAAGTTCTGGCTGAAGCTTGCGCATCGCCTTAACTTGATGCAGCTGCTTTACGATGAGCGGCCACATCAAGAAACGAATCAAAATGGTAAAGATGATCACCGCAACGCCAAAGTCACCACCAGGGATGATGCTATACAGCGCCATAAGCAGGTTAAAAATCGGCTGAACCACCACTACATCAAAAATATTCACGTTCTTACTGTCTCCGTATCTGTTACTTTACGTTCTATTGTACCAGAATTTTACCCAACAGGCGAGGGGAGGATGTGTGCAGTAACAAGCTGCTCCTGCACGCACGCAACAAGTTCGTCATGTGGTAACGTAGCGATATCAGCCGTGGCAACAATAATAACAATATCGTGTGGTGTGCGAATATGTGGCCACGAAGTACGAACGACTTCGTACAGTCGGCGGCGAATACGATTACGATCAACGGCATGTTTGGCGATTTTCTTGCTCACGACAATGCTACAGCGCGACGTTTTGCGACGTTTATTTTCAGTATATTTTATCGTCATAAGGTGACAACGTACCGACTGGCCATTTCGATAGACATATCGCAGGCTGCCGTGTCCGTGAAACCGATAACGTTGACTTAACATAATGTTGTTATTGTAGCATAGGTAATGAATGACTTCAGCGCGCACGGACAAGGTGATAGATTCGATGAAGCGACACTAAAGCGACTGCAGCCCGATAAAACTTTTCTTGAGAAGAGTTTTATCGGCGCGTAAGGGCTGAGCGAGTGAATCTATCACCTTGTCCACTTCTCTACTCATTTCCTTATTTGACTTTTACATAATAATATTTCTTATATATAAAAATAGCTCCATTTGACTTTGGAGCTATTTTAGTACTTTACTGCTATTATACAGTGAGCTTTGCGCGACCCTTGATGCGGCGACGCTTGATAACGGCACGTCCACCTTTTGAAGATACTCGTGCGCGGAACCCGTGCGTACGTGCGCGGTGTCGCTTGTGTGGTTGATGTGTTCGCTTTGGCATATCTGTTCTAGTATACCCCGACTTCCCTGTTTTTGCAAGATAACGGCTTGAAAAATACCCCATTACCTGACAAAGCTATATCACTTATCCCCAAAACATACTCACTTTTCCACAATTTAACAGATGAGGGTAGTCATTGTGGAAAACTCGAGCAATTTTCCGTGACGTTTTTTACACCACTCACCTACTTGTGGAAAACTCCAAGGTTTTATATAGTAATGAATAGATATTAACGGAGGGATTCCAAAGAACAGGTGGGCTGTTTAGCGGATCTATAAGGGGGATGTGTGCACGCACTCTGGCAAAGCGTTTTAGGTGAGATTGAACTTTCGGTTCCTCATGCAACGTTCACGACATGGTTTCGACCGACAGAACTCCTTGAAGCTGACGACGACACTGTCACTATTGCTGTACCGAACGTGTTTGCCATTCGCCAATTTGAAGTAAAGTACGACGACCAAATTCGCCAAACTCTTGAAAAAAACGGTCTTACGCCAAAAAACATTCACTACGTTGTAAATAATAAAGCAAAGAAAGCCGTTATTAGCCGCGAAACAACTCGTCCAAGTACCGCTGCGCGTGCCGAGCAGCTTATCGCACCAATGCAATCAATGGCAGCGGCCGCTCCAACGGCCAGTGCAAGCAAAAGCATTACCCTTAATCCGCGCTATACTTTTGATAATTTCGTAGCTGGGTCAAGCAACGACCTTGCCTATACAGCATGCCGTGCCGTCGCAGCTACCCCTGGTACTAAGTATAATCCACTCTTTTTATACGGAGGGGTTGGGCTTGGTAAGACGCACTTAATGCAAGCGATCGGCAATGAATTGCTGCGCGAACAGCCAACCGCCAAGGTACTCTACACTACCATCGAAACGTTCTATAAAGATTACCTTGAAAACGTCCGTGCCAAAAAACAGGGCTACGCCGACAAATACCGTAATGTTGATGTTCTTATTATTGATGATATGCAGTTTATTGCCGGTAAGGAAAAGACGCAAGAAGAATTCTTCCACACGTTTAATCACCTGCACCAAAATAATAAGCAAATTATTATTAGTAGCGACCGACCGCCAAAAAGTATCCCAACGCTCGCTGACCGTTTGCGCAGTCGGTTTGAAATGGGTATGGCGATCGACATTCAAATGCCAGAATTTGAAACACGCTGTGCTATCGTTGAGGCAAAAGCGTCGCTCAGCGGTGTAGAACTTGACCGTGAGACAATTGAGTTTTTGGCACAAAACATTAAAACCAACGTCCGCGAACTTGAAGGTGCGCTTAACCAGCTCCTTGCCTACGCCGAAATGCGTGGCGTTCAACCAGATATCCAGATCGCCGAAGGGCTCATTAGCAATACGCGCGCCTCGCGCCCGCAACGTATTACTGCCAAACAAATTATCGACAAGACAGCGCGCTACTTTGACCTATCGGTTGATGAAATGTGCAGCCCAAAGCGCAACAAACACATTGCCATTGCACGTCAAATTGCAATGTATCTGATTCGTGCGGAGCTACACCTGAGCTATCCTGCGATCGCTTCACATCTTGGTCGCAAAGACCACACCACCGCCATTCACTCAATTGATAAAATTGAAAAATCGCTCAAGCTTGATGTAACTATCCGCGAGCAAGTTAGTGATATTCGGGACCGATTGTATGCATAATTTTTTGTCTTTCTCTTGTGGAAAACGCGTGAATAACCTGGGAAAAGCTCGCTGGAAAACCTGTGAACGTGTTTCCACAGCTGAACATAATAGTTACTCGACCCCCACGAAGGCATGGGTAAAACCTCCAACTTATCCGCACACATCCCACATTTCATCCACCCAGTTTTACACCGCCTTTTTACGAGCAATAACAGATGTCTGGCGGCAGTTATCCCCACTTTCCACAGTACCTACTATTACTACAACCAGATTAAAAAATTTAAGAAAGGATATATAATAATGGAGCTTTCAATCTTACAAGAAAATCTTTCCAAAGCACTGAGTGCAGCAAGCCGGATAGCAGCAAGTCGGACCCAACTCCCTATCCTGAATAATATTTTGTTTCGTACAGACGGAACTCGCCTCCTCGTTGCAGCCATGAACATGGAGATTGCCACGTCACAATATGTGGGCGCTAAGATTATTAAACCAGGAGCAATTACAGTACCGGCTCGTTTGATTACCGAATTTATTGCGAGCCTTCCGAAGGGGCAAATTGAACTGACGGTGAAAGGTTCACAGCTTCACGTAAAATCAGGGAAATACAGCTCGATGATTAATGGCATGTCGGCGGACGACTTCCCGGAACTACCGGCAATCAATGAAGATTTGGCGGTACGCTATAACGTGACGGCTGAAGATTTTAAGCAATCAGTCAGCCAAACGATTATTGCGACCAGTGGCGATGCTACACGACCAGTCCTGACAGGTGTGTATTGGCATTCACATGAGGGACATCTATATTTAGCGGGAACGGACGGCTATCGCCTAGCGGAGCGTCGCTTGATGGAGTCTAGTAGCGAAGTTGCTGCAATCATCCCTACGACAAGCTTGCAAGAAGTATTACGCAACATTAGTGATACGACAGAAGCTGTAGAAGTATTGCTTGATGAATCGCAAGTCTGCTTTTATATTGATGGCGCCGAAGTAACCAGCCAGCTCATTGATGGCAATTTTCCACCCTACCGTCAGCTTATTCCTACTTCAACCGAAACAAACGTTGTTTTGCCGCGTGAAGATTTTGTACGTGTTACAAAAGTTGCCGGCTTGTTCGCGCGAGATTCTGGTGGCAGTGTGACGATTACCGCCAGCGCCGAGAGTAAAACGCTTTCAATGCACTCTGTGGCGAGCGAGCTTGGCGAAAATACCTCAGAGGCAAGTGCCGAGGTTGATGCTGACGGTACTGTTACGCTCAATTCGCGCTACATTAGCGAAGCACTTAACGTGATTGATGATAAAGAAATCGCCTTTGGCTTTAGTGGAAAACTTGCGCCGACTGTCTTCTCATCTGCAAAGAAAGACGCCAATTACAAGCATATTATTATGCCACTCAAGAGCTAGTATGGATATTGCGAAGTTGCGAGTGCAACACCTGCGCACGCACACCGATGGAGTATTCCCGGTGACGGCGCGCGTAACGGTGATTACGGGGCGAAATGGTAGCGGTAAAACGACACTACTTGAGGCGCTTCATATTGCGCTGCGTGGTACATCGTTTCGCGGGAGTGACCGCGAATTATTACAGCATGATGCGCCGTGGTGGCGCGTGGATGTGGAAACCTCGACGGGGCCACGCACTATTTCGTTTGATAGCCAAAAGCAAACCGCGCGAAAAAAGTTTTTAGTGGACGATCGGCAATTTGGACGCATGCCAGCTGCAAAAAAAGTCCCGGTTGTCCTGTTCGAGCCAGATGATTTACGAGTGATTCATGGCTCCCCTGCTCGACGTCGAGTGTTTTTCGACACCTTTATCAGCCAGATTGATCCGCAGTACGGAGCGACCTTGCGCAAATATGACCGCGCCCTCAAACAACGTAACGCTGCACTGAAGCAGTCAGGCGTTACGCCCGATGACGTATTCGTGTGGGATATGGCGCTCGCAGAATATGGCGCGCACATTATTGAGCGTCGCACGATGATTGTCGAGCAAATTAATCAGTCATTAACGCCAACGTATCAGAGTATTGCGGGAACAAATGACACGGTGACGCTTCATTACTCTCACACGTTTATTGATGGCGTGCAGCAAAAACTCGTTAACGAACTCCACGCGCAGTTTGCGCGCGATACGATGCTTGGGTTTACCTCGGTTGGGCCACACCGGCACGATATTTTATGTGAATTTAATGGCCAGCCAGCTGTACAGGTTGCCTCTCGTGGTGAGGTACGCTCAACCGTACTAGCGCTCAAATTTATCGAGGTTGACGTTGCCACCGAAACCACTGACACTAGCCCGATCGTACTTCTTGACGATGTGTTTGCCGAATTAGACGAGATTCGCCAGCAGCGTTTGGCTGAAAAGTGTCGGGATAGCCAAATGTTTATCACAAGTACGCACGCCTATACTGGCATCGATACGCGCTCGGTTATTTCACTTGATTAATTGTTTCAAGGGTTGCAGAAGCAACCTCAGAAAAATCTGGTGCAGAAAGAACGGGTGTTGGTGGTCGCGACATCACCCGCCACGTGTCGTCTTCTTTCTTCATTAAAACACGCAAACTATCACGATTTGCTGCTTTTGTATCGCGATACGTTAATTTTGCTCCGTAGTACTGCCCTTTTTCGTAAAGTGCGCTACCTGAGATGCGATAGAGCTGCGATAAACGAGGATATTCCTGTAAAAGCGCGCTGCGAATTGCTGCGGCTTCTTTTTCGTATTGTTTTTCAAGGTAATCAGGTGTGTAATGAAACGAAACGGCGATCGTTTGCGCACTATCTTCAATCATAATCGCACGGCTATCCGTATGAATATGCTCGCCAAATTGATTCAGCGTATACTCACCTTTTTTCAGGCGTATTGTTTGATTATGTGCAACGGTAATTTCACCTGTTTCGGTGCTAGCAATATTTGCACGGCCGTTTTCGTCATCAAACGTAAACGTGACAGTGCTATATGAGGTGTATATAAGCCAGCCAACTATTGCGGCAATGATAATAACGCTCGCGCTTATGGTAGTAGTAATAATACGCGTACGGCGAGAAAACATTATGAACGCTCCTTTTCAAGTGGATTAGTAAAGCCAATAAATTCAAATCGGTAATCAGTTGGTTCGAATCCGCGCCGACGGAGCTCTTCGATGGCAAATTCGCGGTAGCGCGGCGAGGTTCCTTTAACAGTAAGTACGATATCCCCTCCCGCATCTACCTTGTAGCTGATGGTAAAATACGGATCTTGAAGCGGAAGGCTGCTGACAATTGGAAACCGTTCGCTAAATGCTTCGCCGTAGCTTTGGGAAAACTGAAAGCTTTGGCGTTCGAGTTCGGCGTACTCTCTGGTGTGGCGCGATTGCCACTTTTTTGCATCGTCGCTTTCGGGCGCTAGCCCTGCATAAATGCGAGATTCAGCTATTTCATTCACTACCAGCTCTTGTGTGTATGAGCTAAACCCTTCTTTGGATACAGTCGCTTGATGTGTTCCTGTGTCAAGGTAGATTGTCTCACCGTCGTATTCATGTCCGTCAACCGACACAACCGCGTCTTTCGGTACGGTATGCACTTGTACGGCGATTTTACCGGCTCGTTCATCAACCTGCTGCTGCCACACAGCAAACGCAATAAATACCACTGAAACTACCACAAACAATCCACCAAGAAGGAGGTGTTTTTTATAACGTTGGAGTAAAAGACGTACTTCTTGGGGCATACTACTTCTTTCTGTACCAGTTAAATCCAGGCTGAGTGGCTTGTTGGGCGGTGTCTGCCATTGGGGCGCGTTCGTCAAGTGAGGCCGAAGCGATTTTTGACTCAAACCCCGGTACGTCGCCGACGTAAATAAAAGTGTGGCCGGCATTAATGGCGACGTCACCCGGCTGTAAGCTTGCTGGATCAATCGAAGAACTTGCCCCTAAAGATTCCCAGTTTTCCTGTGTCCACTTCTCTTGCATGCTGGTATTGCCGCCCTTTCCTTCATAATTATACCCTTTATCAAAGCCGCTATCGCGTACAAGTAGCGTGACGAATCCACCACAGTCGATACCTGGGTGGCTAATGCCGCCAATGTAGAGGCCTTCGGCGCGAGCCTTTGTGTATGCCTCGGTGTATTCCGGGCGTGCCTCAATCGTCATCCCTTTCCATTCGCTCCAGGCGTAATGTTTTAGTGTTTCATTGAAGTTGCCGCCGGCGAAGCCTGCCTCTTTACAGTTTTGATTTTCACTACTCTCAACACCACCACCGTTTTTAATATTTTCAATTACCGTTTCAACAAGCTTAGTACTTCCTGCGCTTGTCGGGTGAATGCCGTCGCTACTGATATATTCAGTATTATGTTTAGTTGGCCCGGTTGCATGCGCTGGGTCGTAGCTAGGATCGACGACTCTTGCCCATGAAATAGGCGTGTAGCCGGCGCTACTATTGGCGTAAATAGCATTATTAACGTTTCCAACGATAGGCTGGTAATTGGCCGGGCCGTTTTCGGTAATAGCGACGTCTACCCAGAACACTTTTCCGTTTGTACCAGTGTTTTTTATTTCTTTCATGGCTTCTTTTATGAGAGTGTCTGCTGGGCGTGTGTTTGACATGTTGTTCGTACCGTGCGCAACAACAATTGTATCTGCATTTTTAATATAGCCTTTGTCTGCTCGTATAGAGTCAAGTCCGCTCCTCATCGTTCCGGTTGTACCGGGGTTGTCAAGGTTACCTCCACCTGAATAGCTGACTTTAACTTCTGAGGCGCCAGCTTCTTTCATTTTTTCTTCGTAGATACTTGCGGCACCTTGTGTAATAGAATCACCAAGAACATATACCTTACCAAGAGAGCTGTTACCAGACGATCCATCCGGGTCACCGCCCGGTTGGCGAAGTGTGTCTTCGGCGCTCACTCCGGCAAGTGCTGGAGCGTCTTTGTACTTGTCGTAGATTTTTTGCGCATTGCCTCCACGCACTGACCTCACCTGACTAGTGCTATCGGCGGAACGTTCATAGCCATCATGAAATACGACGGCGGCTTCTGTAGGATCGTCGGTAGAACGCAATTTATTTAGTGTAGAAAGCCACTGCCCTTCTAGTTCATGCCAGATAAAACCAAGTTGCCCGCCGAGGTCAATCACAGATACTCCCATATCTTCTGTAAAAGCAACTAACGGTGCCTGCCTCTCTGTAAAAGTCCACTGCACAAGGCCAAATCCAACACCGTTTCGAGGCGTATAGTTTTCGTCGACTACTTTCCCTCCCTGCTCTATATCTGGTTTTAATCCTGACTCTTGCATGATATTACCTACAATGCCAGCAGCTTGTGCGAGAGAAAGCCCTTTTCGCATAAAAAAGTTAAGGATTTTTTGTTCATTATCATTTCCGGCTAGCTGTACGGCTTCTGCGCTACTTACCTCTAGACATTCATCGTCATAATAAAGAATATTGTTTGAAGAAAAAAAGCGAGGATCAGTGATAGCGTTAGCCTCCATTTGCACGCTTGTTGTCGCCATAAGTAAAACGCATAAAAGTAAAAGACATCTCTTTATCATGACACTCCTCCGCCTCGCGCATTCTGTAGTATGTCTGCCGCATCGATTGGCTTTCCGCTGCCGCCAAGACTGCTGTGACCATCAGACCAGACTTCGAAATGAAGATGAGGTCCTGTGCTTTGTCCGTTGCTGCCAATTTTTGCAATTTCTTGGCCCGCTTTTACGGTATCTCCCTGCTTTACGAAAACACCGTCTGGGTACATATGGCCGTAAACGGTGTCGTAGCGCTTTCCGTCAACATCATGTCTTATAACAATCCATTGACCAAATCCATCGGCGGGGCCAGCCGCTATTACTTCGCCGTCACGTGCTGCAAATATGGGCTTACCTAGAGCGCCGCCCGGTTGTGCAAGGTCAGTTCCATTATGAGGGAGTCCTCCTCTTGGGCCAAATGGGCTGGTCGTTTCCGCTTCTTTTGTTGTTGGGTAAGCCCAACCCTCAGCATTTACTTCGCCCACTTCTCCGCTGCTAAAATCTGTAGCACTACCACCGTTAAGCCCTGGAACGTCACCGTCAAGTACGTCGTTCCAGTTTTTACTGACAGTAAACTTTGCATAATGCCAGTTTTTTTCACGGTTTTTTGGATCAACACAGGCGTAGCCGTTATCAGGGCTCGCTTCAAGATCTTCGTGTGCACCCGGTTGTTGATCGATGCAATTCTCAATAAATTTTTTGTAGTTCCAGTCGTTATCATTGTCTTTTGCTTCGCCTGTTTCAGATTCCGGGTCGATCTCGTTATTAGCAGCCATCCATTCGGCAACTTCGACTGGATCTGCTTCCATAGCTTCTTTTGGTAGGCCAAACAATAACGAGCAGCTACTGTCGGCAGCCATATTCATTTCTCGATAGGTTTCATCAGGACACTGCTGATAGCGAGAAACGTCAACTTGTCGGGAGACGATTGCAGAAGTCTTTTGCGGTGATAGTGCCGAAGCCGACAAAGAGAAGACTTGCGGGAGCAATCCAAGTAAAGCGCCGCCATCCTTCTTTTGTACTGTTTGTTGAATTGGTAGTGCCGTACGTGCCAGTGAACCAAGGAAAGAATACTGGTTTGTAACATCGAACGGTGTTTTTTGAGCAGCAAGCTGTTTGTCGCTTTCGTAGGCAACTTCCACTTGACGGTTTTCGTTTTGATATTCTGCCATTTCGTCCGCAGGGAGTGGGATCATACCTTGTTCTCTGGCAACACCGTTCATAAAGACGGAGGTTCCAACTGCTGTGGCGTTAGCCATATCAACACCAGTCAGCTCCGGGCCAGTTACGCGTCCTGCGACAATGTCGGCCAGTTGCGCGACCAAATACGGCAGTGCAAACCCCAGTGCGGCTGATCCAGCGACAGAAAATGCCGTCGACATACCAAATGAACCAAGCCCCGCAAGGACACCGACCACGAGCGATCCGCCTCGTACAACAGGGTTTTGTACAATACCGCAGCGCTGTGTCACTTCACGCGGGCTGCTGGCGCCGATCGCTTGGGCAATCGCACGATTGACACTATCGAGTGTACCAACTAGGCCGCCGCCAATCATAAAGCGCTGAGCAGCTAAATCGATATTTGGCGTATCTTGGTAGGCTGATTGCTTGTAAAAGGCGGCATCGAGACCCGATTTTTTATAGTTAGGGTTATCAACCATAGGAAGGGGCTGACCTTGTGGTGTTTCGTCGAGTCTTGATTCATCAACTACTTGCTTTCGCATGTCGGTTTCAGTAAGTTTTTTACCAACGTATTCAACTTGTTCTGGCGAGGCATCGCCGGCGCGCATAGCGCTTTCCGCATTGAGCCAAATCATCGCATAGCGGGCAAGCTCAGCAGCCATGATAGTTTTAGCGGCGAAACTGACTGCACGGCTCGTACCGTATACCGTACAAGCGGTATCGGCGATGCCCGTCACCATTACACCTTTCGCAATATTATCAACGACCGCGGTGGCTTTTGGCGCCTTTGAGATACGCTGTTCGGTTTCGTTAAGGTGATTAGCTTCTTCTTGAGTGTATTCTTTGCCGTCTTCATCAACAAATTTCCCCGTGTCGTTGCCGTCTTCGTCCTTTTGTGCAGTGAGTATTGGCGTACGGAGCGGTGTTTTTCCGCTAGCAGCTGCTTCGACATCGCTATCAAGATCTTTTGTTGTGGTGCCGGTTAATTTTTTAGCGTAACTTGATTTAATACTACCCAAAAAACGCATCGCCGCAGCGTTTTTAAGTGTGTGAAACTGCGGATTTTTAGCGTTTATAGCGGCAGTGCGAAAATTGACGTGTTGACGCATGGCTTTAGTGTACTCATCGGCGTTCGAAATAGTAATTGTGTCGGATGCGTCGCGTGGATTGACATATGTCATTTTCTTAATCTTTCCGCGACCATCGCCGAACCCTTTATCACGGTCAAATTCAAGGGTGATACCGGTATCTTTATAAGCGGATTCTGCTTTTTCGATGTTGACGGTTTTGAACCGACAGGCAATTTTCACCGCCCCGCAGCTGCCGGCGGTCGTTTGCGTTAGTTTTGTGCGCCAGAGCTGCGCGTTTGTTTTATCCATCCCCGCAAGGGCGCTATTTGTGTCTTTTGTGAGTGTTTCGACAAATTGCATGAGCGGGATGCCTGGGCCAAAAATAGTTGCTAAAAATCCCCCACCCCCAAATAAAATAACGAAGACGATAATGATTGGCAGTACAGTTTTTCGCGTTGATTTTTTTGACGCCCATTGCAATACTTTTTTTTGCATGGCGTTTGGTGTGGTTGGTGGCATTGACGGCGTTATGGCGGAGGTTTGCTCTTTGTCGGCAACTGAGCTGGCATCAGTAGTGTTTTGGCTTGCGGCACCTTCTCGTCGCGAAAGCAAAGCCGCAGCAGAAGCTCGGTTTTTATTGGGTTTTTGAGGTGATGGATCCCAATTACTCATGTATGAGTAATACTATACAATAATAACTAAAAATAATAAAGACCTTACTACTGTGGAATGAGGCTGTCGAGTACTTCTTGCGGGATATCTGGGTACTCTGCTTTCGAGAGTGTGATTGCCGGCTTTGTCATCATCTGCCAACTGTCAGACTCTTTTTTAGCGATAAGCGAGAGTGTATCGCTGTTTGATCCTTTGTTTTTTGCCGTTAAGGTGATTGCAGCCCAGGTGCCATCTTTTTGGACAGAGGCATGAACGTCGTAAAGGTTTGCTGCGCTTGGGTATTGTTCTAATACATCATACGTAATGTTTGCTTCCTCTTCTTTATATATTCCTGTCAACGTTTCTTTCGAGAGAGTAACGGGAACAGAGAGTTCCATCTCGCCTTCTTGCAGCTCAATATACATAGTTTGTTTTTGAATGTTTTCACCGGTAACAGCTACGATATAATCCCCTTTCGGTAGGTAGTTTCGCTCACCTGGTGCCACAATTCCCGCCGGTTCACCTTCTTTTTGTAGGGTAATAGTACTGTTTTCAATTGGAGTAAAGTTGAGTGTTAAGTATTGATGTGTCTGCTGATAATAAGCCACAATTGACCCAATAATAGCGGCAAGTAGAAGTAGGAATCCGAGTAGGATGTAGATAATTTTTTTATTCATTGCTTACTCCTGTATCTGTAGTGAGTGGATTTTTGAAGTTATAGAATACGATCCTGTACTTTGAACTGGCATTTTGTTCGAGCTGGTTAATTGTTTTCACGGCTTGTGAGCGTTGATATGGAATAGAACTAAAAACGTAGAGTACTATTTCACCACCTTCATTACGTGGCTCTACGCTGAAAAAAGTATTTTTATACGGCAGTTTACTGAGGATGGGGTTTTTCTCAATGCGCTCTTGATATGCTTGTTGACTGCGCTCGACATTCTGGTCTCGTTCGGTGTCAAGAAATGTAATAGCAGCAATAATGATGATCGAAACGATACTGATGAGTAGCGCTCCGATTCGCACTTTTCGTGTTGAAAGTAATTGTTGAAGTTTTTCTACGTCCATTATTATAGCCTCTTGTTAATCTTCATAGTATCGTTGTAGTAGACACGGTTCTTGTTACTATCAAATATCGATATAGAAAGTATATTATATCGAACTCGGGCGACAGACATATCAACGTATACGCCTGATGATGGATCACCGAGGCGCACACTAAAGGTGAAGGTATTATTTTCATTATCGTAATTTGTAGAATTACCATTTATGGCAGCAGATTGGTATCTTCCATGAAGTTCACTATTGATATATTCCGTTAACGCTTCGCGTACGACGGGGTACTCTTTCGTGGTAAGACCTCTATCAAAAATAGCTTGATCTGAAGTGAGGCTCACGCCGCCTTTATCGCGAAGCTCTTCTTCAGTATGTCCGTTGTCGACGTACTGCTGTCCAGTCATATCGTCTGTTGTAACGTCTGATCGGACTTGAGGCATGAAGATGGATCTATAAAGCATGACGCCTGCCGAGAGAGTTAGTATAAGAGCGAGAGTGGCGATGATAAATGAGGTAATTGTTTTTTTATCCATATTATTTCTCCATTGACCATGCGTGCGCATAGCCAAAACCAGTTAATTCCTGTTCACTATAAGCCGAGTATTCGGGTTTTTCTTTATCGAGCGCAAGACCTGGTGCTGGGTTAGCAACGACAATTTTTCCGTCAGCTGAGAGCTCCCGTGCTACGACGATGTGTCCACCCGATGTAAAAGCGCCTGATCCAGTCCCAGAAAGGATAACCATGTGACCTTCTTTTAGTTTTGCAGTGACTTTTCCGATGTCGCTACCTAGGTCTTGAGAGGTCATACCATATTCCTTCGCGGCAACGTCTGGCGAAGTCCATCCCATACCACTACCGCTTGTCCACGTCCCCTTCTCGTCAAGAAGGATAGTCGTTTCAACAGGGGTGATATTTTTATCCTTCTCGGTTGCAACAATCATAGCGATAGAGGTTGGACCACACCCGGATGGCGCAATGGATGCTGTCGGGTGTCCGCCTTTATTCCATTTTGGGTCATTCTGGCTGTAGTAGACAAAATCGCCCGACCCTTCACTTCCGTCACCACCGCAGGTGCCGCCGCTTGTCGTGGCCGGCTTAAAGCTTGAACTTCCGCCGTATTCATTAAATACTTCGACACCGTACTTTAGCCGATTTTCAAACCCTGGATGCCCTGGCCCCTCACCTGAGCGTTCGAACTTTGTTACAAAGATAGCAGCAGATTCTTTTACAGCGTTTTCGTCATTACCAGAAACAGCTTTTAAGGCGTCATACGATCCCTTTTCTGCGGCGTGCCCTGCATCAGAGCTGCTCCCTTCGATACCAAGTTCAACCCCAATAAATTCAAGCTGTGTCTCGATAGCGAACGGATCTTTGTTTTTTGAAGTGGCATATTTTTGAAGGTTTGCAAAACGTCCACCATTATCCCATTGCGCGATGCCTGTGTGAGTACCATTCGTCGCTTTTGTGTCGAGATCTGGGCCGCTCTCCTGCATAAGGTTACCAACAATACCTGCTGCTTGGGCGCCAGTAAGTCCTTTCCCAGTAAGATAGCTCATCGCTTTAGCCTTGTTGTCGCTCCCACTGATTTCGGTTTTTTCAGTGACGCAGCAAGTTCCTGCTTCACCGTCTTCTGACGCATCTCCACCTGCAGTGCTCGTTTCGCCGCTCGGCTCTTGTCCTGCAAGACGTTCTTTTACAATTGGTGCAAATTTACTTTCATCAAATTTTACTTTGTCAGACGGTGGAAGTTTTGAGTCGTTGCGTGATTTAATTTCTGCTTCAAACTGATCGATCAATCGGCTGTTATGCTCGATGTAGCTACTATCAGTGGCGTAGCCTGCATTTTTTAATTCGGTAATATACCCCTTTGGATCGTTTTGTTTTGTCCAGGCGGCTCGGTAGATATCATTGCGATAGATAAATTCGCCATATCCTTCAAAGCCTTCTAGGTCTGAATTATATTTAACAAATTTGGCATCTTCGTAGACGCTAGCTCCCCCGACTTCTTCGCGGGTATTCATTACGATGACATCTCCGTCCCATGCAGGATAATCCTTAATACCAAAGAAATTATGCCCCTCTGTTGTGAGTTTTGATTCGCCCCACCCTGATTCAAGCGCTGATTGCGCAAGAATCGCTACATATGGCAAATTATAACGAAGCGACATTTTGTAAATATCTTCTCCGTACTTATCAAGATACGCTTTTACATCCCCCGATGGCACTCCGCCGCCGCCAGAATCACCTGAGCTGCTAGAGCTTGAATCGTCATCACTTCCGCCAGATCCATCTGTGCACGACGTGCTATAGAATTCTGCCTTTTGGCGGGCCTCTTCTTGTTCCCCTCGGTAGCCGTTATTTGGCTGAGCAAATACCGAAGCGCTCCCTGTGACATAACTGCCAACGATCACGGCAGTTACAAAATACGTAAAGACTTTCTTCCAGTTCATGGCGTCTCTTTTTATCTGGCTTTCCAACACCTAAGCATATGCTTTTCATTATAGCAGTCGTATCGACAAAAACATAACTATTGACATTTCTAGCAAAGAGTGGTAGTATAATGGTAACTATTTAATCCATGGGAGAGTGAAATGGAAAAATCAGTTAATAAGTACGATAACGGTAAAGACAATAAAAAGAAAATCGCAATTGCGGTAATGAGCGGCGTTGTGGCCGTTTCTGCAGTTACTGCTTGTGCGGGCGGCGAAAAGGGCGGATCCCCTCTTGGTAACCTTGGTGGCGGAAGTAGCAATGAAGTCCCTTATGGAAAGTATTGTGCAGGCCATTCAGAAAATTGGCAGCTAGATGAAGCGATTGACGATCGAGGTACTTCGATCGCTGTAGATAGTGATCTTGATCAAATGGCCGAGACCGACGAGAATAATTATCCAAGTGACGCGCTTGTAAGTCAGGCGCTTGAGCGAGTGGATGACCTCAACGGCACTCTTTATACACCAGAAGAGAGCGGAGCGGAAGAGTTTAGGGAAAGCTATAAAAAGCTAGTAGATAATTTCACTCCGATTAGTGAAAACGACTGGATTGTAGTTAAAGCTTACATGTATGGTAATGGTGGACAGCCACCTAAGGATGGTAAGCCTTATGAATTTAAGGTTTGCGCAGGAGCCTCTACTGAGTTCGAAAAAGACATAAGTTACGACAATTAAAACTACAGACGATAAAACCACCCATCAATGGGTGGTTTTATCGTTATTGGACTACGATGTCGGGTGCGGTTTTAAGATATCTACCCTGTCGGCAGCTTCGATATGAAGGTGGTTGCAGCTGTCGTTGAAGTGAAGGTTTCCATCCGGCCCTTCCCATTTACTGCGGTCTGGGTGCGATAGCATATTAAATCCACCGCAGCCGATTTGCCCTACTCGCCCGCGAGTTGGTTCTTTTTCGGCAAGGCCATTCATCCAATCGGCGGTGTATTTGGTGATAACGTCAAGCTCGCCCCCACCAAACGAAAGGTTGCTTGTACCGCTGCCATCGAGCGCTTCAATAGAGTTAAGGTCAACGGCGTTACCGCGTGGGTGCTGGTAGCCTCCACTCTCACACCCTAAGTGTCGGTCTTCAGTAAAGCCGAAGTTGTTTACTGTCACTTTATATTTTTCTGCGTTTTTTACCATAATCCACGAAAGAAGCGGATTGATAGCAAAGCGCTCACCGCAGCCATTGATAGCAACCCCAGTATCGGCAAATTTTTGCATAGCCCCGCGTGATTCATCATTAAGAATGATATTTTCGTTGTCGAGGAGTTTTTGTGCCATTTCTTGAGCATTCCCGAGTGCAAGGTCACTTCCCCCTGCGTCGGCCTCACCTTCGTCGTCTTCTTCCATGCCTTCTTCGGTTACTTTATCAAGGTGAAAGATGCTGTAGATATCGTATTGTGGTGGGCGGCAGCGTTTTTTCATAGGGTCTTCACCGTTCCATAAATTCACCCGAGTGCTCCAATCGGCACCATTCGGATCTTGCCCTGCCTCGCATACGTTCGCCTCTAGACATTCACGCCCATCGTTGACATATTTATCCCCAAGATCCATGCCGAGGCTATCAAAAACACTATCGTCTTCGTTGTCAGTGTCAAGCATGCCAATCGGTACGCTGCGCCCTCCGTTTGGGTCGTACCGGCAATAGCGGAACCAGTGTGCGTACGTACGGACATCTTTTTCGGGGTCGTATTCTGGATTCTCAAGGAGAGCTGCACTATCGCTACTGATTGGTGGTGGGAAGTAGCGCTTATCTTTTGCAAGATCAGTCGCTTGGGCAAGTTGGGCCGTACTACTTCCTGGGTTGTAGCTGGCAATTTTTTCTGATGGTGTGTTGAGTGGTATACCTAGGTATGCGAGCGTGTCGTCATCTGGGCGCATCACTTCTGCGACAGTCATGTCGCCAGCACGCTGCGAAGACTGCGGGTACGCATTGAGCGGTTGATCTGATTTATTACGTTCTGGGTCTTCATTGGTGCTCGCCGTTCCTACTTCCTGCCCACTGCTTGCCCTGTCTTCGTTAAGCTCTTTCATTTTATTACGGTCAGTTACGGGTTCACCACTTTCTGGGTCAACTTGCGCAGCGTCGACCACCCAGTCTGCAACACGCTCCGGATCGGCGTTGAGATCTGTTGGCGAATTTGTATAGCGAATATTACACATAATGTCAGCATATTCTAAATTGACGCCAGGATCATCGTTTGCCGCACCAACAAACGTAGGATCTTTACACTGCTCGTAACGTTTTATATCTGTGTTCATAGCAGCGCCTGCGGTCGGTGCAAATATCTTTGTTACACTTGAGAGAATCTGTGTCGGTGCGAGTGCCATCGCCTTTAAGCCTGATCCGCCAGAAATATCAGCGGGTGCAATCTTCCAGGCGATAGATCCTAAGAAAGAGTACTGGTTCATAATATCAAGCGGCGTACTACGTGCCTCGTATCTGGCAACTTTTGCTTCCATATCTAGTGATGCTGCTTTAAGCGATTGCATATTCTCAATCTCACCCTTTGTAGATATTGGTGAGATGCCACGGCTGCTTGCTGCTGTACCAAAAGTAGCTCCTGCTCCAGAGAACCAGGCGTTTCCAGCGTCAACGCCCTTTGTTTCGCTATTAAGGTTCTCGCCGCTCAACATATCGGCAATCTTACCGTTAATGTAGCTCATGACATACGATATAATCACCATCTGTATACTAGCTTTCGCGCCAGCTACAAGAGCGGCCGACCCACCCGACCCAACGATAGCTGCAACCGAAAGTAATAGACCGCCAGCTTTAACGACGGGATTTTCATAGATAGCACATGTTTTTTTGTCAAGCGTTCCGAATGAAGAGTTTCGCATCTTTGCAACGAGCGAATCGATAGACCACCCCATACTGCTTCCCACGATATACTGAGACTCGCGCGTACTTAGCTTGTAATTTTCGGCTCCGCCTTTGTCTTGCGCCGGGCTGCCATACATAGCTGTCTTTATACCGGCCGAGTCGAGTGCGTTTTTTCCAAGGTCGGGGTTTGTCTTGCTTCCAATTTGAAATTCAAGCTCTGTAGTATCGTTACTTTCAAATGGGTTCAGCTCGGTCAAAAGCTGACCTCCAGCGGTAGCTCCTTCCTCGTTGAGTACTTCATCTCTCATGTCGCTGTGAAGAAGCTTCTCTCCTAGGAATTCCATTTCTTCGTGTGTTTGTTCACCAAGTTTAACCTTGTCTGCTGCTGTAAAGAAGAGTGACGAATAGCGCATAAGTTGTGCAAATTGAAGAATGCGAGAAGCCATGCTTGCCAGCTCGCTTGTCTTTAAGACCATACAGACACCTTCCTGTCCGCCAGTAAGCATGTTAACACCTCGTAACGATCCGCCAAGAAAACTCTTTAGTCCGCCATTACCAGCGCGTTGCTCTGATAGTGTTTTTTTGGCAGCATCTTCCTTGCTTCTTTTATCTTCTGCCACGTCGTCGGTGTCGCCATCGGTGCTAATTCGGTTTTTATTTATATTTGCAGTCGTTGATCCACCTGTGCGCACAGTATCATTAAGCTGTTTGTTCATTTGGCCTTTTCTGCCAGATAGCTTATTTTTGAAGTCAACTTTAAATTTGCTAAAAACATTTTTTGCAAACGAGTCTCGGAGATTTTTCCATTTTGGATTATAGGCCGTATTTGCTTTGGAACGAAACTCTGGATCAGTATTGTATTTTTTTAGGTATTCTTTCGGCCCTACTATCTCTGTCTTGCCGCTTGCGGTTTTATGTGTGAGTGCTTCGATCTGGTACCTCCCCGAAATCGTCTTTTTGGGTGATTCGGGTACGAAACTATAACCAGCTTTTCTTAGCTTATTCATCTGCTTTTCGCTCATGCTTTTATACTTGCACCTAAAAAGACTTCCACCGCTACAGCCTTTGCTAACTGCTTTGTTCTTTATTTTAGCTCGAATGATATGTCCGCTGCGGGCTTCTGTGTTGCTGAGCGCATCATCGAGGTCGGTCTTTAGTGCCTCACTAATTTGTACAATAGCAAGTCCAGGTGATGAAATAGCTAAAATGAAAAGCCCAGATGTGATAAAAATTAAAAGAATCGGCGCAAATGGTCCAGACTTCTTTGCAAAATTAAGGGCTTTACCGAGCCGTGTATTTCCGCCTGGTGTTTTAGAGCTGGCGGTTGTCTCACCCTTTTTCTTATCGTCGCTCTTGTCATTTTTGCCAGCAGTTTCTTCGCCATCTTTCGCTTTTTGGATGTTGGCGTTTTCTTGGCCTGGGTCGGCAGTTTGATTTCTAAAGCTATTTTCAAAGCCGCTCATGTCGGGCGAATTTGGGTTTGCTGCACCTGAAAAATTAGTTAAGTTATCCTCGTACTGTTGCCCGGGGTTAAGCTCTTGTTCTTCTTTTTCGCGTTCAGCAAGTCCTGTCGGCATAAGCGTTCCGGCTGATTATCCTTGCTTGCCTTGTGCTTTCAGTTGCTCGACAGGTGTGGTACTGACAAGCTGCGTTTCGGTTTGGCTGGCGATCACCTGAATATGCACATGATTCTGCCCTGCAAAGAAGAGCCCCTGCCCGACTGGGAAGTTGGAAAGTCGCTTCTTTTCTTCTTCGGTTAACTTAAAGACGTTACTGAGCACATCAACCGCACTAGCAGATTGCTTTAGTAGCATTTGCATTGAAGAGTTGGCCACGATCGCGCGCCCCATTTTACTCCCCATAAAGTCTTCAACGTCCTGCGTAATCGTGGTAATACCAAGGTAATATTTACGTGCACGCTTGGCGAGGCTAAACAGGAAGTTGGCCGAATCTTCGTACTTCATGAGCTGCCAGGCCTCATCCACAATCAGCATGCGTTTTTTGCGATGTGAACGGGTAATATTCCAGATGTGGCTTAGCACAATATACATCGCCACTGGGCGAAGTTCGTCCTCGAGGTCGCGAATGTTAAATACTACCATACTATTGTTGATGTCGATATTGCTTTGCTGACTGAAGATACCAGCAAACGTACCTGTCGTAAACTTACGCAAACGCTGCGCCAAATTTGGCCCGGTGCCACCCATATGAAGGAGTGTATCGTACAAATCTGACATTGTTGGCGGACGTGAATTGTGCGTGAGCGGATCGCTGGTAATACCAAGGCGTGCGTACGTGTCGATCAACGCTTGGTCAAGGTCTGCTTCTTCTTCTGGGCTGAGCGTGACGTCAGTATTTTTTACCGTGGCGCCACCAAGCATCAGGCGCAAAAGCCCGTGGAGTGTTACAAGATTTGCGCGCAGTGCATCGTCCGCATCGTCGGTGTCGATGACTCTTGGCAAATCAAACGGATTAATACGAACATCAGAACTGAGGCTCAGGCGAATATAACTTCCACCTACCGCGTCGCTTAGTTTTTGGTATTCGTTTTCTGGGTCGATAATCAGCACATCGGCGCCGGTCATCATCGAGCGAATTGCTTCAAGCTTGACAGTGAATGACTTACCAGCACCAGACTTCGCAAAGACCACCATATTAGCGTTTTCAAGACTAAAACGATCAAAAATCACCAAGCCGTTATTATGCATGTTGATGCCGTACAAAATCCCCTGCTCTTGCGTAAGGTCGGCGCTAGTGAACGGGAATGATGTCGAGATCGCGCCGGTGTTCATGTTGCGCCGAATTTGTAGCTGGTCGAGCATTTGCGGGACGGTACTATTCAACCCTTGTTCTTGCTGAGAGCTGGCCACCTTGCTAAATACCAATTGCTGGCCAAATAATGTTTCGATTTTATTTTGCACGAAGGTTAGTTCGTCTAAATTATCGGCATACAGCGTAATGTACAATCCGTAGCGGAAGAACTTCTCGCTTCCCACTTGTAGTTCGTCGCGCAGCTCTTCGGCATCTTGGAGGGCGGCTTCAAGCCCTGGATCACGGGTCTTCCCTTTCTCTTGATTGATCGTCATGCTCGCTTCCAGCTGTGTCACTTTTTTGCGCAAGTTCTGCATGACAATTTGTGTATCCACTGGGTAGAGGAACATGCTGACATCGAGCACTTCGTCCATATTGATAACACTGCTGAGCCAGCCAGTGTAGATTTGGCGCGGATAGCCGTAAATGTACAGAGTACGGCCGTACTTTGTGCCGAGGCGGAAGTGGTCGGCATGGAATTCAAGGCTACTTGGCGCGATAAGGTCACGCAGTGTATTAACGCCCTTCAGAAAGGCCGCTTCAACTTCGGCAGCTTCTTTTGCTCGCTGTTGGGCAGCTAAGTCAACTGGATCTGATCGTTTTGCCATTAGTTCATGCCTCCGTTCATTCGTACTGGCGGTTCACCTGCCCCCTTCTTTACATACGTAAAGGTGTTTTGTTCAAAGTTACCAAGCGGTTCGCGTACGGCAGTATCTGGGTTGTAGTAGTTGTAGTAGAGTTCACCAAGTTGTTTACTATCAAGCTGCGCACAATGTACGCCAATTTGGAACAAACCACCCGTTACCGAGTCAACACGGTTTTTGATTTCGTCTTTCGCTTTTTGGTAGGTAATTTTGTCGATTTTTGTAACACTTGGACCACTTCCGCCGCCAAACATCTTTGCGAAGAAGCCTTTTCCAGCGTCCTTAATGGTGCTCAAGTCGCCCACAGTGGCATACGGAATAACAACATAAAAACTCTTATCCATAATGTTAGCTTCTTCTGAGAGAATCTCGATAAAGTCGATATAATCATCCATCAATACCCCAAGAAGCATATTGTCTTGATTTTTGCGGATGTTCGTAAGGCGCGTGAGATACGGGCCAATGTCGACACGCTGTGAGCGGATTAAAATTTGCACTGGGTGTGTAAGTGAGTTGATGAAGTTTTGGTAGCTATATTCAACACCTTCGCGCTCTTGGGAGCTCATGAGGTCGAAGTTGATCGACTTACAAGCAATCACCGCACGAAAACTACCATCTGCCATAATCAGCATGTTGTCGCGGATTTCTGAGAACATGAGACTATTTTGCGTGGTGTTCTTCGGTCGCGGAGCTGGTGTAGGTGTTTGTTGATTGGCAGGATTACCCTGTGCTCCTGGTGGCATTTGCTGATTTGGGCCAGGCTGCTGTGGTGGTCCGCCTTGTGGTCGGCCATACTGCGAAGCTGGTGAATAGCCGCCAGGAATTTGCTGCTGTGGGCGCGGTTGCCCTTGTGGCATTGGGCCGGGCATCTGTTGCTGCGGTCCTTGCCCTTGCGGCATTTGTTGTGGCATGGGAACAGGCCCGCCAGGCTGCTGCTGTGACGGTTGTTGCATTGGTTGTTGATTTTGTGGCTGCACCAGTAACGTCCCTTCCCCTCTTAATGCAATGAGATTTGCACTTCCTCTTCGGGGAGGCCGTGCTCTTTATCTGAAATGCGATGTGCCTGCTGGGCAACATCAGCAACAGTTAACCCATCGCTCTCGTTCGCTAATCTGATTATATCAGGCGAAGGTGGGTTTTCGCTAGTGCTTTGTTGCGGAACGGTCGACCGATCTGGCGCTAGTGTTGTTGGTCGATTGCTTGATACAACAGGGGCTGCACGATCATCCGAAAGTGGCTGCACAACGGATTGTCGAATATTTTGTGGGTATGGGTTGAACTGCAGCCGTTCATCGCTATCGCTACGAGAAGATTGTGTATCTTGTGTCGTGGTGTTTTTGGTTGTTGCGTCAGATGAAAGCGATGGCAATGGCGGCGCTGTTTCTGCTGATTGATGAGAAGGCGTTACTGGTACACCTGGCTGCATGCGTGCGTTAAGTGATTGAACAGTGTTTTCGCGACGTTCTTGAATGAGCTTATCAAACTTCTGCCCTTCTTTGTCAGCGGTGTCAAACATATCAACGGCGGCATCAGCTTCTTGTACCATTGTACTATTCATAGAGGTCGCGCCAGGCATCGGTACACCAGCTCCACGCACCGACCAGCCGCGAGACTCAACGATGTCAGTCAAATAACCAAGTCGTTCACGCGCTTCAGAACCGGTAATATCTTTTGTGCGCTCTGGCTCGACTGTGCGTGGTGCGGTAATTTCTACGAGCGAATTGAGTCCGTCTGGTACCCATAAGCGTTTACGCGGCTTAATGAAATAAAACGATACCATTGCCCCAAGATAAGCTTCCATCGGCTGGTCTTTTTTAAGTGGCAGGGCGAGCGCACCAAACAGAATAATAATTGGCGCAGGAATAATAATCAGCCCAATAAAAATTTGCGACAACAACCACGCTAATCCCCCAGCGAGGGCAACGATAATAAGGTAAATGAATTGCCGAAAACTAAAAGGGCCAAGCAGCTTGTCATCTGCCTCGACGTCTTGAGGTACTTTATATACGGCCATATGTAGCTAGTATAGCGCAAAGCATAACTTTTTTCGAGCGTTATTGACCTGGGTTGCGGCCAGCCATTGCCTTGAAATTTTCGGTCTCTTTCCCAGGGGTGAGTGTTTTCGAGACTTTGCTATTATCAAGTGACTGGCCTGCTACGTCTCGAATAGATTCCATAGCCTCTGGGGAAAGATGTCCGCTTGTGTATGCCTCATGAAGCATTTGCTTGTCTTCGGTATCCATCCTTTTTACAGTGGCCGCTGAGAAATTACCACGAGTTACCATAGGCTCAACGATTTGCCTGTTGAAGTCTTCACGGCTAGAAACACGGCCAGCAGCGATAGCGTGCTGTGCATCAGGATCCTGCATAAATACAGACGTTTTACTTGCAGTTTGAGCGGTGTAATTGCGTTCAGTTTCTGTCATAGATCCTGAATTTTCTACGACGCTACGCATTGCTAGTCCATCACCGGTGTCACCAATATGTGAGATATTCGCGAGCATATTTGCGTCTGCTCCACCATGATCTTGGCTTCCTGTACGCTGTTGAACCGCCTGTTCTACCTTACGTGCTGATTCTTCCGGATCTTCACCTGACATCGTTAATTTGTTTGCCTTAATCTCATCAGTGAGGATGCTGTGTTGTGAAGAAAGCGCGTAAGCGGCGGCTCGATCTTTGGCGCCTGCGTCTCCCACGGCAGCCATTTGATCTTGCAAGATTTCCCCTTTTGTCTTTGGCGTGTAATCTTCACTCACGCGACCCTTGAAGCGTTCGTAGGCGCTTGTTCTCTCGCCGCCACTTCCTTCTGCGCCGTTAAGATAATTCGAGAAGTGCTCGGCCTCCATCCTACGTAACGTTGCCTTGCGCTGAGTTGCCTTCGACTTATTCCGTTGCGCAAAACGCATTGTTCGACCAAATGGTACGGCCTTTCCTTCAAGCGCTCGTCGCTGCATACGCTTATTGAGGTTTGTTTGACTATCCTTACTAAATCCACGAGCCTTACCAAATAGATTATTATTCTTGATTGATCCGCCGATGCTGCCAAGCAGTTGTCCGCCCGACTTAAGGATAATTGGTGTAACAGCGAGCGGAATTGCTTGAATCGCCAGCGCGAATATTGCGAGCATCTGAGCATCTTGTGCGCTGGCAACCTGCATAACAATGTTCGCGGCGAGCGTTGAGAGGCCAAACACCGCCGAAACGATTGGGAATAACATGAGAAGGCTGATAAACATCGTGCGCCATTTCGTGAACCATTTCTGCGTGTTTGGCAGAAGGTATAACGCAAAGGCAATCGGCGCAATAATAGTAAGAAGAAGGATGAGTCCGTATCGAACAATAAGCGTCATGACGACAGTGATACCAGCCAGGACAACAGCAGTCATAATTGGGATAAACATAAATACCATTGCCGCAGTTGCAACAACACCACCTGCAATAACACCGGCCATCAATATCTTGTCGGTAATGAATTCCCAGCCGCTTTCGTTTCCGCCGGACGTTTCCATGTCGGCGGTAAGGAGTACCTTCTCGTTTACTGATGAAAAGACCTCGTCATTTATAATCACCATCACCTTTTGAATCGAGTCACCTAATACATTTGAAATATCAATTGCAAGAATACAGATATAGAAAGAGGCATTTACAAGAATTGCACCAATAATAATACGCGGCAACAATCGTTTAATGCCATAGTTACTGATACCGAAATTAGTAAGTTGCGCAAAGACGATTAACATAAAGAGAATAATAAAGACGACATTCGCAATATTAACGAATACTCTCCACGCGCGTTGAGCGTTTTGGCCGCCTTCTCCGTTTGGGTCAAGAGGTGCTACGGTAAGGAGGTTTTTCACGAGGCCAAACATTGTATCGGCAGCATTACCTAAGAATCGCATAATCGGGCAAAGTACATACCCCATCGTGGAAATGCCGCAAGACGCTGTATCGGTATAGCGAGAAGGGTCATCTGGTAAATCTTCTAGAACGGCACTTGTATTTAGCTTTACGCCAGCATTCGCTAACAAGCAGTTTGCCGCGTTTTGGGTATCAGTTCCTAGGACGCCACTAGCAACGACACAGGTGCGCCAAATTTGCGTGAAAGCACCATGCGCCCGTTCAAGAGTTGTAGCGCAGTCCCCTCCACCTCTATCCTTCTGGCACTTTTCAACGTAGTCGTCGCGGAGCTTTTCATATTGCTTATCGGTCTCGTAATAGAAGGCATTTTCTTGCCAGGTAAGATATACTTCTCCAACAATATCTTTATCCAGGTCGTCATAGCCGTTATCTGTTCGTTGGATGGTTCTATTGACGAAAAGTTTTTCGTCACGATCGTCGGAGAGAAAAACCGTCTCTCCATTGTCAAATCCGCGGGATGTGTATAGTGACGAATGAATAGTGGCATATTCTAAGGTACATTTTAGCGAGCCGGATTGCGCTATACATTCAATCTTTACTTCATTTTCAGTGCCTAAATCTGCCGTGAATGTTGTTTTTGCTCCTCCGTTCGATGGTGTAGCAGTTTCTCTATCGGTTGATACGTCTGAATCCTTCAGTTTGTCCAGGGTTGATTTAACGGGTTCGGGTGCAGTGTCTGCGAGACAATCTTTCATGGACGCGGCTGGGTTGGACGTTCTAAAATCATCGCAGGTAACTTCTGATGAACTATCAACGAAGGCCTGTACCAGGATATCCCCTCTATTCCAGTAAGCCCGCTCATCTCTGACTACCCTATCATCATCTGCAGCGACAGGCTGAGAATAAAGTGCTCCTATAGAGGCGAATGTAATGAAAAAGAGTAGCAGTAGTCCACCGCTGTTCATTAGCTTCTTTATCATAAAGTACGCTCCTTGTCGGCAGCTGCCTTGGTCATGTTCTGAGCGTAGGCGCCGCTATCCGCTGCAGCTGCATAGGTTTTCTTAAAGCTTGCAAGTTGTTCAGGCGAGAGGTGTTGCTTCATACTATCCATCGCCTGGGCACTTTGGCGAGAGGCTGTATCTTGTGTTGAGTAGGCGCCACGTTTGGCGGCCGCCTGATGTAACCCATGGACAGTTGCTGAACCATCGGCGATGCTGTTTGCTGTTGACGGGTCTGATAAGTGAGCGGCGGTTTTACCGACATTGCTCTTATCGATAGACTTAGCAAATTCACGTCGTTGTTCAGGTGGCATAGATTCAAGATTGTCTATAAGGTGGTCGATTGCTTTCACGTCACCATTCTCGACAGTTTTTTGCATGTGAGCAATCCGCTCGGAAAGGTCAGTCGATGAGCTGAGTGCGCGTTCAGCATGCTCCATACTCGCCTCAAGAGCTGTTTCTTTGTCAAGAAGTTCACTATCATCTTCAATACGAAGTCGTGCTGCACGAATATTCTCTTGCGAGAGCTTTTCCGCTTCGGCAGCAAGTGCAGCCTGAATGTCATCGCGTCGTCCTTTGTTAAGTCCGCCACCGGCAACACCAGCAACAAAACGACCAACCTTTGTATCAGCTGTGCCAGCTGATTGCGAGCGACTAATTTCACGTTGACGGAACGATTTTTTCATACTTTTACGCATTTTTCGTCGTCGATTTGCGCCAAGGAGACCGCCCTGTGAGGCACGAATATTCATACGATCCGATACGTTTTCGCTTGCAGAGTTTGCTGCTTTAATAGAGGCACTTTGTGCACCAGACATCTTGCCGCGCATCATACCACCGACAGAATTGATCGCAGAGCCACCAAGCTTTAAGACGATTGGCGAAATGAACAACGGAATCACTTGAAGCGCGAGGCCAAAGATAGCCAATAGTGCACCATTCAGCCCACCCTGTTCTGCGGCTGACGACATGATAATAGATGACGCAAAGTATGCACCACCAAACACGAGCGCAATTGCTGGGTATAGCATGACCATTTGAATAAATAGTGATTTCCAACGCTTAAACCATTGCTCTGTTCCTGGAAGGAGACGAGTAGCGATGGCGAGTGGTGATAATACCACAAGTATGATAACGAGCGCCTGACGCATAAGTAGGAGTACAAGAATGATTACCATCGAAAAAACGGCTGTAATAAGCATCGGTACAAGTGCGGCAACAGAAGTGATAACGGCTGCCGTTCCTGCTAGGGCACCACCAGCAAAAGCAACACTTGTAGTAATTGCCTCCCAATTGCTAAATCCATCAACATCAACTTGCGGTACAGAGAAACTGTGGATAGTAGAAAGAAGCGACGCCCCAAGGATATTTGATACATCGATCAGTATTGAACATAGGATAAACGAAATGTTGATCAGGAGTGCAGTCACGGCAATATGAGGTGCTTTCTTACGTATAGTGTAACCAGATAATGTTCCGCCCGTAACCTGAATAATAACGATGCCAAGTAGTAAGGTAGCAAAGAGAATATTGCCGAAATCTCGTAAATATGTCCAAGCGCGAAAAGCCGCATGCTCGTTCGACCCTATCATAGGTGGAATTTGCATCCAGCCTTCAAGGAAGCCGAAAAGGCTATCGGCAATCTTTGATAGGAAGCTCATGACAGGGCATAATATCCATCCCATCTTCCCTAATGAACAGGTTGTTTCAGGGTCTGGAGTGGCAGCATCTTCTTCGTTCTCGTCTCCGCCAAGAGGATTGATCGAAGACGGCCACTGAGTTTGATTTACAATACGCTGAGCAAAGTCTTCACCTTGCTGTGTGTCCTCGAAGAAGCTAGGGTCGTTAAAAGACTTCAGGTCGATATCGATAAGATTTTTTGCTTCAGGCCCAAGGGCAAAGCATGAAACAAAAGCATTTGTGTTGGCACGGATGGAGTGCATCCACTTGTCCTCTCTAATGTTGGGTCGTGAATTGTCCCTGGCGTCTTCAGGAACGCTCACCTTGAAACGTTCAAAATCTTTAATAGGCTCAAATGAAAAGTGTCTTGTATTGGCAGGTCGGTACCCGATTGCTCGCATATAACATTTGTGAAAATCTTTACTCAATTCGGTATGACAAAGGTTTGTGTCGGTAAACTTGTTTGGCTTGCAGTGTGCTTGCGTTACTTCGCGCGCTGATTTTTCTATTGCTAAGTATTCACGCAAGTTGTCAGTGCGACGCACCCACTCTTTAAATTCCATACCTTTTTGCCCGAGAAGCTTACCAGCGATAGTCGAGTGATCGAGCGCTTCTGGGTTGTAGCGCGACAATGTGATGTTGAAGTTGTCTTTGTACGAGAATTCACACTGTGCGTAATCAAAGTTTGGCCCGCGACGAAGTCCTGAGGCTTCAACACTGTGTCCATTTGCCTCAACATACGGCTTCATAGCCTCCTTTTTGGCTATATCCGCCCCTCGAGCACTTCCTCCGGATGAATTATCACGTACGATATCATAGGGTATACTTGCCAGATAGTCATTATCCCGGTGGGCAACATACCAAGAAAAGAGATAATTATCACTCTTGTTTGTAAGGCTTCCTTCCGTGCCATCGCTGATAAGGTCAATATAAGCGGTCTCACCGTACCTACTAACATTAAAAGTGAAGTTACTACGTGCCTTGCCTGCGTCATGGAGGGGAATGCGTGGATCGAGCCCGCAAGTTTCTTGCTCTCCTTTATCAAATTCCATCTCTCGAAGAGAGATCGGAAGCCACCCTTTAATGTCGAGAACCTCATCCGTAGACCCTTCAGCAATCGTATAGGTTTCTAAGTCACCCCCCATTTCCTGTTTCGCATCTTTTTCGAGGATGACCTCTTTTGTAAAAGAGCTACCCTTTCCAATAATGACATCCTTTCCGTCGCGTCGATCCCAGTAGAAAAACTCTTCCTTTGGGCTGTCAGAAACATCGACCCCTTCTTGGACAGAGCTAACACCTTCTTCAATATTTTCTTGGGCATTTGCCTGTCCGGCAAAGAAGACACTGACGCTAAATAGCGCAATGAGAAATAGCAGTGGCCAACGTTGAATTATTTTCATTTAAACGCTCCACTGTCGCGTAATGCAGTAAGGTTTTTTATCGGAGCATCTTGCTTGCCGAGCTTATCGAATACCTTTGGTGTTGACGAAATTGAAGCGGCGTTCTCAATAAATCCGCGTGCGGCTTGCGTATCAACTGTTCGCTGATTCATCGGCACTGCAGCTTCTTTTTGAAGACCAGTATGGAACTCTTTTAGGGCATCTTCGCTCATAGTTGCTTGTTGTTGCGGGCTGAAATCACCGTGATTCACGGACGGAGCGACGACCGTCTTATGGAAGTTATCGGCATTAACCTCACCTTTTCGAATATTGTCACGAACTTCCTGATCTTTAAAGAGTGGATGATTTGAGAGACGACCATTTTCTAAGCTGTCAACGAGCTGGCTACGAGTTGCATCAGAAAACTTGTCGGATGCTTTCACGATTTCAATTGTCGCCCCATCGTCACCTCGCTCAACAAGATCTTTAATAGCCGCTTGCGCTGCTACTTCGTCATCTCCGTTAATGAGCGCTAACTTGTCAGCACGGCTCGTTCCGTTTGCTTCCATTTGCTTTATGACGGCATCAACTTCTTCGGCGTGAAGACGAACCTTTTTATGCGCGCGTCGCATATCCATCGCTGTTTGTGTTGGTGTTTCTGTTGGATCATGTGTTGATGCCTCGATGACTGCATCTTCTGCACCTGCACTAGGCTCTGCAAGAGTGCCGAGGCGATCCTGTACATCTTTAGATGCTGCATCTGCTGCTTTGTTGTATCCATACTTCTTCTCGGCTTCTTCAAGAGTGTTGCGAACAGCTTCGTTGCGTAGAGCGCGCTTTGCCCGCCCTCTTCGCATTGAGTTGAATATTGTTGGTTTTGCAAGTGCCTTCATGTCTCCTTCGGACATCTTCTTTTTTGAAAAGTCTTTCGTTTTTCGTTGAAGTCCTGCAGTTTTTGCCCTGCTCGCTCCTGAGAAGGATGAGAGCATACCGTTACCCATTTGCAGAATCTTCGGCACCATAAAGAGTGGCACAATTTGCATTCCCATCGCCATAATCATGAAGAAAAGTTTTTCCGGGTAGTCAGAATCACCCATGCTAAAGGATAGAATAGATGAAGCTACGGTACCAGCGGCAAAAACAAGGGCGATAACTGGATATAACATAAGTGTCGGAATGAAGGCGCGTGACCAGCGATCGAAATACTCTTTTGTGTTCGGGAGTACAATCGCTACAAATGCAAGTGGTGAGACGATAATGAATAGAATAATAAGAACTTGCCGCAATAATAGGACGATGACCGTTGTAGCGACTGCGAGAACCACTGAAAGCACCACAGGCAGAAGTGCGGCAAAGCCACCCCATGCGAGAAAAGCCGAGACGGTAGGGATAACTACGATTGCTGCGCTTACTAGACTTGACCACGTCCAGGTAAGCTTATTCTCGCTAACCGTCATTTGCGTCTGGAGTGCGTCAGGCGCCTGCTCTGTAGTGACTGCGATAAGATTACCCACTGTGCTGTATATGGTTGCACCAATGATATTAGATATATCGACCAAGAGTGAACAGACGTAAAACGAGACATTTACAAGAATAGCCGCCGCAATTAAGCGTGGAAGGATGCGCTTAATCGAATAGCTACTAATGCCAGCCCCGGTAATTTGCGAATAAATAACAATCATAAAGACAAGAATAAATACGATATTAGCGATTTGGCGAAATGCATTCCAGTAAAGAAATATAGGATTATCTGGATCGGTGTAAAGTGGTGGTGTCTTCATGAACGCCCCAAGAATATTAAGGGAAGCGTCAGCCATTTGCCCGACAATACTCATCCCATCGCACACAAGCGCACCCATAAACCCTGAAATCGAGCAGGTTGTTGGTGTTTGTGGTGATGACCCGGGTGCCGCTGTATCCTCTACTGCGATAGACTCTGGTGCCGGCCCAAGTTTATTGGTCGGTCCAGAGGGAATATCCTCTTCTGCTGGCTGAGCGCCTTCACTCACGCTATATGAGCGAGCGCCGACTAAACACGCATCTGCTAGAGTTTGTTCCTGCTCTCTTGACGGAGCGAGTGAACGATCTTTTAGTTCCATATGGCCCACTGCTCGCTTTGCTACGCAGTGTGCGTCTCCCTGCCTATATCCCTCAAGGCATGAACGAAAGGCCTCTCTCTCGAGGGAACTCTGATTTGGATTGTGCGCGAAAGCTCGGTTACAGACAACCTCATCAGCTTGTGAGCCGTCCCATGTTCGCTTGCAATTGGCGCGATCAACAGGATCTGAATGCATCTGACTACAGCGAACTTCGGCAGCATCTAGTTCAAAATCTCCTGGCAGAATTTCAGCCGATGCAGAAGCAGCAAAAAAAGCTGTTGCAAAAAGTGCGATAGCAAGGGAAAGAAATGACATAACGTGAATACGTTTTGTGTTCATTGTCATATCCTCCTCCCGTGAAATCCGACCTTTTTGTTATACTCAGAAACAAGCGCTTCAGCTGTTGCTCGCTCTTTGCTTCCAATACCTGGGTTATTGAGACTCTTCTTCACTTCGCTCACGAACGATTCAATTGAATGTAATTGCTCTGGATTTTGCGGTCCGCTTCCAGCTAGACCATGCAGAACGGCGTCTTTGTAGAAGGCCATCGTCTCGTCATTAAGAGGATTTGTTTGCACATGCTCAGCTGCTTTATCAAGCGAACGAACTCCGGCATTAAGCATACTCTTCATCATGTCGTCGTTGTTGTAAAATTCTTGTGCAAAGGTGTCAGATTTGAGTGCTTCTTGCATGTCAAAGTTTCCACGCTTCATAACCTCTTCAAATACTTTAGCATAAGCGGCAGTTTTATCCTTTGCTTTTCCGTGCGTAAGGTTCTGTGCTAGTTCTTCGAGCGTAATGTCTCCACGCTCGAGACTGTCATTGATAATATCCACCATTTTGTCGATCGTATCTTCTCGCCCTTTACCGACATTCTCATTCACCAACCCACGAGTCATTGTTTTCGCAAAAGCATTACGTGCTTCTGGTGTAATGTCGGTGCTGTTATTCAGCGCTTCTTGCGCTCGCTCCATTGTTTCAGGCGCTTGTAGTGGCGCGGCTTCAGGGCTAAGACGTTTTGAGTTAATAGCTCCAACCATAGCGGCGTCTTTGTTGCCCGCGCCAAGTCCAGCAGCTCCAAGGAACGATTGAGATACCTCGAAAGATTCCTTCGATATGCCACGAGCATTGGCAGCTTTGGCGATTTCTTGCGAAACAGGACGCGGTACTCCGCCAGATGCACCGACCTCCAGCAGCTTGTGTGCATCCTCTGCGCTCGCCCCCTCCATAGCAAGCTTGGCGACCGCTCGGTGTTCTACTTCTGAAAGATCTTTGCCGTCTAATCCCCTGCCAGTTAGCGTCATATTGACGTACTCTGCTTGTGTTAGGCCTTGACGCTCGTAAACGTTAGCTGCTGCAGAAACTTTCGCAACGTCAGCGTCATATATCTGAGCATCGGCGCTTGCTTGCGCAGCATTTACGAGCTCTTGATCATTGATATTCTTCAAGAAGTCTCTTGTATGTTGAGCTGCGGCACGTCGTTGTTCGGTTTCGAGCCGAGCTTTACGATGTCGGCGACCAGTCTTGAAAGAAGTTGCAATGTTTGAAGGGAGAAGCTGCCCAACTTTTTCTCCTCCCGGTACTTTAACTTTTCCAAAGCCGACTCGTCCTGCCTGTAAGCGTGCATTGCGAAGCTGTTTGCGTTCTTGCTGAAAGCTGCGTGCTCGTCCCATCGCAGCCTTACGTGGCGCACTAGACATGCCCCGAACAATACCAGAAAACTGATTCATAGCTTTGCCGCTAAATTTCAGTAGAAGTGGTGTAACGAAAAGCGGAATCATTTGAATACCAAGGGAGAATATTGCGATAAGCGTATGTCCATTATTTGCAGCTGACTCACGGATAATTTCGGCTGCCAGTTGCGAAGCTGCATAAATGAGCGCCACGATCGGATAGAGCATAAGAAGCTGAATGGTGACGCTTTGCCATTTATCGTACCATCGTTTTGTCCCTGGTAACATGATTGCTGCAAAGGCTAATGGCGAAAGAACGACGAGAATAATCACTAAGGCTTGACGGAAAAGTAACACCATTAACGCGGCAAAAACAGCAAACAATGCAAACACCATAATCGGAAGGAGTATCGCGAGATTAGCAAAAAGGACCGCCGTCCCAGTGATAGTAACGCCATTGATAATCATCGTCGTATCTTCTTCGGAATCGTTGTAAATACTGTCGTCTTCTGGTGGAGTTTCTTCTGGGGTCTCCTCTCCTTCTTCGCCTTCTTGCTCTTCTGTCTCGGCGTTTGGATCAACGCCAGCAGCTTGTTGATTGAAGTGGGCGTCGGTTGGAGAGATGGTTAAAATTCGATTTGTTGTGGTTTGCCAATCAGTAAAAATCGTTGACTGTGAAACAGTTTCGCGAGAAAAGTATGTTGTCACGTCTTGTGCAGTCTTTCCTGCGATATTTGAAATATCAATAAATAACGCACAGACAAAAAACGAAACATTAATCAGAATTGAGGCAACGATAATACGAGGAAGGCTGCGTTTTATATGGTAAGCATTAATGCCGACGCCGGTTAATTGAGAAAAAATAACAATCAAAAAACCTACAATAAGCAGAACATTGGCAATATCGCGTATATTACCCCAAGCGGTATAGGTGGCGCTGTCTGTGTCTGGAGAGATCTCTTGATTAAGAGGCTCGATGACAAGAAATGGTTGAAGAATCGAGAACGTATGGTCGGTGATTTGGGAGACAAATTCTGATAATTGGCAGACAATCCATCCGACATCTGGGATTTGACAGCCTTGTGGTTGTGTGGCTTCTTCACCTTCACCTTCGGCATCACTAGAGGGACGATCTACGCCAAGGGCCTCTGAAAGACAGTCTAAATAGGCATTCGCTCGCGTGATGTGTTGGCGATAATTATGTGCCGCCATACAGGTATTTTGAGTGCTAGTAAACCTTGCTTGTGCAGCTTCGCGACACTCTGTCTGTGTTGCAGCCTCTTCCTCACTACAGGCTACGGTGAAGTAGTCTTGTTTCATTGTGTTTTCTTCAGATTGAACAATCGATATAGCGCCTGGAGCGCCATCAATACGCACAGGATTATCCATAGCCGCAGCGCTTGAGCAACCGCCGCTGTTTGCTACTCGCGCTACTGATGCATTTTCGGCATCAATTGTTAAGGTGAGTGTCGTATTGCATTCATCGGTAGATATGGAACTTGTGTATTGCAGAGGGTTTTCGCCACTTTGAGTAAATGACACAAATGACTCCCCTTCTTCAAGGAAGTTACGATAAGCACCAAGTGAAGCGTCGATAGTATCATAGCTTGCCCATCGATACGTTTCATTGCTTTTCGGCTGTGCGTTCGTATGAGGTGAATACACAATAGAAAGCATCGCCACAACGACGAGCAATACTCCCCCAAAAATCAGCCGTATCTTTCCCATAAGCTTTAGCTCTATTATCTAGCATAGCGGTAAAAAAAGAAAGGCTTAAGCGCTGTAATCAGAGCCTTATGAAGGCGGATGAAGAAACTGTGCGTTTTGTAGCGTCTGCTGTGCTTGCGAGCCCATATTTGCGCGAAGTGTATCGTTTCCAACAATTTTTTGTTGACTTTGATGAAGGCTTTGCTGTGTGCTTGCGGAAAACGTTGAGCTTAAATGTGAAAGCCGTGCAATGTTAACGTTCTTTTCTTTTGAGAGTTGTTCAGGAGTGTAGCGTCCGGCATTCGCAGCATCGGTGTAGAGTTTATCCATTGCATTTCCACCCTGGAAAAGGCTTGGGTCGGAGCGCATTCGGCCAGTGGAGGTACTATTTAGGTGTGCAGATGTCTCGCCGATTCCACTTTGATCGATACCGTTTGCAAGCATTGTTGCATGAATTGAAATGTCTCCGCTCATTTCTCCAAGCTGCTTCATTGCTTTTTCAATCATTTCTTCATTACCACTTTGCCCCATCTTCTTGAAAGCTGCTGCCCGCAAGTGGTCACTCACTGTATCGTTTGGCGCCTCGAGTATCTTCATCCACTCATCCATACTCCAGTTTTCAAGCTTGCCAACAGCTTCCGCAGCTTCGATATCTGCTACTTCCCATTCGATAATTCTTCCTTGAAGCACGTTATTAATTTCGTCTTCTCGGCGCTGACGTTTGTCGGCATCTTTGATGTCTGCCGCTCCAGCTCGTGCAATCGCGTCTGCGTTTTTAGCTTCAAATCTATCAAGCGCAGTCGAGCCGTCCCTCCCGCCATTGCCAAGCTCTTTATCGAGCTCTTTCGCACGACGACTTCTGTTTGCCCGTGTTCGTGCATACACTCCCATTAGATTACGCTTTCCTATATTGTTGATACGCCGCTCGCCATCTTTTCGCTCTGCGAACATTTGCGATCGCTGCTGAAGTGGGCTGAGAGAGCCTTGGCTGATTTTGTTGGCAGCGTTAGCAATACCAGCAAGTATACCAGAACTAGATTTGATAAGTTTTGGAACAACAATAAGTGGAATAATTTCTGCCGCCATACCAAGCAGTGCGAAAATCATCGTCGGAAGGCTCGTATCGTCGCCTGCTCCGCTGCGGATGATATTTGCTGCAACACTACCACCACCAGCAACAAGTGCGACAATTGGATAGATCATTGCAGCAGTGAAAAGTGTATTCCACCATTTCGAGAACCATTTTTGTGTATTTGGTAAGACGTTCAAAGCAAAGGCGATTGGGGAGATGATAATAAGTGCAACAATGATCGCCTGCCGCGCAATAAGAATGAGTACGACGGTGAAAAGAATAGCAATAACACTTAACAAAAGCGGCAATATAGAAGCCGCAAAAATATACACTAGAGCGGTGACCGCAGCAGCCACGGCAAGACCACCTATGATAAGGGTTGTGACATTCCCCCATCCCTGTAATTCAGGGTGGTAGTTGGTTGTATTTGCAATTCCGTCTAATACCGATTTAAGAGAGCTTCCTGCGACATTGGCAATATCGACGACAAGAATCCCCACGTAGTATGAGGCGTTTATGAGGATGACGTTTACGATAAGGCGAGGGAGCATGCGTTTAATGTTGTAGTTTGAGATACCAGCGCCAGTAATATGTGACCAAATAATGACAAGGAAAAGAACGATAAATATTACGTTAGCAATTGAACGAAACGAGCTCCATACGGTATATAAGGCCTGGCCACCGTTCGACTGCCGTGAGAGTGGGTCAATGTATAACAGGTGTTCTAGAGCCGCGTAAAGTCCATCAGACAATTTGGAGAGTAAATTTGAGGCATTACAAAAAATCCATCCCACAAAACCCACAGCACACCCGCTGTTTTCGTCACTATTTTCAACTTTAGTACTTTCATCCTGTGCGGTACCGCCAGAAGGAAGTTGCGCAGCTGATGCGGCAACTGGTTGTAGTGTCGTCGTGCCGATAAGAGCGAAAAAGAAAAAAATAAACAGCACAGGCCGAAACGCCTGTACATGGTGTACGGCTGAAAAAAACGGCTGTAGACTAAATCGTTTCACTATGCTTAGTATAGCAAAGAAAACCAGTGTTGCTTGTGCTTAAAATAGAGATTTTATATACTAAGCGAGGGAGTAGATAAGTTGCTTAGCAACAATAAGGCATAACACTCACAATGATACAAAAGTTAGTTCTTGGTGCAACCTCGGCCCTCTTTTTGGCGACAGGGCTGCTTTTTGTTTTTACAACCTCTGTGAAAGCTCAGCCAAGTGATGCGCTTGAAGCGAAGGAGTTCTTCTGTCATACGCGCTATTCTAAAGCAATTGACGATGAGGAGTCGGCCCGAAAAGAAGCATGTCAAAAGGGGTACGACACTGGAAGTTGCGATGGTACTGATGGCGAAGCGAAAGACGCTTGCATCGCTGGCGTTAACGCAGATAAGCCAATTCCTGAAGAGCCGCAAGATGTTGAACAGGAAGATATCCCAATGCCTGATCCTCCAAAGCTTGAAACGAATGCGCTGGGCGGCGTTAATCGTTGTGGAACGGTTGATACCGCATACGTAATGTGTCCTGCTACCTCGGGAGATGGTATCAGCGGATCGCCGGTTTGGGGGATGCTTACAGTAGTGTTAAATATTGCTATTGCGCTTATCGGCATTGCAGCAATTGGCGGCATGGTATACGCCGGCACTATCTATGCTTCGTCGCGTGATGATGAAGCGCGCGTGCGTCAAGCGCGAACCTTACTTATGAATATTGGTATTGGCTTGGTGATCTTTGCTGCGCTCTACCTATTGTTGCAGTTTATTATTCCTGGTGGTATATTTTAAGTAAGTATATAACTAATACGAAAGAAAAATGATAAACAGAATGAACGGGAAAATAAAAACACTACTCCTCGGAGCGCTACTGTGTGTTGGCTTTGGTGCTGCGCTGAGTCCCGTCGCTTCAGCCGCAAAATGTGGCGGTGTCGATACGGCACTTCTCTCTTGTGCGGAAGACGGTGAAGGTGATTCTATCGAACAATCGGGTGTTTGGGGAATCCTCCGTGTCACCCTTAATGTTATGGCTGCAGGTGTTGGCGTCGCCGCAGTTGGCGGGTTGATTTTTGCCGGTGTCCTCTACGCTTCAGCTGGTGATAGCCAAGAACAAGTCAAAAAAGCTGTCGGAGTAATTACAAACGTTGTTATTGGGCTTGTGCTGTTTGCAGCGATGTATATCGGTGTCAACTATCTTGTTCCAGGAGGTATTTTAGGATGATGCGAAAAATAATAGGAGTATTCCTCTTTTCGGTAGTAGTTGCATTTACCGCTGCACCAATGGCGACGGCTCAGCCTTCGGGTGGCGGCAGTAACTGTAATGCGCGGTTCTTGACGGCGCCACCTTGGTACCGTGGCGTAACAGACGAAAACTGTAATGTAAGCCTTGAGTCGGTCAATGAGAATATCGAGCTTGGTGGACGTGTTGGTCCATTTCTCTTGATCGTCGGCCTCAATATCGTCGAGATCATGATGCACCTTGTGGCGTATATATCAGTAGGATATATTATCTTCGGTGGTTTTAAATACATGACGAGTGCTGGCTCGCAAGATGGTAGTGTGAAGGCACGAAAAACAATTACCAATGCAGTCATTGGATTGATTATTTCGCTGATTGCGGTAGGAGTTATCACATTTATTGTAGGAAGGTTGACGTAATATGTTGAATTATATTCAAGCAATGCTGCTCTCGTTCGGTGCAACAATGACCGTACGTGGATTGCCAAATACGAATGATAGTAGCGGCGGAAACGATCTCTTAAATAACGTACTTAACCTTGCCTATTTTGTCGCAGGTATGGTAGCGGTTATCGTACTGATTTTTGCTGGTTTCTTGTATGTTACCTCCAACGGTGATCCAGGGAAAACAAAAACAGCTAAGAACACAATTTTGTATGCGGTAGTTGGTATTATTTTTGTGATAACTGCAGCAGCAATCACTGCATTTGTCCGCAATACAGTATAAAAGAAACGGAGAATAGATCAATGAAACGAACACTACTAGGACTACTTATCAGCGGAGCTGTCGTCGCACTTCCCTTCTTATTTGCAACAAGTGTGCAAGCAGTTGATGTGCTTGGTGATGCTTGTGGTCAAGCTGGCAACAGTGCTGTTTGTAACGCACAAGGCGATGATGTTAACAGCATGATTGAAAATGTTACCAATGCGCTCCTCTTCTTCCTAGGTGCCGTGGCGGTAATTGTGATTATCACCGGCGGCTTGATGTATATTACCGCAGCTGGTGATGCTGGCAAGGTAAAGAACGCCAAAAATACTATTCTGTACGCAGTGGTTGGCTTAGTTGTCGCCCTTCTTGCGTGGGGAATCGTATCGTTTGTTGTTAATGCGGTTGGATAAAAGAAAGGATTTATTATGATACATAAAGGAATGAAAGGTTGGTTGATTGCTGCGGCGGTGCTTGTTTCATCAGTGGCGCTTCCAGCGGTGCTCGCCCCTGTTGCAGGTGCGCAGAGCAATGCAGGTCAGCAGCTACTCGATGGGGCTGGCGGCACGGGTCAAGAAGGTGGCCCAGAGGTAGAAGACACGATCAAAACAATCACGAATGTTCTTCTGTTTATTATTGGTGCTGTTGCGGTGATCGTCATTATTGTTGGCGGTGTGATGTACACGGTATCTGGTGGTGATGCTGGACGTGCAAAATCCGCCAAGGACACGATTTTCTACGCGGTGATTGGACTCATTGTTGCGCTTGTTGCCTATGCAGTTGTCAACTTTGTGATTAATCAGTTTTCCACTTAAAACGCTAGATTTTTTGCCAATATATATTGTATAATAGATGACAACTGATGTATTCAGAATAAGAAAGGATAAGAAATGAAAAAGAAATTGAAAAATCTTCTACAGGGTGCTCCACTCGCAGCATTGTTGATGCTCAGCGGCGTGGCGACAACACTCGTCGTAGAAGCCGGACTACAACAACCCGCTCATGCACAACTTACGATGGGTAACGGTGCAAACTCTGCCCGAGGTGACGAACAGCCAGAAAGCCTTGAGGGCGACGAAGGTATCTTCAAGCAAGTAACAAACGTCCTCCTCTTCTTGATTGGTGCGGTCAGCGTGATCATGCTAATTTACGGCGGTATTCGCTACACTATCTCTGGTGGTGACCAAGGTTCGGTTACAGCGGCGAAGAACACGATTCTCTATGCCATTATTGGTATTATCGTGGCACTGATTGCCTACGCTGTGGTCAACTTCGTTATTGCACAGTTTGCCGCAAACTAGTTGCACGAAACAATCCAGCAAATACCCCAGAACAATTCTGGGGTATTTTTTATAGACTATGTAGCTTTGCCAGTGAAGGATCTACCGGCAAAGCTCCCCACCCCTACTTCGTCCATAAACAGGCAGAGACTATCTCGTCTACCAGGCTTTGTATGTGGAAGAAAAGTTCTCTTTCTGTTCCCGAAGAATATCGATATATAAAAATACCACCGCTCTTTTGCAAGCGGTGGTATTTTGTAGATGGCAACGCCAGTACTACATGATCTGGATTTTCTTCGCCTGTTCTTGCTGTACTTTCGGGAAGCTGACGCTGAGGATACCGTCTTTAAGGGCAGCCTTTGCTTCATCTTCTTTTACTGGCACAGGAAGTGCTAGTGTGCGGCTAAATTCGCCCCAGTAACATTCTTGAATGTGCCAGTTGTTTGCTTCAACGTCGTCGCCGCTGCTCAAGGTGCCGCTAATTGTAAGAATACCCTCGCTGATACTTACATCTAGATCATCCTTGTTTACACCAGCCGTACGTGCTTTGATAACAAGCTCATCGTCGGTTTCATATACATCAACCGCAAGTTGACCTGGGAATTCATCATCTGGTTCCTCTTGGTCATCAAGCTCAGGTTGTGGCGCAGGGCTTTGCGCTGACTGTGATAGGTCTTCGTCAGTTAAAAAAGCCGCTGCCAATTCATCTTCGATTAGCAAATCGTCGTTTTGTTTACGGGCCATGATTTCCTCCACTTTCTTCAGGGTGTCAACAAATAGTCCTTTTCAGTATAGCAAACAGCACGGTATAATCAATAGAGTAAAAGGTCAAAACGTAAAAAATACAATGCTGGATAGACTTCTCTCAATTATCGCTCCACACCACTGTTTATCGTGTGGAAAATTAGGCCGTGGTTTATGCCTACGTTGTAAAAATAACCTAAGCCTTACACCGTCCCTTGATTGTATGCTTTGTCGAGCGCGACTTAGCAACGAGCGATGTCGTAACGGCTGTCGCTTGCACGGTGTGCGACAATCGATCGTCACGCAGCGAACGGGCGTGATTCGTGAACTTCTTCATTGGATGAAGTTTAAACAAGCTCGCGAACATACCCGTGTTTGCGCCGATCTATTAAACGAAGCGATTGATGATGTCGATCCGCAGGCTTACGTAGTGCCAATTCCCACGTCAGTTCAGCACGTTCGTCAGCGTGGCTTCGATCACACTCGTTTAATTGCTCGAAGGTTCGCACACCTTCGCGGTCTTTCGTCTACTCCCCTTCTTTGGCGTGAGCATAATCATCGCCAAGTAGGGAGCAATCGAATAGAACGATTTAAGCAAGCGGATACTGCCTTTCGTGTTACACAAACATCGAAGACAACACGACCACTTATTCTGCTAGATGATATCGTCACAACTGGCGCAACCATGGCCGCCGCAAAGGAATGTCTTGAAACGGCAGGCTACACTGTCGCGCACATTATCGCGGTTGCCTACCAACCTCTAGATGAAACAGAGGAGTTGTGATACAATAACAAAGTATTTTGGAGAGATGACCGAGTGGTTTAAGGTACCGGTCTTGAAAACCGGCGTGCTGTAAAAGGTACCGTGGGTTCGAATCCCACTCTCTCCGCCACAAAAAACACACGATGCTATGTCGTGTGTTTTTCTTCTATTGCTATAACGGATGAAAAGGAAAAATCCCCACTGTAAAGTGAGGATACGCCAGCGATTGGCGATTTAACGAAGCTCTATTTATGCTTCTTCGGAGCGGAGTCGTCTTTCTGTGCGCCAGTCGATCGGAGGTACGTAGCTTTCGACTCCGAGCTCCTGGTTGATGTACCAGGGCATGAAGTAGTTGGCGACGAATTCACCGGTCTTCGGGTCGTACCCGTTGCACGACGAGCGCATCTGGACGATCTTGCCGTCAGAGCCGATCTCGAAATCGACGAGTTGGTTCAGGCGGCCGGGGATGCCGGTAGCTTCTTCTTCCTCGTTGACGCTGGAGTCGCTGTCGGTCACACATTTGACGAAGGCGTCAGCCTCCGGATCGTCATGAGTGAACCACGCGTTCCGAACCGTCCAGTTGCCGTTGTCGAGCGGCTGGACGGTGGTGAGCGTACCGACCGAGCTGAGGTTCAGGTCGAGCAGGTAACGCTCGTCGAGCGCCAGGGGGCTCGCGTCGATGTACAGACCTGCTCTAACGTGACCCAACGTAGCTTCGACGGGAATCGTCAGAAGCTTGTTGAGGGGCAGTTTCAGGCCTGGCTGTACGGTCTTCTCTGCGTCGTCCGGGATGGCTCGCAACAGCTGATCGAGACTGGTTCCGTTGCCACGAAAATCCCAGTCGACAATCAGCGTCGTAATCATCTCGGAGTCGCACAGCTCACCGAGAACTCGCTCGTAGTGGTAATAACCGTCGAGGTCATCACGCCCCAAGAAGTCTCCATGGGTGTGCGTAGCGACGAAACAGAGGTTGGTCTGAACGTACTCGCGCAGTTCGGCGAGCTCCGCCTTGCTGAGGCTGGACGGGTAGACTTCGGCGAGCAGGTCGCTGAGGTCCCTCGCGGATTGTTTGGCCTGCCTCCATTTCTCGGCCTTGAGCGCTGCAAGCACTGCTTGCGCATACTCGAATGCCGTTCTGGCGGTCAGGCTGTTAACCTTGTACCCTTCGGTGAAGTCCAAGTCGAACTTGAACTCACCGTCATGGTTAGCGACGCGGTCGATAGATGCAGACATAAATACCCTCCGGGTATCGTAGGTGCGAACGATCTACTCGTAAAGCATAAATTGTAGAGGTTCACGTAATACGGAATTGTATTACTGCGGTTTATTATATATTAAAACATACTTTTTGTCAATATATACCCTGCAAGACGTAGTATAATAAATCCATGACGACAACAATCTTCTCCCAAATTATCGACGGCGACATCCCAAGCCATAAAATTTACGAAGACGACAAAGTCTTTGCATTTTTGGATATCCATCCTACGAGCCAAGGACATACATTGGTCGTTCCAAAAAACCCTGTAGAATTTTTGTGGGATTTACCCGAAGCCGATTACCAGGCAGTGATGCGCGCCAGTCAACGCATCGCCAAGCATCTGCGAACGACGCTTAAGGTGCCATACGTAGGCGAGCAAGTGGTTGGTGTTGACGTGCCACACGCACACGTCCACTTGATTCCGTTCACCTCTGTTGATGAGTTTCGCGATCAGCCAGATATGACCATCGAGCCAGACCACGCCGCCTTAGCGGACCTCGCAGAAAAGCTCCGGTTGGCATGATCCGTATTATCGCCATTGGTAAAAAGCACGATAGCTGGATTGAAGACGGCCTTTTGCGCTACCAGAAGCGCCTCCGAGCGCCATTTAATGTAGAATGGCAACTACTCCCCTATTCGACGAAGAGCCATCAAGAGGCGCGCGACAGCGAGTCTGACGCTATTATGACGCGCATAAAACCTGGCGATTTTGTTCTCTTGTTAGATGAACGCGGTAAAAACCTTTCATCACCTGAATTTTCTCGCTTGATTGAGCGCGAAGCGGGCCAAAAACCAATAGTGATTGTGATTGGTGGTGCATACGGTGTTAACGATGCCATCATGCAGCGCGCCAATATTGTATGGTCGTTATCTCGGCTGGTGTTTCCGCATATGCTAGTGCGGCTTCTTCTGACTGAACAGCTATATCGAGCGCAAGAAATCGCTCGTGGCGGCCCGTACCATCATAACTAAGCGATATATTCTTGACAAAAAGTAAAGCTTATGCTAATATTAAAGCATAATCACTACTTAAAACCAAAAAAGAGAAATGACAGAAACAGGAATACGAATGATGATGGCATCAATCGCGCTCAGTACGACAATGGGCGTGTTTGTGCACGATTCCCAGCTCGATAAAGCTACTGTGACTGCCCTCACGGCGCACCACGAAAAAACGGAAACAGCCAGCGCCAAGCTTGCTCCAGAGCTTCATGTTCACGGTAAGCACATAAAAGTAAAAAAGCATGCACACGTCAGCGCGCCCGACCCGCGCGACAAAGTACGCAATCACAAACACAAGAAGGGCGGCCGTAAAACCACCAAAAATGGCCTCACCTTCTCGTTTATTCCTGCGTGACTATTCGAGCACGCTTAGCTCATTAACGAGCCGATCGATCAGCTTTTTCGTGCTTTCTACTTCTCGTTTTGTTTCCTCTACTAAGTGTTCAGGTGCCTTTTTGAGGTAGTTTTCGTTGCCCAAACGACCCTCGAGCTTTTGCAGATGAACACGTGTTTCTGCGAGACGAACTTCTAAGTTTGATTGATGTTCGTAAAGTGTTTTTTCATCGATATCAAGCCAAGCTTCACGGTTACTCGCGGCTAAGCGCAATCCACGTGGCTGATCAACCTCACCGATCCCCTTCAGGCGCGCCAAGTGCTTAATAAGTGCGGCGTTTTCTTCTATCAGTGAATCATTCTGGAAAAGCAGCGTGTAACGTTCGTTGCCTGGGAGCTCGCTGGTGACGTAGCGTGCTTCGTTCACGAGCTTCTGAATGCGGGTAAACTGTCCCGCTGCAATGTCATCCGCTTGGAGCTGGAATGGCCAGTGCTCGGTTGCAAGAAGCGAGTCGGTCCATGGCAACGTCTGCCAAATTGTTTCGGTGACGAACGGAGCGAATGGATGACTAAGCCGTAAGCAAGTTTCAAGTACCCATGCCAATAGGTTTGGGTTGTAGCTGACTTTACTTGCCTCGATATACCAGTCGGCTACACTATCCCATACGGTGTGGTAAAGCGTTTCAGATGCCTCAGCAAAGCGATATGCCTGGAGATGCTCTTCAATCTCGCTACTTGCTTGATTAAGTTCACTAATAATCCAATGATCGATAACGCTGGCTGCCTGAGAAGTGTTAGTTGGGATAAATGCTGCCCCAAGTTTATCCGAAATAAATCGCGAAATATTCCACAGCTTATTACAGTAGTTGCGCCCGGCGACAATTTTGCTCATCGAGAGTGCTTGGTTCTGCGCAGCTGAACGGCTGGCGACAATACCAAGACGGAGTGCATCAGAGCCATATTCATCAATAATCTCAAGAGGATTAACCACATTACCCTTTGATTTACTCATCTTTTGGCCATGCTCATCTAGTACGAGGCCATTAAAGTAAACATCCTTAAACGGAATGGTGTCTGTTCGGTACAACCCCAGCATAATCATGCGCGAAATCCATGGAAAGAGAATATCCATGCCTGTGCCCATCAGGCTGGTTGGGTAGAACTTACCAAGCTCACTTCCCGCTTCAAGTGCATCAGTGGTGATGTAAGGCCACTGACCACTGCTAAACCAAGTATCGAAGGTGTCTTCTTCACGCGTGTAGGTCTTGCCATCAACGGTAATTTCTTTTTCTGTCACGCGGTCGTCGTAGATCCAGTCGCTATCATCTTCTTTATTGACGAACGCAGGAATTGGAATACCCCAGGGGATTTGGCGGCTAATGTTCCAGTCGCGAAGATTCTTTAAGTATTCAATCAAAATATCCTTTTTATTTGCTGGCGTGAAGTTGATTTCACCCTTTTCAAGCACGTCGATTGCACGTTTTGCGAGTGGCTTTACTTTGATAAACCACTGGTCTTTGATGAGCGGTTGAATCGGCAATCCACTCTTGTAGTCATATCCTACGGTGTGCTCAATTTCTTTTTCTCCACGGCGAAGTTCTTGCGCTTCAAGTGCCGCCAATACCTTTTTGCGTGCCTCGAGCACATCAAGCCCTTCGTAATTGCGTGGTACGTTAATCATCGTGCCGTCGAATCCAATCACCTGAATCCGTTCAAGGTCATGGCGCTCCCCTATTTCAAAGTCGTTCGGGTCATGCGCTGGCGTTACTTTTACCGCACCAGTGCCGTAAGTTGGGTCGACATACTCATCGGCTACGATAGGAATTTCACGGTGAGTCAGCGGTAGTTGGACTTTTGTGCCAATTAAGTCTTTGTAGCGCTCGTCATCTGGATGAACGGCAATGGCGGTATCGCCTAGCATCGTTTCTGGGCGAGTCGTGGCAATGACAATCTCACCTACCTTATCAAGAAGTGGGTAGGCGATACTCCACAGGGTCCCCTTTTCGTTTTTGTAATTTACTTCAATGTCCGAGTAACTCGTTTGGTATTTTGTACTGTAGTTAACAATACGCTCACCTCTGTAAATAAGGTCATCATCCCACAACTTCTTGAACGTTTCGTGGACTGTTTTTACCACTTTATCATCTAGGGTGAAGGTAAGATTTTTCCAACTAGCACCGGCGCCAAGTGCTCGCAACTGCTGTTCCATGTTGCCGCGTTGTTCATCAACAAAATTCCATACTTGGCTGTAGAGCTGTTCACGTGAAAAGTCGAAACGGTTCTTCCCCTGCTCAGTTAAAACACGCTCATATACCACCCAGGTTTCAAACCCAGCGTGGTCAGCCCCCGGAAGATATACCGCATCTTTCCCTTGCATGCGATGAAAACGCACTAGCATATCTTGGTAATTGACAATCAGTGCGTGCCCCATGTGGAGGTTGCCGTTCGCATTTGGCGGTGGCATAACGATGCTGTATGGCTCACCTTCCCCTTTTGGGTCAAATGCATTGCCTGTCTCCCACATTGCGTAGACGTTTTTTTCGTATTGTTCTGGAATGTACGATTTTGCTAGTTGTGTCATATGTTGCGCCTTAATGTCTTAAATTTTCACGTGAAAAATGTCATTACCTCTATTATTCTCTTTGAATAGTATACCATTTTTTAAGAGGTGGATAAAGCCTAGATCAGGTTTTTTAAACGCTGAGAAAGTGCTCGCGAGCGTTTCGCTGCGTTGTACGTGTGATAGAGGCCAGTTTTCATTGGAAGGTCGTAGGTGGCCGAAAGGTGCTTGTGATAGCCGCCAAACGACTTTTTAAAGCGAGTAAAACCTGCCCACGAATGTGCCGGATCATCTGAAGTAGTGATGCCATAAAGGTCGCAGGTGGTGCGGCCATTTTGCTTGGCGCGCATGATAATTTCGGCAACCAGCGCCGTGCTTGCGGCTAGTTTTTTGTGCTTTTGTGCCGCGCTTGCATGTGCGTAATACGTTGTGGTGGCAGTGTGATAGGTGAGGGCAGCAGCAATCACGTCGCCTTCGTATTCCATAAAGTGCAAGGTGGCCGCATCGAGCGGAAGAAGTGTTTGCGCCTGTGTGCGCAAATAATCATCGCTGTGGGCGGTAATGTGATTGCGCTCTGCCGTTTCATGAAGAAGTGTTAGAAGGTGATCGATTTCACTCGTATCAACACTTGTGCGATAGGTGAGGTCTTTCTTTTGATAATTACGATAAATACTGCGGTTATTTTGTTTCATCTGCGCCACAATATCGTCGGCATCCGGCGTAAGATCGATACACCATGTATCGCTTGGCTGGCTGTATTCAATCTGCTTGAGTCCAAGCTTTTCATGTGAAAAGGTGCCTTCTTCGTTGCCAAGTGGCTGGACACGCACAAAAGCAACATCGAGGCTTTTTGCGAGTGCTTTGAGCGATTCAAGGGCGGTGGCGAGTGCTCGTTGACTCGTAGCGGTTGGGCCGTACGGGCAGTATAAACGTGGTGGCGCTAAACGGCTCCCGGGCTCTAAAATTGCGCGATATTGCCACCCTTCACCTTCGCGAAAGAATACTTTGCGACCCAAAGCTTCCTGAAACGCTTGCCAATTGGCTGATTGTAAAAAATGAATATCCATAAAACTCCTTGAAATGTATTAACGCACCATACTCAAACTTGGTTGAATATCGAGCTCGAACGGGCTGATCGGGGGTTGCTGCTGCGACTGGAAATAGGCGAGTGTGGCAATCATAGCGGCGTTGTCGGTGCAGAGTTGCATCGGCGCATATTCGATATCGAGCGGAAGGCGCTCCTGTAGTTGCCGGCGCAACTCCTGGTTGGCCGCGACGCCACCAGCAATCACAACGGAAGCTGGGTGATAGGCGTCGTAGGCCTTTTTAGTTTTATCCACTAACGTTTCAATGGCAGTACGTTGAAAGCTGGCGGCAAAATCATTGCGTGTGACGTCTTCTAAACGTGCTGGGAGCTCGTGAGAGGGAAAAGTAAAGTCCACACCTACTTCGTGCTGTACGGCGCGCAGAACGGCTGTTTTAAGGCCACTGAACGAAAAGTTGTACGGGTCTTTGAGCTTGGCTTTCGGTAGCGGGTATTTGTGCGCATCGCCATATAAGGCGGCTTTAGCGATTGACGGACCGCCGGGGTAGGGGAGACCGATAACTTTTGCTACTTTATCGAAGGCTTCACCAACAGCGTCATCTTGCGTATGTCCGAGTAGTTCGTAATCACCATGATCACGGAAAAGGACGAGTTGCGTGTGGCCACCAGAGACAATGAGGGCGAGGAGGGGGAAGGTGGGCTGTTTTGAAGGAAGCTTTAGGCTTAGATTGGCGTCTTGCCTCGTAATAAAATTTGCATACACATGCGCTTCAACATGATGAATTGCATAGAGTGGCTTATCAAACAAATACGCCAGCGTTTTAGCAGTGAGCGCGCCAATTAACAGCGAACCAGATAGCCCCGGCGCATAGGTGACGGCAATGGCGTCAATATCATCCCAAGTAAGGTTGGCCTGTTCGAGCGCTTTTGCAACAACAGGATTGACCACTTCAACGTGGCTGCGTGCGGCAACTTCTGGCACGACACCTCCGTATTGTGCGTGGATATCAATTTGTGTATGTACGACATTGCTCAGCAAACGCTCGCCATCTTCAACGATAGCGGCGGCTGTTTCGTCACAACTGCTCTCGATTCCCAAAATCTTCATGAGTAGTTTTATTATACCACTTTAACGGTACTGCGTCGTGCCAAATGAAAACTCTCACGCATTGGTGAGAGTGAGTGAGCTGGGATAGTGGGGGAAAGCATAAAAACTTTCTCCCCACACCCTCCTTCCCGGGTTGCTAGGCAGGCTTGGTGCAGAGGTAAATATCTCTGATTTCGAGCCAGTCCTTCATGTAGAGTCGATACGAATCGCCGGCTTCGACAGAGGTATCGAACAGCATTTCGTTCGCCACGTTGTAGACCATGACTTCCTTAATTTCGCTCGGGGCATCAGAGGTGTTCAACGTGATGCTGCCATTATCTTTGTCATTGGGACGGTCGGTCTCAACGGAGACCCAACTTTGGCCGACGTCGGCAGAATCGCTCGAGTAGACCGGAGTCGTGTCGTAGTCCTTCGGGCATCCGTCTGGGTTGGCGGCGAAGCTTTTGTCAGGCGTCAGATCGACTGGTTCGGCATCCAAGCCTCCTATAACCATGACGAAGGCGGCTGCACACATCAAGAGGGCTGCTGGAAAAGCTGCATTTTCGGACATACCATTAACTCCTTGCGGTAGGTCAAACGGTGAAAGAAGGTGTATCTGGTCACAGTTCGATAGAGCATCATTGATGACACAGAATAGACATATCTTACTATATAATCATTCTTAAGTCAATACTACCTTGCATGCAACTTCGTCGGTTTTGAGACTGGCATGGTACTCAACGAAGCGGTTTAGTGGTACTATAGAACTACTATGGGTATAAAGCAAAAGTTGGCAAAAGGGGTAAGAGAAACGCTTCCGTCTGGAGCGGTTCGTTCAATCGAGGAATCATATCGAAAAACTCGCGTGAAAGCGGTGTCAGCACGATATGGTAATCCGGCAAAAGGCCTTCGTGTCATCGCCGTTACAGGAACAAACGGCAAAACTACTACCTGTTGCTATATTAACCAAATCTTAAAGCAGGCTGGCCACAAAACTGCTATGTTCACAACCGCGTTGATTGAAGTGGTTGGCGAAACAAAACTGAACGACCTTAATGCTACCGTGGCAACGACTGCTCGTATGCAGCAATTCTTTGCTGATGCTCGCAAGGCTAAGGTTGATTTTGTGGTGCTAGAAATTACCAGCCACGCGCTTCATCAACATAAGCTTGATGGTGTACCAATTGAAGCTGCGGTGATGACAAACCTTACACAAGATCACCTCGATTACCACAAGACAATGGAAAATTACGCTGCTGCGAAGGGTAAGTTGTTTTCACAGGAACCACGCTACATTGTACTTAACCGAGACGATGAGTGGTTTGAGTACTTCGACAAATTCACTGCCAGCGAACAAAAAATGACCTATGGTACACACGACGAAGCCGAGGCAAAAATTACAAAAACTAAGCTGTTCAAGAAGGGGAGCGAAGCCACGGTTGTGTTTGATCACCAAACGGAACTCGAGATGGCAACACACCTTCCAGGTGAATTTAACATCGCCAACATGACCGCGGCTGCGAGTGTTTGCTACTTGCTTGGCGTTAACACACAAGATATTATTGCCGGCGCCGCTGATGTAGAGGCGATTCCTGGTCGCTTTGAGCGTGTCGCCGAAGGGCTTGCTTATGACGTCGTGGTAGATTACGCTCACACGCCTGATGCGCTTGAAAAGCTGCTCACAACGGCAAAAGAACTTTCAAAAAACCGTGTTATTTTGGTCTTTGGCGCTTGTGGTGATCGCGATGCGATTAAGCGCCCAATTATGGGTGAAATTGCTGCTCGCTTGGCAGATCGTATCGTTCTGACCGATGAAGAAAGTTACAACGAAGATCCAAACGCGATTCGTCGCCATATCTACGAAGGGATTGAAAAAGCTGGTGGTAGCGCAAAAACTACCGAAGTGCCCGATCGAAAAGAAGCTATCAAAAAAGCACTCGATGTGGCAGTAAAAGGGGATATTATCCTGATCACAGGTATGGGGCACGAACAATTTCGCATTGTGAAGGGTGAGAAGCTACCGTGGAACGATAGCGACGTAGTGCGAGAACTTACTCAACAGTCGTAGAAAAAGAAGAAGCCCAGGCAAGATGCCTGGGCGTTTGTTTTATCACTCCTCGAATCTGAAGAAGGGTGTTCCTCTGTGCGGATGATGAATTTCTACCATCTGTAGCGACCCCACAACCTGCAAGCTAACGACGCGAGTAGCGGGATGGACAGTCTGGTGAGGCCAGAAGTTAAACTGGTAGAGCGCGTCTTTTGGGGCACCTTTTCGTCGTGCCACCAGGGAAACGACGCCGCCTCTTTGCTGCTGTGTTGCATGATACTCCTTGAATGTTGGCCACGATACGAAATCGCCGACCAAACAATACGTGTGCTTCATGAGGTACTCTTCCTTCGTCTGCCGGTATAGCAGCGATCTCGGGGAAAGATAACAATACAACAATATTATAAATAATGTACACGGTCAATGTTCTTTGTATTGACAAAAGCGTCGTTTTGTGAGAGAATTAGAAAGCACTCATGTGTATTCGGTACTCAAATCTATTATGAAAGGGTTGATGTCTAAGATGTCAGCAACGCACCGAGATGGTCGAGAATCCGCTTCAGTAGCTCGTCAGCGCGCCTGGCTTGAAGCTAAGGAGACGGAAAGTGAACTTGAGCAACGTGCAGAAAGAGCAAACGATGCTTTGCGCAAAGCGAAAGATGACACAGAGAAGAAGCGTCAAGCTTTTTTTGACTCGATGAACTCATAAGCTGTGCAAACAAGACTTACCGAATATCCGACAAGAAAGACTCTTGTCGGATATTTTCTATATTGACAAAATGCAAATCACATGTTATATTAATATTATAAAAACCTGAATAAAATAAAAACCAAGAATGACAAAAGTGAAACACTTCGAGCACACTAAGACATGCCCTAGCGAACAAGCAGTTCGTGAGCCAAATTCTGAGTATTTCAAGGAGCTAGGGGACAAGAGGACGGCGCGCCACGCCTCGGAAGAGGGGAGGCACTCGCCTGATCCAAAAGAGGTGAAGCTTGCAACTGCTGCGATTCGTAAGGATATTTCTCCGGTTTTTACAGGCGACACAGAGCAAGCTCATGATAATAGTGCACTGATCGAAATGAAAGATCGTTATTGGGAGAGGGCGCAGTATGTCACCCCAGAATATGGCGCAAAGCCTGGCTTTGAATTAGAGGATTACTTTGCGATTAGCCCTGAAAGAAGCTACGAAGAGATTAAGAATAGAATCGAACAAGAGTATACGCCTGAATCGATACCGCGAAGTGTTTTGGATGCTATTGACGCGTATCATCAAGAGCTTGGCCTAAACCCTGCGCATGCCACCACGATTGTAACTGAACTGTTAAGCAAGGGTCTCGCGTCTATTGATAGTAAAGCGAGAGCGACAGCTGTAAAAGAAGCTATTTCACCCTCAGAGGCGGCGAGGTATGCTTTTGCTGAGTTTATCAATACTGAGGTTCCAGCACATATACAATATATAGACGAACATTATATGAGCGACAAACGTGGTGACGAGGCTGTGAAGCCTCATATGGCAAAAAAGAGCTTTTATCCAGATTTTTTGACCGATGATCAAAATGACGTCGCAATCGAGCTTCAACAGGAAGATATTGAAGGGCTCGTTCGAGTGTATGATATACAAAGTCGCCCGTATAGTGAACAAGAGTTATCTTTGGCGGGTGATATCGTGGAAGATCCGGCTATTCAGGCAGCGATGATTCGTACGCAAGAGTCACTCGTCGCTTTTTCAGAAAAATACCTTGAAGCACACCCAGAGAGAGCGGGTGGCGATTTGAGGAATTTTAGCGAGATATTTGTCCCACTTTACAAGGAAGGGGGAGAAGTTGAGTTGGCGCCAAATCCTAAACTTTTGCGCGCTATGGCGAATAATGTGCTACCTGGCGTAGCGGCAAATCTGATTGAAACAGGCGCAAATATTGAAGAGCTGAATAGTGAGATGATTAACGATGGTATCGACAAAGCATCCAAGGACTTCAAACTGTTTAACGCAAATATTGGACAGTTTAAAAATTATGATGCAACGCAAGGTACTGCTGAATTACATTCTATCTATAAAGTAGTTTGTCCGGCTAATGCGCTCTTTCCAAAGTTCTTGAAAGAGCATTTTGCTCAATATTACGAAGAGGCGAAAGCGCTATAGGGCTATAGTTAGTTTGCGTAAGGCTGGCGCAATACTGCTATTTGGGTCGATTTCTTCTGGTGAAAAAAGCTTAAAATCAAGCACTTCATTCGTATCGAGGGTAAGTTGCGACAGCAACTCGTCGGGGTTGTCGAGCGTTAGCAGGTAGCGAAAATCAAAATGTTGGTGCGGGCCTTCGTTTTTTTCTTTTCGTTCTGGAATAGGGTGCGTGTCGATATCAAGTGGAATGCCAGAGGCTTCGTGCCAGGGGTGGAGGCGGACTCCCCGTAGAGACGTTTCTTCAGTCGTTTCGCGAATGGCAGTATCGGCCAACGTTTGATCGGTAAGGTCATAGTGGCCGCCAGGCACTACCCAAATACCGAGCGCTTTATGCTTTAACATCAAAATCTTTTTATTTGGCAAAACTAAAATGCCGCTGGCGCAAAGGTGTCCTTGCGGAATGGTACTGCGAAGACGAAGGTCAATATCAGGGTTGTTTGCATGCGTAGTGAGCTCGCGAAGACGATCTTTTTCGTCAGGGAATTGCTGAAGGTAGGCTTCAAGTGTGTGATGAAGTGATTGATAAAACTGCTGTTTTTGCGCTATTGTGTCCATGCTTCTAGCTTACACTATTGCCGCCTAGAAAAGAAAAAACCGGCAGACCAGAAGGTCATGCCGGGTGTTTAGTGGTCGGTGATGAGGACGAGGCCGTTAGCTTCGGTACGGATGGTGGCGATGTGATCGCTATTCTCAACGTAGCCGTCGATATCGACATAATCGTCAATCTGGGCACTGTGTTTTGCGAAAAAACGAAGCGATTTACGCAAGTGTGTGTCTTGTTCGATGTAGATGATAGCAACAGGGTCGTCGCTGGCAACCGCCACAAGAAGCTCTTTAAGGAGCGCCTGTTTTCCTTCTTTTGGAAGTACAATGACGTGCTCGCGCGGCGGATGATCGCTATAATCGTACAGTTCATTCATCTGGACACCCCTTTCAAAAGTGATGACCACCTAAACAAAGATATAATAGCACATTCTATATATTTATACAAGTTCTCTGTCGTGAGCGCTCTGTGGGGCGTACACTTCATCAAGGTCAACATAGCCAGCGGCATGATCGATAACCTGTTTCCACCCTGGAGTTAATTCTTTGGTGGCCTCGTAATTGACGTTCCATGATTTTGGCAGGAAATCATCTTCACGATACCCCGATGCCATAATCAGATGGTTCTGTGGTACTTTTTGACCACGACGTGCGTAGTAGTCGTCTTGCTTATCCCAGGCATCGCGAGCGGCTCGTTCCGAAGCTTTCACGTCGATTAGCACGTCTATACCGTTCGGTGCTGTTACGACGTAGTCAATACCTTTGCGATCTTCTTTGGCAGTCCCTTCACGATAGTTGTATTCTTCTGGCAAATTCATGAATACTGATTCAGCGGCAAGTTCGTGCTTCATACCACGAACCGTCTCATGTGTGCGGGCACTCAAGGCTGCTATTTCACGGTGATTGTGCCCGAGACTCTTAGCAACGCCGCGCACCATGTAAATCAACTGCTCGGGAGGAATGCCGGTTTGATTGCGAATGATAGTTTTGAGCGCGGTGTTAAATTCGATCATTTGATCTTTGGCGTCTTTCGAACCTTTTTCAAGCGCTGGAAGCTCACGAATCGTGTCTGACACAACCCCTGTTAATTGCAGAACAGGAAAATCTATATGTTGCTCTCGGTTGTTTTGAATAAATGTATTACTGACAGTTTGAGCAGTCTCGGCAATGTGCTGATTTACTTCTTCAGCAGTCGCGCCTTTTAACGCCTCGGCACCAAGTTGCCGTTGAGCTGTTCGCCGTAGTTTATCGTGTACTCCTTCAACAAGCCGTGTGACTTTTAGTGTGGATTCGAGATTATTTTTTTCCATGATGTTGTTTCTTTTTTGTTTTTTGTAGGATATGTATATTTTTATGCTAACATGATTATGTATAAAAGTCAATAGAAGAGAGCGCTTATTGGCACTCCATGCTTGCAAGTGCTAATTAGTTTGATTATAATAAAAACACAAACAGTAACGAACGGAGGAAACATGAGTTCAGTGATCAATCCACTAGGGGATCGTGTCGTTGCAGTGCGTGAAAAAGCACAAGAAAAAACAGCGAGCGGTCTATATTTACCAGATAGTTCAAAAGAAAAGCCAGTGACGGCCGAAGTAGTGGCGGTTGGCCCAGGTGCGACGCAGGTGAAAAAGGGCGACAAAATCGTATATAAAGAATATTCAACCACGGAACTTAAAATTAACGATGTGGAATATTTGATTGTAAAGGAAGAGGATATTTTAGCGACGGTGTAGTCGTAATCGAGGAGGAAATCATGGCGAAAAAAGTATTTTATAATGATGATGCGCGCGAGCGAATGCTTGGTGGCGCAAAAGCGCTCTACGACGCAGTGCGCGTTACCTACGGGCCAAAAGGCGGCAACGTTGTTATTGCCAAAAGCTTTGGCGGCCCAACTGTCACTCACGATGGTGTTACCGTAGCGGAAAGTATTGAACTGCCAGAAAACGACGACGAAACGCTTGGCTACAAAGTGGGCGCAGAACTTATCAAACAAGCGGCTACCAAGCTCAACAAAGTTGCTGGCGACGGCACCACTACCGTAACAGTACTCACCTACAATATCTTGAAAGAAGCCAATCGCTTGATTGCTGCCGGGCATAACCCACAAGAACTACGCAAGGGAATCGAAGAAGCTGGCCGCCAAGTGGTGGCTGAGCTTGATAAGCTCGCGGAAGGAATTGAAGGCAAAAACGCCCGTGTGGCCGAAGTCGCGACTATTTCAGCGGGGAGTCGAGACATTGGCGAATTGATTGCCGACGTGATTGCAAAAATCGGCAAAGACGGCGTGGTAACGGTAGAAGCTGGCCAAGGCCTCGAAATGGAATCAGAGGTGGTGGAAGGCTTTAGCTTGGATCGTGGTTTTACAAGCGCACTCTTTATTACTGATGCAAACCGCCAAGAAGCGGTGTTTGAAAAGCCGGCCGTGGTTATTACTGATAAAAAACTTTCGAGTATTCAAGATGTGGCGCCGTTGCTTGAAAAGCTCGCCCAAGCAGGCAAAAAAGACCTTGTGCTGATCGCCGAAGAAGTTGAAGGCGAAGCGCTGAGCGTGCTTGTCCTCAATAAGCTAAAAGGCGTCTTTAACAGCGTTGCCGTCAAGGCACCAAGCTTTGGTGATCGCCGCAAAGAAGTGTTTGAAGACATTGCAGTATTAACCGACGCAACAGTGGTCAGCGAAGAGCGCGGCATGAGCTTCGACAATGTTGGACTAGAAGTAATCGGCGCAGCACGCAAGGTAATTGTCGGTAAAGACGAAACCACCATTATCGAAGGCGCGGGCACGAAAAAAGCAGTCGAAGCACGCATTGCGCAAATTGTTGCGCAGGCCAAAAATGCCCCAAGCAGCTACGACAAAGAGCAGTACGAAAAACGCGCCGCAGCACTCAGTGGCAAGGTGGCTGTCATTAAAGTGGGTGGTGCTTCTGAAACCGAAATCGATGAGAAAAAATACCGCGTGGATGATGCTGTGGCTTCTACTAAAGCAGCGCTTGCAGAGGGTATTGTGGCCGGCGGTGGCGTTACATTGGTGAACCTTTCGGGCAAAATTACGGCCGACGGTGCAGATTCTATTAGTGCCGGGAAGCTGATTTTGAAGAATGCGCTGAAGCAGCCATTTGTGCAAATTATGAAGAACGCGGGGCTCAATAGCGAGGCGTTGCTGGCGCAAGTAGAGGCCGCGAAGGCTGGCCAAGGCGTGAACGTGATGGAGCCAGAAAAGGGCTTGGTTGACGTGAAAAAAGCTGGCGTGATTGACCCAGCACGCGTAACCAAAGAAGCAGTGCAAAACTCTGTTTCAATCGCTTCAACTGCGGCAACGATGGGTGCACTTGTGGTGGACATTCCAACTGAGGCAAACGACGCACCAGCGATGGGCGGTGGCATGCCTGGAATGGGAATGATGTAATTACATCGCACAGCTAACAAATATCACCCCGTCGTGAATTGAGACGGGGTGATATTTGTTACAATGGAAACATGAATACAATCTTGGTTGAAATTGCGGCCTACCGCGATGACGAACTACCAAAAACAATTACTTCATGTTTAGCAAATGCGACCGATCCTGAACGATTGCGATTCGCTATCGTGCATCAATACGGTCCAGAAACCCAAGATCAGCTGGCGCAGTATCATCATGATGATCGTTTTACGATTATTGAACGTGATTGGCGAGAGGCGCGCGGCGTTGGCGAGGCGCGAGCAGATTGCGATGCGCTGTATGCGGGCGAAGATTTTTATCTGCAAATCGATTCACATATGCGCTTTATTTCACAATGGGATGTTCGGCTGGAAGAGCAGTGGCAGCTGTGTGGTGATGAAAAGGCGATTCTTTCGTCGTATCCGCCAGCGTTCCGTTACAACGATGATGGCAGCGAGCGGCTGATTTTATCCGACCCAAATCGACTGATCGTTCATGATATGTTTATGGACAAAATTCCAACGTTTTTTGGTAAAGCTCTGCCACGCGCAGTGCGCCAGCCCGAACAAGCCATGTTTGCAGCGGGTGGGTTGCAGTTTGGGCCGGGCGCTCGCTGTGTAGATGTACCGTATGAGCGAACTATTTGTTTTATCGGTGAAGAGCTGGTGCATTCACTGCGGTTATTTGCAGCAGACTATACGATTTTTGCGCCAATTGACCAACCGATCTACCACTTATATATTCGTTCGGAGCACCAAAAGAATGCACACCATTTTTGGAAAGACTTTTTGGCTGATGAGGCACTCACACCGGTGTATCACGCCATGAACCAAGCAAGTTACGACACAGTTGATCGTTATTTTGCTGGCGAAGCTGGTATTCCGCTCGCAACCGTTCGCTTGTTTGAAAACTTTGCAGGGTTTGATTACGATGCTAAAGCTGTCCATCCACAAACAAATGACGTGCCAGAGGTGCCGATCGCACGAGATGATGCGTGGCGTAAATCGGCAATTCCACCAAAAAAGCACAGCTAGAACGGCTGTGCTTTTTTAAAAGAGGTGGTGAACTGCTTATTCGGTTGCAGTTGTTGTTTTGTTTGAAAGGTAGTCAATTTCTTTAATGATATCAAGCAGAGCCATTGCACGGCGTGATTCATCTTCGATTTGCTTGGCAACTTCGTGAGCTGGCGCAACCAGTTCTTGATCGTCGGTTGTGCGGATCAAGAGAAGGTACGTGTCAAACTTTTCTTCTGCAGGAATAGTGAGTTTGTCAATAAGTGGGCGTAGTTCGTTGATTGCTTCAATCTTGACACTATCAAGACCTTCACGGTTTGGTAGTGTACCAAGGTCAAGCGGCTCTTCGACCACTGGTGAAGGACCAGCCGGCTCTGGAGTTTGCTCGGGTTCTGGTGTTGATGCTGGCTCTTCTTGGGCTGGTGTCGGCTCTTCTTCAACGGTTTGCTCAGCTTTTTCAACTGGCGAGATTGTTTCTGGCTGCGTCTCTTCAAACGGGAGTGTATCTTTATTGACGCCAGCAAGCGCTTGCGCAAGCTCTTGGTCGTCGCTGATGTTGGTTGTGTTGTTCAATTGCATATTTCCCACCTCTAAAAGTTATTACTTTTCTTTACTAAATACTGTATCATAGATACATAGACATAAGCAATATCTACGTGGGGGAAGAATGTTAGATGATTTACAGGTAGTGGCACAGCGGGATGCTTCAGATGCACTTGGCGTGGCCGCATCACAGTGGGAGCAGGTAACGTACGATCCTGAGGTGCTCTATCCTGAGCATGATGGTCGTGTACTAAAGCGGGTTGTTGTGGCCGGTATGGGCGGTTCGGCGCTGGCGGCGCTTATTGCAAAAAACTGGCTCGAAACCGAGACGTCGCTTCAGATTGAAATCGTTCGTACATATCAACTGCCACATTATGTTGATAAAGATACGCTGGTTATTTGCAGTAGTTATTCTGGTAACACCGAAGAAACTGTGGCGTGTTTGCGTGATGCTCGCGAACGTGGTGCTGAGGTGGGGGTGCTAGCGGCTGGAGGTGCGCTAGCTGATGAAGCCCACCAACACAATATGGTGTTTATCCCAATGCCGAGCGGTCTGCAGCCGCGCATGGCGATGTTATACAATCTACGTGCGTTGCTAAAAATGTTGACACATTTCTCGATGCTCGACGGGCTGTATTTTGAACAGCTTGCCGAACATGCTGATTGGCTCAAGCGCGCATCAAGCGAGTGGGGTGCTGCTGTAACTACCGATCAAAACATTGCAAAACAACTTGCATTGATGAGTGTTGGCAAAACAGCTGTTTTTTACGCAGGCCACATGATGGCGCCAGTGGCGTACAAATGGAAAATTAGTTGGAACGAAAACGCCAAAAATGTCGCGTTTTATAATGAATTGCCAGAATTTAACCACAATGAATTTATGGGATGGGCAAGCCATCCAGTTGAAAAACCGTACGCTGTATTTGACCTTATCAGTAATTTTGAACATGAGCGGATCTTGAAACGATTCGAGGTAACTGATCGCTTGTTGAGCGGTCTGCGGCCAAAGTCGCACATTGTAAGCTTGCAAGGGGTAACACCTGTCGCACAAATGTTATGGGGCTGCATCTTGGCTGACTTCGTCAGTATCTACGTAGCGATTTTGAACGGTGTTGATCCAACGCCCGTAAAACTAATTGAAAAATTTAAAATAGAGCTACAATAGAAAAACCGCTCAAACATCATGTCTGAGCGGAAGTGGTAAAGTCCTTCCTCGCTGTAAGGCGATTTGTTAATCGTGCGTCATTTTGCGAACGTATTCGATAACTTCACAGGGGACCATGAAAGGCGCTCCTTCAAGGGTGACGAACATTCGTTCACTTACATAGGTTCGGCCGTTAATGCCACTTATGACATAGCCTCTGACGTAAAGATCTCCGTTAATTACGCGTCGTGCGTTATTGAATGGAGAGATTCGTACCCGAACCCAGACAGAATCGTTAATCCATTCGATCCGGGCCTCTTCATTGTCTGCAAGGTCATCGACCATGTAAACGAGGTCGTTTGCGCTGGAAACCTCAACTTCTGGCATTCCCATTGCAAGCTGATTGCCGCGTCGAACCTTTGGGTGTACGCGACTCTTCGGAATTTTTGCGAAAGAAAATACGGTGCTGCTCTGCTTATTCGGTAAGCTTAGATTAAAGCACTCAAGCGCTTTTGCCAACTCCTTCAGTTCGCGATTTTCGTTAGAAACGGCGAGCATGACGCTCTCCTCTCGTAAGGACGTTGTGGACTTTCCACCATTCTATTATATCATAAATTTAATTAATTATCAATGGTATTGCCGTAGCGCGTCGATAGGGTTTTTACGTGCAGCACGCAAGGCTGGATACATACCAAAGAGCGTGCCAATAATAACTGAGATTGCCAAGGCTAGTGCCGGAATGTACCACACGAATCCAGGGGTAAATGGCAACACGGTTGATGCAAGGAAAGCGACGGCGTACCCAAGAATAAAGCCAGCCAGTCCGCCAGTTAGACTCATGGCGAGCGCTTCAATCATAAACTGCATGGTAATGTGTAAGTTGCTTGCACCTACGGCTTTTCGAATACCAATTTCGCGGGTACGTTCAGCAACGCTCACGAGCATAATATTCATAATACCAATACCACCAATTACGAGGGAGACAATCGCTACGGTTGTGGTCGCAGCTGCAACGGCAGTAAAGAGTTGTGAAGTTGGTTGAGAAATTTCGTCCCCAGTTAAAATACGGAAATCTTCTTCATTGTCATGCTCTTTTTTTATGGCAGCCGAAATGGTTTTTGTCAGTTCGGGGAGCTTTTCTTTATCTTCGGCACGGATATTGATTTGTCGAATGTGCGCCACACCTTCGTTAAATTTTTTGCCACTTTCGAGGTTGATGATTGCAGTTTTGTTGAGATCGAAATTATTGTAGTTAACGGTAGTGTCGACTGGCTTAAGAATACCAATCACCGTATAAGTACGATTACGAATCTTAAAGGTTTGACCAATTGATTGATTAGTACCAAATAAATCAACTGATAATTGATTGCCAATCACAGCAGTATTGGCGTTGGTGATCGGATCGATAAATTGACCGTCGCGAATAGCAAATTCTGATACGCTAGCGAGTTCTGGTGTTGTAGCGACGATAGTGGCATCGTTGACCGTCTCGTCTTGCGAGGTGACGCGACCGGTCACCGACATGAGTGGGGCAGCTTTTGCGACGCCATCAATTTTTTCAACTGCTTTAAGGTCTTTTTCGGTAAGAGAACTGACGCTAAACGAGTCGCTACTTGAAGGGTTGGTGATGTCGTGGAGTATATTGCGATTTTCTGGCGCACCTGGACGCACTACGATAATATTGCCATCAAGCGCGTGTACTTGGTTCTCGATAAGCTTAATTGCACCAAGGCTTAACGCCATAATTGTGGTCATGCAGGCAACACCAAGGGTGATACCAAGCACCGTTAAACGAGTGCGCATTTTGTTTGAACGCAATGATTCGCGGGCATTTTCGATGTGGTTGAGGAGCAGGATTCTCATGCGGGTTAGGCCTTTTTCTTCTTCGTTTTAGTGCTAGATGATTTCTTCTTTTTTTCCTTTGGTGTTTCTTCTTTTTCTGAGCGCTCTTTTTTTGCTGGTTGTGAGCGATCACCAAGTGACGCTGTTTTTTCAACCGGAATAGAGCGAGAATTTTTGATAGTTGTGGCGCCAGTATCGGTGTCGATAGCACCATCAAGCATGGTAATAACACGGTCGGCATAAGTGGTCATGGCAGGGTTGTGGGTCACCATAATAATGGTGTTACCGCGCTTATGGATGTCAGAAAGTTCCTCCATAATGACATGGCTTGATTTTGAATCAAGGTTACCGGTTGGTTCATCTGCCAGGATGATTGATGGATCGTTCACTAAAGCTCGGGCAATTGCTACGCGCTGGGTTTGCCCGCCAGAAAGTTGGTATGGCATGTAGTATTCACGTTCGTTTAAGTGGAAGGTAGAAAGCATTTTACTTGCCAGTTTTAAGCCGCGTGTTCGGTTGTAGCCAGTGTAGGTGAGTGGTAACGCGACATTTTCAATCACTGTCAGGCGTGGTACAAGGTTGAAGTTTTGGAACACAAAACCAATTTGTTGGCTGCGAATATCGGCGCGTTTGAGGCTTGAAATTTTAGCAACAGAGGTGCCGTCAAGGTCGTACTCACCATCATCCGGCATATCAAGTAAACCGAGCACATTAAGAAGTGTCGTTTTACCGCAACCGCTGGGACCCATAATGGCGATAAATTCACCCTTTTTTACTTCTAGATCAATGGCGTTGAGCACCGTATGTTCGGCATCACCAACACCATAGCGCTTCGTAAGCGACCGCAGTGAAATAACCGGTGTTTGGCTCGCAGTTGTCATTACTCCTTATTATAGTGTGAAAATGCAAAACTGCGCAACCATAAGCGGGGTGCAAAATGTTGTGAATTATGTTTGGCTGTGAAGGTCGCACATTTGCTACACTAAAAGAGTGTGGAGAGGTGACCGAGTGGTTGAAGGTGCACGCCTGGAACGCGTGTGTGCGGGCAACCGTACCCAGGGTTCGAATCCCTGTCTCTCCGCCAGAAAAAGAAGACGTAGATAAGATGCAAGAGCGAGGATGGCTTCGTACTGCTAAGTGGCCCTATCTCCATCATGCTGCGCAAACTGCGCTTATGCGTGGCGACTGGGAAGATGTACAAATAATCTCAGATGGAGCGGTCGGATAGATGGTCGGTGATGACAATAGTAACAACACTATCACGAAAATGGTGAACCTACTCTCGTATGGGAAACACGAAGAGGCAAAGGCATGGGATGAGGCCATGCTACAGAGAGGCCAGCACGATGCTGAAGTTTTGCAAAAGCCGCCATATGAAAACCCGGGATTATCTAAGGTGGAAGGTCGTCAGGAGGCTTTTATGCTCTACGAAATCGGCAAGACGGCCGCTATCCAACGCGAGCAGGGTCAAGAGCCTGACTTTTTTGCCATTGCCAAGGAGCTGTACGCTCGAAATCAAGAAAATTAACTCAACCAAAAGCAGTATGCTATACTAAACCTATGGATCAAGAGAGCAATCAAACACCTCAGCCTGTTGCAACAGAACCAGGGGTGGCAGCGGGGATGGAAGGTCAGCAGGCGATGCCGCGTGTAACGATCAATGCCGGCGCTGTTTCGGTGGATACTAGCAGGGAAGAGGAAGCGATTCCAGAAGCTGTCGACTGGACAGCTAAAGAATACATTGCCGCCGAGAAAAACACTATGTGGTACGTTGGTTTGGCGGTGGTCGTGGTTGCGGTTATTTTGCTTGATGTCTTTTTATTGAAAGCGTGGACGGTATCGTTCTTAATTTTGGCGATTGCTGCCGTGCTGGTTGCAATGTCGGTTCGCCCATCACGCGATATTCAATATCGTTTAACGCAAAAAGGGTTGTATGTTGGTGAGCAATTTTACGACTTTACTGATTACAAAGCCTTTGGGGTGATGCATGACGGTAAAGAAAACTCCATCTTCTTAATCCCGGTGAAGCGTTTTCGCCCGGGTCTTTCAGTTTACTTCCCAGTAGAATCTGGCGAAGAAATTGTTGACCTAGTGGGGCAGTATTTGCCAATGCAAGAAATCAAGCTCGATTTTGTTGATAAATTAGTAAAAATGCTTCGACTGTAGCGCTTGATTGCGGCGGGTATCTCTGTTATAATACGATAAGTTATGTGATGAGCACCCGTAGCTCAGCTGGATAGAGCGTCGGCTTGCGGAGCCGAAGGCCATAGGTTCAAATCCTGTCGGGTGTACCATGAATTGACTATAAAGAAACTCTTCTGAAAGAGTTTCTTTTTTATTATGTAATCGCTTGCCGGCGAGCTTTGCTATACTAGCTATATGAATCAGCCCACAACAATTACTGCCAATATAAAAGCCTACCTAGCGCATTTAGGTATTGTGCGGTTTCTTATTGCTGGGAGCATTGTTGCAATGTATTGTTATGCAAACCCGTCGTATGGGGTGTTGATGGCGAGTGCGGTTGTATTAGTGCTGGCTGGTGTGTTTTACCATGTGGCGCGGCGTAAGGTAACAATTACTGAGCGTGACATAACGGTACGAGGCGGATTGTTGCCAAAAAAGACGATTCAGCGTGCTTCGCTGAAAGGGATATATGTACCAGCCTACGTAGAACCAAACTTTGGTCAGTTTCAACGGTTACTTTTGCGTGATGAGCAAACGGGTGCGAAGATTTCACTCAATGGGCTGTATTGGGGAGACGAAGCGGTCGCCGCTGCCTACCAGGCGCTTCCAGCAAAGCAGGTAGCTAAACAAAAAGAGCAACTGGCGAGTGTACATATCGCCAAGCAATTTCCTGAATATCTATCGTATGGCGAGCGCCATCCATATAAAACAGCAGGGATGATTGTTGCTGGCATTATGGCTGCTGTGGTGCTGTTCGTTGTGCTCGCGTGGTTTGTGCAACCGTGGTAGAATAAGAAAAGTTACGGAGAGGTGCAGGAGTGGTTGAACTGGCTTGTCTCGAAAACAAGTGAGCCGGCAACGGTTCCGAGGGTTCGAATCCCTCTCTCTCCGCCAGAGAAAAAAGACGTCCTACGAATCGAGAGACGTCTTTTTTCTTTTCGAGATGAGGCTAGAAGTTTGTCGCGCCGCCACCACCGCTCATGCCACCACCGCCGCCGGTACCATCCAACAGCGCGCCAAGTACGAAGTTAACAATCGCATAGGCAAGAAGCGCCACAATAATACCTACAATTGCATACAAAATGGTATTTTTTGCTGCTGAAACGTTTGAGCTGTCGCCGCCAGAAAGAATGTAGCGCAGGCCACCAATAATAATCATGATGACGCTGACAGCTCCGATGATAAAGAGCAAGACGTTAGTGATGGTCGAAAGAACACCAGCGCTGCCAAACAAATCGGCTGGTTGATCGGCGCCACGAGCGGCTTCAGCACCGCCACCTATCGTTGCATCAAGAGCCGCGACCGGAGCGGTTGCTGCCAGAAGAGCGATACCTCCACTGACAACGAGACTAGAGATGATAGCAATTTTTTGTTTCATAGGTCTCCTATAGCTATACAATATATAAATTATTATAGCAAATATAGGGGCGCTTGTCTAGTGTTTTTGCCTGTGTTATACTTACTTAGTATTACACCAGAGGTGAAAACATCTGGAGGATTACCCAAGTGGCTGAAGGGGACGGTTTGCTAAATCGTTAGTCCGGGGAAACCTGGAGCGGGAGTTCGAATCTCCCATCCTCCGCCAAGAAAACTGACGCCTATCTACGGCGTCATTTTTCTTGGCAAAAATCAGCGTGCTATACTGACTATGATGCAAAAATATCTTCAAAAACACCTTTGGCGTTCTGTTTATTCACTTGAAGTAATTGCGTTTACGTCGGGGTTTGTATTGATGGCATTTGAATTGGTTGCGGCGCGCATGTTGGCGCCAAGTATTGGCAATTCGGTGTATGTGTGGACGAGCGTGATTGGGGTAATTATGGTAGCGTTAAGCCTTGGCTACTACCTTGGTGGTAAGATGGCTGACCGTCGCCATAGCCGCACCGATGTTGCGATGCTTTGCTTTGTGGCTGCGCTTTGTATGGCGAGCGTTATGTATTTATTTGCGCCAGTTATGTCTGTGGTGACGTCATGGTTTGGCGATCAGCGCCTTCAAGGCATTGTCGTAGCGTTAGTGTTATTTGCGCCGACTAGCGTGTTACTAGGAATGATGAGCCCGTATTTGGCAAAGTTGTCGATTACTTCGCTACAAACAAGTGGGCAAACTGTCGCCACGCTGAGTGCTATTAATTCTATTGGCAGCATTGCGGGAACCTTTGTGGCAGGGTTTTTGTTGTTTGGCATGATTGGGTCTCGTGAGACGTTGGTTGTATTGATTGGGGTTTTAGTGGTGTCGGGGTGGCTGCTTCCTTCAAAAGAGCGTCTGCGCGAAAAGATTACAGCAACAGTCGTGCTTGGCGGTGTGATGGTATTATCGCTGTTTCATTCATCGCAGCAGGTTGTCGATACGCCAACGGCTTCATACCGAATTGTGACATATCAAAATGACGACACACGAACGGTTCGTGGTATTTTGGCAGGTCCAAATGGTGTGCAGTCGGGCATTTACCCAGATCAGCCGAACGAACTTGTTTTTTGGTATACGAAAGAGCTTGCTCGTGTGGTAGCTGCGGCGCCAAAGAAAGAGCGCATGTTAGTACTTGGTGGCGGCACCTATACTTTGCCGCGCCATCTAGCAGCGACATATCCCACTTCACAAATTGATGTGGTAGAAATTGACCCAGCGATGACAGATATTGCGCGACAGCACTTTTTGTATGACGACCCGACAAACATAACACTGCATTATACTGATGCGCGCGTGTTTGTGAACGAGGTGACAGCACAGTATGACGTCATTCTGGTGGATGTGTACAACGATGCAAGCGTACCGTTTTCGTTACTAACGCACGAATACGGCCAACGCGTAAAGAAATTGCTGGCGAAAGATGGCGTCGTGGCGGTAAATGCGATTGCTGCAGCCAAAGGTGCTTGTCAGCCACTCTATGATGCAATTAATGGTGCCTACAGCGATGTCAGTACCTTGCATTATGAGCGTTTTCAAAATGACGCTTCAACACGAGGGAATATGATTTTAGCGTACAGCAAGACACCTTTTGCACTTCCGGAGTATGCAAAAGTGCATACCAATTCACAGCAGCGCTACACTGATAATTTTATGCCAGCAGAAGCGCTGCAGCAGCGGTGTCAAGCGTAAAATACCCACATATAGTGGCGCTATAGCAACTTACAACACTATATGTACACAACAGAGGTCATTTAGTGAAAGGTTAAAATATACAACATTTAATCAGGTAAAAGCCTTGCATAAGCTATATCTAGCGGCTATAGTCTTAGATAGACCGCTACATTTAGCAAGTGGTAAAACAAACAGAATACAGGGAGGTTTACTTCGGTCGGCTACGCCGAGTTCTTTTCTGTACCTTGTAAAAAGTTTGAGGGAGCTTTGCACGGGGAGGTGTATAACATAAAACATATAGACGTAGCAAAGAGGGTATAAGATGAGTCAAATTCATGTGGTAAAACGCGATGGCACACGCGAACCATTTGATGCAAACAAAATTAATCTTGCATTGGTAGAAGCAAGTGAAGGTTTGCCGGATCAAATTAGTAAAGTTGTTGAGGTAGCCAGCCAGCTACAGCTGACATTGTTTGATGGTATTACCACCGAACAATTAGATGAAGCGGTGATTAATGCAACGCTGCAAAACGTAAAAGATGATCCAGACTATGACAAGATTGCGGCACGTTTGTTGCTTAAGACTATCTACAAGAAGGTGCTGGGCAACTACAAAAAGAACGATGAACTAAAAGCCATGCACGAGAAGGCATTTCCAACGTATTTGAAAGAAGCGGTGGAGCTTGGGTTGCTTGATCCACGCATGAACGACAAAAAAGTTTTTGATATTAAGAAGCTTGCCAAAGCGCTCGATCCATCAAAAGACGACCTTTCAAAATATTTGGGCGTCATTACCAACCGTAACCGCTATGCGTTGCGAAAAGGTAGCAGTGAACCGATGGAAGTGCCGCAATTTACGCACATGCGTATTGCGATGGGCCTCAGCTACAATGCTAAAAACCCTACCGAATCGGCGCTTGATTTTTATGAACACATGTCGAGCCTGGATTATGTGCCGGGTGGCTCAACTCGTGTAAATGCTGGCGGCGCGCATCCGCAGCTTTCGAATTGTTTTTTGATGAATGTTGATGACGATATGGAATCGATTGTAAAATCGGTGCGCGACACGGCGTTTATCGCGAAAGGCACCGGCGGTATTGGCATTGGCTTTACGAAACTACGCGCAGCTGGTTCTCCGGTGAAGACGACAAACACGGAAAGTACCGGCCCAATTCCGTTCATGAAAATGATCGATACAGCATTGTTCGCGGTCAGCCGAAAGGGTAAAAAAGCCGGCGCTGCTGCGATCTACATGGAAAACTGGCACCTCAATTTTGCACAGTTTTTGGACTTGAAGCAAAACTCGGGTGACCCGTACCTGCGTACTCGTTTTGCAAACACGGCCGTATTTATTAGCGACGAATTTATGAAGCGCGTCGAAAAAGACGACGACTGGTATTTGTTTGACCCAGCCGAAGTGATGGATTTGACAGAACTCTATGGTGCGGAATTTAGCAAGCGTTATAAAGAATATGTGAAGCTAGCGGATGCCGGAAAATTGCGTAAATTTGAGAAGATTTCAGCTCGTCAGCAGTTCCGCTCGATTTTGATTCAGTTGCAGGCAACCAGCCACCCATGGCTGACCTGGAAGGACACGATCAACGTCCGCGCCTTGAACAATAACACTGGTACAATCCACCTCTCAAACTTGTGTACCGAAATTACGCTGCCGCAAGACAAAGACAATATTGCGGTGTGTAACTTGGTGAGCATTAACCTTTCGGCGCACCTGAACGATGACAAATCGTGGGATTGGGATCGTTTGGCAAGTAGCGCTCGCAGCGCAATTCGCCAGCTGGACAACTTGGTTGACATAACGAATTTGCCAGTGCCAGAAGCGATGCACGCTAATAGCCAAACGCGCGCGCTCGGCCTTGGGTTGATGGGCTTTACTGATGTACTTGAAAAACTGCACCTTAGCTACGATTCAGAAGAAGCGGCAGGCTTGATTGATCAAGTTACCGAATATATTAGTTATCACGCGATTGATGAATCGGCTGAGCTTGCCAAAACGCTCGGCAGTTACCCAGCATTTAAGGGTAGCGGCTGGAGTAAAGGTATTTTGCCAATCGATACAATCGATACGCTGGCGACTGATCGCAAAGTAAAAGTGAACGTCAATAAAAAAGCCAAGCTTGATTGGGAAGCGCTGCGCACGAAAGTGAAAAAGGGTATGCGAAACGCCACCTTGATGGCAATTGCACCAACCGCTAACATCGGCCATATTGCTGGTACGACACCAGGGCTTGATCCGCAATTTGCGCAAATCTTTAGTCGCTCAACCTTGAACGGAAAATTCTTGGAAGTGAATGCAAATCTTGTTCGCGACCTAAAAGAACTTGATTTGTGGGAATCGCTCAAAGAAGAAGTCTTTGCTAACCAAGGCGACATCCAAAATATCGACGGCATTCCAGATGAAATTAAAGCGGTTTACAAAACCAGCTTCCAGCTGAGCCCATATTCGTTTATCGAAGTAGCAGCGCGTGCCCAAAAATGGGTCGACCAAGCGATTAGCCGTAACATGTATCTTGATACGCGCGATATCGACGAGTACGTGAAAATCTACACCGAAGCGTGGAAGCGCGGCTTGAAAACCACGTACTATTTGCACGTAAAGCCGCGTCATCAGTCAGAACAAACGACGGTGTCGGTAGAGAAATTAGCCGCACAAAAAGTAAAGACGCAAGGCGGAGCAAGTCGTGGCTTTGGCTTTGCAAAAAGGAAGGGGTAGCATATGCACGAATTTGCACAACGTGAGGCACTTATCACAGAATTAACACAGGAAGACCACTCGAGTGAGTGGCAGCAAGAGCGGCTCGATGAGCTGCATCGGCTTGATACGGAACTTGGCGGACTTGCACTTTTTACGGTTGATCGTGATGCGTACGAAGTACCAGCTAGTCGTGGTGATCAGCTGGAAGCGCCGACAATGTCACAAGAAGAAACGTTATTTTAAGCAGTCAGAGAGGGGAATCTTATGGCAGATTATCAACATCCAAAAGGCGGCATTCTCGGATCGGGACTCCGTGATGGACTGAATTTACGTCCAATTCGATATCAATGGGCGTATGATTTGTACAACCAGGCCGTGGCAAATACGTGGTTTCCAAATGAAATCCAGCTTGTGCAAGACCTTGGCGACTTCGAAAAAATGACCGACGACGAAAAGCACGCGCTCAAAACCGTGATTAGCTACCTCAACCCAAACGAGTTGCTGATCAACAAGTCGTTGGCGTTCGGCATTTACCCGTACGTTAACTCAGCGGAAGCCCAGCTGTATTTGAGCAAGCAAATGTGGGAAGAAGCCAACCACTTCATGACGTTTGAATACATTATTGAAACGTTCCCGTTCAATCGCGAAGAAATCTACGAAGCCGGTTTTGGTAAGAAGAGTTTGGCCGACAAAGCCGACTTCCAAAACAAGCACCTCGATGTCATGCTCGACCCAAACCTCGACATCTACAGCCTTGAAGGTAAGAAAGATTTTGTTCGCTCGCTCGTGGCATACAATATTGTGCTCGAAGGCATTTGGTTCTACAGTGGCTTTATGGTGGGTATGAGCTTCCGCCAGCGCAACTTGCTCCGCAACGTTGGTTCGCTGCTGGACTGGATCACCCGCGACGAGAACCTCCACCTGACCTTTGGTATCAATTTGCTGCTGACTATCCTAGACGAAAATCCAGAGCTTCAGACCGAAGAATTCGCCGAAGAAATCCGCCAATTGATTTTGCAAGCGGTTGAACTCGAAAAAGAATATAACAAAGATATGCTGCCAAAGGGCATTTTGGGCTTGAACGCGGACTACGTCAATCAGTACGTGATGCATATGACCGATCGTCGTTTGGTTGAGCTTGGCTTTGAACCTGAATATAACGTGCCAAATCCAGCGAAATGGATGGCGGCTGCCAATGATACGCTAGAGCTCGTAAACTTCTTTGAAAGCACGAACACCAGTTACGAAGTAAACACAACAAAATAAAAAAGTATTCCACAGGCCTGTTGGTATTTTTACACGCAAAATTTCTAGACAAGCACCATATCTAGCGTATAATTAACCATAAGCGCCACTAAAAATAACATTGTTTCATAGGGGGATGGACATGAACGCAACACAACTTATCACAGACGACATGACACTAGAAGAAAAACTTTCTGCAATTGATCAAGCGATGGCGAACGCCCAAGCTGACGCACAAGCGAAAGCTTCAGCAGAGGGAACCGCCTTTGCGCCACTCGATCCAGCAGAGCTGACAATGTGCGAAGGCTGCCAATAAAAACCGTCTTCAGCTAAAAAGTGCTTCCTGTAAAAAGGAGGCGCTTTTTTCGTGACGCAATATGGTAAGATAAAAGCATACGTAAGCGTAGGGGAGTAGAAGCTAATGTTTTGGTTTATCGTAGCGGTCATTTTGTTTATTATCATATTGCGAATGCGCGCCGATCAGCCAGCGCCCCGTACAGATGAATATCAGCGTGGTGTGACTGATGGACGAGCTGCGCTTCGCCAAGAAATTGAAGAACTACGGACTGACGGAGTAGTGTCGCCCCAGAAACTTGACGAGCTCCTTGGTGTGACACCTAGTGACGATGAGGAGCTTGCTATTCCACTTCCAAGTGATGCGCAAAAGGTGCATCCGACTACTTTTGCTGCTACTGCCGTGCCTGCAAGAGTAATAGCAGATGATATTGCTCCACCAAGCGAAGAACTACTTGCGGCAGAAAAAGCGCGTCGCACCGTGCGTAACTTGAACATTATGCTCTATGTGGGCAGCTTTTTAATTGTGGCGGCAACCGCACTATTTGTGAATCTTACTATGCCAGCAGCGGTGCGCTTAGGTTCGATGATTGTGGTCACGCTGGCGTTCTATGTAACAGGTTTAGTGCTGCATGAAAAGTCGACGCGACTGCGTTCAGCGGCAACCGCTTTTACCGGTACGGGTTTAGCGATTATTCCTTTCTTAGGATTTGCATTCCATCTGCTCGGTGGTGTCTCGGCTGAGATGGCCTGGTTCTTAACGTCATTGCTTGGCTTGGTGGCATACGGCGTGGCTGCACTGCGTTTGCAAAGCGAATTTATTTCGTATGCAATGATGGCGTTTATGTTGTCATTGGCGCTATCGGCAGTGTCGACGATTGGCCTTGCTGTGCTGTGGTATTTCGTGGTGATTATTGGCGTATCGTTGTTGTGTAATTTAGCATTATTGTTGTATCCAAAAGCAGTGCCACGCGTAGTGCGAAAGCCACTTGAACATACCGGACTTATAGTGACGCCAGTGGCGCTCGCAGGAAGCGTGCTGGTGATGGATGCGATGAGTATATGGATGTATGAAGTACTCTTTGGGCTCGCAACGGCACATTACCTGGTGATATGGGCACTGACAAAAAACTGGCGCTACGAAGTGGTGGTGCGTATTATCGCGCACATAACAGGGCTGATTGTGGTAGCTGACGCAGCTGGGCGAACAAGCGAACAAGAAGCTTTATTGATCCATAATCTTGGTTGGTTTGGTCTAGCTTTTGCGCAGGCGCTCTACAGCTTACTACGAGTGCAGCGAAAGAACACAAAAAGTGTTCGCCACGAAGCTGCTTGGATTGGCGTTGCACTGGCAATGATGGGGTGGACGCTCCTATTATGGGGCGGTGTGTCGCACCCATATCATTGGATCGCAGTAACGATTGCCTTGATGGCGGGAATCTGCGGATGGTCGGCACACGCTTTTAAGAAAGTAGAGCCACTGTACGGCGTACTGGTAGCAGTGATTGTGTTGCCATTTGTGATTGGGCGTGGTGTATTTGAACCAGCGCTTTCCTTTGAATTAATTGCCGTGTTCTTTGCGGCGCTTGGCGTAGTGAGCCTTGTGACGATCGAGCGCCTCACGTCGACGAAAGCGAGCGTGCAGCTCCGCACGCTTTGTATGACGAGTGTCGCGGTCAGTGCTGGCGTATTAGTGTTATGCGGTGCAGCGGAACTATCGGCAACGGCACTTGGCTGGACAAGTCTTGTGGCAGCAGGCGTGTTGATTGGGTTGTCGTTGATTGTATCGCGTGTGAGCTTCGAAGTGATTGGCGCAGTACTTGGTGTGGTGTCGGTCAGTGCGTGGCTACAATGGGCGCTTGATGAAACGCGCTGGTGGTGGCTCTTAACTGTGCTTGTTTCGACGATGTTGTTGTTGATTGGCGCCTCACTTCATCAACAATATGGCCAAAAACGTCGACGAGATGCGCTGGCAATGCTGGCTGCGGCAGTGCTGGCAAGCGTTGCGTTTGTATTTACGTATGGAGTGGTCGTGTCACGCATTGCAGTGGTGGTGTTGCTTGTGGCCAGTGTAGTGGCAATTGTGGCACGGCAGTTGCTTGGTGCGCGTTCACCACGACTTGCGACAATGCTTCTTGTTGCGTATGTGTTGTATCCGTTTTTGGCGCTGCTTGGCGCGAGTGCGCTTGATGGTGGTTGGCAAACATTGACACTCTTTGTGTACGGTGCGCTTCTTTGGGCGGGGTCATATGTTGAATCGCGACCAGCTGGCGCAGCAATTGGCAATATATTGTTTATTGCAGGGCTCGTGTCGTTGTGGTCATGGCTCGACTTTTCAGCAACCTGGCTCGTGCATGGCGTTGCTTGGCTTGGCGCAGCGGTATTTTACGGCGCATACTGGTTGCTTCGTTCTCAGCACGACGAAGAACGCGAGCCAATTCAGCTTGGGTCGGTGATACTATTGCTGGGCTATGCAGCGTTGTATGGTGTCGTAGAAGCAGGTACGCAGTTGGCGCTTGCTTCGGCAGGGTCGCTCCTAGTGCTGGCGGCGGTTGTTGGTATACATGGTGCGCTAAAGAAGCAGCGCGACGTTCAAGAAGCGGCAGTCTACGGCGGTACGCTTGCACTGCAATGGATGGTGTCATTGCTGCTCCCAGAGGCAAATATGGTAGTATATGCGCACTGGTGGGCGCTCACGATTGCTGTTATGGCGCTTTGGCGAAAAGCTTATCTTCACCGCATGGTGGTGGCGTTGGCGTTTGTAACAGGTTCAAGTGGGCTGTACGCACTTGACGGGCAGGCTGGCTATTCGTTCTTCTTCTTGGTTGAGCATTTGGTGTTGGTGGTTGTGGCTGGACTACTCCGCGCGCAGTGGGCGCTTTGGTGGGGAATTATCGCGGTCGTGGTGGCAGTGCTATACTTCTTGCGCAGCTTTACAGTGGTACTTCTCCTTTTCCTCGGCTTCTTACTGATCGTCTTTGTGATATGGCGATTGTTGAAGCTGAACCAAAAGGAGTGATATACTAAGGTTATGGCGACAAAACTCTTGATTTTTGGGATTACCGGCGATTTAAGCACGCGCAAACTTTTGCCGGCGTTGCGCCAAATTACACAGGTGGATGAATTTCGTTCACTCGAGCTGTATGGCGTGAGTCGTCGTGATGTTGATAAAACGGCGCTTCTCGGTGACTTGGCAGAAAAGACCACCATCATTACGATGAATATCGCCCAGCTGGATGATTACCACACGCTCAAAGATACGCTCGCACTGGCGGACGACGACCAGCTGCTTATCTATTTATCGGTGCCGCCACGTGCTGCGACGCAAATTGTCGACTTTCTAGGTGAAGCTGGCTTGAATGATGCACGCGTGAAGGTGCTCTTTGAAAAGCCATTCGGGCTCGACTTATCGGGAGCTCGCGAAATGGTGGAGCGCACGGAGCGCTTTTTTCAAGAAGAACAGATTTATCGTATTGATCATTATATGGCAAAAGAAATGGCACAAAATATTGTGGCGTTTCGTGCGCATAACGCGCTATTCTCGCACGTTTGGCATAAAGACGCGATCGAGCGTATTGAGGTAAACGCCTTCGAAACCATCGATATCGAAGGTCGTGCACAATTTTACGAACAGACAGGCGCGCTTCGTGATGTGTTGCAGGGGCATTTAATGCAGCTGCTGGCGCTCGTATTGATGGATACGCCGTCAAACATTAACTGGGATAAATTGCCATCATATCGCTTAGGTGCGCTAGCGGCCATTGAGCCTGCTGTGCCAGAACAAAGTTTTCGTGCGCAATATAAAGGGTATACAGATGAAGTTGGCGTGCCAAATTCGTGTGTAGAAACGTTCGTGTCGGTCGTGTTGTCGTCGCGGAGCGCTCGTTGGAAAGGTGTGCCGCTACAACTGACGACCGGTAAAGCGCTTGATAAAAAATGTACCGAAATCAAGGTGTATTTTAAGCGTCAAAGTTCTTCACAAACCGACTACCTTACTTTCAAGATTCAACCGCACGAAGGAATTGAAATTGCCTTAAACGCAAAAAGCCCTGGCTATGATAATAAGCTGACCGAACAGCACCTTAACTTTACCTACCCAGAAGACGTGGCGCTCCCTGATGCATACGAACAGGTAATTGTTGATGCAATTCGTACGCGAAAAAGCTTGTTTACCTCAAGCGATGAAATTGTTCGTTCGTGGGAAATTTTGCAGCCGATTGTTGAAAACTGGAACATGTGCCCACCGTATATTGCTCCATACGAAAAAGGTGAATCGGCCGAAGATATCATCTTGCGAGAGTGGCCAGAGCGCGGTCGCACGGTGATTTGCCAGCGTTTGGCGCGCTTTGCTCTGCGTTAACACAGACAAAAAGCATTAGCGTTTCGTGCTATAATATACTTCCATGGATAGAAACACTACTATGGAGCAATCACGAAAATACATCTTTGTCACAGGCGGCGTCCTTTCGGGCGTTGGCAAAGGAATTACTGCCGCGGCAATGGGCGCGGTATTGCAGGCAAAAGGTACAACTGTATCGGTACAAAAATGCGACCCGTACCTTAATGTCGATGCAGGATTGCTCAATCCGGTAGAGCATGGTGAGTGTTTTGTTACCCGAGACGGTGCCGAAACCGATCTTGATCTAGGGCACTATGAACGATTTTTAGATATCGAACTGACCCGCGAGGCATCAACCCTCAGCGGACGTTTGTTGCGCCAGCTGATTGATGATGAGCGCGCTGGCAAATTTGGCGGTAAAACAGTGCAGTTGGTGCCACATCTAACGAACGCAATTCAAGACGAAATCGAAGCATCTGGCGCTGGGAGCCAGGTGCATTTTGTGGAAATTGGCGGCACCGTAGGTGACTACGAAGGCCTTAGCTTTATTGAGGCAATTCGTGAGTTTTCCCACCGCGTGGGCCGCGAAAATTGTTTTTATATCCATGTGGTGTATGTGCCACACATTAATACGAGTAACGAATTTAAAACAAAACCGGCTCAAAACGCTCTCAATGACCTCCGTGGATTTGGCATTACGCCAGATTGCGTGGTGGTACGTACCGACGATCCAGCACCTGAAAGCGTGGGTGATAAAATTGCGATGTTTGGTGGGCTAGAGCGTGATCACGTGATTATGTTGCCAAATGCAAGTACGGTCTACGAAGTGCCGCTGATTGTTGCTAAAAGTGGCATTAATGATGTGTTGTCTCGATTTGTTGGCAATACCACCGAGCCAGATCTTGCGCCATGGAAGCGCATTGCTGCACGCCAGCAAGATACGACAGCGCCAACCGTTCGAGTAGGGTTAGTGGCAAAATATATGCACAATGATGACACATATATTTCGGTGATTGAGGCGCTCAAAGCAGCTGCCTGGAGCAAACATGCACAACTTGATATCGTGTGGCTTAATGCCGAAACGGCAACCGCCGAAGATATAGCAACGGTGGACGGCATTTTGGTGCCCGGCGGCTTCGGTACTCGTGGTGTTGAAGGAAAAATTGCTGCCGCAACCTACGCACTTGAACATAACGTGCCGTATTTGGGGATTTGTCTCGGGATGCAGGTGGCGGTGATTGCTGCGGCGCGTCGTTCAGGTCTTGTAACTGCGAATACTGCAGAAATCGAGCCGCAGGGTGAGCACTCTGTCGTGGCGATCATGGACGGACAAGCTGGACAGGAAAGTACCGGCGGAACACTTCGACTCGGTAATTATACGGCACAGCTCACAGAAGGTTCGCGCATTGCGGCGCTGTATGGTGCGACAGAAGTTGTCGAACGTCATCGTCATCGCTATGAGGTGAACAATACATACCGAGATGCGATTGAAGCGGGCGGACTTGCGATTGCCGGTACAAGCCCAAATGGCGAATTAGTTGAATTTGTCGAAGCGAGCGACGCCGATTACTTTGTCGCCACGCAGGCACATCCAGAATTTCGGTCACGACCATTGCATCCGCACCCGCTGTTTGAAGGATTTATTCAAGCAATTATTGACAAAAAATAATTCTTATGCTAATATAAGTATCGATATAACTCAAAAATAAAAATACCTATGGAAAAAATACATCACTCACTACTTCACACTGACACGGTTGATGACATGCAAGTGCTCACGTACTTGGTTGAAAACATCAAAGGATTGCGCCCCGTATCTGGCTCTGCTTTTGAACTTTCGCTTTCCGAGCAAAGCGACGAGAACGATTTCTAGCGTTCAATTATGATACACTAAAGGGTAATGAGCACAACTACCGTTACCCTAATTGACAGTATAAAAGAGTTGTTCGACATTGATGTCGAGCCTGTATTAACACGCCCTGAGCCGCAATTTGGCGATTATACGACAAACGTTGCTATGCAGCTAGCGGGGCGTCTGCAGCAACCACCACGTGCAATTGCCGAGCGCATTGCCGCAAAGCTGACTGCGTCTGGCGCGTATCACCGTGTGGACGTGGCTGGCCCTGGCTTTATTAACCTTTGGCTGACGAGTGATGGCTTGCTAGAACTTACCACGCGCGATCCATTGCCAGCTCGTGCGGGTCAAGATGTGGTGATTGAAACCAATAATCCAAATCCATTCAAGGCGATGCATATTGGCCATGCATATAATGCTATTGTGGCAGATACGATGGCGAACCTTTTAGCAGTAAGCGGCGCACGAACGCACCGTGTGAGTTATCACGGCGACGTTGGAGCACACGTCGGCAAAAGTATGTGGTCGCTGCTACGATTTTGCGATGGTGACCCGGCAAAACTTGCGGCGATTGCGCCAGAAGAACGCAATGCATTTATGAACAAAATGTATGCAGAAGGCGCGGCCGCTGCAAAAGAAGACGAGGTTGCGAAGGAAGAAATTGACACACTCGCTAAGCAATCATTTACACGCGAAGACCCAGTGTATGCTGCGGTGTATGACACAGTAAAAGCATGGAGTTTTCAGGAAATTGATGCAATTGTGCGTCGTCTTGGTAATCAGCCAATCGAAAAACGATACCTTGAAAGTCAGTCTGACCCAATTGGCGTAAAAACCGTATTGGATCATACGCCAGATGTCTTTAAAGAGTCAGACGGTGCGTTTATTTTTGAAGGCAGCAAATATGGGTCGTTTGATAATGCGTTTGTTGGTTCAAACGGGCGCGGATTGTATGCGGCGCGCGACCTAGGGTTGCTGCAATTAAAATATCGCGATTATCCTACCATGACAGAATGTATCGTGGTAACAGGCGGCGAGCAAGCCGCGTATTTTAAGGGAGTGATTGCTGCAGCAGAGCAAGCAATTCCTGAGACAAAAGGAAAGCTGCGCAACATTCCTACTGGTTTAGTAAAGCTAACCACTGGTAAAATGAGTAGCCGAACCGGTGACGTAATTACGATTGATTGGTTGTTTGATGCCTTTGGCGCTGCGATTGCTGAGCGCGAAGGCGAGGTGACCGATGCTATTATTGCAGGTGCGCTGCGCTATCAGTTTTTGAAGGTAAAAGTCGGTGGTGATGTGGTGTTTGATATTAACGAAGCGGTGAGCTTAACGGGTAATACTGGCAGTTACTTGCAATACGCTCATGCACGAGCGCGCCGAATGTTGCAAAAAACGACCGCTGCCGCTGCGCCACTTACAGAAGTAAGAGAAGAAGACCGCTTACTTATTCGCAAGCTTGGCGAATATCACGAAATCGCTCAATTGGCGATGCGCACACTCGAAGCGCACCATTTGTGTACATACCTTTTTGAGCTTGCCCAAGAATTTAATCGCTATTACGAAGTACATCAAGTTGTTGGTAGTGAGCACGAAGCGCACCGTGCGGCCATTGTTCGGCTCTATGCTGACATCTTACAAGCAGGGTTAGCGATACTAGGTATCCACGCACCAGACAGTATGTAGTTGTGATACAATAACGATATTCAAAGCTAATACAGTGGAGTAAGACAAATGGCAAAAAAGACATCAGCCAAAAAGAAAGTGACGGCATCAGCAGCAAAAGCCAAGAAGGCTGCAGCCGCATCACGTGCAAAGGCAAAAGCGAAGGCAGAGGTAGTAAAAGACCGCGTCGCCAAAGGTCGTACGATCGGTTTTGTGAATTTCATTCGCGAACAAGGCGTGGTTGGACTTGCCGTTGGTTTGGCAATTGGTACCGCCGCCGGTGATACGGTAAAAAAACTGGTTGAAGGGTTCATTACCCCAATCGTACAGCTGCTAATTGGTTCACAAAAAGGCCTGGAAGCTGCTACGTGGCATGTAGAAATTGCAGGGCGAACGGGCGACTTTAAATGGGGTGCTTTCGTATCGTCATTTATTACGCTTGCCGCGACAGCGTTTGTCATTTACTTGATTATTCACTTCGCAAAACTCGACCGTATTGACCGCAAAAAAGAAGACTAATTTAGCGTCTTTTTTACGACCACCCGCTTGACGGGTGGTTTTTATTATGCTTATGATTTCATTTTTATCACTATCATGGTATGGTGAACGTACTATGAATCGCAAGAAGATCCCACAGCAAAACCGTCTTGGTCTGGACCGTTTTGGCTATCGGCCGACCCCGGCCACTCGCGTGGAGACAGGACTGTATCCGTATGAACAAGGGCAGCGCGATCGCCAGGACTTACTTGATAAGATCCGCTTTGATCGTCTTGAAAAAACATGGAAAGACGAAAATGCCGCACGTGGGCGCCACGGTTGGGAGAAATTTGGCAACAAAGAACTGCCGATCGATAATTACAAACATGACATTATGAAAATGGTTGATTCGAACCGAATTTCGCTGCTAAAAGGGGAAACAGGAAGTGGTAAGTCAACGCAACTTGCGCAGTACGGGCTTGAGATGGGCTATGACCATATTGTTTATTTGCAGCCACGCCGAGTGACGGTTGATAATATCTCTGAACGTATTGACGAAGAATTGAGCGAACAATTTGCGCAAAAAGGGCTCGAAAAGCCTGAAGATTTGGTGGGTATGGCACACTCTGAGCGCGCAACCATGACGGACGACAGTGTGATTCAAGTGATGACCTCGGCCGTCTTTAAAAAGCGCGGTCCAGAATTGCAAGACGAATGGCGCGACAAAAAGGTGATGATTGTTGCAGACGAAATTCACGAAGCAAATATCGAAACAGAATTTGCTGTAGCTATGTCGGCCGAAATGATGACCGAACAGCCAAACTGGAATATGGTACTGATGAGTGCGACGATGAATGAAGATGACATTCAACAAGCCTACGCACCAATTAACGGTGGTCCAATTCCAAATGTTGAAGTTGAAGGTCGCCCACATGAAATTGCCTATCATGAAGAACCGGACAAAAATGTCATCGATGTCTTTGGCGAATCGTGCTACGAACAGGGCAACAAAACACTTATTTTTACTGAAGGAAAACGTTCGCTCGGAGCGATTGAAAACGCGTTGCGTCGCGAGCACCCTGATCTGCGCATTTTGAAGCTACATTCAAAAATTACTGACGAAGAACGTCACGCTATTTTCCATGAAGATGTGGAGGACCAGCATACGGTGATCGTGTCGACATCGGCAGGGCAGTCGGGGCTGACAATTCCTGGCGTTGATCGTGTGATTAGCGATGGTATGACAAAAAGCCCTGAACTTGATGATGAAAGTGCATCTGGTTTGCCAAGCCGTCTGTGCAGCAAAGCGGAGATCACGCAGCAGATGGGGCGCGGTGGACGTGATATTGAAGGTGCACACTTCTTTTTAGCTACGCAACTGCCTTTTAAGCGCGGAAGCCAAGATGAAACACCCGAAGGGTTTGTGCCGTTCCATGAGCGAATTGACCATTCGCCGGCGGACATTTACCACACTGTTATTACACGCAATGTACTTAGTGCAGCTGCGATGGATCGGGATTTCTACAACCTGAACAGCTACCTTATTAACTCGGTCTCGCACGGTACTATCCGTGAGGCATATGAAGTACTGAAGATGCTTGGTGCGGTTAATAAAGACAATCAATGTACGCCAATCGGTAAGCAGATGGATATGTTTCCGCTACGACCAGAGCTATCACGGGCGATGGTTGCCGCAATGCAAACTGCAACCGACGAGCAAAAGCGCCGCATGGCTGCAATTGCCACTGCTGTTGAAGCGGGTGGCTTGGGCGATGGTGACCCGAAAAAAATCGAAAAAAATAACAAGGAATTGCCGCTATGGGCGAATGATGATTTTATTGCAGAGCTAGTGTACTTTCAAGAATTATTACGGGTCGATGAATCAGAAGACGATAATGAGGTGCCGGTGTTCGATTTTGACCACGTGAACGCTAAACGTGCCCTCAAACAATACCGTAAAATGTGCTATCGACTTGGGTTAGACGAGAGCGCCGACGCGTTGCGCGAGGGGCATATTCACGCAGAAGACGTAGCAGAACTGCGCAACATGTTAGTCAAAGGTATGCCACATTTGCTGTATGAAGAAGTTGGGCGATATCGTCATCGTGGGCGACGCAAAAAATTGCCAAATGGCAAAAAGGAAGCGCGAAAAGATATCACAACGTATCGCAATGTGCTTGCACCGCCAAAAGAAGTGCAACCCGAATACGACTATGACCGTAAAATAAGCAATCGTAGCCGCTTGGCGCAAATTGCGCTCAAAAATAGTGACTTGATCGCTGGATATCCACGCTGGTATTACGACGATGAAGACAATCTCCATAACGTGGTGGAAAAAGGATTCCCGATTGATAAGCGTGTTGCTGAAGTGGCGCTTGGTGATGTTGCATTGTCAGTACAAAAAAGCGCAGCAGTTGGCCCAGATGGACGTTTGCGCTCAACTACTTCACGACGAATCGGCTCGTTGACAACTGGTCAGCAGGTAGAACGCGCCTCTGCTACGACCGGTGAACGAGTTGAGCAACTGGTTGAAGCAGCCTTAGCACGCCCTGGTTCTGCGCAGCGCGAACTCCGCAAGACCAAGAAAGAGCTCGAATCGCTTGTTGGCCGTATTCCGCACGAGTATCGTTCGTACTACCAAGAAAAACCAATCTTAACCGATAGAGATTTTGAAGCATTGATATACCATGCTGCGCAAGGTGTTGCTAGCACCGGCGAGCTTGATAGCGAACTACGAACGATGATGTATGGAAAGCGAGCAATCTATCTTAATGCGTTCGTAACGCCAGAAAAGCAAGAGGATATTCGCAAGAATATGCCAGACGTTCTTGCTGTGGGCGAGCAATGGTGTGATGTTTCATATCAGGAATATGATGGGCCAGATACGCGCTTGTCATCTGGCAAAGACACACTGCCTGCGATCGTTCCCTTTATTTCTAACTTCTCGCTCGAGAATGCTAAGCAATTGCCTGATCACATCACAATTCCAGACGGTCGCGAGGTGATGTTCCGTTATCGCTACGATGAAGGTCACGAACAATACCTGACTGCGGCCGAATTTAAGCGCCTTGCCCAGCAGTAGTGTAAAATAGAAGATATGACGAAAAAAGCAACACTTCTGTGGATTGATTTAGAAATGACCGGGCTTGATCCCGCTCATGACCGTATTTTAGAAGTTGCCGCTATTGCAACTGATTGGGATTTTACCGAAATCGCTCGTTATGAAGCGGTCAAAAAAGTTGGTCCTGCGTTGATGAAAAAGCGTATGGTGGGCGATTTTTGGGAAAAATTTAGTAGCGTACGTGATGCACTGATGGCGCAAAACAAGACTGGTAAAAATGGTCGTACGGTAGAAAATGAATTACTCGAATTTGTGCAGACGCACTTTGACACTAGTGACAAAATCTTGCTGGCGGGGAATTCCATCCACCAAGACCGTAAGTTTATTGAAAACGAATGGCCACATCTGAACGAAACATTGCATTACCGCATGTTGGATGTAAGCGCTTGGAAAGTAGTGTTTGATGGGAAATATGGCAAAAAGTTTGCAAAGCCAAACGCCCATCGTGCGCTCGATGATATCAAAGGGAGTATTGAAGAGCTAGAATATTACTTGAAGAAGGTGCAATTGTAATGCTTACGTACGCAGAATTTGAAACATTTATCACCGGCCTTGATGACAGCATCTGGCTCGATTTTCCGTTTGATGAAAAAACGGCCGTGTTTAAATTTGGCGAAAAACCAGAAGGAAAAATCGTTGCACTGGTTGAACTTGAAAGTAAACCGCTTCGTGTGAGCCTGAAGTGTGATCCGCAGCTTGCAGAACACCTCCGCAGTGAATACGAGACGGTATTACCCGGCTACCATTTGAACAAACGACACTGGAACACGATTCTGTGCACCGGCCAATTAGATACGCAAGAAGTACTTGATTTAGCGCGTCTTAGCTATGAGCTCGTCCGCCGTTAAGATTCTTCTTCGCCGTTTTCGTACTTTTTGAGAGCCTCTTGCAAGACAGTGAGGCTCTTTTCTGTTTCTGTAAGGTATGATTGCATTGATTCGCGCGTGTTGGTTTTTTTAATTTTTTGAATAGTGGCGTCCATTGTTTGAAGTTTAAAGCTAACTTCGCTGGCATAGACACGGTCATAAGTGTCAAGTAGGCGGGCATCTTCTAGCTTGGCAGCCATTTTATCATCATGATAGGGCGGTTTTTTGGCAGCGGTCTTTAATTTTGTATGATCGATACCAGATTTTGTGAGCGGCTCTTCCATTTGCGTGGCAGAGTTGAGTAAGAAAGTTTGGAAACTTCCGTTGAGTGAGCGGAGTTGGCTATCGTTGATATTTTTGCTGGAATCTTTTGTGACGTCAGCGGTATCAATAAAACTTGCGTAGAGTGATGACTCGTTGAGTGTTGTAGGGCCTTGAGGTGTTTGCATCGAGAAGAACACGACGAGCGCCATAATAAGGGCGACAATACCGCTCACGATGATTGCGATTATCTTTTTTGTCAGCTGAAAACCTGCCACTGAAACGGTGTTATTTGGCGCAGCTGGTGCAATACCACCAAGGTAATCAACCGCGTATTGCCCGTTAATTGTTTGGCCGGTAGCAGGGTTTTGAGCGTTAACTGGATTGGTTTGCGCTGTTGATGGGCTAGATTGCTGCAAGTATTGGCTTACGTCACCAGGCTTAGAGTCATTTGGTTTTGGCGTTGGTGTGTACCAGTTTTCGGGCGCCTGTTGTGGTGGGGCTGGCTGTGCGTAAGGATTTTGCGGAGCGGCGGTGTTGTAACCCTGTGGCTGCGAATATTGCTGCTGTGGCTGTTGTTGTGGTGACCCATACTGCGGTGGATAGCCACTATTGTTTGGTGGTGGAGTTTGTGGCTGGCCTGGTTGCGGTTGATTTGGGTTCATAATTGTCTTTATTTAAGCACAAGCACTAGGGTAAATACAAGGGGAGAGTGCTATACTAAAGAGTATGCAGGATGCAAAAGAAGAAGTGCGCGCGCGGCTGGCAATTGAAGACGTGATTGGCGAATACGTCGAGCTCAAGCGTGCTGGTCGGAACTTTAAGGGGCTGAGCCCGTTTACGAGTGAACGTACCCCGAGTTTTATTGTCAGTCCAGAAAAAAATATCTGGCATGATTTTAGCAGCAATAAAGGCGGCGATATTTTTAGTTTTGTGATGCAAGTGGAAGGCTTGGGCTTTCGTGAAACGCTTGAATTGCTGGCACGCAAAGCTAACGTCGATCTTTCACTATATGAATCTGCCAAATCAAAAAGTATTGCCACTAAAAAGAAGCGCCTCTACGAGGTAAACGAAGCGGCTGCGCACTTTTTTCAGCATCATATGGTGCGCAACAAAACCGCGCTTGAATACATTTTTAAAACACGTGGCATCAACCGCGAAACCGCGACGGCATTTCGGATTGGATATGCGCCAGAAGGTGGCAACGAGCTGGTGCGTTTTTTGCAGAAAAAAGGCTTCTCCAAGCAAGACATGAAAGATGGTGGCGTCACCAACCGTTTTGGTGGCGATTTGTTTAAAGGCCGCATGATGGTACCGCTAATGGACGGCGGTGGGCGCGTGATTGGCTTTACGGGCCGCATTATTGCCGATGACCCGAATGCACCAAAATACCTGAACACGCCAGCCACGCTGCTCTACGACAAAAGTTGGCACGTGTTTGGCTTTTCGCAGGCGAAAGAGGCGCTGCGCCAGCGCGACTATGCGGTCGTCGTAGAAGGCAATTTGGATGTCATCAGTAGTTGGCAGGCCGGCGTACAGCAGGTGGTGGCAACGGCTGGTACCGCAATGACGTTGCATCACCTGAAAACCATTGGCCGCATTACGCCGATGATCCGTTTGGCGTTTGATGGCGACGCAGCAGGTTTGAAAGCTACCGAACGCGCCATTCCCATTGCGCAAGAAGCAGGCGTGGAACTTTCGATTGTGTCGCTACCGGATGGCGCAAAAGACCCAGATGAACTGATTCAAAAAGATGTTACGTTATGGCAATCGGCGATTGATGCGGCCGAGCCGGTGCTGGAATGGGTGTTGCGCCAGTACGCGCAGCGTAACGACCTTGCGACGGCAGCGGGCAAACGTGCGTTTACGACTGCGGCAGTGGCGGTGATTCGCTCGCTGAAGGATCCAGTTGAACAAGAACATTATCTCAAAAAAGCCGCAGAGGTGAGCGGCAGCAGTGTACAGGCAGTGAAAGCTAAAATGACGCAAGTTGACACCCCTGAAAAACACCTCAAGCCAATTGCTCGCTCTGCTACGACAGAACCTGACGCCGACGATCATAGTTACGAAGACGACTTCTTGGCGTTGACTGTGCTCGATGTGTCGTCGCGCGCGTTGTTGGCAGATGTCTCGCCCGAACAACTTACCACCGATGAGCGAAAAACCGCCCTCAACTACCTTAAAACCGCCCCTGAAAGCTTGCAAAATCAGCCGGACTATGTAAAAATACTATCATTACGGGCCGATGCACGATACGCCGGGTGGAACGACCAAGATCGCTACCATGAAGCCGCGCGCTTGCTCCGCCGCATAAAAGATGGACACAAGAAACAACAGAAAGACGCGTTAACAGAGGCGCTTCGTGATGCCGAGCAAAACGGTGACGAAGGGCTGATGCGTGAACTTTTGCAAAAAATTCAGGCATTAAATAGGGAGATTCACTCGTGACGAAAGAACAGGACTCAAAAGAAGAAATTATTGACGCAACAAAAATGCCATTGGCAGAGCATGAGGAGCCGGCGCCAGACGAACTTGCCGACGAAGAGGAGCCGGATATTGAAGTACTCAATAATCAGTATCTTGACGATGTGAGCGATGACTCAGTTCGGTTGTATTTGCGCGAAACGGGCAAAATCCCGCTCCTAAAAGCCGATGAAGAATTGGCATTGGCGCAAGAAATTGTCGCCAATCGTGATGAGCTTGAAGAAGTAACCGAGCAACTCAAAAACGAAGAGTTAAGCGAAGCAGAACGCATTAAGCTAAAATCACGCCAAACGAAGCTCAGCAAGCCAAAAGATAAAATGGCCGAAGCTAACATGCGTTTGGTGGTGTCAATCGCTAAGCGCTACAGTGGTCGCGGGCTTGATTTTCTTGATCTTATTCAGGAAGGGAACACTGGCTTGCTTCGTGCGGTCGAAAAGTTTGACCCAGACAAAGGCTTTAAATTCAGTACCTACGCAACGTGGTGGATTCGCCAGGCGATTACTCGCGCCATTGCCGACCAAGCGCGCGTGATTCGTATTCCGGTACACATGGTCGAAACGATCAACAAGTTACTCCGTACGCAGCGCCGTATGACGCAAGAGCTCAACCGCGAGCCGACTATGGAAGAACTTTCTAAAGAGCTTGAAATGGAACCGGAAAAGATTGAATATGTGATGAAAATCAAGCAAGACATTCACTCGCTGGATGCTGGTGTGGGCCGTGATGGTGACGAAGAAGATAGTGTGCTGGGCGATTTTATTGAAGATGAGGACGGCGCAACGCCAGAGGAATCTGCTTCAACGCAGCTGCTAAAAGAGCAGGTGCAAGCGGTGCTTTCAACCTTGAGCGACCGTGAACAAAAAATTGTACGCATGCGATTTGGGCTGGATAACGGCAAAAATCATACGCTTGAAGAAGTAGGGCAGGAATTTGCCGTCACGCGTGAGCGTATTCGCCAAATTGAAGCCAAGGCATTAGCAAAACTACGCAAGCACAAAGACGCCAAAAAGCTGCACGAATACCTAAGTTAAGTCGTTCGCAACATAAAAACACCGCTTCTCAAGTAAGCGGTGTTTTTCTATGCTCGGCACTTATCCTTCAAAGAAAGAAAGGCTTTCAAGCTCGCGATCGATATCGGCGTGCAATGTTTCAAGCGAGCCGGTGTTGTTGATGTAGTGATCTGCAATGGCGATCGGACCACCTTTTTCAAGGTTTTCAATTTCTGCCCAGTCACGTTTAAGGGCTTCATCCTTCGTAAGGGGGCGAACGGGGCGCTGACTAAGGCGTTTGTGGCGTACGCTCCGTGGGGCAATGATGGCAACGACGTTCATTTCACCGGGGAATTCGTGCTTGAGATATTTGTACTCTGTCCAACTATAAAGGCCGTCAGCAATAATGTGGCGTTGACCAGCGTTAATTAAATCGTGGATTTGTTTGGCGATGCGCTTCACAACAACGTCATTACCTTCTTCGGCACGTAGTTTTTCGCGCATCATCTGTTCATTTGCCGGAGTTGGCTCAAGACCGGCATCTTTCACGGCTTGCAGAATGACGCCGCCAAAGTAGACTTTTGGGATTTCTTTTTCTGTTACGTAGTCGACGGCAGAACTTTTTCCTGCGCCTGGCATCCCTACAAAGGCAAGGATTTTTGCTTGTTTTGCTTCACTCATAGATTCTATTGTAGCAGAGGTGGAGAAGTTTCCCCACTAGCCGAGACGATTTTACGCAGCAAATCGTCGTTCGATGGCGGCTTCGGTTTCTTCATCGACAAGCCCGTTGTCGCTCAAGTAGGTGATCGCTCGTGCACCAGAAGCAGACAGTGAGGATTTGGCGAGTTCTGCAAGGTAGGGCTCAAGTTCGCCGCGATGTTTTGCAACAAGGTCGTCTACCTTTTTAGCAGATTGTTTGCGATAGGTTTCGTAACGATTCACTACCTTTTTGTATGGTTCTGCCAAGAAGATATCGCTGTCATATTCGGTTTGCATACGCTCAATTCCTTGCACGGCTTTTCGCGCAATAATCATTTGGGCGCGGTAGTATTGTAGTTGTTCTTCAAGTTGAACGTCTTTTGATTTTTTATCAAACAGCGTCACAACTCGCGTCACCATATGATCGAAAATGTCTTTACGATCGGTGTGACGGCTTGGGTCAATTTCGTTATGGCGTGCCCGTTCAATTTCTTCTTTTTGCAAATTAAGCTTGCTGAAGATTTTGCGGTAGGGTCGTTCGCTAATTTCGTGATTGATGAAGAGCCGTTCGAGTGTGGTGCGTTCAAGGTCGATCATCGCGAGGTGAAGTGATTGTTCAAACAGTGATTCGCCATGAGTTTTAATAAGATCACGACGTTCGTTGTGAAGATCGGCAACCTGTAGATCAACGTTCGTCATGAGCGTTTTGTACTCTTCGGGACTAATAAAGCCTTTGGTTTTGTGGGCAAGCAGGCGAGCGCGTTCCGTCATAACGTAGTACACGCCAAGGTCGGCTTCGTGGGCTTCATCGAGTGGTGCGGGTTTATCAAGTTTGAAGCGGCGAATCATTGGACCGATGAGCGGTGCTTTAATAAAGAGCGTTGCAAGGATACAGCCAATCGTGAGCGCCAACAAGAAGTCACGTGGCGAATAGGCGTAGTTCCAGCCTTCAAGTGTAAAATTGTCTGGAATCATCAACACAAAGATGATAGCCAGCGCACCACGTAAGCTTCCCCATGCGAGCAATCCTTGCCAGGCAGCTGGAATACGTGCTTCTAGTTTTGCGGCATTAAGCGGAATAGTAATCCCATAGACCGATATGACACGCGCAATCATCACCACAAGTACGGTGACAAGAATTGGCAGCCATAGTTGGCCAAAGTCGACGCCAGAATTTGCAAACAACAAGCCAGCAAGCAAGAACACGAGCGAGTTGACGACAAAGGCCACGTGTTCGATGAGTTTTTGGAGATATTCGTTGGTTTTTGGTGTCATGATGTGGCGGGAATAGTTGCCCAAGAAGAGTGAAGAAACAGCTGTCGCGATAATTGACGAAACGTGCATCACGCCTGATTCGTTAATAAGCTCGGTCAAAATGAAGACAATGTGCGCTGAAATGGTAATAAGGGTAACGGTAACAAATTCGTTTTTGCGCGTAAAACGAAGGGCGCGTGAAAACAGGGCTGCCATTACAAGACCAAAGGCGATACCAGCGAGTACCATCACACTAAAGTCGAGGATACCGTGGAAAATAGTACTGCTACCATGGAAGCCGTCGGTGGCAATAGCAAGGACAACCAAGAAAAGTGCCACCGCGGTACCATCGTTGAACAAGCTTTCGCCTTCAAAAATCATGCCAAGACGGCGCGGCGCTTTAGCTTCTTTAAAGAGCGTTAGAGCGGCAGCTGGGTCGGTGGCAGAGATCACTGCACCAAAAAGCAGCGCCAAAATAAACGGTATGTCGATACCAACAAGTGGCAGTACGAGTGTTAGTAACGTAGCGATAACAAGCGTAGAAATGAGCAATCCTACGACCGACAGCAAGCTAATCGACCACACATTGTCGAGCATACGCCGAATATTCATATTAAAGCCAGATTCAAAAATCAGAATCGGCAAGAAGATGAAGAAGAGGAGCTCTGGTGTGAGTACCATATCACCCAAAAAGCCGATTGAATCTTGCAGCCATGGCAAGTTGACGATCGGGACAAGGAGGAGCCCCACTAAGGTTAATAACACCGTGTAGGGCACCTTCAGGCGTCGCGCGGCAAAAAAGATTGCTGTCGAGAGAGCGATCAGCAAAAAGAGAGATAGTGTTGTTGTTATATTTAAGACCATAAAAATAACTGTACTCCTGTGTTTTTTGCTGGTCAATATTTTTTGCACAAAAAGTGCGCGCAAACAAAGTGGTATACTAGAAAGATGACCAAGCGCCTAGTAATTATCGACGGAAAATCAATCTTTTATCGGGGCTATTTTGCTATGCCAGGATTGAGCACAAAAGATGGTACACCGACGGGTGGCGTGTTTGGATTTGCCTCTTTAGCGATTGAAATTATCAAAAAGCTTGACCCAGATTATGTGTGCGTGGCGTGGGATAAAAAGGGAACGAGCATTCGTAAGCGCCTAGAAATTTTACCAACGTACAAAGCTGGGCGTAAAACACCGCCGCAAGATTTTTTTGAACAAATCCCGATTTTGCACGAATTACTAGATGCGTTTAGCTGGCCGCTGTACGAATGCGATGATTACGAAGCTGACGACATTATGGGGACGCTGGCTAAAAAAGCCGAAAAAGAAGGCATCGAAACTTGCCTTATTAGCAGCGACCTGGATATGCTGCAATTGGTGAGCCCACTGACGCACATGTACGCCATGAAAAAGGGATTGGCAAATATTGAACTCTACAATCCTGAGTCGTTTGAAGAAAAATACGGTATTCAGGTGGAACAATTTTTGGACTTAAAAGCGCTGAAAGGTGATACGAGCGACAACATCCCTGGCGTGCCGGGCGTGGGCGAAAAAACAGCCACCACGTTACTGCAAGAATACGGCACGCTTGATGCAATTTACGAGCATCTTGATGATATTAAACCAGCCGTGAGTAAAAAATTAGTTGCCGGCAAAGACTCTGCCTATATGAGCAAGAAAGTTGCCGAACTTATGTGTGACGCACCCGTACCGCTTGATCTTGATGATATGAATGTGCACGATGTGGACGCGCCACGGCTGAAAAAGATGCTGGCGGAACTTGAGTTTCATTCGTTGGTGCGCCGCTTGCCAGAGCATATGCTCGATGACGGCGGAACGAACGGGCTGTTTGTTGAACAAAAAATGGAGCCGCTTGATGTGGTGTCATGGACGGATGAAGTATCGATTGATGAAGCGGTGGTATTGCACGTGTATGAAGCAGAGGTGTGGCTTTCGTTGAAAGATTCAACGGTAATGCGACGGCCGCTCGCCGAGGTGTCGGCGCAGGTGTGGCAAACGCTCGGCATGAGCCGCGTGGTGGGCTACGACGTAAAAACCTTGCTTCATACACTGGCAGAGGCGGGCGTGCAAACCGCTATCGACGAAGTGCACGATATTCGCCAAGCTGCCTTTTTGCTTGATCCATTGCAGCGCGACCGCTCGATTGCCGGGCTGCTGGGTGCCGAAGTTGACGAAACTGATCCGGGCAGCGTGATGGCTGCATTGTGGAGTGTGTATCGCTCGCAGCAGGAAATGTTTGCGGCGCGACCGACCATCGCTCGTATTGCGACGGAACTTGATTTCCCGTTGGTGCGCTTACTGTTTGATATTGAACAGCGTGGCGTTAAAATCGATAGCGACTACTTAGCAAGTTTAAGTACTGAACTCGAAGCTGAGTACGCAAAACTGCAGCAAGAGATCTACAATGTTGTTGGCTACGAATTTAATATTGGTAGCCCGATGCAGCTTTCTGAAGTATTATTTACCAAATTACAACTCCCAACTACAGGCATCAAAAAAGGCAAAACTGGCTATAGCACTGGCCAAAAAGAGCTTGATAAACTACGCGGCCAGCACCCAATCATTGAACTGATTGAACGCACGCGCGAAATTGCCAAAATGCGCAGCACATATATCGATGCGCTGCCAAAATTGGTTGATGAGAACGGGCGTTTACACACCACCTTCCATCAGGATGTAGCGGCAACGGGGCGGCTGTCGAGCACGCAGCCAAATCTACAAAATATTCCCACTCGAAGCGAGCTCGGCAAACGCGTGCGCGAAGCGTTTATTGCTGAACCGGGCAACGTACTGGTGAGCGCCGATTACAGCCAGTTTGAACTGCGTTTAGCGGCCATTTTAGCAGGCGATACCAAAATGATCGAAGACTTCAACAGCGACCTCGACATTCACGTGAAGACTGCCAGTGATGTCTGGGGAATCCCTATGGAGGCGGTGACAAAAGACCAACGCCGCGCTGCGAAGGTAATTAACTTTGGCGTGCTGTATGGCATGAGCCCGCACGGCTTAAGCGTGGCGGCAAACATGAGTTTATATGAAGCGAAACAGTTTATCGACCAATATTTTACGGTGCGAAAACCAATTCGTGATTTTATTGATGCGACGCTGGCTAAGGCCGAGGAAGATGGCTACGTAGAAACGTACTACGGCCGCCGTCGCCCAACGCCAGATATTAAAAGCAGTAATTACATGGTGCGCGAAGGTGCCAAGCGCGCTGCTGCCAACATGCCAATTCAGGGGACAGAAGCTGATTTAATGAAGCGCGCCATGCTGCGAGTTGAGCAAAAAATTGGTACGCTTGGCATGCAAATTTTGCAAATTCACGATTCGATTTTGGTAGAATGCCCAGCCGAAAACGCCGCAGAAATTAGCGCAATTTTACAGCATGAAATGGAAGCAGTTGCGCCAGAACTTGCTATTCGGCTGAAGGTTGATGTATCGACCGGCGAAACTTGGGGTACGCTATAATAGCACTTTTCTTGACATTTTAAGGGGTCAGTGCCACAATAACAGCATGAAACAAGGCAGAAACTCACAATTGCTTCCAGTGATCCTCATCGTCATTATTATCGTCGTGAGTGTCGCCGCTATCGTTGCACTTGTACGAACCTTCATTCTGAACAGTGGTGAAGCGAGCCAAGATACTGTTCAGCAGTTGAATGTTGATGAAGAAGCTCTCTTAAGTACTAGCGCAGATCGCGGCGTGCGAATGTCGGTTCGTGGCGAAATTACCGCAGACGAAAAATTCCGTTCGTACCAAATTGTGGTGACGCCAAGCAATCGAAGTATGACGACCTACGAAGGCTATCTTGATAAGCCACTCGATACCGTGTCGCTTGATAATAACACCAAAGCATATGAAGAATTTGTCTATGCACTCAATCGTGCTGGCATGATTGTCGGTGAACCGCTTAAAGGAGAAGCAGACGATATGCGCGGCTTGTGCTATAACGGAAAAATTCTCGTGTTCGAAACGATTCAAAACGACCAAAGTGTAAAACGTTTGTGGACAACAACCTGTAAAAAACAAGCGCCTGGATCGCTTGAAGCGAACGATTCACAGCTAAGTGCCATGTTCCTTGAGCAAATTCCGCAAGGTCAAGAACTGATCAAAAATATTAACAAACGGTAGAATGTTGTGGCGGTAGCAGCAGTCATTTACGATTTCTTTGGCGTTTTATGTGTTGGGTCGCGCGGACTGATTGTGAGCCGCACACCCGAGGTATCTCGCGAGCGCATGCAAGAACTGTTCCAGCAGGCTGATTACGGTTTTTTGACCGCTGCAGAGTTTAGTGCGCAAGCGGCAGAACTTCTTTCACTTTCACCTGATGCGTTTCAAGCACTGACGCAGCGCCAATACGCACGTGATGATGAGATGCTCGCAAGCATCCGCCGCGTGAAGCAAACGTGCCGCACGGCGCTTCTTTCGAATGCAAACGATACGGTAATTAACGAACTTTTTACACCTGAAGAGCGCACTGAGTTGTTTGATGCCGTAATTATTTCAAGCGATGTTGGCATGGTAAAGCCGCAAAAAGAACTTTTTTCGCTTGCCGCGACACGCCTTGGCGTATTGCCCGAAGAATGCGTAATGATTGACGACCTGGCGAGCAATATCGAAGGTGCCCAGCGTGCTGATATGGACGGCATTGTGTTTGAAAACCGAGCACAGTATCAACGTGAGCTTCTTCAGCGAGGTGTTTATGCCTGAACTTCCTGAAGTCGAAACAGTTCGCCGCGGCTTGCACGAACTACTTATTGGGCGCACAGTGCAGCGAGCTGAAGCGCACGATTCCCCAAAAAGCTTTCCAAACGCGCCAGCTGACGTTAACGCATTTTTGCTTGGCGCTACGGTAACAGAAGTGCGCCGCCGTGCCAAAGTGCTACTGATTGATCTTTCCACGCAGTATACCCTGGTAGTGCATTTGAAAATGACAGGCCAGCTTGTATTTGTTGGCAAAGAACGTTTTGGAGCAGGTCATCCGACTGATTCGCTGATTGGGTCGCTTCCAGATCGATCAACCCGCGTCACGTTGACGTTTACTGATGATTCGCGACTCTTTTTTAATGACCAGCGCAAATTTGGTTGGATGAAATTATTACCAACTACCGAGGTGCCACAGCTACCATTTATGCAAAAAGTTGGCCCTGAACCGCTCGAAGCTGATTTTACCGCCGAGCAATTCACCGAACGTTTTACTCGCCGGGCAAATACATCAATCAAGGCAGCGCTGCTTGACCAAACAGTGGTGGCGGGTGTAGGGAATATTTATGCCGATGAAAGCTTGTGGAGCGCGCGTATCGATCCGCGCCGTAAAGTAAAAGATGTCTCGCCGCAAGAATTTTCACTGCTGCATAAAGAGCTACGCGACGTGATGAACTTGGCGATCGAAAAGGGTGGCAGTACCGATAAAAACTACGTCAATGCTGAAGGAAAACGCGGCAGCTACATGGATTTCGCCCGCGTCTTTCGGCGAGAAGGGCAGGCTTGTCCACGCTGTGGCGCCACAATCGAAAAGATCAAACACGCTGGACGCGGGACGCATTTTTGCCCAGATTGCCAAAAGTAAGATATTTACCGCTGAAGCTGATCGATGGCATCGATCAGCTCATCTTTTAGTATATCCCTATCTTTTGGATCATCAATTTCGAGCTCACCTGCGATAGTAAGAACAGTGTTTATTGGATCATTCTCGGGTAGAGTTTTAGTGTAGTCAGTTGCCATTAAGCCTGTTATAGAGTGGGCAATTTCTGAGGATTGGGCGGTATCTGCCTTGAGTGCTGTACTGCAGTGCTGCAAAAATGAGATAACTATATCGCGATTTTCGGGCGATTGTTCTGTGTTAAGCTTTGCAGATAGTTGGTTGTAGTTCACTATGATAATTATACCTAAAGATATTCTTCATGGAAAATGAGCTAGTTTATGGTACATCTAAAGTCGTTACCTTTGGGTTATAGGGCTGCGAATTTCATAAAGAGAGAAGTATCCTGTTTCACGAGGTGAGGACGAAGAGTCGTCTATATATACATCGCGATACGTGCCGACTTTCGGATAGATCGTAATGGCAGACTCGTGGGGCGCGATAGCAGCACCTTCTACTATGTCTTTTGAGTTGTGTACAGTACTGAGTACGAGTAGATAATTTATGGATTTAATGGAAAAGTAAGAGGCGTACGAATCTGAATCAAGTTCACTATCGCCCTGCCAATTGATAACCCCATCGGGTAAGAGGAAGTATGGAAGGATTGTTGTTTCGTAAAACAGCCTAAGATGAGAAGGGGTTTGTATGTTCATTAATAATTGCTATTTTAGCTCTATCTCTCCTTCACTTACCATTGTAACCGCTGTCCTTATTTTTTTAGCAATCGTATATGTTTCGGAGATATGAGTAGGGTCGAGAAATTGAACGCAGAGATCAAACAATACATTCAGTTCAGGGTACTCATCTTCTTCAATAGTATCAAAATCTGCTGCACCTACGTAGTTAAGAAAAGTGTAAACAAACTGAATAGTGCTTGGGCGGTCTGGGAGGGTCTGGGTAGATTCTTCGAGTATGTCTTTTGAGCTTTTCTTGTTCATGATCTTATTATAGTAAAAATGAACCAGTTTTTCGACTTGGTTCAGGTCGTAAACCTACTCGCCGAAGGATGTATTTCCCTTCCAGACGGTGTGGTTTCCCTCAGAGTCAATTGACAAGTGGGTTTTTTCGATATCGCCTGAGCCGGTCTTATCGAAAATTTCAAGATCGGTACGCTGAGCAGACGGGTCATAGTTGCCGTGAGTGCGGCGATCATATCCACCGCTGACACGCACAGACGCATTGGAATTGCGAGACTGGTTGCTCCCATCGCAACCACTTCCTTTCAAGAAGTGTCACACGAAGCTACTGCTAGCTTCATAATAAAAAGTCGAGGAAACCCCTCGTACTTTGGCAAACGGTGTTTGCATAGCTAGTAACTATACATATATCAGTTTAGTTTGTCATTTTTTTCGTAAAAACACTTTACTTCCTCAATGTGATAGAGGCAAAAATGCTATACTAAAAACAATGATCACCCTCATCTACGGAGAGAACGCCTACGAACGCGACCAGCAATTGGCCACGATGCTTGCTGATATTGACGCTTCAGAGCGGCACGAAGGCGAGCGGTTGACGACTGCTGATATTCCGCAGTTACTGCAGGGATTATCGCTTTTTTCTGCGCAGCATACGCCTGTTATTACGCAACTTGGCGATAACAAGCCTGTATGGACGGCACTTGGGGAATATCTCGAAACGATCGATATGGAAACAGTGTCGCTTATTCTGGTTGAAGCAAAACCCGACAAGCGGACAAAAACCTTTAAAACACTGCAAAAAAAGGCTCGCTTGATTGAATGTAAACCATTTGGCGAACGTGACACTACCAAAGCAGCAGCTTGGCTGGAAGCGTACGCCGCCGCGCAAAACATTTCGCTCGAACGCCCTGCTGCAAACGAATTGGTACGCCGCCTAGGAGTGGACCAGTACACGCTTTTACACGAAGTGCAACGTCTTTCTAGTCTAGGGTCGATTACACTATCCACCGTGCAATCTTACACAGAAGAAACCACGCACGATACAGCGTTTGATTTACTAACGCTGGCGCTCAAAGGCGAAACAGGAAAGGTGCAACAAAAAATCTATCATTTGCAGGCAAGCGAAGATGCGTATATGACACTTGGTTTATTAGTGTCGCAGCTATACGCATTAGCGGGAAGCGTCACTGGGGGAGGTGAAGCAGTTGCCGCGGAGCTTGGCGTGCATCCCTTTGTATTGAGTCGCTTGCAAACAGTAGCGCGTACAAGTACTGAAGCGACGGTACGCTATGCAATAAACGAGTTGGCGTTGGTTGATATGCAGCTGAAATCTTCAAGCAACGATCCGTGGTTGGCGATAGAAATTGCCCTCACAAATATTGCTGAACGCGCCGCGCACTAAAAACTCGCCCAGATAATAGGGCGAGTTTTTGTAGAAAGAGAGAGTGACTACTTTGTTGTCTTCTTTGCAGTCGACTTCTTTGCTGGAGCTTTTGCGGCAGTTTTTGTTGTTGTCTTCTTGGCAGCTGGTTTTTTGGCAGCGGTTGTTGCCTTTGCGGCTGTTGTTTTCTTGGCGGCTGGCTTCTTTGCTGGAGCCTTTTTTGCTGCGCCGAGCTTTACGCCGGCTTCTTTTGCAATCTTTGAAAATTGTGCTTTTTTACGAGCAACAGTGTTCTTTTCAAGCAAGTTCTTCTTTACAGCAGTATCAAGCGTGCTTTGTACCTTTGAAAGGCTGTCGGCGCTTGGCTTTGCCATGAAAGCTTTTGTGGCAGCTTTAATGTCTTTTTTAAGGCCAATGTTGCGTTCGCGGCGCTGGTTGGCTTGTTTTACGCGCTTGATAGCGGATTTGATGATTGGCATGTTACTCCTTTAATTCTCTCTAGTAATTTGTACTTACAATCAGCTATGAATTATACAGGTTTTCGCAAAAAAAGTAAAGCGACCATCGAAAGGGAAGATTGTTGACACAATTGTTACGCTTATGGTATAGTCAAGGAAAAGTCTTATAACATAAACAAAAAAGGTACAAAATAACATGAACGACACTGGTGTGAAGCAACAAATCGTCGAAGGTATCAAAAGCGCAGATACTATTCTTGTAACAGTTGGGCAAAATCCAAGTGTTGATGAATTGTCTGCCGCGCTCGGCGTGACGTTGTACCTCAATGATATTGGAAAGCATGCTACAGCAGTGGTGAGCGGTAATATTCCGCCAGCAATTACGTTTTTGAAGCCAGAAAAAACCTTTGAAAATAGCGTTGATAGTTTGCGCGATTTTGTGATTGCACTTGATAAAGATAAGGCCGATCATCTTCGCTACAAGGTAGAGGGCGATGTTGTAAAAATCTTTATTACGCCGTACCGCACGGTTATTACGCAAAAAGATTTGGATTACAGCCAGGGTGATTACAACGTAGAGATGGTAGTTGCTATTGGTGTGAAAGATAAAGATCACCTTGATAAAGCATTGGCGTCACACGGCCGAATTTTGCATGACGCTTCTGTGGCAACGATTGGTATCAAACCAAGCAAGCTAGGCTCAATGGATTGGAGCAATGCAGAAGCAAGTAGCTTAAGTGAACTGTCGTTTGATTTGCTTGATGGCCTAAAAGACGAAACAAAGCCAATGGCAGAACGCGTCGCTAGCGCGCTTTTGACCGGTGTTGTCGCGGCGACTGATCGCTTTAGTAACGATAAAACGACCGCTAATGCCATGACGATTTCAGCGAAATTGATGGCACTTGGCGCTAATCAGCAGCTGATTGCCGCTAAGCTCCGCGAAGGCAGCAAGCTTGATTTTGCTGATGGCAAAGGTTCAGCAAAAATCGACCGAAAACCGCAGGATCAGTCAAAAAAGTCAGGCAACGATAAAAAGAGAAAACAAGACAACAAAGAAAGTCTGAGTATTACACATAGCGGCAACGACAAGAACGACGCAGCAGCTAAAAAAGCAGACGACACCTCTAACGAAGATGACAAAAAGGGCGAGAAGGATAGCGATGTAGCACCAAAAGAAACGCCACAGCCAAAAGAGTCCACGCCACCGGAAACAGAAGCTCTACAGCAACCGCCTGAAACGCCAACTCCTCAGCCAACAGAGGAAGTAGAAAGCGCTACTTTGCCACCGGTTGCTCCTATGGAAACGCCACAGCCAGCTAGCCCACAAGACGCGCCAAAGGATACTTCAGCCACGCTGCCACAAACAGATGCGCCAGCTGCCTTACCATCAATTCCTGGGTTAGATGCAGCGCCAGAAGAAAGCACGAGCGATGCGCTTGCACAGCTTGATCAACTGGTTGGTGCGCCAACGAATAGCGCAAACGACGCCTCGCAACTTGCCAGCGACCTTGCGACAGAAAGTGCCAACATGCCGCCATTTGAAACGCCGGCAATGCCAGAAATTAACACGGTAAAAACACCGCCATCACAGCAAGGTAACGGCCCTTCTTTTGGTGGAACGCTTAATGCCACCACTCAGCAAGCCGCTGACGACAAGCGTCGTAACGCTGATAGTGAACAGAATAAAGCAATTCTTTCGCATGGTAGCGGTAAGTATGTTGGTGACAGTCAGCCAATGTTCGAGTCTCCGTTGAATGGTGCGAATATAAAAGCCGAACCAGCTTCAGTTGATCCACTCGCTGCGCCATCAATGCCGACCTTTTCAGCACCACCGCTGACGCCACTTGAAACAATGGCACCCGCGGCTGTGCCAGAGTTGCCAGCTGAGCAACCAGAAACACCAGCTACGCCACCGCCACCACCAACGCCAGACTTCTCGCAGTTGCCACCAATGCCACCGCAGATGCCTGACTTTGGTCAGTTGCCACCAGCAGCTCCAGAAAGCAACGCACCACTGGCGCCAGAAGAGCCACTCGGCCAAATGTTACCACCGCCAGCCGAAACGCAGGCGCCAACATCGTCCGACCCAGGGCAGTTCAAGATTCCTGGCCAGCAGTAATTGCGTAAACACCGCGCGCCCTCGCATGAAGAAGGGCGCGTGTTTTGTATGCTACAATAAATGGCGATGACAGATGGGATTCTTTTAATTGACAAGCCTGCGGGGCTGACAAGTTTTGGTGTAGTGGCGCGGATTCGGCGCGTATTAAGCCAGCAAGCTGGCAAAAAAGTGAAAGTGGGGCATACCGGCACGCTTGATCCATTTGCGACTGGATTGATGATTTTAGTCATCGGCAAAGAATGCAAAAAAGCCGGCGAATACACCAAGCTCGACAAGGTGTACGAAGCGACCATTACGCTCGGCAAAACCAGTACAACAGGTGACCCAGAAGGCGAAATAACAGGGGTAGATGGCGCGCAACCTTCGCTAGAAGAAGTAAGTAGTGCACTCGCAAAATTTACTGGTGATATTCAGCAACGCCCGCCAATTTTTAGCGCCATTAAAATTGATGGTCAGCGCGCTTACAAACTCGCGCGAGATGGTAAAGAAGTGGAATTACCGCTGCGCACCATCACCGTGCACTCGCTTGAGTTGGTGGAATATTCCTACCCAACGCTCAAAATCCGCACGCACGTTTCGAGCGGGACGTATATTCGTAGCTTAGCGGTGGATATTGGCCAAGCGCTGGGAACGGGCGCGTACTGTAACGAGCTACGCCGAACGCAGATTCGCGAATGGAATGTGGCCGATGCACAGACATTGGCGGATTTTGGGATTGATAGCTAATTATTTCTGCGGTTTCGACTGTAGGTAGGCTTTGAGTGCTGAATTTGCAATAAAAAGATCATTCCATACGGCAGGTTTGTCAACTCCTGTGTCAAGCTGTTGCAGAGCCTCTTCGAGGGGTGCGACAGCTTGCTTGGTTTCATCGGATGACCATTCGTGAAGAAGTACAATATCGAGAGCGTAACAAGCAATTTTTTCGCCAACAGTGACTGGATACATTGGCTCGGTATTTCGCACAGAAATTATGCCCACGGACAAGAACTCAGCAAGTGAGACTACTTCTGATAAGCGTATGAGGGCGAGGATATCGTTATTGTGATTTTTCATATGCATTTATCATAGCGTAAAACGGAGAAAGGGCTAGTGCGTAGACATTGACTTTTCATAAAACTTATGCTAATATATAAAAGAATTTCATAAAAAACAAAAAACTATGTTTCCCGACCAAGCATCATTCGAAAAACAAGAAAAACCGCGCGAGGAGCGCGAACGAACACCGGAAGAAATCGCTGAGCAAAATCAATTGTACAACGAATATCTTAACGGTGTATTTGGCGTAAGCGAAGTGCAGGCGCATGATTTTAATGCGCAAGAAGTTGTGGATAGATTGAGTGTTGATGCAAAAGCGCACCTTGGCGTAGATTCGAGTGGTGACACAGAGGCGCTCTCTGAAGGTGTAGCCGAGGCATATGGGGCGTTAACGCAAACGCACTCGGTGGATGCGCATACGTTTGGGCATAGTGTAGAGATTGCCACGCAAGAGGCGAACGCGGCGTTGTCGCCAACGGCGGTGGGCGAAGTGGACCATACCGATGTGCAAAAGCGCGTCTTGGGCGAAAAATTAGAAAACGCAGCTGATGGTGAAGAGGTAGTCGGAAAGGCTGAATTTTTGGATCAAGAAAGCCAGAATGATGTGGCAAACGTGGCGATTGCGGAAAAAATGATTGCTGCGGCCGACGAAGGTGACCCGGACGCACTGGCGAATGTGCAACAGTTGTTGGCTCAAAGCCCGGCTGCGCGCGCCTACTTTCAGAATGCGAAAGAAGCGGGTGGTGCAAACCGTTTAGATAACGAAACGCTGGCTGAACTTGGCCGAAATATTCGGCAGTATGATTTGGCGGTGCCAGTTGGCGAAGGTGATCCTGCAGAAGACGCGCCCGAAACGCTTGATGATGTTTTGCAGGAAAGTGAACAGAATCAGCAAGAACTGAGCGAAATTGCCGAGCCTGATGGCGAACAATTTGTCGAAGGAGATACTGCAGGTTCAGCAGAAACAGTACCGGAGGCCCATGATCTGTTATCACCGCAACATGGCCAAACGAACGAAAAAGCGGCGGCTATTAATCACGCCCGAAATGATGTATTTGCTGCTTTTGATACGGCAAATCAACACCCTGGTGCGCAAAACGACTACGATTTAGTGCGCTAACTCAGCGTACGCTCAATCCCAACCCTGCAAACATTTCGCACACAAACACTGGCTGTTCTGACGAACTGAGCGCGGCGTTGTAGCGGTAGCCAAGTTCTGCAAATGTAGGCAACTCTGATATGTCTTCGACCCTCTGCGTAATTAGCCAGCGCGCAAAGGCACCGCGGGCGATTTTGGCGTGCACGGTAACAAACGTAGGTTCACCGGTTTTTGGGCTGATGGTAAGGAACTTTGGCGTAATGACGCGCGCCGATACGTGCGGCAGCAGTGCCTTGGTATATTCAACCGCCGAAAGATTGATAATAACAGAGGTGATGGCCGGCAATGCCTGCGCAATCGTATCGCCCCAAAACGCGTACATCGACGCGCCATCAGGCAATTTGTAGCCCATTTCTAGGCGATACGGCGCAATACCATCGCACGCCCGCAGCGCGCCGTACAGCCCTGATAAAATCAGCAAATGTGCGTGAGCGTAGCGGCGGTCCGCTTCTGCCCAGCTGGGAACTTGCAGGCCGCTGTAGATATCGCCTTTGAAGGCATCAATGGCGGGAATAGGGTGCTGCGGCGTCGCGCTCCAGTTGGCAAAAAGCTGCTGCGTTTCGGCGGTTTTAGCAGGGGAAAGCTTCATGTGCGTGGCAACGATTTCGGCTGGCGCTGACTTCCATATATCCGCCAGTGTAGTAGCTTTAGGTAAAAAGCGTGGCGTATCGAACGGCGCATATTCCGCAGGTTCGTGGCGCATTGTTTTGGACGAATGAAGCAAAATTTGTAGCATATGTATAGTATAGCGCACGCGCCCGGTTGCAATCATGCGCAAAATCTGCTATTCTACAAAGGATGATCACTAAGGAGAACAAGGAAAAAGCGATTGCTTTGACTCAGGTCAACAAAAACGATGTTGGTAGCCCACAGGCACAGGTATCGGTTTTGACGGCTCGTATCAAAGAGGTTACAGAGCACTTGAAGGCGAATAAGCACGACTTCATGGCTCGTCGTGGACTCGTACAGATGGTAGGTAAGCGTAAGCGCCTCTTGAAGTATCTTGAACGAACCGACTTTGACGCGTACAAAGCAACACTTGAAAAGCTTGGTTTGCGTAAATAATTACGTAAATTAGCGCCAAAACACCTTCTCGAACGAGAGGGTGTTTTGTTTTACGGGAAGCCGCGGGTTGCAGGGCTATCTACATGGTTATTGACGCGTTTATGGTATACTAAAAGGGTAAATAGTCGTAGATTGGTGATGGCGACAAGCGTTTTATTCGTAAACTTTTGCCCCTGTTACTTATCTACGAAACAAAGGAGGACACAATGTCTATTATTAATCCAAACGGCAAGGACGTTATTTCTGTCAGCACAGAGCTTGCCGGCAAAACATTGACACTGGAAGTAAACCGCGTTGGTTTTCGTACGACGGCAAGTGTGTTGGTGCGTTACGGTGACACCGTAGTGCTTGGCACGACGCAAGTTGGCACGAAGCCAATTCAGCTAGATTATTTCCCGCTCAGTGTTGATTACGAAGAAAAAATGTATGCAGCGGGTAAAATCAGCGGCAGCCGTTTTATTAAGCGCGAAGGTCGCCCAAGCGATGAAGCAATTTTGATTGGCCGTTTGATTGACCGCCCAATCCGCCCACTGTTTCCGAAGGGCTACCGCCAAGAAGTGCAGGTGGTTTCAAGCGTGCTTTCGATGGATCCAGATTTCCGCCCGGATATGGTAGCGATGATTGCTGCGTCAACTGCACTGATGTTGAGCGGTGCACCATTTGACGGTCCAGTTGCAGGCTTGCGCGTTGGCCGTGTGAACGGTGAATTCAAAGCCTTTTTGACGCCAGAAGAACGCGAGCAAAGCGACCTTGATTTGGTAGTTGCTGGTATTGAAAGCGGTATTACGATGGTAGAAGCTGCCGCCAACGAAGTGCCAGAAGCCGATGTCGTAGAAGCAATGGCCTGGGCGCACGAACACATGCAGCCAGCCATTGCCCTACAAAGAGAACTGGTTGAAAAGGTACAGCCAGCTGCGCAGGAATACGAACTTGTTTTGCCAAACCCTGACATCCAAGAAGAGGTCAATCATTGGGTGGATGGAAAGTTCGGCTCTAATATCCGTAAAGAATATCCAGAACGCAACAATGTTGTAAACGAAATCCGTTGGGAATTCCATAACGCGATGCGAGAAAAATTTGGCAATGATCGCTACGAAGAAATCCATGATGAATACGACGAAGCCTTTACGATGGCATTGCATCTTGATGTGCGCCGCGGCATCGTTGAAGATAATTTGCGCCCCGACGGTCGCCGTCTGGACGAAATCCGTCCGCTTTCGAGCGAAGTTGGTATTTTGCCACGCACGCACGGATCGAGCTTGTTTACTCGCGGGGTAACGCAGGCGATGAACATTGTTACATTGGCGCCACTGAGCTACGCACAAATTGTTGATACGATGGAAGTGACCGACGGCGAGCGCCGCTACATGCACCATTACAACGCGCCAGGCTATACCGTGGGCGAAGTGCGCCGCCTTGGCAGCCCAGGTCGCCGTGAAATTGGCCACGGCTACTTAGCAGAACGCGCGCTCACACCAGTGTTGCCAACTGCGGAAGAGTTCCCGTACGCGATTCGTAGCGTGACAGAAATCATGAGCCAGAACGGTTCAACATCGATGGCAGCAACCTGTTCAAGCTGTTTGGCATTGATGGACGCGGGTGTGCCACTGAAGGCGCCAGTGAGCGGAATCGCTATGGGGCTTATGATGGATGGTGATACGCCATACGTGCTGAGCGATATTGCTGACGCGGAAGACTTCGCTGGCGACATGGACTTTAAGGTAACTGGTACCGAAAAGGGCGTCACGGCTATCCAAATGGACATGAAGGTGCACGGCCTTTCGGTGGACATTTTGCGCCAAGCTGTCGAGCAATCGCGTCCAGGCCGCATGCATATTATGGATCACATGAAGAGCATTTTGGCCGCGCCAAAAGACGCACTCAGCCCATTTGCGCCACGTATCGAAAAGATCAAAATCAACCCAGACAAAATTGGTGCCGTGATTGGTAAAGGCGGCGAGATGATCAATAAAATCACCTCTGAAACTGGTGCCGAAATCGACATTAAAGAAGACGGTTTGATTACGGTTGCGAGCGCCAACGGCCCAAGCATCGAGCGCGCTTTGCAGTGGATTAAAGATCTTACCGAAGAGCCAGAAGTCGGCAAAATCTACGAAGGAAAAGTGGTAACGATTAAAGACTTTGGGGCCTTTGTGAACATTATGCCAGGGATTGATGGCATGCTGCACATTAGCCAGATCAGCAACGAACGTATTGAAAACGTGACTGATGTGTTGAGTGAAGGTCAGATGGTGCGAGTGAAACTCGCCAGCATTGACGACCGTGGTCGCTTAGCGCTGACCATGCGTGATATGGAATAAACCGCAGCTGTTTATCCACAAAAAGAACTCCGTTTGCAGGTAGCAACGGGGTTCTTTTTTCGCATAATGTATCAAAACAAGGTATGATAGAAGCACTACACAGGAGGAGATTTCTTAAGTGGCCCAACGCAGGCTGATTACAAAGAAGCGCACGAAAAAATGAGCGACGTCAACAACTCATATCGTAGCTTGAGTACCGAAGGTCGCAACCTTGTGCGTGCTATGAACTCGGGAAACACCGACTCAGTGAACATTGACGACATGAAATCGTCACTTGATTCGTACAAAACATCAGTCGACGAGCTTTCTGGCATGAAAGCGCTTCGCGATGAAGAAGTGAAAGAAAAGTACGATACTTTTGCTGAGCAAAACGAAAAATTCGTTGGGTTTATGGACGGATTTGTGAATTCTGGCGACACAGTGTTGCAGGTTGGCGAAGAATGTAGCGCTTCGAAGGTGAACGGTATTTTGCGCGCTGGTTACGATAAGGTAGGTGATACGTACAGTGAAGAAATTGGCCCATGTTTGACGGCGCTCAAGACACTGTCAGAATCTGACAACGAATCACTCGCAGCGCTTGGTAATGAAATGGGTAAAGCATATGAAGGCTTGAAAGATCCAATGAAGCAACTGCAGGCAGCTTACATCGCACGCGATTCAAGCAAGATGATGAGCGTGGCGCGCGACGTGCGGGATCAAGCATCTGAAGCAACTGACTCTTTGAAGAAGACGCAAGACGGTTTGCAAGATCTTGAGGTGAACGATCAGCTGAATGACCTTGGTCGGCTCGTGACCGACAAAGCAAACGGCAAAAAGTAACGTCACTTCTATTTATGCAAAACATTCTCGTCGGGGGCGCTTCTCGGCGAGGATGTTTTTGCTAGGGTGCTATAATAGAGTCATGGATCAACTCGCTTCTCTTGATGAATTGCAACACGATATTATCGCAAAAAACATTTGCCCAGAACTTGCCGCGCAGGCGACGCAATTGGTAATGGGCGATGGCAATCCGCAGGCCGATATTGTGTTCATCGGCGAGGCACCCGGAAAAAACGAAGATTTGCAGGGTAAGCCGTTTGTTGGCGCTAGCGGCAAATTTTTAGACGAAATGTTGCGAGCGGCTGGTATGGAGCGCTCGGATGTCTATATTACAAACATAGTAAAATATCGTCCGCCACATAATCGTGACCCGTCAGACGCAGAAAAGCGGGCATTTTGGCCGTATCTCATGCGCCAACTTGAACTTATTAACCCGCGTGTAGTGATTACCTTGGGGCGGCACAGTGGCGCGTGTTTTATTCCAAAGCTAAAGATTTCGCAGGAGCACGGCAAGGCACGTCCCGTGGTGTACCATAATCACGAGTTCTTAGTGATTCCGTTATATCACCCGGCAGCAGCACTCTATAATGGCAGCATGCGTCAAACGTTGATTGATGATTTTTTGGCGGCGGCAGAGGTGGCACGCCAGTCATAACTTGCTAGAAAAAGGGATAATTGACAACAGTTTGCCGGATCGCTATAATAAAGAGCACTTACGAGGGATACTTGTCGGCAACTATCAACAAATAACTCGCCATCAAACAATCCCCTGTATACTACTTGCAAAATCTAACGTTTTTATACAAATGTACTCAAAATAAAGGAGAAGAAACGATATGGGTCAACGAAGACTCGGTAATACTCAGTCAGATGACATGAGCAAACGGCCACAAAGCCAACAGAAGCGTAAATCAAACATTGCTGCGCTGAACCAAACCAATACCCGCAAAGGCGAAGTGTTTCGTGCACAGCGCCGCACCAGCGAAAACGTGAATCTGCGCGCGAGCCAGCACATGATCGATATCCCGGTCAACAAAAGCATTTACAACGGCTATGAAGGTCGCCAATTTAGCATGGCAGAATGGAAAAAGCAGCCACGTACAAATGGTCCAAAACTAAAGGTGATGCCAATCGGCGGCCTTGGTGAAATGGGTATCGGCAAAAACATGATGGCGATCGAATACGATAAAGAAATCGTGATTGTTGATATGGGCTTTTTGTTCCCCGGTGCAGACTACCCAGGCATCAACTACATTACGCCAGATATTAGCTACTTGCTTGAACGCAAGCACATGATTAAGGGTGTGGTGTTTACGCACGGCCACCTCGACCACATTGGCGCTTTCCGCCACCTGATTCCGCAAATTCCAGCGCCAGTCTATGCTAGTAAGTTTACGATTGGTATGCTCAAGCGCAACATGGATGATAGCGATGGAACATACGAGCCAGAGTATCACGAGCTGAACCCAGAAGCACACGAACGTGCGCAGCTTGGTGAACACTTTAATATTGAATTGGTGCGCGTGAACCACTCAATTCCAGACAGTACTGCGGTCGTGATTCGTACGCCACTTGGTGTGTTGGTAGATACCGGTGACTGGCGTTTTGAAGACAATCCGGTTGACGGCAAAAAATTTGACCTTGAGCGCCTAACCGAAATTAGCGCCAAAGAAGGCATCTTAATGCTGATGAACGAAAGTACTAACTGTGAAAGCGAAGGTACGCACTCACACGGCGAGCCAGAGATCCAACACAGTATTGGTGAAGTGATGGACAAGTACCAACAAAGTCGCCTGGTGATTAGTGCGTTTAGCTCACAAATTCACCGTATTCAAGGCATTATGGACGAAGCCAAAAAGCATGGCCGCAAAGTGGCGCTGGCAGGATACAGTATGTTGCAAAACCTCGAAGTGGCACTGCGCACTGGTACGATTAATGTACCTAAAGATGTCATTATGAAGATGGAAGACATCATTAAGTTGCCTGATGGAAAGGTGACAATTGTTTCGACTGGTAGCCAGGGCGAGCTGAACGCGGTGCTCAACCGCATGGCGACAGGTTCACACCGCCATATCAAGATCAAAAACAGCGACGTCGTGGTCTTTAGTTCGAACCCAATTCCGGGAAACGAAAAGTATGTCGTGCGTACGGTTGATGGTTTGATGCGTGAAGGTTCTGAGGTGATTCAAAACGGCAAAACGCACTTGACTGGTATTGGCCCGCTGCACCTTTCAGGGCACGGTTACTACGACGATCACGTTAAGTTGATTAACGCGCTCAATCCAACATATTACATGCCAATTCATGGTGAATTCCACATGTTGGTGCATAACGCCGAGCTTGCTGAACGCGAATGTGCAATTCCACGTAATAACATTTTTGTCTGTGATAGCGGTGACGTGATTGAAATTACGTCAGACAGCGCTCGCAAGAACGGCCGCGTCCCTGTTGGCGGTATTATGTACGATGATTCTGGTGCAACGGTAAGTGAAGTAGTCTTGAAAGACCGCATCCATATGAGCCAAGAAGGAATGTTTGTGGTGGTGTTGACGGTACAAAAGGGCAGTGGTCGCTTGATGACCAGCCCAGATATCATCAGTCGTGGGTTTATCTACCTGCGTGACAGCGAAGAGTTGATGAACCTCATTCGCCAATACTTGAAGCAAAAAGTTGCTCGTAGCTTTGGCGGCAAAAAAGTGGATATGGATGTTTTGAAAAAAGAACTCAAAGACGAAATTACCCACTTGCTTTACGACCAAACACGTCGCACGCCAATTGTCATCCCTGTGATTAACGAAATTGGCGGCAATCGCGGCGGGGGGAATAACGACCGCAATAATGACCGTCGTCATAACGGCAAGAAAGACGGCTCTGAAGGCGAATTTAAACGCCCTGCGCCAAAGAAATTCCCCGAAAAACAAGTGCCTGATACAGAGGTGACAATGCCAAAAAATCGGGAAGAACCACGCGCTTATTAATATCGCGCTTATGAAAACACCCTCAGTGAAAGCCGAGGGTGTTTTATATTAACCTGATCCGCATAAAAAACTCGGACGAGTTTAATCTTAGCACTTGGGTAATGTGGATGGTAGGGCAAGTGATCGCCATATCTCGTATGCAACTACGATTGGCGATGCGATGCTGATTGGTGTGAACACTGCTTGGATGCTTTTTTATGGTTCGATGGCGGTGCTTATCGTGTATTACCGCCCGCGCAAAATGGCAGCAGTGCCTGTACCGATTGAAGCGCAAACGCCTGAATCACGCTAAAGCTGTACCCAACTCTTGCAAAACGTTGCAAAATATGCTACAATACGAGTATATAAACCATAACAAATATAGCGTATACTAAAGAAGATATGGCAAAAAAGAAAAAAGCTACTCGGGGTAAAAAAGCACCAGCCAAGCCGCAGCATCAACTGCCGGCAGGGTTTTGGGCGCAAGTTGGCGCTGTTGTACTGATTGCTGTGTCGGTGTTGTATGTGGTGGCCTGGTTTGATGCGGGCGGGCCGGTGCTTGAGTGGCTACAGCAGGTGAGTTTGCAACTGATTGGCTACGCGGTGTATGTCGTGCCTGTATTGTTTGTGTATATGGCGGTCGAAATTTTCCGCGCAGAAAACAACAAATTACCCTTAGTGATGAAGTTTGCTACCGGCTTGATGGTGTTGTGGTTTGCGGGTCTTTTTGGCTTACTACACGACAAAGCAGGGCAAACGACGGGTGGCTGGTTTGGTGATTCGCTTAATATGTATATTATGCTGCCGATGGTCAACACTACCGTGGCTGGCTTTATCTATATTTTGCTCATTCTTATTACCGCGCTGTTTGTACTACGAGTCTCGCCGTTTACGGTAATTAGTAGTATTTGGGGCTGGATGCAGTCAAGTCTAAAAGAAGAAGAGCGCTCAAATAAAAAAGTAATGCAAGAAGCAAACAAGGCTGAAAAACCAGCTAGCGGTATTCGTTTGAAGTTTGGTGGCAGCGAGAAAGATGACGAAAAGACGGGTAAAAAAGATAAGGCTGATGCCGCCGCAAAAGATGTTGGTATTAAGCTAAATGTTAACATGCCAACACAAACAGAGGCTGAAGAAAAGGCAAAACCGCGCTTGGCAAGTTTACGTGGCAGTATGCAGCAAGATAAACAAGCGGAAAATCAGCAAGCCCTGGTTGCGGTGAGTGATCCAAACTGGAAATCGCCAAGCCTAGAGTTACTTGAAAAGAAAGAGAATCCACCTGATGCGGGCGATGTACAGCAAAATGCCCTTACAATTAAAGATACGCTCAGCGAATTTAATATTGACGTTGAGATGGAAGACGCTAATGTGGGGCCAAAGGTCACGCAATACACATTGCGCCCGCCAAGTGGCGTGAAGTTGACGCGTATTACGGCGCTTGAAACAAATATTGCACTAAACTTGGCAGCTCAAAGTTTGCGTATTGAGGCGCCAATTCCAGGGCAAAAAGCGGTTGGTATTGAAGTGCCAAACGTGCGTGCGGCTGATGTGCGCTTGCGAGCAATTCTTGATTCGTCGCAATGGAAAGGTGGTAAACAGCCACTGAGCTTTGCGATCGGGAAGGATATTTCTGGACACGCAACGATTGGTGAGTTGAATAAAATGCCGCACCTTTTGATTGCAGGGCAGACTGGTTCGGGTAAGTCGGTGATGATTAACACACTATTAACCAGCTTGCTCTATCGCAATAGCCCAAGCGAGATGAAGCTGATTTTGGTGGATCCAAAGCAGGTAGAAATGGCGCCATACGAAGATATTCCACACTTATTAACACCGGTGATTAATGAACCAGAAAAAACCATCAGTGCCCTAAAATGGGCCGTCAACGAGATGGAGCGTCGCTATAAATTGCTCGCCGAAGAAAAGGTGCGTGAAATTGAAAGCTACAACAAGCGTTTGCGCCAGCGTGGTCACAAAATCTCGGTTGAAGACGAAGATGGCAATGTACAGCAGCACGAAGAGGGCACAATGCCATATATCGTAGTGGTGATTGATGAGTTGGCCGATTTGATGATGCTGGCGGCTCGTGATGTCGAGGCGCTGATTGTGCGCTTGGCACAGAAAGCGCGTGCGGTGGGTATTCACTTGGTGCTGGCAACACAGCGCCCAAGTGTAGATGTTATTACTGGGTTGATTAAAGCTAACGTCCCAGCGCGTATTGCCTTTACCGTGGCGAGCCAGGTAGACAGCCGTACTATTTTAGACGTTGCTGGTGCAGAAAAATTGTTGGGCCAAGGTGACATGCTAATGAAAACCGCCCAAATGGGCAAGCCGAAGCGTGTGCAGGGTGCCTGGGTAACTGATGAAGAAGTGCTGAAGATTACCGATCATTTGCGCATGCAGTCGGCACCGCAATATAACGACGAAATCGTGGCGCAACCAGTGCATCTTGGTGGCAAAGGTGGCGTGGTGATGGACTTTGACAGCGGCAGTAGCGATGATATGTACAAAGATGCCGTGCGCGTGGTAGTAGAAAGTAAAAAAGCCAGTGCTAGCTTATTGCAACGCCGTTTGCGTGTTGGCTATGCTCGAGCCTCGCGACTTGTAGAAGAAATGGAAGATCAGGGAATCATCGGCCCTGCAGACGGCGCTCGCCCACGCGAGGTCTTGATTGCGAGCCTTGATGAGCTTGAGGATAGGGCTAGCGACTAATTATCCTATGAGGATGAGGAGACAAGACGGCGGGTTTACAATCGTAGAGCTGCTGATCGTCATTGTCGTTATCGCGATCTTAGCAGCAATTTCACTTATGGTGTATAACGGTGTGCAAGCTCGCGCAAATAATGTACGAACTATTTCAGGTGTTTCGCAATTTGAACGAGCGCTAAAAGGATATGCCGCTGCAAATGGTGCGTATCCTGACTTTGGCTATTCGGCCTGTCTAGGGCTTGGCTATCCTGATACGAATGGTGACGGACAGCCTGATTGTGGCGCGTCCGATTATCTAACTCCGAAAAATGACGAGTTCAACGAAAAAATGTTGCAGCTTTTAGCTAACCTCCCTGTGGTTAATGCGCGGCCAGTTGCTATCAGCGATAGTGTAACATTTATGGGTGGCATTGTGGTCCATTGGGAGGAGTTTAGGGTGAACGGTGTCGTGAATCCGTACTATTTGATGTATGCTCTGGAAGGATCGGCGAAAGACTGTGATAATAGCGGTATTGTCGACCACGAAACGGAGTGGCCGAATATGAAATCACCAGCCTCGCAGTCATACTCTTGGACGGGGCCTGGCTATACAATGTGCGTTGTTCCGCTGCCAAATGTCTAGGTGTCTACACGGTCGGCGACGTCTTTCCTTGAGGGGAGATTCCAACATCATCGTAAGCTTCTTGATAGCATCCGCTATCAACCGCCCACCCGAGAGCGTCTAATCTCGGGCATTACCCAAATCTATTCAAGCTGGATACATTTGTGTAGTGAGTGCTAAAAACTAGACGCGCACGAGACAATCTGCTATAATTACATCTGTTATTAACCTGCTGTATGTGTCAAACAGAACACATACATCCAAAACGGATTCCAGAGGAGGAAATCGAGTGAAAGAGTACGAACTAACCGTTCTTATTCACCCCGACCTTGAGGCTGACATCGAAACACCACTGAAAAAAGTGCGTGATCTCGTGGCCAAGGCTGGCGGTGAAATCGTAACAGAAGAAAACTGGGGGAAGAAAAAACTTGCCTACCAGATCAACAAAGAAAATTTTGCGGTTTACGTAAACATGGATGTAAAACTTCCAGCTGACGCACCGCTCAAGATCAGCAATGTGTTGAACATTACTGACGAAGTATTGCGTTACTTGCTTGTAACTATCGACGAAAAAGGTCGTGCGGCACTCGCAGAAGACGCAAAAAAAGCCAGCGAACGCGCTGCACGCTCAGAAGAGGCGTAACTAACAACCCAAGAGGGATTATAGAGAGGGGAAGTACCGGAACACGCGAGAGTGTGTATACGGGCAAAACGATATGGCACGAGGTATTAATCAAGTAATACTAATGGGTCGTCTAACACGAGATCCAGAAATGCGCACCACTGCAAGTGGAAAAGCTGTTTGTAGCTTTAGCCTGGCAGTTGATCGCCAAGGGCAAGATGACCAAGCTGATTTCTTTGACGTAACAGCATGGGAAAAGACCGGCGAACTGGTGAGCCAGTATCTATCAAAGGGACGCCGTGCGCTAGTGCAAGGTCGTCTTCGCCAAGATAGCTGGGAAGATAAAGAAACCGGCAAGCGCCGTAGCCGTGTAGAAGTGGTTGCCTTTGACGTAACGTTCCTTGACGGCTCTGGTGGTGAAGGCGGCGGGCAATCATCTGGCGGTGGTTCACGTTCAAACAACAACGCACCAGCAAACGACGAGATTGATGATAAGCCAATCGACCTCTCTGAAATCCCATTCTAGGATAGCAATTAATACGGAGAATATTTATGTCTAAACGAATGAAGAAAGACACCCCAGCATACTTTGATTACAAAGATGCAAAAACTTTGCTACGATTTATCGATAGCTACGGCAAGATCGAGCCAGCATCACGCACCGGTTTGAGCGCAAAACAACAGCGCCAGCTAACCGTTGCTGTAAAGCGCGCTCGCCACTTGGCACTACTACCGTTCGTAACTAGCAACTAATTACGGATCTGTTCCAGCGCATCTGCCAAAGGTGCGCTGCTTACATATCCGTACCCACTAAAAAGGAGACAACATGTACCAACCAACTGATTTGAAAAAAGGCGTCGTCTGCCAAATCGACGGAAAGCCCTACCGCGTAACCGAATATGGCCAAAAAGTAATGGGCCGTGGCGGTTCAATTGTGAATGTTAAGCTTAAGAATTTGATTGACGGCAGCGTGATTCCAAAAACCTTTAAAGGCCAGGATAAAATCGCACCAGCTGAAGTTTCAAACAAAACGGTGCAATATTTGTACCAAAGTGGCGAAAGTTTTAACTTTATGGACCCAGAAAGTTTTGAGCAATTTGAACTTTCGGCGGAGATTGTTGATACGGCAGCGGAATATCTAAAAGAAGGCGATGAAATTACGTTGCAGTTCTTTGATGGCAACGTGATTAATGTAGAGCTGCCAAAAAACTTATATCTTGAAGTCACCTATGCCGAAGATGTTGTAAAAGGGGATACGACCAGCAGCGTACTGAAAGATGCCACACTCGAAACTGGCAAGGTGATTAAAGTACCGGCCTTCATTAAAACTGGCGACGTTGTGAGTGTTGACACGGCAACCGGCGAATATCGCGAACGTAAAAAATAATAAAATTTACGCTTGTAAAAAGCGTAAGCGGGTTCACAGGGTGGTACACTATGAGTAGCATGAAAAGGCGCTCAATAAACAAAACACACGAAACGACAGCATACAAAAAGCGACATGCTAATCGCGTGTGGCGGCATATGAAGCGGCACGGTTGGTGGATCGGGCTGCTTTTACTTTTAGTGGGTGAGGTAGTGTTTCAGGTGCTGTACCCAAGTGACCGAACGCTTCCGTTGGCGCGATATAATCACGAACCGTATGGATGGAAAACACGTGATGAGCTGCTAGTAAAAGAGCAAACGACATTCGTCAATACACAGGTAGAGCTCCGCGCGCGTTTTGGGACAGAAAAGGTTGCGCTATTGAAAACCGGTGCACAGCTCAATGAGACAGCGAACTTTACGGCGCTCCGGGCGTATTCGCAGCAGTGGCGCTGGGTGCCGTTTTCGATCTTGTTTTACCAACCAAACGTTACGACATTGACGGTAACGTATGCTGACGAGCCTCTGAAGGAGTTTGCGCAGGCTTACGCGAAAAAGCACGAGAAAGCGCCAGAAGATGCGGCGATTTCGATTCAAGAGGACGGTGCGGTGGCTGTAAAGGACGGTAAGCGTGGGCGTAGCATTGGCGTAGAAGCGCTGCAGAATGCGTTAAGAGACGCTCGTGTTGATACGTCGGGCGTGGCACGAGTTGACGTGCCGGAGCGCGCTATTCTGCCGTCATCAACAGCGGCAGACATGGCGGCAGTACGTCAGCAGGCCGAAGAAGTTATTGCAAAAAAGATTACGATTAGTGTAGCGGGGCGAGATAATAGTTTTATGCCAAACCGAGCGCAGCTGGCAAGCTGGCTAACAGTAACGACTGAAGGTGGCGAACCGCAGCTTGCTGTCGCGTCAGAAAAGCTTGCTGCGTATATTGCAGAACTAAATGGGCAAGTAGCACGGCCTGCTGGGCAAACAGTGGTGCATATCGTTGATGGCCAAGAGGCGAGCCGTCAAGATGGATCTGCTGGTGAACAAATTAACAGAGGTGATTTTGAACAAAAAATGAGTTCACTATTGCTAGAACCTGGTCAGTATAAATATGTAACAGCAGTGCTTGAGCCAATTGCTCCACAGGTTAAGGCGACGTACGCGTACTCGCATTCTCAAGCGGGATTACAGGCAAAGATGAATGATATTGGGCACCGATACGATGTTCGCATCAGCCTCGAACAGCTTGATGGTGCTGGGTGGCAGGCATCGTATCGTGGGAACGAAAGTACGCCAAGTGCCAGTACATATAAACTGTATGTGGCGATTCGGCTCTTCCACGACATGGCAGAAGGACGCACCACGTGGCAATCTCCTATTTTAGATACAACAGTGGCGGGCTGTTTTGAACAAATGATTGCCGTGTCAACAAACCAATGCGCCGAAGAGTGGTTACGTCAATTTGGCCGTGAAAGCCTGAATAACTTTTTGTATCAGCGTGGTATTAGTAGTGCGACCTCTTTTACAACAGGCAGCGCAGTGCAGACAAGCGCCGATGATTTGGTTCGCGTTGTGAAAGGGGTTCAGAGGGGTAGCTTGGCAGCAGGCGGTGAGCGAGAGACGTTACTTGGTACTATGAGCCGACAAATTTGGCGTAAGGGAATTCCAGCTGGCACGCAAGGTTGGACGTCGAACAAAGTAGGCTTCCTATGGGACTACGTGCATGATGTAGGGGTTGTACATCATCCGCGCGGAACGTACGTGATGGCCGTCATGACAAAAGGCGCAAGTTATGATATAATTGCACAAATAACGCGTGAACTTGAAGCGCAGATGTATCCATAATGAAACAACGATTAGACAAAGAATTGACTCAGCGCCAAATGGCGAGCAGTCGCTCACAAGCAGAAAATTTTGTGCGCCTGGGCAAAGTATTGGTGAATGGCAAAGCCGCCAAAAAAGCTGGCCAAATGGTGAGCGAACGCGACACGATTACCGTCACGCTGGATGAACACTACGTCAGCCGTGCAGGGTTAAAGCTTGCCAGTGTAGCGCAGCAGCTGGGTGTTTCGTTCGCTGATGCGACAGTATTGGATATTGGCAGCAGTACAGGTGGATTTACCGATTACGCCCTGCAGCACGGCGCAAAAAAAGTGTTCGCGGTGGATGTGGGGACAGACCAACTTCATCCAAGTTTGCACGGTAACGATAAAATTGAGCTGCACGAAAAAACTGACATTCGTGATTTTTATACCGATGAGCCGATCGATGTTATTGTGGGTGATGTTTCGTTTATTTCACTACGCGAGATTCTGCCGCACGTGGCGAAACAGTTAATGCAGCCAACGACGGAACTCGTTGCGATGGTAAAGCCGCAGTTTGAAGCGGGCAAGCATCAAGTGAACAAAGGTGTCATCAAAAATAATAAAGTGCGCCGTGAAATTCTGGCTGATTTTGAATTGTGGGCGCAAACCTATTTTGTGATTTTAGATAAACGCGACAGTGACGTGGCGGGTGCGAAGGGTAATTTGGAGCGATTTTACAAATTACGCTTGCGTAAATAGTTAGCCAAATAACGACACCTGTTCGGCGGGTAAATCAAGCGGTTCGATCTCTTCTGTAATTGTCACTGGATACCCAGTGTAGCGTTTGAGCGCCAACGCCACGGTGCGATCACCGTGTTGCATACATAAAATATCACCAATACATGCCAGCGCTGTGCCAGAAATCACTGGCGTTGTCAGCGTCGTGAACGAGGTTGGCGGCGCTGTATCATAATAGTGTTCGCTAAGATGAAGCGGGTCGCCACCACTGAAGGTGGTTTTGAGCGTTGTTTCGATGGTGTGCTTGGTGGCAAGAAGTGCTTTTTCTGCCGCCGTCGTGCTATAGGTGTGCGCTAGTAATTGCAGCTTTGTGCGCGTTGGCGTGGTTTCGTGCAGGTGTGGCAACGCGGCAATTGATGCTTCGTATTGGCGAGCAATAAGTGCCGTCGGAAACGTATCAAGAATAAGCGCGGAGCGCGCACCTTGATCGAGCAAGCGGCGAATGCCGCGTTCTGCCCAGCTGATGCCAACTTTTAAATAGCCGTCGCCTATGTAGGCGAGGTAGAGCATGTGTGGCTCGTTGTTGCGTGCTTCTTGCTGCGGTGACACGCTCGTGGCATGGTAAAATGCCGGGTTAAACCCGGTGCGGCGCTGGCAGGCAGGGCAGGTGTCGTATTTGCTGTCGGTGGTGGCTTGTTCGGGGCAGGGGTGTGTTTCTTTGGTGGCTAAATCGTGCCAGCCGATGCAGTAGCGCTGGCTCGTGTCGAACGAAATCGAGCCAGAAAAATCACGCAACGCAAGCGTTTCGTCGCTGGTGCGAAGGTGCGGCTGAAGGTTTTCAAGATAGGATATGCCGTGGAATAATTTAGACATTAAACCGGAACTCTACCACGTCTCCTGGCTGCATAATGTAATCTTTGCCTTCGGTGCGTACTTTGCCGGCTTGTTTGGCGGCTTGTTCCGAGCCCGCTTCGATTAGGTCGTCGTAGTTAACGATTTGCGCGGCAATAAAACCTCGTTCAAAATCGGTGTGAATGGCGCCAGCAGCTTGCGGGGCGGTCGCGCCTTTGTTGATCGTCCAGGCGCGCACTTCTTTTGGTCCGGCGGTAAGGTAGCTTTGCAGTCCAAGCGTGTCGTAGGCGGCGTGAATCAATTGCATCAACCCCGTTTCTTTTACGCCGTAACTTTCGAGCAATTCGTGGGCATCTTCTGGCGGAAGGCCGCGCAATTCTTCTTCTAATTTTGCGCTCAAAAAGACAGATTGAGCAGGTGCTACGAGTGCGCTGAGTGTTTGCTGTGCGGCAGTGTCGGTCAGGTCAGCTTCATCTACATTGAAGGCGTAAATGACTGGCTTCGCGGTCAGCAAATGAAGGTCGCCAATTGCTTCAACATCGAGTGAATCGAGCGCCGAAAGAGGCGTGCCAGCTTGCAGCTCGGCGAGAAGCGTTTCTAAATACGCGGCTTGTTCGCGCACGGCTGGCTTGGCCTTGGCTTCTTTTTGCAGCTTTGGTAGGCGCGCTTCGATCGTTTGAATATCTGCCAAAATAAGTTCGGTGTTAATAATATCGATGTCGGCTTGCGGATTGACCGGCGCTTCGTCGTGGCGCAAAATGTCGTCATTTTTAAACGCACGCACCACGTGAACAATTGCGTTACACTGGCGGATATTTGCCAAAAATTTGTTACCCAAACCTTCGCCTTTTGAGGCACCAGCCACCAGCCCGGCGATGTCTACAAATGTTACCGTCGCAGGTAATAGTTTGCTTGAACCATACAAATTAGCCAACTTTTCAAGCCGATTATCTGGCACGGGAACAATACCGGTGTTCGGCTCAATCGTGGCAAACGGGTAATTTGCGGCGAGAATTTCGTTGTTAGTGAGGGCGTTGAATGTGGTTGACTTGCCGACATTTGGCAGGCCAACGATACCGATTGATAAACTCATATACTCTGTAGTATAGCATAAAAGTTGCTATTTACACGGGGGCGAGAGCAGTGTAAACTGGTAATGTTTATGAGTGATCAGAAAAAAGGGCATATAAAGGATCATAAAAGCTTCTTCATTATGGTCGCGTGTGGGGTGGCGCTCGTTCTTGGAGCGACTGCATGGGGGGCGTATCTCTATCAGGAGGCAAAACAAAAACAGGAAGAACAGCCGCAAAGCGAAACACTTGATTATTCGGAGGCGGCAACACAAATGAACAATCAAGCGATGGAAACGGCATCGCTTGATGAGCTACTTGTTAATTATGAGCAATATTACGACGCCTCTGCACACGAAGTACGAACATCTAACCCAGCGGCGTGGGATCAAGAAATGCTCGATAAAGCATTTTTGTGCTTTATCTACGCTGATCGCACAGAAATGTACACAGCTGCTGAAGATATGGCATTGGCAATTGAGCGAGCACGTCATGCAGAAGTTGATATCACAAAAAATAGCGCTGGCATGACAGAAGCACAATTCGATGCACGAAAACAGTTTGTGATACAGAAGGTAGACGAAAAAATAAAAGCAAGATTAGGTGCCGAGTAATATGATGAAACAGAAAAAACTCTTTATTATTGGCGGTGTTGTAGCAGCTCTTTCGGTGGCGCTATTTGGTGGCGCTGATGCGCAGGCACAGTGGCAAACTGATAACATTATTGATGAGCGCGACACGTCGGCAAGCGCAGAGCAACGCCTTAGTGCGATTTGTAGCGGTAGCACGGGTGCGACTCTAGCGAATCGACGAGCGGGGCATGCCGGGTGGCTCGGTTCAGCGCAAGTAACACCAAATGAGAACGGTGAATTTGAGCTGGATCTTTATATGAAATACAGGAGATGTTCGGGCGACGTTCGAAAGTACGCCATTACGGGATATCCTCCAACGGACATAAGTGGCATTAGCGACCTTAGCTTTTGTGATAATGTTGGAACCTACGGTAATCACATGAAATACGAGCGTGACAGCTGGTATGTTGGTATTTGGCCGTTTGGTCATAGAGAATATGGTCCATGGGAATGGCGCATCAAGAGCGGCCCAAGTTCTGGCTCAAGAACTGCGGCAAACACAGGGGATTACACTTATGACTGCGTAAAGTATATGGGGAACGACCAGTACCACAAGGATCGTTTTAATAGCGCTCGTTTTGGGAGTGCAGCCGGTTTTGAGCAGAACATAGAGCTAACAGGAACGACAGTGCGTGGCCCTATCAAACGTACCATCTCTGGTAAAATTGCCAACTGGAGTCAGCGGCGCGAAACAGCTGGCCGCGAGACGATCAACCTAACTTCGCTACTTTGTTCTTTTTATAAAAACTCTGATAATAGGTTATTTGCCAACTTGCACTGTCAGACGATTCGGTTCGATGTTATATGGGGCGGTGAATATTCACTTACGCCTACCGTCTCTGTTGATACGAAAAGTGTGGTTGATGGAGAAAACCCAAATATCACTGGCATTAATGCTACCATACAGAATGACACGGTAGAGAATAGCAGCACGACTCGTGCCAATACGTCACGCTTTATTGTGAAAAAAGCTGATCGAACGGCTGCGATTGATACGAATCTTTCAAATACGGGCACGAGCAGCTCAGCAAACCCAGATACGGCGGCGCGCGAATATATCGAGGCGCAGTTTAGGGGTCAAGACTATCAGCTTGTGGCGAACCCTGCGGCGCGCGTGTTCCCAACAGGAACAACATCACTTCTTGATGACGGCAGCGAAGCAATCAGTGCTCCGCTTGAGGCGGGTGATCGTATTTGCTACATTACGTCGGTGCAGCGCCCAACGTATAATCATAGCGCCAACGATTGGCTTCATAGTGCTGCTGCTTGCGTGGCAGTAGGGTCGCGTCCACATGTGCAAGTACGTTCTGGTGATTTGTTTGTTGGCGGAAAGATTATCACCGGTAATACATCGCGACAAGCTGGCGCCGAGCGCCGTACCTATGGCAGCTGGAGTGAATATGGCGCAGTTGTCGGTAATTCTGTAAGAGGATTTGGCAGCGGGTCAATCTATCGTATGGGAATGCAACAAGGGCGGAGTAACCTTGGCTTTCTGACGTTCGCAAATGTCCCAAATCCTGGTCGGTTTGGAACAGTTACGGATGGTTCGTCAACACTGGCAGAATTCTTTGCTGCGATGCCAGCTGAAGGCCGTACAGTCAGCGGCACAGACCCACTGCTCGATCTAGCAAGTCTTCCCGAAGGTCGCCATGTTATACGACCTACAGGTAATATTCGTGTGCAAGGTGCGCTCGCAGAAAACCGATCAGTAATTATTTTAATGCGTCCAAATGCGACAGCGCGTGTTGTCGGTAATGTTGCAACGCCAGAAGCGGCAAGTTCGCTTGGCCGATTGTCGCAATTGGTGATTGCGCCAGCCAGCAATAATTCAAACTTCAACATTCATGTGTCGCCAGGGGCAACGCGTGTTGATTCGTGGATGATTGCGCCAGAAGGCCGCATCGACACCTGTAATGCTAATGTTGCGCCGACACCGCGTACAGCGCCACATAAAGGCGACGGCGGTTGTGGCAATAACCTGTTCGTTAATGGCCCAGTAGCAGCGAGAGCAATTCTGCTTGGTCGTGCGGGTGGACAAGACCGTGCAGACGGTGCGCCAGTACAATCTGTTCCGGCTGAAAGCTTTAATCTTCGCCCGGATGCATATTTGTGGGTTGCGCAGCAGGTAAACTCATCTGGCGCACGCTACGTGACTACGCAGTCGGTGGATTTGCCGCCACGCTATTAAAAAAAGGCAGAAAAATCTAAGCATAAGGGGCTTGCCAGAAAGGTAAGCCCTTCTGTATAATGAAGGGCAGTATGAAATTGATAAAAGGGATGGGCGATTACTTTTCTCTCGATATCGGCACAAAGTCGATTCGAGTTGTGCAACTTTCTGCCACCGGTGAGAACCGATGGCGATTGGAGCATGTAGGGTACTCTGCGCTAGATGCGCAGATCATAGCGAGCGATTCGCCGGAAGGTCGCAAGAAATTAACAAGTGCCATTATGGCTACCGTAGCACAGGCGGGGATCCACACAAAAAATGTGGTTGTCGGCCTTCCTTCATCAAAAACGTTTACGACCGTCATTGAAGTGCCGGTCATGTCTGACGTTGAACTCAAAAGCACGCTCAAGTATCAAGCGGATCAGTACATCCCAATGCCGCTTGATGACGCAAAAGTCGACTGGGCAAAACTAGGTCCGTCACCGCGCGACGCCAAAAAGCAAGAAGTGTTGCTTGCCAGTACAGCACAAACCTACGTTGAAGGCTTGATCGAAATGATCGACAGCAGCGGCTTTAACGTGATCGCAGCAGAACCAGACCCAATCGCGATTATTCGCTCATTGCTTCCTGCACAACCAAAAGGTGCACATATTGTTCTTGATGTCGGTGAGCAATCAACCGATGTTGCGGTAACAATCGAAGATCGGCCGGTACTTGTGCGAACGCTGCCAATGGGGCTCAAGACGATGGTCGGGGCAATTGTGCAAAACCTAAGCATTAAAGAAGACCAAGCCTCGCAATTTATCTTAAAATTCGGTTTGGCGCAAGATCGTCTCGAAGGCCAAGTGTATCGCGCGGTTGAAGGTGTGTTGGAGAACTTTGCCTCAGAAATTGCTAAATCAATTAAGTTCTTCCAAAATAAATACACCACCGAAACAATTGCTAATATCCACTTGTCGGGATACGCAGGCATGATTCCACAATTTAAGGAATTTATTGCGACAAAAACCAACCTACAGGCTGATGTCGTGAGCCCGTGGCGCAACGTTGAACTAACAGACACAGAAAAGCAAAAGATTCAATCAACTGAGTTTGAATTTGCCACCGCAGTTGGTCTAGCACAAAGGATGGAGCAGTAGTATGATTCAAATCAACCTGATTCCAGATGTAAAGCTCGAGCTGGTTAAGTCGCAGCGCCACCGTATGGTGGTAATGTCCGTATCGATCATGGTGATTATCGCGTCACTTGGTTTGCTGGTTCTGCTCGCTGGTTATGTTTTTGGAGTGCAAGCAGCACTCATCGGTAGTGCAACGAACAATATCAAGCGTGAAGATGAGAACTTCCGCAATATTGAAGATATTGAAAAAACCGTGACGGTGAGCAATCAGCTTAAGCACATTCAATCATCACACGAAAATAAAGCGATGACATCGCGTATTTTTGCGCTTCTTGCGGAAGCATCTGCAGAAGGAACGGATAATGCAGTAGCAATCAATTCGTTTGATATCGATACGACGCAAAATACGATTAGTATTACGGCACAAACTCGCTATCGTGGATTTGATGCTGCTGAAGTGTTTCGTAAAAACATTGAAGGCATGAAGCTTTACTATGTTGAGCCAGAAAAAGATGCGGTTGCTTCGGAGCTCTCTGATTCGCCGTTAACAAAGCACGACAACGAACAGTCAGTACAGATTGCTTCAGAAGTAAATCTGACAAATATGGTACTCGCTCGTGAAGAACGTGAAGGTGCAGGTTCTGAAAGCGTCAGCTTCCGAATTGATTTTGCATACGACCCACTCCTCTTTAGCCAGCAAATCGACATGCTTCGTATTCGTGGACTTGACCGAGGTAACGTGACCGACTCATATACTCGTTTGCCGCAGTCACTCTTTAACACAATCGAGAACCAGGAAGGGGAGCAGTAATATGCCAAAAGACAGAGAAGGAATCGTTCGAAAGCGTAGCCTGATTGCGAAAGCTCGTAAAAACGTGTTGTACTGGGTTGGCGGCGCTGCGTCGGTGTTGAGTGCGGTGGCAGTGATTGCAACAATGCTGGTTCAAACGGCAATGTTCAATCAATCAGTTCTCAACCAAAAGAACGATACACTAAAAAAGATTCGCCAAAATATTGAAATCGCCCCAGACTTAAAAGCGGATATTCGCAAACTTGATACGAATAGCGAACTGCGTTTAGTACGACCAAACGATGAAGCATCGGCGCTGCAAACGATTCTCGATGCGCTCCCAGCCGATGAAAACAGGCTTGCACTTGGTGCGTCGCTTCAGAAGAAAATTTTTGAAGAAGCACCTGGTGTGCGTATCGATGCGCTCTCAGTTGACCCTTCAAGTGGTGACATGATGAGTCAAGACGGTAGTGCTGAAGGCGAAACCGGATTGCAACAGGTGAGCTTTGCTACAACAATTTCTGGTAGCCCGGACAATTTGAAACGAGCACTCAATCGATTAGAACGATCAATTCGTGCTTTCAATATTACGACCCTTACGGGAACGACGCAAGATAACCAGGTGTCACTTCAGATTACCGGTGTGGCGTACTACTTCCCACCAGCAAATCTTGAACTAACGACGAAAGAGGAGAAACAGCAGTGAAACGAACCGAAATAGCGATGATCATTTTAATTGCTTCTGTCGCGGCGACGATCACCTTTTTTGCGGTGAACTCATTGCTTGGTGGCAAGATCAAACAAACAGCAACCATTGAGCAAACAGAGGTGATTGACAGGGAAGTCGCGCAGCCAACCAAGCGCGTCTTTAACAGTAAGTCAATCAACCCAACGGTCGAAGTGTACGTGCGCGAGCAAGGCGCCGACCCGGTAAGCTCAGAGTTCGCAGAATAGGAGCGGTATGTCGTCACTTCTTACGGTTGAAATGCAGGATAAGCTCAAGGACATCTTCATCTCGGAAGGGCTTGTTTCTGCTGCCACAATCGAAGAGTGTTTAAAACAGGCAGAAGCTTCAAACCGGCAGTTGGTCGCAATCTTAACCGAACGAGATATTATTGATGACGAACTACTGACACACGCAATTGCTTACGTTTCGGGTGTGCCCTATGTAAACCTGGTCAACTCCACACCGAGTCAAGAAGTACTATCGCTTCTAAGTGCTGATGTGGCTGAGCGCTTCATGGCGGTGCCGCTTGCTGAGGTGCGTAACCGTTTGGCGATCGCGATGATCGACGCTAATAACGTACAAGCAGTCGACTATCTTGCCAATGTGATCCAACGCCCAATCAAGGTGTTTATGGCGTCTGAAACCAGCGTTCGACATATTCTCAGTCAGTACAAAACCGACTTGAGCGCAGTCGATGAAGCTTCAGAAGCTTCACGGGCAGAGCGCGCCTCATCACTTTCAGAGAACATCAAAACTATCGCACAAGATTCGCCTATTAGCCGTGCCTTAAGTACTATTTTGGAACACGCGGTTAAAACTCGTGCAAGCGACGTACATATTGAACCGTTGGAAGATATCTTATTGATTCGTTTCCGAATTGACGGTGTGCTGCGTGCCATGATGAAGCTGCCAAAGAGCATCGAACCGGCGCTCGTGAGTCGTATTAAGATTTTGTCTGAACTGAAGATTGATGAACACCGCATTCCGCAAGACGGTCAGTTTGAAGTGAGTGTATCAGGCAAGGAAGTTGACCTACGTATTGCAATTAGCCCAGTGATTTGGGGTGAACAGGTGGTGATTCGTTTGCTTGATAAGTCAGGCAGCGCTTTTGATCTTGAAGCGATGGGGTATGTTGGCCAAGCATTGCGCACTATTCGCAAAGGTATGCGCCGGCCGAACGGTATGGTGCTTACGAGTGGTCCAACAGGTAGCGGTAAGTCAACCAGCTTGTACGCGCTTATTAAAGAAATTAAAGATGAATCAATCAATATTGTTACGCTGGAAGACCCGGTGGAATACAAGATGAGCGGTGTGAATCAGATCCAGGTAAACGCTGGTGTTGGGTTAACGTTTGCTGATGGGCTTCGTTCAATTTTGCGTCAAGACCCAGATGTTGTGATGGTGGGTGAGATTCGTGACGCTGAAACGGCCAACTTAGCAGTGCAGGCTGCGCTGACCGGACACTTGGTGTTTTCAACACTTCACACCAACAGTGCCGCCGGCGTGCTACCGCGTTTGCTCGATATGGGAATTGAACCATTCCTTATTGCCAGTACGGTAAATACGGTGATTGGGCAGCGACTCGTGCGACGCAATGCACGAAGCCGCACGGCGTATCGTTCAAGCGAAATCGAAACACAAGATATTAACGCGACGGTCGGACATTTGCTGCCAAAGACCAAAGCCGATATGGCGCGCTACTGTGAAGCGCTCGGTTATGACAGTTTGCCGTTGGCGAATCAACCGTCGTACGATCTTTACCACGGGCAAGATACGCCGGGTACACCAGGCGGTTATTCTGGACGAGCTGGCCTGTATGAGGTAATGGATATCAGCGAAGAAATCCAAAAACTCATTACCACTCGAGCAACCAGTTCAGAAATTCAACGAACCGCCATCGCGCAGGGCATGATACCAATGAAGCAAGACGGATACCTAAAAGCGATTAATGGCATCACAACATTAGATGAAGTAAACCGAGTAACGGTGTAGGAGGCTTAAACCATGACAAATCAAGAATTACGAATAGAAGTACTGCTCGAAGAAGTAGTGCGCAAAAAAGCCAGCGACTTGCACATTCAAGTTGCGTTACCACCGATGCTTCGTATCGACGGATCACTTGTTCCTGTTGCAGGAACGGAAACGCTTGATGAAGCGACGGTTGAGCGCCTTATTTATGCGATTCTTGATGAAGATCAGCAGCAAGTGCTCGCTAAAGACAAAGAATTCGACTTTAGCTTTGCGTTTGGTACGATGGGGCGTTTCCGTGTGAATGCTTTTCACGAACGTGGTAACCTCGCTGCGTCACTTCGTTTAATTCCGAACGAGATTAAAAGCGTGACCGAACTCGGTATGCCGCCAGTGGTAATGGGCTTTGCTGATTATCCACGCGGACTTGTCTTGGTGACTGGTCCAACAGGGAGTGGTAAATCGACCACACTCGCAGCAATTATCGACAAAATTAACTCAGAACGCTCACACCACATTATTACGATTGAAGACCCAATCGAGTTTACCCACAAGAGTAAAAAATCCGTCGTGGCGCAGCGCGAAATCCACTACGATACGTACTCATTTAGTGCGGCGCTTCGCTCAAGCCTTCGCCAGGACCCAGATGTTGTGCTGATTGGTGAGATGCGCGACCTTGAAACCATTTCAGCAGCGATTACCATTGCCGAAACCGGACACTTGGTGTTTGCGACACTGCACACCAACTCGGCAGCGCAAAGTATTGACCGTATGATCGACGTCTTTCCGCCACATCAGCAGCCACAAGTGCGCTCGCAGTTAGCGAATATCTTGATGGGTATTTGTAGCCAGCGTTTGGTGCCAGCAATTGGTGGTGGTCGTGTAGTAGCGGCAGAAGTTTTGGTGGCAAATTCAGCGGTGCGTAACATTATTCGTGAAGGTAAGAGCCACCAGCTTGATGCGGTGATTCAAACCGGTGCCGATCAAGGCATGCAAACGATGGATCGCACGTTGGCAAGTTTAGTGCAGGCGGGTACTGTGACGTACGACGAAGCGCGTAACTACGCGGTTGATCTTGCCGAATTTGAACGAATTATACGAGGGTAGGAAGTAATGCAGCGATTTACATACACAGCCAAAGATACCGAAAATGGTAAAACCGTAAAATCTGTTGTACAGGCAGAAACCGAGCGTGACGCAGCAAAGTTGCTGACGTCACAGGGCCTTACACCGCTTGATATTAAAGAAGAGCGCGAAGGCAACCCAATCAGTCAAATGCTGCAACGTATTACCATGAAGGACAAGGTGGTGTTCAGCCGCCAGCTTGCTACCTTGATTGAAGCTGGTTTACCTCTTTCACAAAGCTTGCATACGATCGTTGAACAAACAAATAATCCAAAAATGCGCAGTGTTGTACAAGATATTGTTGTCTCGATTGAAGGTGGGCGCTCGTTGGGCGACTCGTTTGCGCAGCACCCGGATGTATTTGACAAGGTATTCTTATCGCTCATTCGCGCTGGTGAGCTTTCGGGTACGCTCGATCAAGCATTGCGCCGTATCGCTTCGCAACAAGAGAAAGACCAAGCTATTCTGCGCCGTGTGCGCGGAGCGATGATCTATCCGGCTATCGTACTGGTAGTAATTATCGCAGTAGTCATTTTTATGATGATTACGATCGTGCCAGAGGTATCAAAAATGTACGACAGTCTTGGACAAAAGCTTCCTTTCTTGACGGCGGCATTGGTGGCCACCTCCAACTTCTTGGTAGATTATTGGTGGCTAGTAGTAGTTGTACTTGGATTTGGTATTTACTTCTTGCTGCAGTATCTAAAAACAGAGTCGGGTATTAAAAACATGGACACTATTAAACTAAATATGCCACCGTTTAATGCGTTGTTCCGTAAAATGTATATGGCGCGCTTTACTCGCACGGCAGAGACGTTGCTGGCAACAGGGGTGCCAATGCTCGATATGCTTAGCATTTCTGCGGAAGCCGTGAACAATGTGCATGTTGGCAAAAGTATCGAAAATGCTGCCGAACAGGTAAAGGGTGGTGTGGCGCTCTCAAAGGCGATTAAAGAGCAAGATTATATTATGCCGCTTGTGCCACAGATGATTAAGATCGGTGAACAATCGGGCCAAATCGACAAGATGATGGGGAAGGTTGCTAATGTGTATGAGGATGAGCTTGATGAGCAAGTAAAAGCGCTTTCTACCACGATCGAACCAATCTTGATGGTTATTATGGCGGTATTTGCTGGTGGTATGGTGATGGCAATCCTCTTCCCAATTTACAGTTTGGTAAATGTGACGGGTGGCCGCGTGTAAGAATCTGCTAGACAGCGGATAGGTTGTACGGTATGATAAACATAAGCGATTCGTTCGCACGAAATAGTAAACAAGTTCATCAGAAAGGGTGGAAACAATTCTATGAACACAACAATGAAAAAACAAGAAGGATTTACGATTATCGAGGTTGTCTTGGTGCTTGCTATCGCTGCATTGATTATGCTAATGGTATTTATTGCACTTCCTGCACTACAACGAAATCAACGAGATCAGCAGCGTGAACAGGACGTAAGTCGTTTAGCTTCTGCGGTACAGAACTATAAGGGACGCAACAAAGGTATGCTACCAGGTAATACGACTGCAGCTTGGGAGACGTTCTTTACTGCGTACCTAAAGCGAGACAACGATGGTTTTGCTGACCCTCAGGCAGGTAATTACAGGGCTAGTGTTGCTACTACCGCACCTGCAACTATGCCAACCATTACTGGTGCCAGTAGCGACGATGACAAGCGAACTATATATATCTACATAGGCGCTACCTGTGATGGGGAGAGGGCTACTGGCGGTAACTCTGGAGCCCGAGGAGTTGCGCTTGTTAAACCTCTTGAGGGTGGCGGCAATCTTTGCCAGCAGTCTTAAGTCACTCGATTAGTGAACAAAATTATTCCCGTACGCTCGTACGGGAATTTTTGTGCTTATGGTAAAATATAAACATGATAGAAGAATATATAGTGTACGGTATCTTGACTGTATTAGGGGCGATGCTAGGGAGCTATGCCGCAGCTACCGTCTGGCGTTTACGAGCAAAACAATTACAATACGACGAAACGCATGGCGAAAAAGTTACAAAAAAAGAAAAGCAAGAAATTGCGAACTTACAAAAACGCTCTGTTGCAACTGATCGTTCAGTGTGTTTGCATTGTGGGCGACAGCTTGCATGGTTTGACCTTCTTCCGATCGTGAGCTGGCTCGCGCTGCGTGGCAAATGTCGTACGTGCCACAAACCAATTGGCACGATGGAGCTTTTTGCAGAAATTGGTATGGCAGCGGCATTCACGTTGTCGTATGCACTGTGGCCATATGCACTTGAAACTGCTCCGCAGCAGGTGTTGTTTGCGGTGTGGCTTGCGATAGTGGTGCTGTTAGCGATCCACTGGATGTACGACGCAAAATGGCAAGTGCTTCTGAATAAAATAACGATTTATCTTGGTATTCTTTCGGTGGTATACGCAGGACTATATGTATACGCATTCTCACTTCCATTAATGGACTACGCGCTGCAAATAGGGCTGCTTCTGCTCATTTTGCCAGGATTTTATACCATCCTGTATATTGCCAGCGGTCGATCGTGGATTGGGCTTGGTGATATTTATTTGCTCATTCCGTTTGCGCTACTGTTGCCGTCATGGGAATACGGCATACTAACGATCTTTTTGGCAAACTTTATTGGAACATTGGCGGTATTACCCGGCATGGTGTTGAAGAAAATCACCCGTACATCACGCGTGCCGTTTGGACCATTTTTGATTGCTGGTTTTATTGCCACAGTACTTGTTGGTCCAACGCTGCTGGCATTCTATTTGCAAAGCTTAATGTAGCGTTTTACCTGTTGCAGGCTTCACGCTTATGGTATAATCAAGCCAGATGATGGGCACACACAAACACAACGGTTTTACGGTTATTGAAGTGATGTTATTCTTGGCAATTACCGGCCTTTTGATTGCCGGCGTTATGGTGGGTGCACGAAACAATATTAACAGTCAGCGCTACCGTGACACGGTTGAACAATTCCGTAATGTGATCCAGGGACAATACGATCGAGCCTACAGCTTAACGAATAGTGATGCGAACGTAGATACAGGTAGTCAAAACCCTTGTGCGCAATCTGCAGCAGAAAGTAATAAGCACCGCGGCACAACTAATTGTTTATATGTTGGCCGTGTGATAGAACTTATCTCGGATGCAAGTACCGGCACCTCTAGCGTGCGCACTAGTCCACTGATTGCACGCTCGAACTCACCGCAACTTCCGCCAATTTTTGGCGAATCTGGTTCGGCGGGGGGCGCCAGCGGTAATCCAATTCGTGGATATAGCGTGTTTCGCTATGACCAAAACGATCAGCTGGTTGATACATGGCAATTAGGGTGGAGCTTAAGCGTTGTATCAGCAGGTACAGAGGATCGCTTGCAGCAACTCGCAATTGTAATTTTGCGCTCACCGCTCAACGGGGGTATTAGTACACACGTAGTGAATGGTGAACTGTCAGCTGATCAAGCTGCTGATCTTTCGTCTGTCGTGCGATCAAGCGACAACAGGCGGGAAGCAAAGCTATGCGTAGCAGACTTACAGGGTGAGATTGAACCACCAGATCGCATGGCGGTTGTCGTTCGTGCAGGGGCAACTGGCCCAGGTGATATTGCCTCGCTTGGTGTGGAGGCAGGATGTTAGCGATGAAACGACAATCGGGCGACACGTTGGTAGAAGTATTGATTGCGATTGCGGTGTTTAGCGCCATTGCTATTGGTGCTGTTTCTATTATGAACCAGGGGGTTTCATCTGCGCAGGCGTCGCTTGAGCAAAACCTTGTGCGTAACCAAATCGATACACAGGCAGAACTACTGCGCCATTATCATGATGTTGAGATGTCGTCCGCCCAGGGAAGTGGGGAGAGCGGCTCGACTGAGTGGGGGCAAATTGTCAGCACGGCTGTCGCAGCTGCATCAGACTACGATGCCATTACCACGTTTAATCAGTGTGTGCCAAGCGGAGCTAGTGGCGCAGGTATTCCGGCTAATGCATTTTATATTGATCCAGAGAGTGGTGAAGTTGTGCGCAACCACAGCCGATTCCGCCAGCCAGCTACGTTTGCACAGGTGCGTCCGAACGGCTCAGATGGTGTAACTGGCGTTTCAGAAATGGTGTGGATTGAAGCCGTCTATAATCCTACGCAGCAGAATGCTGATCGTTTGACGACAACGCGTCATTACGATTTTCATATTCGGGCTTGCTGGGATTCACCTGGTGTAAGCGGTGGATTAATGAAGTTGGGAACGATTGTGAGGTTATATGCACCGAATGAATAAAACATCGTCTGGATTTACGATTGTCGAGCTGATGCTTTCGATGGCATTTGTAGGCTCACTCTTGATGGTAATCGCACTATTGATTATGCAGGTTATGTCGATTTACAATACTGGCATTGCGATTAAAGAAGTAAACGCTGTTTCGCGTATTGCTGTACGGGAAGTGCAGCAAACGGTCATGAATTCTGACGTATTTGCACTGCGCTACCATGATGCTGATGCGGCAACGCCAGAAACAAAAATAGCTTCATCGTTTGACGAACTAAAACGCGATAGCGGTGCAGATTTTTACACCAACTCGGCAGGTGGCCGCTTGTGTATGGGGACGTATTCGTACGCATGGAACACTGGTCGAGCCATCAAGCAATACAACGAAGACAATAGCGAAACACTTTACGAAGGCAACCCCATCCAATTGATTCGTGGTGGCGAAACACACGGTAATGATCGTTTGGTGAAATTTGTGAAGGTGCGTGATGGCCAAAAGCGCCTCTGTAAAGCGGATTCAAATGAAGGTGAAGGCGCTCGAAATTATGAACGCTACTTGCCAACCGGCGACACCGACGCACCGTACGAGAATGTTTTTGGCGAAGGGAATAATAACCTTGTATTGTATCGTTTTGAAGTAGATGCAGCAGGGGATGACGGAGCGGTTATCGGCCTGCCTGGGCGAAGTCTACAGTCTACAGTTCCGTACTATACATTTAGCATGGTGATTGGTACGCAAACAGGCGATGAACTTATTACAACAAACGAAACGTGCAGTGCACCGGCTGACGCACCAATGAATAATAGCGAGTATTGTGCCGTGAACAAAATTGATTTTGTGGCGCGCAGCGGAGCAATTGGAGGATAACGTATGAAGAGACAACAAAAAGGAGGAACTATGAAACAGCGACTAAATGCATATCGATCAGGGGCGGTATCAATCTTTGTTGTGATCTTTACAGCAGTTCTTTTAACGGGGGTGACAGTGGGCTTTACTGTACTTATGTTGTCAGATCAAGAACGTTCAACGGATAATGACTTGTCACAAAGCGCGCGTGACTCTGCAGAGGCTGGTGTTGAAGATGCCAAGCGAGTACTTGCACAGCTGACTGATTGCCAGGATCGCGGGCTGATTGGACAAACCACTACTGATGAGGGCCGTCGTTGTGGTGAAATCAACAATGCAATCAACGCCAAAAACTGCGACACGATTAGTCGTGCGCTTGGTGTGACGGGCGAGAAGGAGCGTAAAGTTGCGCAATCAGAAGGCGACAATAAGCTCGATCAAGCTTATACTTGTGTAACGATCGACCCGGACACCGATGCGTTTGTTGGTAAAACGGAAGATGAAAGTGATATGCGTGTTATTCCACTTCGCGGCACCGACACCTTCGATACTGTCGAGCTAAGCTGGATTGATCGTAGCGATGTGCCAGAGCGAGTAAACTTTGAGCAAGCTTCGGGCGACACGCCATCAGACAGCCGCGACCGCGCTGCTTATATACCGCTACCAACACGATCGAACTGGCAAAATCGGGGTTCAATTTTGCGCGTTGGTACTATTTTATATAATCCAAACGATGTCAACGTAAAAGCCATGGACAACGCCGCACGCACCGCATTTTTGTATGCAGGCACAAGTAGCACGCCCCGACAGAATATTGATTTAACCGACGGTTCGATCGATGTTCATAAGTCGATCTATAATGATCCAGTTGAAAATGAAGGCGTGCCAGATGCTGTTAATACAGCAACCCCCGTGCATTGTAGTGGTGTTGCGCCTGGTGAAGGCGAGCCAACCAAGGATGGTTACTTGTGTAAAACAAGTGTGAAAGTGAAGGATATCAACGATGCTTCAGAGGCACAGCTAACCTTGTCATCGCTCTATCGTGCAACGAGCTTTAGTATTGTGCTAAAAGACAGTACCAATCCAGAAAAGAACATTAAGTTCCGTGGTGTGCAGCCAGAGGTTGATTCAACCGGGCGCGCCAACGATGTATTCCGTCGTGTAGTGGCCCGCGTTGAAGCCGTTGGTGGACGTGATGCACCGTTCCCACGTGCTGCCGTTGGCACGAGCGGAAGTATCTGTAAAAGCTACATTGTCACTGACAATCCAGCTGATTATCGCGAAGATGCCGCCGCACAAGAAAGTGGTTCTGGCTGTTACAATCTTCAAACTGGTGACGCTTACTAAAAAAAGGCTATGGCTTCATCAAAAATCCCCGCTATTATACGAGCGGGGATTTTTGATGAAAGCAGATGTCTAACGGCTGTGGAACTTATCGTGCACTTCACGAAGGTGTTGGTCAGTGACGTGCGTATACACTTGTGTGGTGCTGATGTTACTATGGCCAAGCATGTTTTGCACGCTGCGAATGTCGGCACCATTCATTAATAAATCGGTCGCAAAACTGTGGCGCATCGTGTGCGGACTGACGTGTTTTGTGATACCGGCAAGTTTGGCATATTTACTTACCATACGTTGAATGCTACGCGGTGTGAGGCGGCGAAAATCACCGTCGGTGGAGGTTGCTTGCACATTACGGCTATAGCTAATAAACAGCGGCACTAAGCTATCGGTGCGCACTGCAAGGTAGTTTTCGATATGTTCAGCGGCGGCCTCGCTCATAAAGACGGGACGGTCCTTCTCGCCTTTACCACGAACCATAAATTCACGGCGTTTGGTGTTCACATGATCGCGATTGAGTGCTACAAGTTCGCTGACACGAAGTCCACTCGAAAACAATAGCTCAACGATGGCGCGATCACGCAATCCAGCGTCGTCGCTGACGTCAATTTCGTCGATCAGCCGTTCGATTTCATCAACATGCAAAAAGGTGACTTGCTTGCGATGTGTTTTTGGAAGCTCAATCTTATTGGGTGGAAGCGACGGGATGTCGCGCTTTGAAAGATACTGTAAAAAGCCACGGAGCGCCACTAAGTGGTAATTTTGCGTCATGACGCCCAGACGTTCGCCTTGTTGATTCTCGTAGCGATTCAGCCAAAGGCGATATTTACGGATAAGTTCTGTAGTGATTTTATCAACAGTGATACTGCCGGCAAAATCGCTAAAACGCATTAGGTAGTGGGTGTAATTTTCGGCAGTTTTGCTGCTGCGGCCACCTTCAATCTCAATCGATTCGGCAAAATCGTAAATCAGGTCAGATAGATACTGCTCATGCTCATTCATACTCTTAGTGTAGCACGGCGTAAGCGGCTCGTATGTGGTAAAATAGAGGCAATACTTTTAACAAGGAGAATTCTGTGGCAGACGCAACGCATATCCAGAAAACACTAGTACTTTTTAAACCTGACGCTGTACAGCGCGGTATTGTTGGCGAAATTTTGACTCGTTTTGAACGAGTTGGCCTAAAAATCGTGGGAACAAAAATGATTTTCCCAGATCGCGACCACTACTACCAGCACTATGAAGAAATCGGTAAGATGGTGACTCGTCGTGGCGATAAGGCCTTCCAGGTAACCCTCGATTTTATGGAGCAGGGTCCTGTCATTGCGATGGTATTTGAAGGTGTTGAGGCGGTGTCGCTTGTACGTAAAATGGTTGGTGGCACTGAGCCAAAATCAGCTGATCCAGGCACGATCCGCGGCGATTTCTCGCACATGAGCTTTGAATACGCTGACGGCAAGAAGAAGGGGATTCCAAACCTGATGCATGCTTCTGGTGATCCAGAGGAAGCAGCTCAAGAAATTGGCCACTGGTTTAGCGCTGACGAAATTTATAGCTACGAAATCGCTCACGAACGATTTTTGCGTTAAGTTTTTAGGACAGCATCATACGAAGAAACCTCCTCGCAGACAGAGGGGGTTTTCTGCTATACTAAAGCCAGCGCCTCGATAGCTCAACTGGATAGAGCAGTTCCGTCCTAAGGAAAAGGTTGTAGGTTCGACTCCTACTCGGGGTACCAGAAAGATATATGACAAAGACACAAGAAGTAGAAAAAGCCTTTGACGGCCAACGCGACGGCGAAGAAGTAATTGAAGTCTTCCGCCGGCATATTATTGCCATGCGAAAAGGGTTTTATGGTTTGCTGATTCCTTTTGCGCTTTCGGCAATTCCACCGCTGATTTGGCAATCAAATTTGGAATTATTCTTGCTGCCAATTGGTGGGCTGTTGCTTGGTTCGGTGATTTTTTTCTACCACTTTATTATTTGGCGCTACACGGTATTTGTGCTGACGAATCAGCGTCTGCGCCAGATCACACAAAAAGGATTTTTTGGCACTGATGTTGTCGAGCTAAAACTATCAAAAATCCATAACATAAGCTATAATATACCAGGATTCAGTGGAGAAATATTTGGGTTTGGGACGATTGTTATCCAGACGTATGTGGGTGATTTAACAATCAACAACGTCGAACATCCAAAAAAGATTTACAATCTCCTACAAGATGCCGTTGAAGAAGCGGAGCGAGGAAATAATGAAGAAGATAACATCGAAGTTGAAGCGTAAAAAGACGGTACAAAAACCGGAGCGTATTACGAATGCAACGGTGGCAGAACACCGTGAGCGTATCTTATCGGGCGCAAGCCGTTTTCGCTACCCAGTGCAATATACTCGTCAGCAGCTGGTGCTGATTGCTGCTGGCATTGGTGTTGCGGTGTTGGTACTTTTTGTGGCATTTAGTTGGTGGCAGCTATATAGGGCTCAAACAACGAGCCAGTTCTTTTATCGCGTGACACGCTTGATTCCTTTGCCGGTTGCTCAAGTGGACGGCGAGACAGTTCGCTATGGCGATTACCTTTTGAACTACAAAAGCTCTGAAACATACCTAAGCACGGTCGAAAATGTCGATAAAGACAGCAAAGACGCTGGCGCAAAAGCACAGTTCGATTACATGAAATCGCAGGCGATGCGTAATGCTGTGGTTGATACGTACGCGGCAAAATTGGCTCGTGAAAATAACATCTCAATTAATGGAGAGCAGGTTGACCAAGCGATTCAACGGCTTCGCCAAACGACGTCACCGCAGGGCGAAATGAGTCAAGAAGCGTATGATCGCTCACTTGAACAGCTGTATGGACTTTCGCCCGACGAAAGCCGCTATAATGTCGAGAAGAGTTTGCTCCGGCAAGATGTTGCTTATGCCATTGACGATGAGGCGAAGAAGGTGTCGGATGACGTTGAAGCACGCATTAAAAAGGCAGACAAACCTGATTTTGAAAAACTAGGTGCAAGCCTGAAAGAAAAATATCCAGAAGTACAAGTGCTTACCTCTGGCTGGGTGAAACAAAGCAATCCGGATGGTGGCATCGCAGCTGCTGCGGCAAAACTTGAAAAGGGCAAAGTTGTCGGGCCAATTAAGCCATTTAGTGGTGATGGGTACTACTTCATCCAGCTGATTGATCGCAATAAATCAGACGATATCAACTATGCACAAATTAAAGTGCCGCTCCTTGAGTTTAACAAGCGCGTTGAACGTTTACAGGCTGATGGCAAAGTGCACCACTATATCTCTGTGCCGGATGTTGGCCCGCAAGTTGAAGCAACCGACGAATAGTCTATCGAATTTGTTACAATAGAAAGAGAAGGAGGTGATATGTATACATTACCAGCATTGTCATATGAATATGACGCCCTACAGCCATATGTAAGTGAGGAAATTATGTGCTTACACCACCAAAAGCACCACCAAACGTATGTGGATACGCTGAACACTGCGATGGAAGAGGCGCCTGAACCGCTGCAAGGACTTCCTATAGAAGAATTGCTCGGGCGACTTCATGAGCTGCCTGATGCGATTCGTACAACAGTACGCAATAACGGTGGTGGCCATTATAATCACACACTTTTTTGGCAGTGTATGACCCCTGGTGGTAGTCGGCTAGAGGGTGACTTGCGAGGCGCGCTTGAAGCAGCATATGACAGCATTAATGACTTTAAAAAGGAGTTCGCTGCAAAAGCCAAAGGGGTATTTGGGAGTGGTTGGGTGTGGTTGATGCCAGATCTTTCTATTGTAACCTCACCAAATCAGGATTCTCCTGTGATGGATGCAAAAGCAGCGCCATTACTTGGGCTTGATGTGTGGGAGCACGCCTATTACCTTGACTACAAGAATGTCCGACCAGATTATATTGATGCTTGGTGGCAGGTGGTCGATTGGAACGCAGTCGCGCAGCGCTATGCTGCTACGATGCGTGGCGAATAGATAACTCTGAACCTTCCGAATCGTCTTTAAGTGAGGAGTCCTCGGTAGGTGTTTCAACAACTGGCTGCGCTGCTTCTGGCTGTAGCCATACATCATCATATGACGTGTCGCTCTGAGGTATCGGAGCGGCCGTTTGCTCTTGCACCATTGCTGGAGTATTTGCTGCTGGCGTTTCGTATGACGTTGCCTGGTACTGATACGGGTCGCTTGATTGGAGTGGTGCGGCTGCACCCTGTGGGTATGGCACTACATAGGGGTCTTGTATTGGAGATGCTTCAGTCGAGTATGTTCCTTCTGCTGATGGCGTTGGCTGCTGATAGCTATCGTAGGCTGGTTGTGGTGAATATGTTTCGCTTGTAGTAGCGTATGAATCGCCATAAGAAGTGTTGCTGTACGGCGCAGGAGTCTCTGGATATTGTGTATAAGTCTGTGTGCCGTCTGGCGCTGGTGTATCGTATCCGGCGGCGTACTGGTCGTCTGAAGCGGTGTAGTTAGGCGAGTAGGCTGTATTTGTTTGATCATATGACTGCGCTGGTTCCGCCGTGTAGTAGCCGTCTGGTGGGGCGTTAGCGCCGTCATCATCACCAATCATGATTGGGTGATAGGCGTAGCCATCCTGCTGCGCTTTTTGTCGTTTACGGCGAATCAAGAAGACAATCACCCCAAAGAGGAGGAGTAAAAGAAGCACAACGACACCAATAATAATTGGCAGCGGGCTTGAACCGCCAACTGTGTGTGTTGTCAGGATGGTGTTAAATTTAAACTCTTGTGTATCTGGTGCGGCACCTTCTTCAAATTCAAGCGGTTTGACGGTAATGGTTTCTTCTGCCGAGGCGTTTTCCTTATTGATTACCACAGTATACGTGCCATCTTTAAGTTCAAGCGAGGTAAGACCATTTTGATCGGTCGTGTATGAACCGTCGTAGTCTTTAATGGTAACGGTCGCACCAGCAATTGGTTGTTCGTTTTGCTGAGCGATAATTTTTACTGGATAGCCCTTGGTGGTGAAAGAGCCTTCGTAGGTATCACCTGTGTCGTTGGCGCCAGCGTCAGCCTTTGCAACGGTAATGGCATAAAAGTATTTCACACCAGGGCGCAATTTTGTAATCGCTGTTGAGTGTGATGGCATGCTTTCAGGGTCTTTTGGATCTCCCTTTTCGCTGGTAATCTTTACCTCGTTATCGAGTGAATCTTCAGAGGTGCCGTAGTGGAACGTACCTTTAATAGGATGATTTGTCTCCCAAAAAAGATCTGCTTTATCGTACAATATTTTTGTTCGAATATTACTAATAACCAGCGCTGGATCTTCCTTTGAAAGTTCCTTTTCTTCCTTGTTCTTGTCAGTTTCTTCATTGCCAGTGCTTGTATTGGCATTTGGCGTTGGCGTTGACGGTGCTGGAGTTGAAGGAGTTGGCGCGGGGGCGGGTGTTGGATTTGGCGTCGGGTTTGGATTTGGGTTAGGGTTCGGATTTGGATTAGGGTTCGGGTTTGGTGGCGGGTCAGGTGCTGGCGGTGGCGCTGGTGCATTGGCGATTGAGTAGGTAACGGGTGTTGTTGGTACATTTTGTGCACTGTTAACGCGGTTTTTTGCTGATGGCTTTACAGTAGTATTGCCGGTTCCAACCGCCTTAAACGTCACCGAATAAGCAAGAAGATTATTCCCTTTTGGGGCATTGACGAAATTATAACTCGTGTACTTTACTACCCCTGCTGTTCGAGTGTTTGGCTTGGAAGTACCAAACTTACTGCCGCTAACGGATGACCCTGTTACTTGTAGCTTTGAGGCATCATATTCTAGGTTTGCCTGGGTAATTGCACCTGTTGACGTTCCGCTATTAATGCGCACCTGCACCGTAAAGCTACTGCCTGGATCAAACCGTCGCGCACCAGGAGAAACGGTAATGCGCTCATTTGCAGCAAACACGTTGAGCGGAATAGCCAAATAAAGAAACGTCACAAGTGCAACGATAACAGGGGCGAGAAGTTTAATATATTTCATGATGTTTCTTTTTTGATTGTTTGCCTCTATTTTACCATAAGCGCGCCAGGAGTAAAATAGGGGTAGCGGTAATTTGTGTATATAAAAACACCGCTCAAAAAATATGAACGGCAACATGATGCTTTTTTGTGGCGCGCCCGACCGGATTTGAACCGGCGATCTCCTCCGTGACAGGGAGGCGTGATAGACCAACTTCACTACGAGCGCACATGGTTTCTACAAGAGAACTTATCAAATAATAGCAAAAAAACGCGCCTCATGCAAGCAGTAAAGCTGTGCTATAATAAATCGAGTAAAGGTAAGAGCGCGTGCCGTTATAGCTCAGCTGGTAGAGCGGCGCTTTCGTAAAGCGTAGGTCTCCGGTTCAAATCCGGATAACGGCTCCATGTAAAGAATATGAAGAAGACAACGATATACACTGCGATACAAAACATCCTTAAAGACCGCACAGCGCTGACGGGGCTCGTGCTGTTGATTGTGGCTAGCCTTGCAACGACTATCTTGTTGCTTGCAAAAATTCAGCCAAGTGAACTGCAAGTAAGCGTTCACTACACGTCATTTGGCGGCGAAAATATTTATCGCGCTCAATGGTTTTATCTGATTTCGTTTGCCGTATTTGGCGGTATGATAGCGGTGCTTCATAGTGCGATTTTCATCAAAATTCACGAGCTGAAGGGTCGCAACCTCGCGTTACTTTTTGGGTACGCAACGATTGCGCTACTTTTTATCGCTGTCTTATTACTACAAAGAGTGCTCGCAGTAGCGTCACTTACCTAAAAGCAAGGGAGTTTTAGTATGTCGATGTCGATAGAAATACCTCTAGGAAAGCGCACAAAACAGTATCGATTTTTCGAGATGTTGCCAGGGCTACTGAGCTATGGCATGCTCCTTCTTTTGCCAATTTTAGCCTGGTGGAACGCAATTGCCGCGAGTATTTATTTGCTGCTTTTTATTTTTACTATGCTGGTAAAAGCAGTAGCGATCGCTACGCATACTGTGCGTGGCTATAAGCGCCTTACGGCGGCACAAAAAGTTGATTGGGCAGAGCGTCTGCAAGATCTGGCAAATCCTTCAGAAGCGCTCTCGCGCTGGAAAGAGGTAGACCCAAAGGCCTTTGGCAAAAAGTATCACACGAGGAACTTGACCGCGATTGCTGCGCATCCAGAACGGTATCCCACGCCGGCAGAGGTGCGTCATGTGGTCATTATGGCAGCGTATAACGAAAGTATCGAGGTGATCGAGCCAACGGTGCAATCCTTGCTCGATACAACCATCCCAAATGAACAGCTTATCGTGGCATTTGCCTATGAAGAGCGCGGCGGGGAAGGTATTGCCAAAACAGCTGCTTACCTTGAAAAAACTTACGGCAAAAAATTTGGCGGATTTTATCCTGTTATGCACCCGAAAGATCTACCGAATGAGGTGGTTGGTAAGGGCGGCAATATCTCGTATGCTGGTGAATTTGTTGCCGACATCTTGAAAAAGCAGGGAGCTGATTTTAGCAAATATATTGTGACATCGCTTGACTGTGATAACCGTCCGCACGCCAGTTATTTTGACTATGTTTCGTACGAATATATCGTCCACGAAAATCGCAAACATCTTTCTTATCAGCCAATTTCGCTCTTTTTGAATAACATTTGGGATGTGCCAGCACCAATGCGCGTGCTTGCAACAGGTAATTCATTTTGGAACATTATTAGCGCGGTACGCCCCGATCGATTGCGTAATTTTGCGTCGCACTCGCAGCCGCTTGACGCGCTGGCAGAGATGGACTTTTGGAGTCGTCGCACAATTGTGGAGGACGGCCATCAGTATTGGCGCAGTTATTTCCACTTTAAGGGTGACTACGCTGTCGCGCCGGTATATGTACCAATCTATCAAGACGCGGTGCTCTCTGATACGTATAAAAAGACGCTTTTTGCACAGTTTAAGCAGCTTCGGCGCTGGGCATATGGCGCATCGGATGTGCCATATGTTGCGAGTCATATCTTTACAAAAAAGCGCGAGGTACCACTCGTTGAATCGCTTGTGAAGTTTTGGGATCTCCTGGAAGGACACGTCACACTGGCGACAGTAGCGATTTTGGTGGCCTTTGGCGGATGGATTCCACTCCTTATTAACCCAGAGTCGGCTAAAAGTGTGAGCGCACACCAGCTGCCAGTGGTGGTGAGCGGCTTGATGCAAATCGCATTAGTGGGTATTCTTATCTCTGTTTTCTTCTCGTTTAAGTTATTGCCACCGCGTCCAGAACGCTACAAGCGTCATCGTAATATCCTGATGCTACTACAATGGTTCTTGATGCCGGTAACATCAGTGGTGTACGGGGCGCTTTCCTCGTTGAATGCACAGGCGCATCTGCTGTTTGGACGCTACCTTGATAAGTTCGACGTGACCGAAAAAGCAACCGTTAAAGAGATTAATCGCGCGCAGCGGGGCTCTCGCCGTCGGTGGTGGCAATGGTGGAAGGCCGACCGCGTCGTCGGACCGAAGTAACCAGCTTGTGCTGCATGGCATATTGCATGCCAGTTAGCTCGTCGAACCGCCTCAGAACCGTATGAGCAGTACGAGCAATATCTGCAGAAGAGATCCGTAGTTGAATCGGATCTTTTTTGTTAGGCACACTACGAGTGGCAGCCAGTGACAGGAGCTCTAGTTCGATAGTGGAGGCGAGTGCAAAACTGTCGTATTCTGCTTGCTTTTGGTCATGCTGGGCGGCGCGCGCAATACTCAGAGTGAGCTTACCGATGTTGAATTGTTCGCATGTTGTAGCGACGTTGTTCGTCACGATAAGGTCGTCGCTCGCAGGGCGCTCATATGTCGTAAAGATAGTCTCGCACTGCGGGCATTGGCGTCTGCGCCACACCTGCGATTGCTTTTTGTGGGGCCGAGAGTTACTGACGCGAGTTTTCATGTGGAAACAATAAATACAAATCATGTATATATATTGTCATATAGCTATTAAAAATACTAGTGGAAAAGCTTGTGGCTATGTGGAAACCTTTTGAAAACGGTGAAGAATAGTTTTCCAACGAAAAACCACCAGGCGAAAGGGGCCCTGGTGGAAAAGCTCGTTTAAATGTGAACGCAGCTATTTTTTGTATTTTTTCCGAACTTCAGTAATCGGCATATCATACTCAAAGTTGAGTTGGTACCGCTCGAGTTCAGACGGCTTACGTGTTTGTTTTACGTGTTTTGTATCAGCCATGTTCTTAATATAGCATAAGCTTTATAAATTGTCAATAGCTAGTTATTTTTGCTATATATCATAAGGAGTATAAACAGAGGTATTTTAAGACAAAAGTGATGTGGATAACTCTGGTAATGTGTGGGAAAAGAAAAAGGCACCTCAGTAATGAGGTGCCTGTCACAGTCTGTCTAGTAGAAGGGGCGAAAGTCGTGTGCTCGTTTGCGCTCTCGCCGGTAGAGCATACCGATGAATGTTGCAATCACGATCGTTTCGACGACCTGTAGCGCAAAGAATAAAGTTTCTCTTTCGCTACTTGGTGCTGTGAACCAGTGCCATACCCATACTGCCATCGCAACGAATGTGCAAAGAGCAAATCCATACCATATGGCTTGAAAGGTTCCACGCAGGTTTGCGTAGTAGGCGCTGGCTTTCTGCTTGCAACTTGGCCTGCTGGGGAGCATACTGCGCGAGTCGATTGACGTGCCACTTTCGATTGCTACGGCAGCCACTATTACCATAAAGCAAACTGCCGGGTAGAGGCCAAAAAAGACCATCATGGCGTTTCTCCAATCATTGTGTGAAAGAACTGTGAACACTGCTATAGTACCATATTTTATATAAAAAACAAACCCTCTTGCGAGGGGTGTAGCGTGTTTGGTGGACGATAGAGGACTCGAACCTCTGACCCCCACAACGTCAATGTGGTGCTCTAGCCAACTGAGCTAATCGTCCAGACTACAATTAATAGTAGCAAACAGGGGCGAGGAATGCAATGGTAGCAATTTTAGCGGGCTATTCGCGCGAGACGTCTGGCATGTCTTTTAATTTTTTATTATCGAATTGCCAGTAGTTTGCGCCTTGGTATGCGCCGCTACTATTGAGTTTTCCTTGTATTTCAAACAACTTATACGTCAGGGGCGATAATTTCCACACCTGGCCTTCGTAGTCAACTTCTCGCTCACCTACGATAACTGCAGTAATGCTTTGGTCGGGTATAAAATGCACCGTATCACCATTGCGGAGTCCTTTTCTATAGAAACTAAACAGGGCACTTTGTTTTCGGGAGGTGGCGACTGTATCGAACGCTTTTTCTTTGTTGATTCGCTCGGGGTAAACAATAGATCCTTCAAAAGAAAGAAGCAGTTGTTGTACTACTTCTTGGTCAAGGGCAAAAAGTTCGCTGTTTCCAACTTGGTGTTTGCTGAAAATTTCATGCAACAGACTCTCCTTGTCATCGTATTCCTCAAGTTCAATCGCAAAAAATCGCTTTAATCCAGCCACATTATAGTAGCCATTTGCTTCAAGAAAGCGCATGCGCTCTCCATAGTTTTTTGTACCGGTTTTGCCAATTTTTACTAAACCAGAAACAGCAGTCGTCATTACATAAATAATTCCTTTTGTCATACTGCCTACCAGTATAGCAGGTGGTTATATAAACTTTTGTGACTTCATTTGCAAAAAACAGGGGTAATGCGCTAAAATAAAACCAAGCAATGACGCGGCCTAACCATCCGCCGAGCTTCGCCAGGCGTAGGAGTGTGCGATAACACTGCTTCATAAGTAAAAGTCCGGTGGAACCGTCTGCAAAACACAGACCCGAGACATGCGATAAATGGATTGAATACATATTAAATCTATTCGTCGCATGTTTTTCTTTTATCTATCACAGTAATCAAAAGGAGCAATATATGGATGATCAACAACTTTACGCTATGCGCCACAGCCTGGCGCACATTACTGCGGCGGCGGTGCAGCGTATTTGGCCGGCGGCAAAATTTGGCATTGGCCCAGTGGTAGAGAATGGGTTTTATTACGATATCGACCTAGGTGATACTAAGATTAGCGAACAGAATTTTGGCAAGATCGAAAAAACTATGCGCCGTATTATTGCCGAAAAGCAAGAATTTGTGTGCGAAAAGTGCCCGATTGACGAAGCGATTGCCTGGGCGGAAGAAGCCAACCAGCCGTATAAGGCAGAGTTGCTCAACGATTTGAAGCGCGCCGGCACAACGGTCGCGAAAGACCTTGATGCGAGCGAAATGGGCACGATTGCTGAGGCTGGTGCAGCGCTCGACGAAGTGTCGTTTTACACGAACGGCACATTTAAGGATTTGTGCCGCGGTCCGCACGTGGCAACTACCAAAGAGGTGGGCGCCTTTAAGCTCATGCGCGTAGCTGGTGCCTACTGGCGTGGGAACGAAAAGAACCCGCAAATGCAGCGGCTGTATGGTGTGGCGTTTGCGACACAAGAAGAGCTGGATGTATATCTTGAACGGCTTGAGCTTGCCAAGCAGCGCGATCACCGCAAACTTGGCAAGGAGCTTGATTTATATACGACGTCGCAGCTGGTTGGCGTTGGCTTACCAATGTTTACGCCACGCGGCACGGTGCTGCGCGATATTGTGGCGCAATATTCAAACCAATTACGCCAAGCGCACGGTTTCCGAAAAGTATGGACGCCGCACATTACTAAAAAAGATTTGTACGAAGCCAGTGGCCACTGGGCGAAGTTTGGCGAAGAGCTGTTTTTGGTGCAAAGCCAAGAAACCAGCGACGAAATGGCGTTAAAGCCAATGAACTGCCCGCATCATACGCAGATTTTTGCGTCGCAGCCACGTAGTTACCGAGATATGCCAGTGCGCTATCTTGAAACAACGACTGATTACCGTGATGAAAAGACGGGTGAGTTGGGCGGATTGAACCGTGTGCGCTCGCTGACGCAAGATGACAGCCACGTATTTGCGCGGCCGGATCAAATCGAGCAAGAAATTAACGGGTTGCTAGCGGCAGCGCGTGAACTGTATGGCACGATTGGGATGCCGTTGCGTGTACGTCTCAGCTACCGCGATGAGAGCGATGGTTACCTTGGTGAGCCAGCGTTGTGGCAATCTGCACAACAACAACTGAAAGCGGCGGTGGAAGCGAATGAGCTCGACTTCTTCGAAGAAGAAGGTGAAGCGGCGTTTTATGGCCCAAAAATCGACTTTATGGCGACGGATGCAATTGGCCGCGAACACCAAGTAGCCACTGTACAGCTCGACTTTGTGCAGCCAGAGCGCTTCGGCTTGGAATACACGGCGGATGATAGTTCGAAACAACGGCCGGTGATGATTCACTGTGCGCTGCTTGGCTCGATCGAGCGATTCTTAAGCGTCTTCATCGAACACACAGGCGGCTGGTTCCCATTGTGGGCGGCGCCAGAACAAGTGCGTATTTTAACTATCAACGACACGGTGCTGGACTATGTTGAAGAAATAACATCGATTTTATCAGAGGTAGTGCTGATGCAGCCTGTTAAATATAACGAAGTACGATTTACAACAGACGGTCGCAATGAATCATTGGGCAAGAAGATTCGCGAAGCCACTGCCGCAAAAATTCCTGTGCAATTGATTGTTGGGCCGAAGGATAAAGAAGCTCGCGAAGTAAGCGTGCGTACGCAGGCGGGCGAAGAAAAAGTAGCGCTCGAACGGCTGGCGGAGTATTTGAAGGGGCTGTAACATGCACGACCCATTTGACGACGGGCTTGCTACTGAACCGGCTGCGCGTAAGGCGGGCGGGCGTGATTTGCGCGAAAAGGTCTACGTCTTGATGGCAGAATTGCCCAACGACAAAGTGACGACATATGGTGATTTGGCGGCGCTGGCCGGCTATCCTAGGGCGGCGCGAATCGTGGGCGGCATTGCGCACACTGGTTCGACGGGGCTGCCGTGGCACCGGTTGGTGAATGCCCAGGGCGGGCTAGCGGTGGGCTTTCCTGGTGGGCAGGATGTGCAGCGCCAGCTACTTTCCCAGGACGGCATCGATTGTGATGAGCAATGGCGTGTAAAAGAGTTTGCGGAGCGACGATGGTGCCCGAATCGGTAAAACAGCACCTGCCGCTGGTCGTGATCGCTGGGCCAACCGCCAGTGGTAAAACAGCGCTGGCAATTACGCTTGCTCAGCAATTTGGTGGGGAGATCATCTGTGCCGATAGCCGTACGATTTACAAAGATATGGATATTGGCACGGCCAAGCCGAGTGCAGAAGAGCGGATCGGCGTACCACATTGGGGTTTAGATATTGTAGCCCCGGGCGAAACTTTTTCGGCGGCGGATTTTAAACGATACGCAGTAGCAAAGATTGCAGAAATTCGTTCACGTGGTAGGGTGCCATTTTTGGTTGGTGGTACAGGGCTGTATATTGATGCAGTAGTCTTCGATTACGGCTTTGGCGCACGGGCAAATGAAGTAGTGCGCCGTGAACTTGAGACTATGACGCTCCCGGAGCTACATAACCATTGCAACAAAAACAACATTTTATTACCAGAAAACAGGTGGAACAAACGCTATGTTATTCGCGCAATTGAACAAAAAAGCATAAGCAACTCTAGAAATACGACGCCAATTCCACATGCTCTTATTGTTGGAATTGCAACAGAAAAGCGCACGCTCCGAACAAGAATTGAGTACAGGACTGAACAGTTATTTACCAACGGTGTTGTAGAAGAAGCAAAGTTATTGGGCAAAAAGTATGGCTGGGAAAGTGAGGCGATGACAGGTAATGTGTATCCGCTCGTACGAAAATATGTTACAGGTGAGCTAACAGCAACGGAACTACAAGAAGCCTGTCGTCGCAGCGACTGGCACCTCGCAAAACGCCAGTTAACATGGTTTCGGCGCAACCCGTACCTGCTGTGGGCGACCCTTGCAGATGCTGAACACTATTTAGCACAAAAACTCGCGCAGCAGGGTAGCTTGTGATACAATACATACAAAGGGATAAGTAAGAGACAAACATATGATCGACGCACTATTTGGTTCAAAAACACGGGTGAAGCTGCTGCATTTATTCATGAATAATCCAGGCAAATCATTCTACGTTCGCGAGATTACTCGTTTGATTGATGAGCAAATTAATTCTGTACGTCGTGAGCTAGCCAATATGTTAAAGGTGGGCATTATTATTAGTGATAGCGCTGATAATAAACTCTACTACGAAGTAAACCAACGTTACGAGTTTTATGTACCACTACGGGCGATCTTCTCTGACCAAAAGATGGCAACATTGCCGGAAGTATCGTCAGACAAGAGCGACTGGAGCAAGGCAGTAATAGCATTGCCACATTTGCGTGTTGCAGTGGCTGCAGGCGTGCTTGAAAAAGGCTCAACGAGCAATGTTGACCTGTTGCTGGTTGGTAATTTGCCTGTTGCTAAGATAAAATTAGCAATAAAGCGCATCGAAGAGCACGAAGGGCGCGAGATAAACTACGCGACAATGAAGTACGAAGAGTTTTATTACCGCCTTAGTGTGCGCGATAAGTTTATTACCGAAATAATCAATAGTAAGCATTCTGTATTGGTGGATACTGAACATTTACTGACAAGTCAGAAGTAGAGGAGGAATAGGACATGTTTGATATTGAATGCAAAGGCGCAAATGCGGTTATTATATCGACAAAAAACGAAACAGTGGTGCTTGACCCAAAGCTTTCAGTCGCAGGGCTGAAAGATCTGAAGGTAAAAGACACCGTGGAGCTGGCAACAGAGGAGCGCCTTGCTGTTCGCGGCGCAGGTGAAAAGCTTTTGATTGATGGTCCGGGTGAATATGAAGTGGGTAACTTTTCTATCAAGGGGATTGCCGCTCAGCGTCATATCGATACTGAAAAAGATGAGAAACTAGCAACTATCTATAGGATAGAAATTGAAGATGTACGTATTGCTGTTCTAGGAAACGTCGCACCAAAGCTAAGTGATGATCAGCTTGAAGCGCTTGGTGTCGTTGACATTCTTATCGTGCCAGTCGGTGGCGGTGGGTATACGCTTGACGCAACTAGCGCCGTAGGTGTGGTTCGCCAAGTAGAGCCAAAAGCGGTCATCCCCGTACATTTTGCAGATAAAGATATGAAGTATGAGGTGCCGCAAGATACACTCGAGACATTTAATCACGAATTAAGTGCACCAGTAGAAATTACTGCCAAATACAAAGTTAAGTCGGCGGCAAGTTTGCCTGAAACAATGACAATGATCGGTATTACGCGTACTGCGTAGCACTGATCATTACGCTAAAGGCGTTATAAAAAATATCCGCATCAGATGATGCGGATATTTTTGGTAGGGCTATTTACGCTTCTACTTTTGCGTTGCCACTCTTTGGGAGAAGTCCCTTTTTCTTGAGTGTGCGGATTGCTTGGGTGCTCAGTGTCATAGTGACTTTCTGGCCATCAACTACAAAGGTCTTCTTTTGTAGGTTTGGCTTGAAAGTACGCTTTGTGCGGCGCAAGCTAAAGCTTACGTTGTGGCCGTGTTGAGCACGCTTGCCGGTTAAATCACATCGAGATGCCATTGTTTACTTCCACTTCTTTTACGTTAATTAATCAATCCGTACCATTGTAACTGTTTTGCTGTATTTCGTCAAGCAAAAGCAAGCGCTCTCTTGCGGCTGGGTCGTGGTATACTAGTGGAATGGGAATTGATATTATTCATCTTGTCACTGTTTTGGGGATTATTCTTGTTTCGATGACACTGCACGAAGCGATGCATGCCTTCATGGGGTATTGGTTAGGTGATGATACGGCAAAATTACAGGGGCGATTGACGCTTAATCCAATTAAGCACATCGATCCATTTATGACGATTCTTTTACCGCTTTTGCTGGCAATTGCCGGTGGTCCTGTCTTTGGTGGGGCAAAGCCGGTGCCGTTTAATCCAAATCGTGTAAAATATGACGAATGGGGCGCGGCGTTGATTGCCCTGGCTGGTCCACTGACAAACTTCTTTATTGCGTTTATTTTGTTTGGTATCTTGGCTATCTTTAATCTTTCGCCATTAGAAGGAGTTGGATCTATATTGATGTTAGCGGTTTCGATCAATCTTGGTTTCTTTGTATTTAATATGATTCCATTGCCGCCGCTTGATGGGTCTCGTGTGCTGTATGCGCTAGCACCAGAGTTTGTGCGTCGTGGGATGGAAGTGATCGAGCAGTACGGTATTATTTTAGTATTTGCGGTTGTGCTGCTGGCAAGTTCTGTCATTGGGCAGATTATGGGAGGCGGTATCAATGCCATTCTGCAGCTGTTTATGCTAATATTTGGCGTTTCCTAATAAGGAAGTGTATAATAAGAAGTGTCCCGGTGAGACACATATGATTTTCCTAACATCATATGATAGGGAGCTCAACATTCTGAATTTCCGTGGAAGTTCTATGAGAGCACCCACCTTGCAACTACGCGGGGAATATCAAGTGTCGTAGCCGGGACATCTTGTAATGAATTACTATAGCGTCGCGTGAGCGGCGTCTTTTTTATGGTATACTAAAGAAAACCACAAGAAAGATAAACAATATGAAACAGAGAACAAGCGTACGAGCAATTATCCGACGAGGGAGTCAAACTCTCTTGTTGCGGCGAGCACATGGTCGCGAATCTATTCTGGGAAAATTTGAGGTTCCGGGTGGAAAGATTGGCTACGGTGAACAGCCCGAAGATGCACTGAAGCGATATTTGCAAAAAGATACTGGCTTACGAGCACAATCGGTCCAACTATTCGATGTTTTTTCGTATATCGATAGTGATGATCATGGCAAGCAATATGTTTTTATTGTGTATCTCGTTACCGTGGAAAGTGGCGATATAGCTCTGGGTGATCAGTACGATAAAGCAGTGTGGCAAAGCAGGTCAAAAATACAACATAGAGACGTGACAGAATCGTCAAAAATTATCCTTGGCATCAGCGAACAAAAAGTTGTTACAGATGAAGAAGGTGAAGAAACGTTAGTTGTTGATGAGAAAAAAGCAACAGATGATCGATACATTTTGTACTCGGACGGTGGATCACGAGGCAATCCTGGTCACTCAGCGGCAGCCTATGTAATACAAAACCCTGATGGTGACGTGCTTGAGCGGGGCGGGGCATACCTTGGTATCACAACAAGTGCGCAGGCTGAATACCACGGCTTACGTCTGGGGCTTGAGCGCGCGTTAGAGCTTGGACTAAAGAAGCTTGAATATCGTCTGGATAGTCTCATGGTGGTGAATCAGATGAAGGGCATTTATACGGTAAAAAATCGCGAATTGTGGCCTATTAACGAACGAATCCTTGATCTTTTAACGCAATTTGACGATGTGATGTTTACGCATGTCCGACGAGAGTTTAATACACTAGCAGATGGCGAAGTGAACCGAATTTTGGATGAGCAACAGACGAAGCGCGAAGCAGAGGAAAGCCAGTCATCGGCATAAAAGTGCGGTATAATAGAATGAGGCAGTGCACTAGATGATCGCTTGCACTCTACGAACGTAGGAAGTGTAAGAGGAAAGTCCGGGCAGCATAGAACAAGACAGTTACTAACGGTAACCGGGGGTAACCCTAGGGAAAGTGCCACAGAAACGAAACTACCTCGTAAGAGGAAAAGGTGAAACGAGTGAGGTAAGAGCTCACAGCGACGCATGGCGACATGCGGAGGAGGTAAACCCTGTCTGCTGCAAGGAGGTGCTAACATTTTGGCTGTTCGCCAGTCGGTGCCGCTATCCGCTTGATCCGCTCGGCAATGGGCGGGCTAGATAGATGATCATCCACGACAGAACCCGGCTTACCGGTGCAGTGCCAATAAAAAACACCCCCGAGAGGAGGTGTTTTTTATTGTGCGGCGAGATTATTTCGCGGCTTTTGCAACTGCTTCAAACGCTTTCGGTTCGTTTGCAGCAAGTTCTGCGAGTACTTTACGGTCAAGCTCAACGTTGGCTTTTTTCAAGCCAGCCATTAACTTGCTGTAAGTGGTGCCGTTCAAGCGAGCTGCAGCGTTGATGCGGGTGATCCAAAGACCACGTAGGTCACGCTTTTTATTACGGCGATCGCGGTATGAATACTGCAATGCGCGAATAACAGCTTGCTTGGCAAGGCGGAAGCTACGGGTGCGGTTGTGTTGCATGCCCTTTGCAGCTTTTAGAATCTTTTTGTGCTTCGCTCGTGCGGCGACTCCTCGTTTCACTCGCATTATTTCGCTCCTAGTGCTGTCTTAACGTTTTTCTTCATACCACCAGTTACTTTTGTAACAGTGTTAATGGCACGCTTACGGCTCTTACTTTTCTTCGCAAGTAGGTGGCCGCCGAACGCACGTTGTCGGGTAACCTTACCAGTAGCGGTAAGCTTTACGCGCTTCGAGGTACCTTTGTGGGTCTTTAGTTTTGGCATTATTTACTCCTTACTGTAATACTCAGATTGCGACCAGCCATCTGAGGCTTCTGTTCAACTACTGCATCTTCTTCAAGCATTCCAATGATGCGTTCGATCAGTTCAAATCCGAGTTCTTTATGTGCCATCTCGCGGCCGCGGAAGAAAATCATGATTTTGACTTTATCGCCGTTTTCAAGGAACTTACGGATTTTGCGGAGCTTGATTTCAAGGTCGTTCTGGCCGATCTTGAGCCCAAGACGCATTTGCTTCAGCTCGCTCACTTTCGCTTTTTTGCGATTTTTCTGTAGCTCTTTCATCTTTTGGTACTGGTATTTACCCCAGTCAATGATTTTTGCCACAGGTGGCGCAGCGTTAGGCGATATCTCTACGAGATCAACTCCTGCTTCGTCGGCGAGGCGCTGAGCCTCTGTGTATGACATAACACCTAGTTGTTCTCCGTCTGTGCCGATAACGCGGAGTTCCTTTGCTCGGATCTGCCCGTTAACGCGAACTGATTTGTTAATCGCTGTAGCTCCTTCTTAAAGTTAACAGAGTAGTTGAAATTACTCGGATACTATAATACCAAATTCAATAGAGAAGTACAAGGGGTGGTGGGGATTTTGCTTAGCTGAGTTGTTGGCGATATTGCAAGGCCTCGGAAAGGTGAGCAGGTTCGATGGATTTGCTCCCCTCAAGGTCGGCAATCGTGCGAGCAACTTTGATTGTTTTAAAGTAGCTGCGGGCGCTGAGTTGTAATTTTTCGCTCGCAAGATTGAGGATTTGTTCGGCTTTGGGCGAAAGATGCGTGAGTTTAGAGATGTCTTTACTGGCTAACGAACTGTTGTATTTATTATTGATTTGATATCTGTTACGTTGAGCAAGAGTGGCAGTTTGAATCAATTTCTTAGCATAAGCATGTTGCGTTTGTTGCAACGAACCTGTGTTTTGTAGAAACTTTTTACTCGGAACACGAGCGACAGTGACGATTAAGTCAATCCGATCTAACAGAGGTCCAGATAATTTGCGTTGATATTGTAAGATGTTATTATTACTACAGGTACATTCTTTGCTATCGTCACCATAAAATCCACATGGGCAAGGGTTCATGGTGGCGACAAGCATGAAATCAGCCGGGTATGAAACATGTCCATGGGTGCGGGTGATTGAGATCGTGTTATCTTCAAGCGGTTGACGGAGTGCTTCAAGTACGGATCGTGGATATTCGGGAATTTCGTCTAAAAAGAGCACGCCATGGTGCGCCAAACTAATTTCGCCAGGACGCGGCTTGGTGCCGCCGCCAATCAGCGATGTGCGGCTAGCGGTGTGGTGCGGAGAGCGAAAAGGGCGATACTCTACGATCGTTTCCGTGGCTTCGCCTGCGAGGCTATGGAGCTTGGTAACGGCAATTTTTTCGCTGTTCGAGAGTGGTGGCAGAAGCGAGAGGAGCGTTTTAGCAAGTAATGTTTTACCACTCCCGGGTGGGCCGTTCAGAAGAATATTGTGTCGTCCAGCCACGGCAATGGTGAGCGCTCGTTTAGCTTGTTCTTGGCCGAAAATATCGTCAAGCACAGCGCCACTTTCTGATGCGTCATTATTTGTCGCTGACGTACCATCTGCCGGTAAAGTGATGTGTTTTTCACCTTTCAAAACTAAGAATAACTCTTTAAGCGAGCTGATTGGCATAAGCTCAATACCTTCAACAAGTTGCGCTTGCGCGACATTTTGTAGTGGTAAATACAATGTCTTTATGCCATTATCACGTGCAGTTTCGGCCATGTTGATACTGCCTCTAATGGGTCGTACTGAACCATCGAGCGCCAGCTCGCCTACGAACGCACATCCATCTAATTGAGCTTGTTTTAGCTGCCCACTTACACACAAAATACTGAGCGCAATTGCAATATCGTAGTGCGTACCATCTTTGGGAAGTTCAGCTGGTGCCAGGTTTATAGTGAGCTTACGTGCCGGGAATTCCAGCAAAGAGTTGGTAATGGCGCTGCGCACGCGCTCCTTGGCTTCATCTATTGCTTTATTACCCATGCCAACAATCTGTAAAGAGGGGAGCCCCTGTTTGGCATCGCTTTCAACTTCTACGAGTGCCCCCGAGAAGCCAGTTGGTGCAATGCAAGTCACTTTGGCTACCATGATGCCTTTAGTATGGCAAAGCGCTTTTGTTTGTGCAAGCTGTTTTACAGGGTAAAATATGGTATACTATATACGGTATGGGGCTGATATAGCTTTCGACAACCGGACCTTAACAGAATATTCTGCAGATCGAACATGCACGATACGCATATTTTTAATTGCAAAATCAAACGTTGCAAACGCATTTGCTAGCCTAAAGAGCGCTTTCGCTGCTCCAAAGATGGCTTTTGCGCCAATCGCTGCCTAGTTTAGCGATCATTCCGTCTTAGCAAAGCAACAGCGCTAAGCGGAGTGCTATATATCTTGTTGCTTGCTGCACGGATAGGAAGCGGCTTCCGTGCGGGACTTTTTCCGCGTAACTAGCGCGTTTATTTTTGACTTATTTTATAAAACGCGGTGGTTATAAAACGTTTAAACGAGTCTATGTCTGTAGAGGAATATTTTGTTACCGGTTGGACCGGGGGGCAGTACCCCGCAGCTCCACCAAATGTATATTTACGCCGAGAATACTTTCTGGGCGTTTTTAATTTTTTATTGCAACAGGAACTGCATTGATGATGGGGCAAAACGCACAAAAATGAAAACAACCGCCTGCGAGGAACGGTTGTTTTACGTGTGGAGTTTTTTGAAGAGTATTCTGTTTATTTTTGACTTCTGGATAACTTTTTTATTCAGAAGCTACCCCTATAATATGATGGCAAAGCGCTTGTGTCAATGATTTTGCAAAAGTTTTTTTCTTTTTCTTTTTTTGCCTGTGGAAAACCCATATATGGTGGTAGTGGTACGAACGAAACACTATGGTGGCGGATCACATGGAAACTGTCTGCGTCGCCGCCTTTTGTGCGCACAATGACATGGTTGTCTTCGCTTATTTTTTGACGCTTGTCGGCTAGTAGAGCTAATACGTAGTAGAAAGTAGTTGGCTCCATAAGGTTTGTATGAACAGGTAAATTGCGTCTAGTATGCTAGGCAGTCTGTGTGTTGCTGCAGACGCCATATCGACGGCTGGACGACAAGGCGTGGCTGCTGGCTATTTTTGAATATCGTTTTTTGTATGAAAGGAGCCGTACGGGTGACTATTTCGATCGTCTTGAAGGCGACACTGCGTCGGGTAGTTTTTCTGTGATGGCAGTGAGCTTTATATGTACGGCATTTATCTAGGCATGAAAATTTCTTTTTTGATAAAACCAAAAAAGAAAGTGAGTTGCATTGCTAAGAGCGAATGTTTCGTTGTAGGTAGGCAAGTCGAGTGGGGTATTAGGTAGTGTGTCTAAAAATGTTCCAATTTGAAAGAACGGTTGCGTTTTTTCACCGGCTCGAGGAGGTACTTTTGGTCGTGACCCGGGCGGGTGAGTAAAGCTGTGTCAGTATGACATAGGGATAGAGCCGTGTGCTTGAAGAGGGTTCTTATCTTGTTGCGGCAGAAGATTAATAGGATAATATAATACTTTTTAACAACGTTGCTTTGTACACAACATAATAAAATAACAGATATAAAAATACGATGTAAGAAATAATTATAATTTATACAACATTTTTTGTATCACTATGATTGACAAAATGCCTATGCTTTGCTATGATGTATACAAGCTTTTAGAAAAACAAACAAAAGCAAAAAAACCTTAACAATTTGGCCATGTATCTACGATGAAGCAATGACACAAATATGGTGTACTTTGACGAATAGTTGGTAGCATGCAATGACGACGCGCCTTAATGTGCGACAGGTAAATCTTTTACTTTTGTTGCTGTGAATGCAGTGTTTGTCTTGGTGTTACCAATGCTCCGTCAAATTTATTTGATGTTTGAGCGCACGGTATGCAAGTACCGATTGCACCTAGTTAATCCCCGTATCAAAAGAAGAGGCGGTGAAACTACTAGGTGTGATCTGGGAACGATCCGTAAGTAGATATGCTCGAACTTGTTTCGAGCGGTCAGTCGCCTTTGAGTAGTGATCGAGTTACTTTGTTCGCCCGCCCTTTTAATTATTTACAGTGGTGGTTGTCGACAATAATTCATTAGTCACTACTCAGGCACCATAGAATTTAGTACAATGAACGATATGTTACATAGGTTCATTAGTGTCGTGGGTATTGCAGCAGCAATTGCGCTTGTGTATCTTTTGTCTGCGACAACCCCAACCCAAGCTGGCGCCATCGGTGTGCTGGCTGTTTTTTTGTTGTCGTATATTGTGCTCGCAGTAGCACTTACTTTTTTTATTTTTTGGCTTCATAAGATTATCGTAAGAGTGTTTTATAGCGATAAACCCGCAAAAGTAAGCGAATTTGGTTTGCGAAAGGCGTATTATTACTCGTCTATTTTGGCGTTAGGGCCAGTGATGATGGTGAGTCTACGCTCAGTAGGGCAGGACGGTCCTGTTGAATACGGACTGATTGCTTTTTTGTTGTTCTTGGGTTGCGTGTATGTCTCGCGCCAAGCTTCATAAAAGAGGTGCTTTTTTGTTTATGGTTATGCTATAATAGCAACCATGCAGCCAGAGTTTTCACCACAGGCGAGAGGAGGAGAGCAACAGCCATCTGCGTATGGGCAGGGGTATGAAGTGCCGCCGAATTTTGCATCGCAAGAAACTGCGCCAGGTCAGAACTTTGAAGTCTTGCCGCAATCTCCAGAGCAGTCTCCGGAACGGAGTCCGATTGAGCTTGCGCCACCACCGCCACCAATGGCGCCGCCGGTGATGCAGCCGCAACCAGTGGCGACATCGATGCCACAGCAGCCGCAGTCAGAAGAGGTTGCAAATCCACTGGCCGCAAATGACGATGACATTATCGAAAAAGAGTGGGTGAATCGAGCAAAGCAAGTAATCGTCCAAACAAAAGACGATCCACGTGCTCGAGAGAAGGCAATTGGGGCGCTTCAGCGGGACTATCTTATGAAGCGATATGGCAAAGAATTAGGCGCAACAAATGATTAAGGTGGGATAATGTTTGGCATTGTAATAGCGGTTTTTTTGATTATCGTCGTCATTATTGTGGCGGGTAGTTTGATATATATGGCTTACCAAAGCACGTTGCGTGAAGCTAAAAACTACGAGCGTGGCCTAAAAATGGTGCCGATGATGATTCATCTCCCGCCAGAAAGTGATGATATCGAAGGCGGCGGGCGTGATACTCGCGACGTAACCGAAGAGCAGCTTAGCCAGGCGCAAGTAATGTATAACATTATTGCCAGCACATCGCTGAAAGGTTTCAAGCACCGTATGTACGGACAGCGCCACGTCTCGTTCGAGATTGTCGCAAAAAGTGGACTTATTTATTACTACACTGTTGTGCCGATTGTGTTGGTTGATACGGTAAAGCAGGCGATTGCAGCGGCATATCCATCGGCGCGGCTTGAGGAAGTCGAAGAGCACACCATCTTTACGGAGGGTGGGCGCATGACGGGTACGATTGGTGGCGAGTTTGTGCTGCAAAAAAGCTACGTCTATCCTATTGCAACGTACCAAGAGACAAAGCGTGATGCTTCGCGTGCACTTTTAAATGCGTTGTCGACGGCTGGTGTGAAAGATGGTATTGGGATTCAATTTTTGGTGCGCCCAGCACAAGAAGGCTGGGTAAAATCATCAATCAATGAAGTTGAGCGGATTAAAAAAGATCGCGCGACAGGGAAAAGCTCTGGCTCGCTGATTGGTAGCAATGGTATGAAGGGGATGGCTGAAGTGCTGTGGCGTCCGCCATCAGCCGAAAATCACCAAGAGGAGCACGCTGTTGATACGCAGCTGACAGCACTTGAACAGCAGTCAATTGAGGTGATTGAGGAAAAGACACGCTATCCTGGTTACGAAACATTGATCCGTATTGTTGTGTCGTCAGACACGGCCGTGCGCTCGCAGACACTCATGAAAAACGTCGTGGCATCGTTCTCGCTGTTTGATTCTGCAAGCTACAACGGATTTAAGTTTATTCCAACGCGCAATGTTGATGATCTGGTGACGTCGTATATCTTCCGTTTTTTTCCGCAATCAATTAAAACCAATGTACTTAATACCGTAGAGCTTGCTACGTTGTTCCATTTGCCAGACCAAAAGAGCATTCCAACCGCGCAGGTAAAGCGGCAGATGAGCAAACAAGTTGATGGACCAACTGACATTATGGATTCTGGCTTTTTGGTGGGGTATAACGAGTTCCGTGGGTTGAAGAAGCCAATTCGCTTGAGTGATAACGACCGCCGCCGTCACCTGTACATGATTGGACAGACTGGTACTGGTAAGTCAAAGTTCCTCGAAAATCTTGCATACCAAGACATGATGGATGGGCGTGGTTTTGCGTTTATTGATCCACACGGCGACTCGGCCGAAGTGTTGATGGGGGCAGTGCCAAAAGAGCGCGTTGAGGACGTGATCTACTTTAATCCATCGGACATGGACAACCCGATTGGGCTCAATATGTTTGAATATAGCACGCCAGACCAGAAGGACTTTTTGGTTCAAGAGGCAATTGGTATGCTGTACGGACTATATGACCCAGGACATACCGGTATTATTGGCCCACGATTGGAGCATATTTTTAGGAACGCGGCGTTGCTACTAATGTCTGATCCAAACGGCGGTACCTTTGTCGATATTCCAAAAGTATTGGTTGACCAAGACTTTATGAAGAGTAAGCTAAAGTACGTCACTGATCCAACCGTGCTTGAGTTCTGGACGAAAGAGTGGCCAGCGTCGCAAAAATCAAGCGAAGCTGGTGAGCTGGTGAGCTGGGTGGTTTCGAAGTTTGGGCCGTTCCTCTCGAATGATGCAATGCGTAATATCATTGGCCAAACTAAATCCGGCTTTAACTTGCGCGAGATTATGGACAACAAAAAGATTCTGATTGTGAACCTTTCAAAGGGTAAAATGGGTGAGCTCAACTCGAAGCTGCTTGGTATTATCTTTGTAATGAAGTTCCAGGCGGCAGCGATGGGGCGTGCTGATATGCCAGAAGATGAGCGTGAAGACTTTAGTTTATATGTGGACGAGTTCCAGAACTTTATGACGGAAAGCTTTGAGTCGATTTTGTCTGAGGCGCGAAAATACCGTTTGAGCTTGATCTTGGCGAACCAGTTTATGACGCAGCTAACTGATAAGATCCGTGAGGCGATCATTGGTAACGTCGGTACGGTCATCAGTGGTCGTATTGGTATCACCGATGCCGAAATGTTAGTGAAGAAGTTTGAGCCAACGTTTACAACTGATGATATGACGAAGATGCCAAACTTCCAGGGGATCGCTAGTGTGATGATTAATAATACGCCATCGGCACCGTTTAGCTTGTCGTTCACGCCGCCGCTAGCAAAATCAAACGACAAGTTGGCTGATGCTATGAAAAAGCTTTCGGCAACAAAATACGGTCGTCCACGTGCTGAGGTTGAAGGGGAAATTAAAAAGCGAATCGCTTCGGCACCATCAAGAATGACTCCTGGTGGCACGCCAAATGGTCGGATGGGCACGGGTGCCCCAATGAAGAAGCCGGGAAGCTCATCGTTCCTTGATGATTGGCTGGCAAAACGTCAGCAATCGGGAACTGCTCGACCGGGTGTCATCAAGCAACCAACAGCCGCACCGTCGATGCAGCGGTCAGGTGTACCACAATCACAAGGGGGAATGTCGGCTCCGCAGCAGCAGCCAATAACGAACGTGTCACAGCAGACGCCACCTCTGCAACCGACTCCCCAGATGCAGCCAGTTGCTTCACCAATGCCACAGCAGCCTGTGTCACTGCCGCCGCAGCAACAATATCAACCATCGGCCGCTCCTATGGCGGCGCCGGCAGGTACTTCACAAGCAGCATCACAGTCTGCTCCAGCTACAGCACCACCATCAATGACGCCGTCACCAGCGCCAACTGCGCCGCCGCAGCAAGAAGTATCGACAGATCAATCTGAAGGCATCTTACGACTTCGATAGGTGAACATACGCTTTTGCTTGCTAATGCGAGAAGAGAAATGAAAAAGACACGTTATGGACGTGTCTTTTTACTATAGAAGAGGAGGTTATTTCTTTTGTGGACCGCGCAGTAATTGAGCGAATTCAACGATTGCACCAATCACCCAACCAATCAGAAAACCAGCAATGCCTTCAAATCCAGAGAGGTCATAACCAAAATATTTTGCTACACCGTAAAAGAGGGCAAGCAGAGCGCTCATTCCAAGCAAGCCGCCAATGAGTGGCTGCGGGCGCAGCGCTGTTGCGCCAATAAACTCGATGACGGTATCAAGGCAGCGCAAGTGAATGAGGCGGCTAAAGATACGCATTACGACGTTCATATGGCTACGCGCTTGAGTCATTGTCACGTAAAAGGCATGCTTTCGAGCGGTTGCTTTTGGTGATTTTGTACGAGATGTCATAAGAGAGCTCCTTCATTAGCATCACGACGGATGAGTCGGATTTCTTCTTTTTGCTGGAGTGATCGAAGGTGGTAGAAGAGAACAAGTGCAGCAAGAGTGATACTAAAAACTATACCGTAGTGAACGGGTGTGCGAGGCAATTCTTTAGCAGCTGACTCGACTAGTTTTGTTGGTGGGCAAGCAATAGGGGTAAGTAGCGTATTGCCGAATGTGTTTCGAATGACGCAGTCGTAAGAGTGGAGATTGCTTTTCCCTTGTGCCGTGGCAGGGAGTTGTGACTTTAGGCGAACGGTAAATTGGCGCTCCTGTGTTTCGCTTGGTGCGAGATCAATAGACGGCCAAGTAAGTGTTTGCGCGCGAACATCAAGTGTAGCACCATGTGGGTTACTGACATCAGCATATTCAAGCAAATCGGCCAGGTTTTGCGTGAAGGTAAATGAATGAGCGGCAGCCTTATCGGTGTTTGTTGCGGTGAGTGTATAGGTGATGCGGTCAGAGGCATGGGCGGTGCTGTCATCAGCATTTTGCGTATCATTATGCAACGACGTCGCGATAGAAATAGGCGAAGCGGTTTCCGTGTAAGGCAAATCATCAGGCAATGTGGCGAGGACGACGGCACCAGAATTGGCGAGTAGGTAAAAATCACCGACTACGTGAGACGATCCAGCAAACACCTGATAAGTGGTTGGATGCGTTTGATAATAGTTAAACGGGCTAAGGTGAAGCGCGCCAGTGCCGCCATTGGCCTTTTCGTATAGAAGGGTCTTTGCGCCTTCTTGCGAGCTCGCAAGCGCTTGAGAGGTAACGATGTATGCTGATGGTGTGAGGTTACTTGAGCGAACAGTTGTTGAGGTGAGTGATCGAACTTCATCGTGGGTGATACCGAGGCGTGAAAGCTTATCCTGCAAGTGTGAGCTATTTCTGTTGTAGTGATAAAGCACTTGCTCAAGAGAGTCGGCACCACCATAGACCAAATCGTATCCACTGGCAGTGTTGGGGGACTCTGGTGGTTTTACGAGGGCGAGCGCTTGTAAAGCTAAAGCAGGGATGAGTAGTAGCAAGCTTACGCGACGAAGTTTTTCTTCGCGCTTGAGCGTTTTTGCGTAATTAGCAACCTCTCCAATTAATGTCGGACTAAACGACAGATTTGTAATAAGTTTTCGAAACATGTTCGTTTTATATTCGCCTCACCCCTTATACTTCTTACGTTTAAGTATAGCATAAAATCGGCAACAGGGGCAATAAAGCTTGAGAAGAAGAGGAGGATTAGGTATACTAGGCAGTATATAGCTGAAAATTCTAGAGACAGTGAGGGAAGTAATGGCTAAACAAACAAATGCCGAATCGTATGACGGTTCACAAATTCAAGTGCTCGAAGGCCTTGAGCCGGTGCGTAAGCGCCCGGGAATGTATATTGGTAGCACCGGGTATGATGGTGTTCACCACTTAATTAAAGAAATCGCCGATAACTCGATTGACGAGGCCATTGCTGGTTTTGCGACACGGGTTGATGTGCGCATCTTAGAAGATGGCGGCATCACGATTACTGATGATGGTCGCGGTATTCCAATCGACAAGCATCCAAAGACAGGATTGAGTACGCTTGAAACCGTGCTCACCGTACTACACGCTGGTGGTAAGTTTGGCGGTGGTGGCTACAAGGTGTCGTCTGGTCTTCATGGTGTAGGCTCAAGTGTCGTGAATGCACTTTCTACGACAATGATTGCCGAAGTGGTCCAAAAGGGACAGCTTTACCGCGTAGAGTTTGAACGCGGGGGCATTAAAGTGCCATTTAAAAAAGTTGGTAAGACTGATCGCCCAACTGGGACGACAATTACGTTCTATCCAGACCCAACAATCTTTAAGGAGACGGTTGAGTTTGACTACAAGTGGGTGGTTAATTACTTGCGCCACCAAGCATATCTTACGAAAGGTATCTACACCGCTGTTTATGATGAACGTACCAAAGAGCGTCATGCCTTTTACTTCGATGGTGGTATCAAAAGCTATGTGAAGCACCTGAACGTTGGGAAAGATGTTGTTTCAAGCGATATCTTTTACGTCGAGAAGCAAGTCGAAGACTGTATGGTGGAGGTAGCGATTCAGTATAACGACACTTATACCGAGCTCGTGAAGCCGTTTGCCAATAACGTGCTCACACCAGATGGTGGGACGCACTTGGTTGGTTTCCGCACGGCGATGACGCGTGTGATTAACGAATACGCTCGTAAGAATAGCCTCCTGAAAGAGAAAGACGACAACCTTACGGGTGATGACATTCGCGAAGGTTTGACGGCGATTATTTTGGTGAAGTTGCCAGATCCGCAATTTGAAGGACAAACCAAGAACAAGCTTGGTAACCCAGAAATGCGTCGTTACGTTGATCAGGTGATGAGCGAATACTTTAGCTATTATCTTGATGAAAACCCTGCAGTTGCCAAGAAGATTGTCGGAAAAGCGCTGCTCGCTGCTCGCGCTCGTAAAGCCGCTCGTGCTGCACGTGATAATGTTATTCGTAAGGGCGCGCTTGATGGTATGGGGCTTCCAGGAAAGCTGTGGGATTGTTCAAGCAAGAAGGCAGAAGAGTCGGAAATCTATATTGTAGAGGGTAACTCAGCGGCCGGAAGCGCCAAAGAAGGTCGCGACAGCAAAACGCAGGCGATTTTGCCACTACGCGGTAAGGTGCTTAACACTGAACGCGCCCGTCTTGATAAGATGTTTGCGAACAAAGAAATTGTGGCAATGATCCAAGCATTTGGCGTGGGTATTGGCGATACGTTTGATGTTGACGGCCTGCGTTATCACAAGATTGTGATTATGACCGATGCCGACGTCGACGGAAGTCACATTGCGACGCTGCTGCTGACGTTCTTCTTCCGCTACATGAAAGATATCGTCGAAGGTGGTTATGTATACCTTGCAAAACCGCCGCTCTACAGTATTAATAAAGGGCAGAAAAAGCAGTATGTGTACGACGAGTCATCGCTCGATACTGCGTTGGCAGATATGATCGCTGAACGAAAAGAACGCGGCGTTTCGCTTGATGAAAACGACGACCGCGCAAAGCAAGCCGGTGTGACGATCTCACGCTTTAAAGGTCTCGGTGAGATGGACGCTGAACAACTTTGGGATACAACGATGAACCCAGAACATCGTGTATTGATTAAGGTTGGCGTTGATGATGCGGAGCGCGCTGATGCGATCTTCACAAAATTGATGGGCGACGACGTCACGCTTCGTAAAAACTTTATTCAGTCTGAAGCAAAGAACGCAACATTAGAGGAACTAGATATTTAGGGGTTGATGATGGATAACGACAAAACAACACATATAACAGAAGGCGACGACGCAGCGGCAGAAGATGTTGCCGTAACGCCAGAACTTGTTGATACGCCAGGCATCGAACACCGTACGCTCGAGAAAGTGATGGAAGATAGCTTCTTCCGCTACTCGATGAGTGTGATTATCGACCGTGCCTTGCCAGATGTACGCGACGGATTGAAGCCGGTACACCGCCGTATTCTGTTTAGTATGAACCAGAACGGTAACCGCTCGACGGCAAAATTTGTAAAGTCTGCGCGTATCGTCGGTGACGTTATGGGTAAATATCACCCGCACGGCGACTCGGCCATCTATAACTCGATGGTGCGTCTCGCGCAACCGTGGTCGCTCCGCTACCCATTGATTCAAGGTCAGGGTAACTTTGGTTCGATGGATGGCGACGAGCCGGCCGCGATGCGTTATACCGAAGCGCGTATGGCCAAGCCAGCTGACGACATGCTGGTTGATATCGATAAAGAAACGATTGATTTTCGTGATAACTTTGACGGTTCAGAGCAAGAACCGGTTGTTCTGCCGGCAAAACTGCCAAATCTGCTTTTGAACGGACAGATTGGTATTGCGGTTGGTATGGCAACAAACATTCCATCGCACAACCTTGGTGAATTGGTGGATGCGACGATTGAACTGATCGATAACGAAGACGCGACGATCGACGACTTACTTCGCCATGTTAAAGGCCCAGACTTCCCAACAGGCGCAACGATTTACGGTGGCGCGCCGATGAAGCAAGCGTACCAAACAGGGCGCGGTAGCGTTGTGATGCGCGCGGTTGCTGAAATTGTCGAGACAAAAAAGGGTCGCCACCAAATTGTAGTGAGCGAAATTCCCTATGGTGTCAACAAGGCAACCTTGATCGAGAAGATCGCCGAATTGGTAAAAGATAAAAAACTGACTGGCATTAGCGACCTGCGCGACGAAACTGCACGCGGTACGGTGCGTGTGGTGATTGAGCTGAAAAAGGATGCATATCCAAAGAAACTCCTCAACCAGCTCTATAAACTGACGGCGCTGCAAACCAGCTTTAGCTTTAACATGCTGGCGCTGGTAAATGGCATTGAGCCAAAAGTGCTTGGCCTGCATGAAATGCTTGATGAATTTGTGCGTCACCGTCAACAGGTAGTGCGTCGTCGTACAGAATACGAATTACGTAAAGCCAAAGAACGCGCGCATATTTTGGAAGGCTACAAGATCGCCCTTGATCATATTGATGAAGTAATCAAAACAATTCGTGCGAGTAAAACGCAACCTGAAGCTGAAGTAGCATTGATTAAGAAATTCAAACTGAGCGAGATTCAAGCTAAAGCTATTTTGGCGATGCAGCTGCGCCGTTTGACAGGTTTGGAGCGTGAAGCGATTGAAAACGAGCTGAACGAACTCTTGAAGATGATCAAGCGCTTTGAGGAAATTTTGGCCGACGAAAAAGAAATTTTGGCGATCATTAAAACCGAATTGCTGGAAATGAAAGAAAAGTACGGTGACGAGCGCCGTTCAAAGATTATCAATCATGAACTTGGTAAGTTTAGCGATGAAGAACTGATCCCTGAAGAAGAGGCAGTGATTCTTTTGACAGGCGAAAACTACATCAAACGAACGTTGGTGAGCGATTACCGTAAACAGCATCGTGGCGGTAAAGGCAAGCGTGGTATGACGACCAAGGAAGCTGACGTGATTGAACATATGATTCAAGCGAATACGCATGACTGGCTCCTCTTCTTTACCAACCGTGGCCGTGTCTTCCGTTTGAAGGCTTACGAAGTGCCGGCGGCTGGCCTGAACGCTAAGGGTGTCGCGGCAGTTAATTTGTTGCAGATGCAGCCAGAAGAAAAAATCACCACTATTATTAAGCAAGCTAAAGACGCGCGCGACGAAGGTTTCCTGTTTATGACGACCGTGAAAGGTACGATTAAAAAGACACCACTGAAAGATTATGCCAACATCCGCACAAATGGCTTAATCGCCATCAAGCTTGATGACGGTGATGAACTACGCTGGGTGCGCCGAAGTAGTGGAGAGAATGATATCATTATCTCGACATCGGCTGGACAGGCGATTCGCTTTAATGAAAATGACGTTCGCTCGATGGGACGTGCGGCGCGCGGTGTGCGTGGAGCACGACTTCGCCCGAATGACTGGGTCGTTGGTATGGATATTGCCGATGATGAACGAACATTGTTGGTTATTTCGCAAAACGGCTACGGAAAAGCTACAAAGATTTCAAACTTCCCAACGCATAAGCGTGGCGGTGTTGGCATTAAAGCTGCTGTTGTAACAGCGAAGACGGGTCCGATTATTACCGTACAAACTATGCAGGAAGATGACGTTGAAGCCTTGTTGATCTCAAGCATGGGGCAGGCAATTCGCGTTGGCTTGAAGGATATTCCAACACTTGGTCGTACGACACAAGGTGTGCGTATTATGAAGATGTCTGAAGGTGACACGGTTGCTTCAGTGAGCTTGATGGCAGAGCAGTCAGCTCCAGGCGAGGAAGCGTAGCGCACATGATTTCACCGTACTTATTGGCAGCACTGGCTGCTTGGGTGGTCGCCCAGGGAGCCAAGTATGTCGTGTCGGTGATTCGAAGTCGCTCAGTCCGCAAGTTCCGAAGCTTGTATGTCTCTGGCGGTATGCCGAGTGCCCATAGTGCAACGGCAATGGCAGTGCTTGTTGTCGTGGCATTAAAAGATGGCCTCGACAGCGGACTATTTGGGGTGATGGCGCTTCTTGCGGCGATTGTGATGTATGATGCGATGATGGTTCGCCGCTCGAGCGGTAAGCAGGGCGAGATCATTCAACAGCTGGTAAAAGAAACCGGTACTAAGGTTACGGTGCCTCGTTTTGCCAAGGGTCATGAACCGGTTGAAGTCGCCGTTGGCGCACTTGTGGGGACGCTTGTCGGCGCCATTGTGTTTTTTGCTACAATTTAATCCAAAAAAAGTGTTGACACTTGGCGCTAGGTTGAGTAAGATAGGTATTAGTCTGGTCGCAGGGACAGCAACACTGAACCGAGCGACATACAATTTGAACGTGTGGAGCGGAAGCGAGCAGATAAATCGATCATTAACAATTTAGTTGTGCAATTAACGAAATGTTTAATACATTTCAATCATCGTCAATGTTTATATGAGCAATATAGACGTATCAATTTGATACATCTTTTATGGAGAGTTTGATCCTGGCTCAGGATGAATGCTGGCGGCGTGCCTAACACATGCAAGTCGAGCGGTAACAGGTCTAGTTTACTAGATGCTGACGAGCGGCGGACGGCTGAGTAACGCGTGGGAATCTGCCCTAAAGTGAGGGATAACGCACCGAAAGGTGTGCTAATACCGCATATGGTCTTCGGATTAAAGAATTTATTCGCTTTAGGAGGAGCCCGCGTCGGATTAGGTTGTTGGTAGGGTAATGGCCTACCAAGCCGACGATCCGTAGCTGGTCTGAGAGGATGATCAGCCAGACTGGAACTGAGACACGGTCCAGACTCCTACGG
>JBQEKC010000001.1:0-639426 GCA_052103595.1 Saccharimonadales bacterium (SeqCode) | reverse complement strand
GAGCCAAGAGTATATATGTGACAAGAAGTCTAGTAAGCATTGATGCTACTAGGCTTCTTTTATTTTAGCTATTAGATTTAATCAATTATGACAAAGCTTTGCTATGCTAATAATATGGAAGACTTGTTAACATACTTTTTACGAATTACGCCAGGATTGATATTTATCACGCTCGTCTTCTTTCTTTTGCCTAAGAAGCAAATTGTCTCGAGGGTATTTCTCTTAATCCTCGGATTTGTACTCATGCGTGATGCGATGACGCCAGCAGGCTTTTGGAGCTTCGGCATAACAGAAACCACACTTTGGATAAGATTTATTGATGACGCATTAATTCTACTTATTTTAGGAGGATTGTCGGTTATAACTGCGTTCCTTTTACTGCAAATAAAGGAATTAAGAGTATTGGTTAGGTGGGGAAAGGTTGCGTCATGGAAAACATATTTAGCAGGAATTCTGGGTGGAGTATTTGTAGCCGTGCCGTTCATACTACTAGGTACATTAGTACCTATCGAAGAAAGAGGTGGCGTGGTTGCGCTCTCGTTGGTGCCCACCCTCTTATTTATGGCATTTGCGGGTAATTTTTTAGAAGAGCTTATCTTTCGCGGGTTCTTACAAAGTCACTTTGAAAAAATAACAAGCAGTATACGCGCGGCTGTTTTATCTGGGCTTATGTTTGCGGTCGCGCACGTCTTTCTTGCCTCAACCGTCACAAACTTAGGTTGGCCATTATTAGTATTCGTTGCTATAGAGGGTCTTGTGTGTGCATTTGTATATAGAAAATGCGGACTTATTAGTGCGTCAACTGTGCATGGTTTAGCTATTTTTATGCTTGCATCTGGATTGTTTTAACATAGGGGAAGTTTCACTATAGAGTCCGCGACCAGTGACGGCAGGAAAGCTGATAGATTTACCTTGGTAGCTGATTAGACCTTTGTCTTCGAGGCGCTTTAGGCTGCGACTAAGCGTCTCGGGGCGGACTCCTATTTGGGCGGCTAAGGTCTTTTTGGGCACCGTGAGCTCAAAGGCTTGCCTGCCATTCGCATAGTCTTGCAAAGCTTCAAGCAGTCGCTCGTCGGCTCCATGGAGGCCCAGTGATTCTATATGAGCCTCGGCTCTTTCTAGGCGCCGGCTCATGTCGGCCAAAATCTTTAGCCCTAGACTGGGGTAGCTTCGTAGTATCTCATCTAACTTGTCATCGTCGAGCGTACAAAAGACTGAGTCCTCAGTTGCCACGACGTCGTAGCCGGCAGCGGTTTTGGCAAAGACGGATATCTCACCGATGTAGTCGCCCGGTTCGAGTAGGCGAACGACCTGCTCGTTGCCGTCGGTAGTAGTGCGTGACACTTTGGCGCGACCTCGATTGAGTACGAAGAGATGTGGCTGATATTCGCCGGCTAACTGGATAAACTCACCTTTTCTGAAAGCTTTAGGGCTGATATACTCATGAACCTGCTCCTTCTCTTTGGAACTGAGGTTTTGAAATATCGGAACTCTCGATAGGCAGCTATGCATGATTAGTTTTATTATACCTCAATAGGCGTGACGCATTCATGATGACTAACAGCACGCTGGCAACATGAATCAGCATGCCAAACGACATGATGACATTTTTTGTCAGGACTCCAATTAAGAGGAGGGCAACTAAGCTAACTGCAAAGTAGATGTTGGTTCTCATGTTTCTAACAATGGCACGGCTGAGCGACAGGGAATAGTCGAGCTTTGTGATGTCGCCTGACAGGAGTACTATATCAGCAGTCTCCATCGCTACGTCTTTACCAGGTCCGCCAACCGCAATGCCGACATCGGCCGTAGCTAGCGCCGGGGCATCATTTACACCATCGCCGACCATGACTACTTTTCCGCTGCTGGCTTGCAGTTTTTTAATGTAACTGACCTTATCGGCAGGTAAAAGTTGACTATGGACCTCAGTGATACCGATTTGTTTGGCGATAGCATGCGCGGTTGCCTCGTTGTCGCCAGTCAGCATGACAACTCGCTTATTAGTGTTGGACCTGATGTGGCTAATCAGTTCAGCGACACCGTGGCGAACTGGATCCGCTACTGAGATAACACCAATCACACTCTGGTTCCGCGCCACCAGCATGGCTGTACGTCCCAGCTCTTCCTGAGATTTCATGTACCGTTCAACTGACGACTTGAGTTTAATGTTTCGCTCTGTGATTAGTGTTCGATTGCCGACTATGATTACATCTTTGTCTAGTTGAGCTGTTATGCCGCGTCCAGGGAGCACTTGAGTGTTGTCGGCCTCAGGTATGTTACCAGCAAGATTCTCTTTAGCATACTTGATAATCGACATCCCGAGCGGATGCTCTGAATAGCGCTCGGCTGCGGCTGCAACCGATAGTAGTTGACTGGTCGTAGCGTCGATGGCTTTTACGCTGACGACGCGCGGCCGGCCTTCGGTGAGGGTTCCAGTTTTATCAAATGCGATTACTTTGGCTGAGTTTGTATTTTCAGCCGCCTCACCTCCCTTTATGAGGATGCCTTTTTTGGCACCATTGCCAATGCCAGCGACTATCGATACCGGCGTGGCGATTACCAGTGCACCGGGACAGGCAATCACCAGAAGAGTCAGCGCGAGGTAAATGTCATTTGTCACGAAGTAGACAACTATCGCTAGTACCATGACTGCCGGTGTGTAGAAGGTGGCGAAATGCTCCAGAAAGGCTTGGGTCTTGGCTTTTTTGTCCTGAGCTTCTTCGACGAGCTCGATGATATTCGCAAATAGTGTGGCCTGGCCGACTTTTTTGGCGGCTACGCGCAAATAGCCAGATTCTATGACACTACCGGCGAAGACCTCGTCACCAACGATCTTTTGCACTGGCGCCGATTCACCGGTGATTGAAGCCTGGTTGACAAAGACACTTCCTTCGATTACTACGCCGTCAACTGGGATTTTCTGGCCAGTTTTTACTATCGCTATGTCATCTACCTTAACTTCGTCTGGGTGTAGCTCGATAGCTTCACTGCCTTGCTCGATCCAGGCGGTAGTCGGCGCCTCATCGATCAGTGACTTTAGAGCCTGACGGGTTTTGGTGAGGGCGCGGGCTTCTAGGTAGTGTCCAAACGTAAACAAGATAGCCACCACGGCCGCCTCCCAGTACTCACCAATTATGGTCGCACCAATCATCGCCGTGGCGACTAACAAATCGATACCAATAATTTTGTAGCGAAGTGAAACTATAGCGTGCCAAACAATTGGTAGACCAGCTACCGCAGTCGCGGCTACTAGTAAGATGTCTCCAGGTGAGATATTCCCAGAAATGTTATCGGGTTTAAGCCCATAGATTAGAAAGGCCAAAGCCGTCAGACTCGTTGCGATAACAAGTCTGACTTCTCGGCTGGGGTGCCATTTATTTTTCACTTAGCACCTCGTACCCCATGCGCTCAATAGTTTGGCGGATGTCACTAGGCTTTTCGGTGTCCTTATGGCTGACCTTGACCTTGCTGGCATTGAAGAGCACCTCGACGTCTTTGACGCCAGGCATAGAGCTGACCGCTGCGGTGATTTTGTTGATACAGCTTGGGCAGGTCAATGTTTGTAATTGGTAGGTAGTTTTATTCATAGCAATCTCCTTTGTTAGATTTTCTGTACATGACTATATGGCGGGAATCGGGAAATCTCCTTGACCAAAGTCAATTATCGGGAGACTTTAGTAACACAGAGCCTTTAATTTTTATTTGTCAGCTACCCAGGGATAAAATCAGGATTAGAAAAGGCTATGGTGTATGGGCTCGATAAGGGCACAGTGGCTGTACGGGCCCGTGCAAAATTACTATTCCGCGACCTGTAAGCTGAGCCAGACTAAGCAGGAAAATACCCCGACCGGGTTCCCTGACCGAAAGGCAGATTTACCTCTTTAGTCTGATACAATTGATGAAATTAATCAAAAAGCCACAAAACCGATAGAACCGCCCGAAAGGGCGGATCTCTCATTTCAACCCTGTAGACTAGTTTCAACCCAGCGTCTCACGTCTTGAAGGAGCAAGCACCACAAAAATAACCCGTTTCCTAGACCTATTCAGGATTAGCACAAATTAGCACTCTTGATATTAGAGTGCTAATTTACTATAATTTAATTAAGGAGGTTCGTTATGCAATCAGATAATAGTAGCAAGAAACCACTTGAACAATTTGGACAAGATTTTACGGCGCTCGCGCGCGAAGGCAAATTAGATCCAGTTATCGGTCGCGACGAAGAAATTCGTCGATGCATGCAGGTGTTGTCTCGCCGGAGTAAAAACAACCCCGTACTAATAGGTGAGCCGGGTGTTGGCAAGACGGCTATCGTCGAGGGTCTTGCACAGCGCATAATTAAAGGCGACGTACCACAAAGTTTGAAGAATAAGCGGCTTATTGGCCTCGAAATAAGTAGTATTCTAGCGGGTGCTGGTTTTCGGGGGCAGTTTGAAGAGCGACTACAATCTGTACTGAAAGAAGTTGAAGATGCGAGCGGTGAAATTATTCTATTCATAGACGAGATTCATACTATTGTTGGCGCCGGTAAGGCCGAAGGTGCCATCGATGCCGCTAATATGCTAAAGCCTATGATGGCGCGCGGCAAGTTGCACCTGATTGGTGCCACCACGCTAAACGAATATAGGCAGTATATCGAGAAGGACACCGCGCTTGAACGACGACTGCAGCCAGTCTATGTTGATGAGCCTGATTTTGATGATACGGTCGCAATACTACGTGGACTACAGGAAAAATATGAGGTGCATCATGGTGTAAAAATTCTTGATGATGCCATTATAGCAGCGGCGCGTCTGAGCGACCGGTACATTACGGAGCGATTTTTGCCAGACAAAGCAGTTGACTTGATTGATGAAGCCACTTCAGCTCTAAAGATGCAGCTCGATTCGAAGCCAATCGAGCTTGATCGGCTTAACCGGCGAATTATGCAATTGCAAATCGAACAAACCGCTCTCAAAAAGGATAAGAGCGAGACTGCAAAAACCAGAAAAGCAGAAATCGAGAAAGAGATTACAGCGCTCACTGGACAGGCAAGCAAGCTCGAGACTGCGTGGCAAAAAGAAAAAGACCTCATCGAAAAGCTTAATGATGAGAATGAAAAACTTGAGGCTGCCAAGACGAGGTTGGAGCTTGCTGAAAATGAGAGCAACCTTGGTACTGCTAGTCGTATTAAATATGGCGAAATCCCAGAAATTGAGCAGAATATTCAGGAATACCGCCGCCAGATTAACATGATACCAGCCGACCAGCGGCTGCTTCGAGACGAAGTTGGTGCCGAAGATATAACCTCCGTCGTATCGCGCTGGACCGGCATACCAGTTGATCGTCTCAAGGAAAGTGAAACCAAGAAACTAAGCCACCTTGAGGATGATCTTCATGAACGCGTCGTTGGGCAAAACAGAGCGGTCGACGCCGTAGCGGATGCGATTAGGCGGTCTCGGGCTGGTATTGGTGACCAGCGTCGCCCGATTGGCTCATTCTTGTTTCTTGGTCCGACTGGTGTAGGTAAGACCGAACTTGCAAGGAGCCTGGCGGCGTCGCTTTTTGATGACGAGCGGGCAATTACTAGGATCGACATGAGCGAATATATGGAGAAGCACGCCGTTTCGCGGCTGATTGGCTCTCCTCCGGGCTATGTTGGCTACGACCAGGGCGGTCAATTGACCGAAGCGGTTCGACGCAGGCCGTATAGTATTGTGCTGTTTGATGAAATTGAAAAAGCGCATCAAGACGTGTTTAATGTGCTTCTTCAGGTGCTCGACGATGGTCGCCTGACCGACGGCCAGGGTCGAACTGTCAATTTCTCAAACACGGTCATCATTATGACGAGCAATATCGGCTCGCAGTACATTCAGGAATGGGATGGTAAAGACTTCAGCGGTCTCGAGAGCCGTCTGCAGCAAGAATTGAGCCATAATTTCCGTCCTGAATTTATAAACCGCATCGATGACATTGTAATTTTTGACCGCATTAAAGAAGAGGATATGAAACATATCGTTGAGGTGCAGCTGAAGAATATGCTTGCAGAGATTGAAAAATCCAAAGGCATTAAAATTGTTTTCACCTCAAATGCCGAAGAGGCGCTAGCTAAAGAAGGATATGACGAGGCATTCGGTGCAAGACCACTGAAACGCGTTATACAGAAGCGCATTCTCAACAAGCTTGCTCGACAAATCATTGATGGTAGTGTGTCAGAAAACTCGAAAGTTACTATTGATTATGCGGGTGAAGATTTTGCAATAAAAAATAAAGTAGTATGCCAAAAGAAATAACCCACGAAGGAACGTTAGCAAACGGACATCCGTTTAGCTTGCTTGGCTGTGCGCATAATGGCGAGGCCGAACAGATTGATGAAGATATTTTCTTGGCAGGGCAAGACGCGCTTTTCGTTCTTCCCGAGCACAACGTGGCTGGAGTTTTTGACGGGGCTGGAGGGGCTACCGACATAGGATCGCCAGCACTTGCAGCTATTACGGCGGCGCGTGCTGTGCGATATATCATCAAACGTAGGGGCGACGGAGTGTCTGTTGGCGAGGCGATGGAGTCAGCGCGCCACGCCGTTGTTACTAATCCCGAGGCGGGAATATGTGTTGGTGGCTTTGTTCGTATGAAGCACAACACGCTCGAAATAGCCAACGCCGGTGATACTGGTATTGCAGTGTATCACTCGCACAACGAGACACTAGAGATGCCAGGTGAGCAACAAACGAATTCTATTAATCCGCTCAATAGCCTTGGAAGACAAGAGCATGGTATTCGTAGCGAGGTTGACGATCTTGTTACGACAAAGGCAATAAGCCCAGTTTACGACCAGGTATACATCCTATCGGACGGTGTGCTTGGGAACTGGAAGCTGGGTACAGAATTGCAAGAGTATCATTTTCAGGCCGCTCATGCTGATTATTTACGCTTGGCAACGGCAGAGCGCCATATCCCACATCTTGAAGAAAAGCTACGCGAACAGCTTTCAACAGAGGCGGCACGTGTGCTCAAAGAACGACAGCTGCGCGAGAATGATGTGTGTAGCCCAGAATTAGACAACCCTGCTATGTTTTCAATCAAACAATTTGATTGGGCGCTATGGGAGGAGATTGTGAAGCCATATATTGATCGCCATTTAACGGCGCCAGTCATTGTCGGCGCACATGCGGTAAATGCAGCGCTCGCCACGCGGCAAATTGCATGGCAGTTTGAGCGGTTGCGGGAAGATGACGCATCGATTATACGTATTGCGCCACCCGATACTAAAATAACTTAACCAAGAATGGTTAACGCGCCAGGTTGTATTTCAAACACAACGGGCGAGGTGGTATGGGAAAGTTCTCCGTCGTGCGACACGGCTGGCTGCTTCTTTTTCATGACAACGCGCAGCGACGTGGGGTGGTGAATCGCAAGTTCTGTTGAGTGACGTTTGTTTTGCAGTAGGGTAAGAAATGCCACTTTCAATAATCGCCAGCGCGACGCCGTTTTTGCAATATATACGCTTAATTCCCCTTTTGTTATATCGGTTCGTTTTATTTCGAGCCCAGATAATGCATAACGATTATTCCCAACAAACACAAACGGCGTACGGAAGGTTTTGCCATCGATTGTAACGCGGTAAGTCTTGAATCGTAAAAACGCTCGCCACGATGACACGACCGCTGCAGGCCATTTACCAAGTTTTTCTTCGATGGCATCTCGTTGTTGCAACGCAAACGGATAGAGCCCAATACTGGCATTATTTACAAACCAAATATTGTTCACCTTTGCGCAGTCAATAGTGCGCGGTGAAAGCGTATGAAGGCGTTTCAGTGCTTCCGTAAGAGTTTGCGAAACATCGACATCTTTCGTGAAGTGATTTAGTGTGCCGCCAGGGAGCGGAACAAGCACGGCATTGGTGTTTGCTATCATGCCAGCTACCGAACCAACCGTGCCATCGCCACCGTACACGGCAATCATTTCACCGTTTTCGATGTGCGGTTGCAAATCTTCCTGAAGCGAATCACCGATTGGTACAAAAGCGGTTACTTCAACGCCAGCTGTCTTGCATGTCTCGTCCAACTCTTGCTGCGAAAGCGCCGAGCCAGACTGCGCATTATAAACAAATACTACCTTCATGATAGCGGCTTAATTAAAAAGATAATAATAAGGAGTGCCACGAGCCCAAGGAGCCAACCGGCGACAACGTCGCTCGGGAAATGTGCGCCAAGATAAATGCGTGATACGCCAATTGCAATAATAAGTACCGTAAAAAAGATCACTGCAATAGTTGCCCACGGTTGTGGAAGATACTGCCACGCCAAGTAGGCAAGTAGGCCGTACGCAATCGCCGATCCGCTACTATGTCCACTAGGAAAGCTCATCGTATCGAGGGAGAGGCTGGCTGCGTATTCTGTAGCGGGGCGGTCACGTGCGATCACAATTTTTATAAGCGAACCAACGCCCAGTGTCGCCCAGACGACAATACCACTTAAAATAAGACGGGTATTTTTTTGATAATAGCCAGCCATTGCTACAACAAACCCAATCGGCAGTGTTACCATGGGGCTACCAAGTGTTGTGACGGCAATAAAAAACGGCTGTAGCCATGCAGGCCAGCTGATGATGAAGCTAGTGATAGTGGTGTCGAACTGGTGGATGAATGATCTCATAATAAAATGGTGGACGCCAAGGAGCGATGCAATTATGCAGGCTCCCGAGCGCCCGTAACGTTTTGGTTATTCCTCTACCGCAACAACTTCTTCTTTGGTTGAGAGGCCGGTGATCCAGACAATCAGCTCGTATACTGCAGCGATACCGACAACGCTATACACGATGCGAGCGAGCGCCGAACCTTCACCAAACAGCGCATCCACAAGATTAAAATCGAAGAGACCAACTAAGCCCCAATTCACTCCTCCAATGATTATAAGTAATAACGCGATGGTATTGATGACTTTCATGGCATCCCCCTTGTGTTAAATGGTACTTTTAGTATATCCTTTTTACCTTAAAAAATCCATGAGATAATAGAGTTATGAAAGATGAGTCATTTGCCTGGTTGAATATATCTGCCGAAGAAGCAGCGCAGCGACTACTGGGGTGTGAACTTCTTCGTGAGATTGATGGGCAAACAATTCGTGTACGTATTGTCGAAACCGAAGCATACGATCAAACCGACGAAGCGAGCCACACGTTTAACGGCCGTACAAAACGTAACGACGCCATGTTTAAAAGTGCAGGGCATATGTATGTGTATTTTACTTACGGCATGCACCACTGCTGCAATGTGGTGTGTGGCCCGGACGGAGTTGGGTCTGGCGTATTAATTCGCGCAGTAGAACCGGTGGAAGGAAAAGAGCTTATCGAAGCACGCCGCAACATGACGGGTATAAATGTTACGAACGGCCCCGGTAAGATCTGCCAAGCGTTGGGGATTGATCGTTCAATGAGCGGACATTATTTGGTAGACTCGCCCATTCGGCTGGTGAAAAAGCCACCTCTTCCAAGCGAAGAAGTAACTGTTGGCCCGCGAATTGGTATTTCGAAGGCTGTGCATGAATTGCGGCGATTTTATGAGACGGGGAATCGGTATGTTTCAAAATAAGAAGGTTGCAAAACTTGTGTTGATTGATGCGGATGAAAACTACCTCTTGCTGTATCGTGATCATCATCCAGCTTTTGGCAACGACCCTGATTTACCTGGTGGTACGCTGGAGGTTGGCGAATCAACACAGGAAACGATGCTTCGCGAGGTGGAAGAAGAGATCGGTGTCAAAATGAATGTAAATAATGTAAAAGAAATATACGCTGGGACGGATTATTCGACGTCGGGGACATACTACGCACTCTATGTGGCTGCCGTTGCTGAACGACCTCCAGTCACGCTAAGCTGGGAACATTCATCCTACGAATGGATGCCACGCACTGCGTTTATCGAAAAAGCCACAAATGCCAAAGATGCCTATATGCACATGGTGGCGAACGTTGTGTGTGGTGCGGTAAAATAAAACCATGCTTCGCGATTACCACTATACCGAAAATTGGCGCTTGCTCGACGGTGCACTTGAACAATTTATTGATTTGCCTCCAACACTTAAGCTGGTGCAATATATTTGTATTACGCCTGATTCTTTTTTGTGGAAGATTGCGAGCGATGAAACGGTGTACTATCTGTATGTCGAAGATTATATTGAAGGGCTTGTTAGCGTGCGAGAATCGGTTGCTGCTTACGCACCAGAAGGCGTAGTGCTGACATTTTTGCCCGCGAAAAAGTCCGTAGCGCTCGAGAATTCAACGTCTGACCAAGAAGCCTCCATACATCAACCCTCTGGAAAAGAGCATGAAATTGCGACGTTCTCTAGAGAATCTGGATACGATTCTGTGTTTTTGATGAAGTCAGATGAAGCAGTGAATGATGTCATAAGTGACCACGCAAAATTTAAGGAAATGGCGTACGATTACAGATCAGTACCTATTGCGCGCGATGTCTTGCAGCTTGCTGAAACCGCCTCGCTCAATCACGATTCGGCTGCACTCTACTCGGTGCAGCAGCTGGTTGGGACGTTTCAGTTTTTTAACGACAAAGATGCGATCGTTTCGATAGATGATTTGAAATTATACATCGACATCTTACTTGACGCAGAATATGATTATGAATTCCACAGCGAGACGGAGCGAAAGCAAGTCGGTGATGCGCTATACCGACAGTTGTCTCGCCAAGCGCAAGATACAATTACTGCCAATAAACATACCGCCAAAGAGTTGCACCAGACAGTAGTATTGGTAACGGCCATGTACGCAAAGCGTGAGGCGGATATGACAAGAGGAACTTCGATTGCACTTATTGTTAGCGGCGATTCGTTTGAGTATCCAAAAAACCATTTCCTTAATGATGAATTGCGCACGTATCTAAAAGAAAATGCTTATATTAGCGAAATGAACATTCAGTATCATATACCGGAGCAGCTTGATGACTACATGCTCGTCGAAGGATCGGAAGAAACGAGGCGGATTTTCCGGCGAGAACTTGGGCATATTAGCTGGTAGAATTGGTGCGGAAGAAAAAGGCGGTTCGTAGTGGTTGAGAGAGGTGATAAAAGAGGGAGGTTAGTCTATAGAATCGGTAAGTCTTCTACGGGCCGACCTAGCCCTTGTGCCAGCTTATCAATCTTCTGGAACTTACAATATTTAATCGGCTCATCGCCCACTGAATAAATCCGATAATAATGGTCATATTCCACGGTTTCGCCGCGAAAATTTTTGGCACTGGTTGGCTCGTCAATCCGCCGAATATACCAGCCATCTGGTTGATCGGCAAGAATGCGCTTGATTTTAGCATAATGATTAAAAGCCATAAGGCTATTATATAGTAGACGGAAACTTCAGCTCATTCTCTTGCACAACACGAAATAAATAGCATCAAGAAGTATGATAAAGTGGCAGAAGAACCTCTACCGGCGCTTACCTTCGTGCAACTCTTCGATTGCTTGTGTGACATGTTCGGCGCGCGTTTCTGGTTTTTTGGGTGATGTTTTAGCCAGCAAAGCCACTCGTTACGAGCAAGCGGCGTCAGGCTCTCCCACACCGTGCCTATATCATTCTGAGCGGTGAGCTGTTCGCGAAAATCTGCCAGAAGCGTAGTGCGAACGGTACCAGCTGAGAATGATTTCATGCTCTTATCGTAGTGCATTTATATCTAATATGCTACGGCTTAAGAAGGTTAGTAAAGGTGATAATAGATATTAATTGGCACTCTTGCTTATAGAGTGCCAATTTGCTACACTAAAAAGTGACGAACAACTTAGGATGTTACGGCAGGAAGGAGTGTCTATGAATCCACAACAAGAGACGCAACAGAAACCACTTAACAAATTCGGGCAAGACTTTACGCAGCTTGCGCGAGAAAGTAAGCTCGATCCAGTTATCGGACGTGACGAAGAGATACGACGCTGCATGCAGGTGTTGAGCCGACGAAGTAAAAATAACCCAGTGCTGATCGGTGAGCCGGGTGTCGGTAAGACAGCAATTGTCGAGGGGCTGGCGCAGCGCATCGTAAAAGGCGATGTGCCGCAAAGTTTGCAAAATAAACGCCTGATTGGACTTGAGATCAGCAGTCTGCTTGCTGGAGCGGGATTTCGTGGGCAATTTGAAGAGCGTCTGCAATCTGTATTGAAAGAAATTGAAGAGGCTTCGGGCGAAATAATTTTATTTATTGATGAAATCCATACAATAGTGGGAGCTGGCAAGGCTGACGGTGCGGTGGATGCCGCAAATATGTTAAAACCAATGATGGCGCGTGGTAAGCTCCATTTGATCGGCGCCACGACGTTGAACGAATATCGTCAGTATATCGAAAAAGACGCAGCCCTTGAGCGTAGGCTTCAGCCGGTGTACATTGGTGAGCCTAGTATGGAAGATACTGTGGCAATTCTGCGGGGCCTGCAAGAGAAATATGAGGTACATCATGGAGTGAAGATTCTTGATGAAGCGATTATCGCGGCTGCTCGCCTAAGTGACAGGTATATCACTGAGCGTTTTTTGCCCGATAAGGCTGTTGACCTTATTGATGAAGCGACATCTGGTTTGAAAATGCAGCTTGACTCAAAGCCGATTGAGTTGGACCGTTTGAGTCGCCGCATTATGCTTCTTCAGGTAGAGCAAACTGCACTGAAAAAGGATAAGAGTGAAAGCGCAAAAGCCCGGAAGGTAGAAATCGAAAAAGATATCGAACGGCTACAGAAAAAAGCACAAACGCTTGAGAGTGCTTGGCAGACCGAGAAAAACTTGATCGATAAGCTGAATAATGAAAGTGAAAAACTCGAAACTGCTAAAATCCGACTTGACCGCGCCGAAAACGAAAACGACCTTGCAACGGCGAGTCGGTTGCGTTATGGGGAGATACCAGAGATCAAAAAGGCGATTGTAGCGTATCGTCAGAAGATGAACGAAATTCCCGAAGGCAAGCGCTTGCTACGTGATGAGGTTACTTCCGATGATATAGCTGCAGTTGTTTCACGCTGGACGGGTATTCCAGTGGATCGTTTGAAGGAAAGCGAAACGCAAAAACTGTCTCACTTGGAACAGCAGTTACATACTCGTGTGATTGGACAAAATCGTGCCGTGGACGCGGTGGCAAATGCGATTCGTCGCTCGCGGGCAGGTATTAGCGATGAAAATCGTCCAATCGGGTCGTTTTTGTTTCTTGGTCCAACTGGCGTAGGCAAGACAGAGCTTGCTAAAAGCTTGGCGGTATCGCTTTTTGATGACGAACACGCGATGACGCGCATAGACATGAGCGAATATATGGAACAGCACGCGGTATCTCGCCTAATTGGTTCGCCTCCAGGTTATGTTGGGTATGAGCAGGGCGGACAGCTGACGGAAGCGGTGCGTCGTCGTCCATATAGCATTGTGCTGCTTGACGAGATTGAAAAAGCTCATCAAGACGTATTTAACGTACTACTCCAGGTGCTCGATGATGGACGCCTCACGGATGGACAGGGTCGTACGGTAAGCTTTTCTAATACGGTTATTATTATGACGAGCAATATTGGATCGCATTTCATTCAAGACTGGGACGGAAATAATTTCCCAGGGCTTGAAGCTGCGTTACATAGCGAACTGAGCCATCATTTCCGTCCAGAACTTTTGAATCGGATCGACGATATTGTTATATTCGATCGCATTAAAGAAGCCGACATGCAGCATATTGTTGAAACGCAACTAGCGCAGGTACTCTCGCATATTAAAGCGGCGAAGGAAATCGATCTCTCGTTCAGTGGTGCTGCAAAAAATACGCTTGCCAAGTTTGGCTACGATCCAGTTTATGGAGCTCGTCCGTTAAGGCGTGTTATCCAAAAACGCATACTCGACGAACTCGCTAAGAAGATAATCAGTGGGTCGATTCATGAAGGTGACCAGGTGATGGTTGACGTGACGGAAAAGAACGAGTTTGTAATGAAGGTAAAAACTGTACGCCAAGCACGTCAGTAGACTATAAGTCTTGTTTTTGTGAGAATACTCTTTACGGAGTATTGATTAAAAGCTTAAAATGTGTTATTATAAACCGTAATTTTATGTTTACGCATAAAGTTTGAGACCTCTTTGACATCCGTTAAAGAATGAAGTTCACAATTTAGGAGAGGATCATTATGATTCTTGTTCAGAAGTGCTCGGCCGCTTGCGTTATCGTACTTTCGGCCTTGATGGCTGCAGCAATTGCAGCACCGGCCAGTGCTGCGTCCGAACAACCCAAAGCTGTATCGAGTCTGTCGGCATTCGGAAATCTCGTTGACCGCGGTGTCGTGACCGATGTAACTCGTACTGAAAATGAACGTGACTGGTATCCAGATCAGCCGGACACTCCGGTGGTTTTTGTACCAGGAACGGGAGATGACGGGTTCGTGGATCGTACTGCCGGCCGTGCTGGTGCGCGCGATTCCTACTCGGTAGTATACCCCGAATCGTTTGGGCCTGTTGTTACTGGTAACCATGAAGGTTCCAGGCTGACAGCACCAACTTACGACGAGTCGGTAGAAATTGGCACCGAAGCAACCGTAGAAGTTTTTCGTGAAATTCGCGGAGAAGGCAGCCCTTACCAGGGTGCGGTGCTTTATGACGGCTATTCCCAGGGTTCAGAAATCCTAGGAAACGCTGCCGAGCAGGCCTATTCAGAAGGTTTGCTTAGCGAGCAAGATCGTATCTACCTCAACTCAGACCCGAGCGGACCGTGGGCGATCGAAACGCGTCTTCAGGACACGCCGGCTAAGTCTGCTGCTCGTGCAATGGGAGTAACGCTTGATGGACGGAATCCAGCCGATACGGGTGATGAAGCCCAGGTTACTTCAGTTATTCGTACGAGTGACCCGGTGGCAAATTTCCAGTGGCAGGACGACAAGCCGGTAGAATCTCTGGGTGTCACTGCCGCAGGTTTCTTGCTGGTACATGGCAGTAAGTCGGAACAGAATTATGATAATGCCATGGAAGGCGATGCTTGGGAAAATGCCACGCACTACTATTCTGCAGAAGGCAATACCGAGTATGTCGTTATCGAAGACGACCACCCGTTTACTCTTGCAGAAGCTGAGGTACTTAACTCTGCTGGCATTGTGCCGCCTGTCGAGTATACCGACTCGCGCAATGAGTTCTACAATGAGTATGTCTTTGAAATGAGCATGCCTAACGTAGAAAACTCAGCTGTTACTGTCGAGTAAACGCAGTTTCTAGGTTGCAACCACGTCCTATCCTCTACACTTCCGAGTCTCGACCCTACTGTAGTTATACTACTACAGTAGGGTCTTTTCATTTGCTCGCAGGTAGTATGGCGCTCACCTTCTTTTTTTGGGTGTGTAGAACGGTGTATGATGAGTGTATGCAAAAAATAGGTAAACTTTTATCTGACCAAGTAACAAAACGCGAAGTAGAGGTAATATTGCGCGAGTTGTCAGGCACCTCTTCTATACCTGGAGATGTGGTGGAGTTTGGTTGCTATGTCGGTACCACTAGTGTATATCTCGCGAAAGCATTGCAAAAAAGTAAAAAACAACTGTACCTGTATGATTCATTTGCCGGGCTTCCAGAAAAGCGCCTCCAAGATATAAGCCCCGCCGGAGAACAATTCAGAGCAGGCGAGCTATATGCAACAAAAAAGGAGCTCATTCGTAATCTAAAACAGGCCAACGTCCCTATGCCGTCCATCACCAAAGGCTGGTTTTCAGACGTCACGCCAGAGCAAGTGCCAGCTACGATTTCATTTGCGTTTTTGGATGGCGATTACTACGATTCTGTGCGCGACCCACTTTCGCTCATTTGGCCACGGCTGAGCGAAGGTGCGATTGTCGTGGTCGATGATTATGCAAACGAAGCGCTACCAGGTGCTGCCAAAGCAGTTGATGAGTGGCTGAAAATACACCCTGTCAAGCGAATGTATGTCGAAGCATCACTGGCGATTATAGTGGTGTAGATGTTGATTAACATACTAATATATGATATAATTATAAAAGTACCTTGACACAATGAAGGAGGTGATACCCACATGGGTATCTATTCGTTTGCGGACAGTCTGCGCACCATTCGTATGTGCCGCCGTGAAATGCAGGGACGTGAACTGCTGTGGCGTAAAGCCAAAGATAAGAAGCGAGAACAGATTTTCTGCTTCAACGTCGCACTTGCTTTTGTATCTCGGCAAGAAATCCGGCTGAACATGTATGCCAACTGCCTGGAATACAGCCTGCAGGAAAAAGAGTTTCACGATGCGTATCGATCTGCGCGAGAAGCTTACTGGCAGTCAGGTTCGTGGCTAAAGCGGCTGATTGTACGGCTGTTTGCACGCTAATTCCTCCTTCTTGGTGAAGGGAATTCCGCCTCGTTGGTTGTAACGACAGTAGAGCGTTTTGCTCCTGCTTGCAACTAGCGAGGCGTTTCTACTAAGAAATCCCCAGATGCGCTATACTATACATAGCATAGAGGAGGCGTGATGGAAAAAAGAAAATTGTGGGCGGCAGTTATACTGGTGGTGATCGGTATATTATTTGTTGGAACGAGCTTTTTGCCAAAAAGCCGCCAACAGCACGCCACCTATACGGCGTGGACGCATTCACAAAGCAGTACGGGCGGTGAAGCGGAAGGTACACTTATCAACACCGAGCGAAAAGCCGTTACTGAAGGTGGCCGGCGGAGTCGCCATGTGGTAATGGTGTACTGTGCCATCTACGAATTTACCGCCAGCGAAGAAAAGCACACTGCTACCGCCATTGGCGATGATTGTAAGCAAGAACAGTCCGAGGCACAGCAACAAAAAACCGCCACCATTGTATATAACGCCGACGATCCATCCGAAGCCTTTGTAAAATCCGACGCTACAGCAAAATTCTACAATTCTATCCGCGACGCACGGTGGGTATCGTGGGGGCTTGGCGCAATTTTAATGATTGCCGGTGCTGCCGTACTATATGTGCTGCGCAAGAAAGCCACCAAACAACCGTCGGATGAACAGTAGGAGCTATATGAATATTATTTTTGCCACCGGAAATCAACGTAAAATCCAAGAAGCGACCGATGTTTTGGCGCCGCTTGGGATTACGGTAAATCAACAATCTGTCGATACGGACGAAATCCAGCATAGCGACCCAGCAGAAATCACTAAAGCCAAAGCCAAAGCCGCCTTTGCCGAAGTTGGCGTACCAGTCGTGGTGCAAGATACCAGCTGGAGTATTCCAGCGCTGGGCGGTTTTCCTGGTGGCTATATGAAAGATATTTCTGCTTGGTTTGTGGCAGAAGATTGGCTTGCATTAATGAGCCAGCACGACGACCGCACCATTCAATGCCACGAACATGTGGCGTATTACGACGGTGAACAGCTGCAGCACTTTGAAGCGGTGTATAAAGGAACGATGCTGCACGAAGCGCGTGGCCGGCGCGATCCATCAGAATCGTTTGAATGTGTAACAGTGCTTTATGGTGATAAAACCATGGCAGAACAATTGGCGGATGGCGACATTGCTTCGGCTGGCGAAGAGCTGCGCCATTGGGTGGCATTCGGTGAATGGTACACCGCGCAACAGCCAGCATAAATTGATAAGTTTACTACTTTATGCTATAATAATAGTATGAAGCAATATTTGGGCGAGAAAGTTGGTGCATCTGTGGTTGCTATGGGAACGGCAGCTTCGTTGTTGGGCGGATGCGCAAATGCCGAAGCACCAGCTACAAATATATACGAAACAATGCCAGAGGATATGGACTCGTCGTACTGGTGCGGTTATGTTGCTGTGCGCGAAGCTACGAAAGACATTATGCGTCAGGCTGACGCAAGTGACGAAGCGGGCGCGTATGTGACAGAAAATGGCAATCACGTGGTGATTAATCAAACCGATACTGGTTATACGTATAATCTTGAAGCTGCTATCGATCAGGTAATAGTACGCGGCGAATGGTCAGTTCAATCGACTGAAACAACGCCACTATCCGCTCTTGAAAACATGGCAGATAAAGACGCCGTGCGTATGAATGAAGTAAATCCTATTGCTGTATGGAATCTGGAAGACGGCAGTGGTGGAGTTGTGGGGCGTTATGGTGATGTTTGTGCTGTGACTGAGGAGCTTCTTTCGTAGTGGTTGTTGTGTAAAAGCACTAAAAGAAAAAGATAGTTCGCTTATATATGAAGATTTGCTGAGTATCAAGAGTCTTGATCCCATAATTAAACCACGTAAATCATGACAGGGTTTGAGCCTAACGCTGACAATTTGAAGTTTCCGAGTACTTAATTATTGATTCACTAGAAGAGGCGGTGGCGCAACTGGCAGACATCCGTGATAAAAACGTTTGTGGATGTGATTACTTACCGCGCGGCGAATATTATTGTAGTGTTCATAATCATCCGAGCGGTAGTTCTAGCTCATCTACGGCTAATATCGAAGCGACCCAGTGTCTTCGTAAAGCCTGTAACCTCTTAGGCATTCCCTTTATCGACTAACTCTCCTTGCTTTGTAAAATCAGATTTAATTTAACTTTACGTTAAAAACATCATAAATAGCCGTCTTTTAACGTAAAGTGTGCTATAATAGAATAAGCATGATCAACCAAATCACCAAGGATCGAATTGAGACTCTGCTGACACGGTATCAGCAACTTGCGAGTGCGAACAAAGAAGCGATTCGTGAAATCGCCATTACTGAAATCCCCGAGATGGTCTACAACTCCAACGCCATTGAGAACTCTACTCTTACGCTTGAAGATACGGAGGATATTCTTATCCGGGATATCATCAAAAAAGACCAAGATGTCAGGGAGGTGTACGAAGCGAAAAACCTTGCAAAGGTTACCGAGTATTTACTTGAAAATCAAGACCAAGAGCTCGACATCGAACTTATTTTACGTCTCCACGGGATACTCCTCGCAAGTATACAAGACGATTGGGCAGGTAGGTTCCGCCGAGGCAAAGAGTGGGTACGAGTTGGCAACCATATGGGAGCAAACCCCGATCTTGTGTCTGGCCTTATGAGCGGTCTAGTGCAAAAATACCACCAAGATGACACGTATTTCCTTGATAAAATTGCTTGGTTTCACGCAGAGTTTGAGACAATTCATCCATTCTCAGACGGCAACGGCCGGATCGGCCGCGTGCTCATTAATCAGCAACTCATGGCACTCGGCTATCCGCCCATTATCATTCCAAATAAAGGTAAAAAGACTGATTACTACCCCGCGTTTACGACTTACGGTACTGATGGTAAGTATGACGAATTTACCGACCTCTTCGCAGATCTGTTGATCGAAGCATTCTATCGCCGCATTACCACGCTCACGGCTGCAAAAATCATCCGTCTTTCTACATGGGCAAAAGCAAATGACATTTCGCCGCATAGCGCGTCTAACAAAGCGAGGCGAGGTACAATTCCAGCGTTTCGCAGGCGTGGGATTTGGATGATTGCAGAAGACTATAAAATCGAGGAGAATAAATAACATGGCCGACATACGCACAGAATTCAAACGCATTGACAATATTCTTCTTGAGGATGCCGGCACAAACGGCGCGGGCGACTACATGGCGCAGATGTCGTGGATTCTTTTCTTAAAGTATCTCGATGATCTAGAGGAGACGCGCAAGGCCGAGGCGGTGTTTCATGGCGAGACGTACGAACCGCTATTTAAGGATGAGTTCCAGTGGGACAACTGGGCGGCACCCAAGCTAGCAAATGGCAAGCAAGACATTTCTGCGCAGATGACAGGCGATGACCTGATTGAATTCGTAAACCAAAAGCTGTTTCCCTATCTCAAATCGTTCAAAAACACCGAGAACGATCCAAAATCGCTCATATACAAAATCGGTGAGATTTTTGGCGAGGTGAACAATAAAATAGTAGGTGGCCGTAACTTACGTGAGGTCATCGACATTATAGATGACCTGCAGTTCCAGACTCAGGACGAGCTTGATCAACTGTCGGCACTATACGAAGATCGGCTAAAGCTGATGGGTGGCGCAGGGCGCAGCGGCGAATATTACACGCCACGCCCGCTGATTCAGGCGATGGTACAAGCGGTTGACCCGCAGCTACTCAAAACGGTATACGACGGTGCGGCTGGCTCGGCAGGATTTTTGACCGAAACGTATGCGTACCTACGTAGCAAGGTGACGACGTCGAGCGAATTGAAAAAGCTCAAAGAAGACACATTTTACGGCAAGAACAAAAAGCCAGAGCCATACCTACTCGGCACAATGAACATGATTTTGCATGGCATCGAGTCGCCAAACATGATTCACGGCAACACACTCAACGAAGATACGCGCGGCATTCAAGACAAAGACCGCTATGACTACATTTTGGCAAATCCGCCGTTTGGCGGTAGCGAGCGCCCAGAAGTGCAACGCAATTTCAAGATTCAGACGCGCGAGACAGCCAATCTATTTATGCAGCACTTCATGAAAAAGCTCCGCACTGGCGGCGAGGCGGCGGTGGTTATTAAAAACACCTTCCTGACCAACGAGCCAAATGGTGCAACAGGCAATATTCGCAGGGAGCTGGTCGACGGCTACAATCTGCACACCATCCTCGACCTGCCGGGCGGCGTGTTTAGTGCCACTGGCTCTACGGGTGTCAAGACTGTAGTGCTATTTTTCCGCAAAGGCGAGCCGACGCGAGACATTTGGTATTATCAGCTGAATCCTGGGCGTAACCTCGGTAAAACCAATCCGCTGAACATCGGCGATTTTGCCGACTTCCTTGCCAAATATAAAACTCGCGAGACCAGTGAGAATTCATGGACGATCAACATCGACGACATCGACAAATCCACCCTCGACCTTGGTGTCAAAAACCCGCACGAGCCGGAGGCGGAGGAGTTGAAAGCGCCAGAGGAGATTTTAGAGGATATCAAAGGTATCGACAAAGAAGTTGCAGGTATTCTGGATACAATCCAATTGTAAGCATAGGCACATTAAGAAATATTCCCAGATCACTTGCAAGTTACGTTCATGTCATGTAAAATAATTACCATGATAGTTAATAAAAATGTTGACAGAATTATGTAGAGGGTAGTACAATGATAATAAGCTTTGCTACGCCCAAACACGAGAAGCTTGCCAATGATTATTTGGCTCTCGAAAAGTATGTGGCGAAGCAAAAGGCACATTGTACGGCTGATCAGGTCATAATGACCCTGGACGCATTGGCGGCAGCAGATTCATCATTCGACTTACCTCACCATCTGCATCCTCATCCACTTTCCGGTAATTATAAAGGCTGCTTTGCCGTCCGTATCAGCAAACAAGATCGCATCATTTTCCGCCCTGACCACGAGGGAGACCCCGAGTTCAGGATCGATAACCATAAGACAATAAAGCGCATAATCATAGTCGAGATTTGCAAAGACTACCACAAGCGCTAAAAGGAGAAGCTATGGTCTATCAACCAAGTAAAGCAATTCACCCTGGAGTTATGGTTCAGCAAACGCTGGATAGTTTAGGTATGACTCAAAAGCGTCTCGCAGAACGTACAGGATTGTCGGAAAAACACATTAGTCAAATCATCAACGGCGAAGCATCAATTACAGCCGATACCGCATTTCTATTGCAAAATGCCATGGGAGGAGCTGCATCATTTTGGTTAAACCTCGATAAGAATTATCGTGAGACACTTGCTCGCATTGAGCAAGACGAGCGAGCTACACAAGAAGAATCTTTGGTCGCCCAGTTCCCATATAATGAACTTGTAAAACGTAATAAAGTCCCTAGAACCCTAAAGAAATCCGAGCGAGTGCTAGAATTGTGGAGGTTCTTTGGTGTAAATTCACTCAAATCTATACCGAATATAGAGTCTGCCGCATACAGAAAGGGCCAAACAGACGAATCGAAACAAGGTGCAATCGCAGCATGGCTGCGTTGTGGCGAGATTGAGTTTATGGAGCGTAAAGATATCGAGCTTGCGGAGTACGATCAATCATCGTTGCGTAGACTTCTGCCGAAGTTAAGAGAAATGACACAAGTCATGGAAAAAGGTTTTTTTGAAACGACGCAGAAATTACTAGCTGAGGTTGGCGTTGGTCTGGTGGCGGTACAATATTTTCCGGGCACAAAAGCAAGTGGCGCAACTCGTTGGGTGGGCGGCAAACCCCTAGTGCAAGTAAGTACTTACGGTAGGGACGCTGATAAAATGTGGTTTACATTATTTCATGAAATTGGACATGTCTTACTTCATGGGAAAAAGGATCAGTTTATTAGCTTTACGGATGACGGAAAATCTCCAGATGAAATGCAGGCCGATGCGTTTGCGGCAAGTACGCTGATTCCGGATGTAGCATACCGTACGTTTGTAGCGAGTCAGGATTTTTCCGAGGTAGCCATTAAGGATTTTGCCAGGGAGCAGAAGATTAACGCTGGCATTGTTGTTGGCCGACTCAAGAATGATAAATGGATTTCGTTTGGAAGTTACCAACATTTACACGATAAGCTTGAGATGAAAGGTGACAATGACCAGTAGACACTACCCTCCAGAATATCTTAAAAATCAGTTTAACTGTTCACGTTGCGGCGTTTTTGCAAAACAATCGTGGGGCAACTTAGAGACTCAGTATAGATCTAAGAACGGCTACTATAGTATTCTTGGCCAGGGAGTTAACACTCTTGGTGGTGATAATTTACCGAACAGTTTTGTAGTATCACGTTGCGATCATTGTCAAAAGTACGTTGTGTGGGTTGATGAAAAAATAATCTATCCGCGAGCGATCCTCGTCGAGCAGCCAAATCCCGATCTGATACAGGAGATCCAAGATCTATATTTAGAATCTGCCAACATCTTGAGCGACTCGCCACGTGCTGCCGCAGCACTCCTACGGTTGGCTTTGCAGCTTCTACTAAAAGAAGTGGGCGGTAAAGGCAAAAATATTAACGACGATATTGCAACCATCACCAAGAATGGTGTCGATAGTCAAGTGCAAAAGGCTCTAGATATTCTCAGAGTGTTTGGCAACAACGGTGCGCACCCTGGTGAAATTAATCTAAATGACGACAGTACAAAAGTCATTAAGATGTTCGCATTGTTGAACTTTATTGCCAATAAAATAATTACTCAACAAAAGGAGATTGACAACCTATTCGATGAATTACCAGAGACTATAAAGCAGCAGATTGATGACAGAGATAGCAAAAGTGTGGGCGGAAAAGATGAGGGCGAGAAATGAGAATCGGACGCTTTAACCAGATAGTAAACGCCGCAGTAGATGCAAACGGCGAACTGCAGACAAATGGCGTAGCCAAGCATGCAGGGCAGGTGTATGTGATAGAACAGTTCAGTACAAAAGCTAAACTTGTTTTGACGCTACAGGGGATGGGTCTACTGCCAGTAGATACACCAGAATCAACTATTGATATATTCATAGACAACGAAGACGAAACGCACGTAGAAGTAGAGACGACTCAGCACAGCGAGATAGTTAGTCTCTTTAAGCAAATAAATGCTAAGTTACCTGTGTTTTCCGAACTTGCAGAGCATTTTTCACCCGACCAAGAAGAAACCGTTGTCAATATCAAACTGCCGGACGAGATAAGTTCACTTGCTGAGTTGCAGGCTTTCAATAAACGGCTCGATACACTGTTCAAAAAATTTAATGTAACGGGTAATTTCAAAATAGTTGGCTTTGACGCTGGTACAGAATGGTATCAAGTTCTTTTAGATAATGCTGGACTATTCAGCCTATTTATATCTTGTGTAAGCCTAGCCCTGCAAGCAATCGACTTCCGCGATAGCCGTAAAGGTTCGGATGACTTGCGCCTTGCTAAAAAAGCCATAGATACACGTGATCCGCAAAATGATTTGACTGAGCAAAAACTCCTCAATAGCATGGTGGACGGAAAAATAGAGGAGGATGTTGAAACGACCATAGATGAGCTAGGCTGCCCCGATGGCAGGGGAAAGCCCGAAACCTCGACGATGGTTATTGGTGCGGTCAAAGAACTTGTTAAAGAAATTGACAAAGGAACTGAATTCCACCTATCGCTCAATCCGCCAGAATACGCCAAGGAAAATGGATCAAACGACATGCCTGCAATAACGATTGACTACTCATCGATTCCGAGAATAAGTACCCCCGAGGCTGAAGTCGCACAGATCGAAGCGGGCGAGGTAGCAGCCGAAACGAGTGAGGATATGCCTGAATGAAAACCGTAAAACTTGGCGATGTTTGTGAGTTTGACAGCGGCTTCGCCTTTTCGTCGAAAAACTTTTCTAGAGACGAAGGCATAGGCTTGATACGAATTCGCGATATTAAAAACGGCTACTCGACAGAGACTAACTATACAGGTGAGTATGATGAAAAGTATCTAGTATATGCAGGCGACTACCTGATAGGCATGGATGGAGAGTTTAAGTGCTATGAATGGAGGGGTGAACCAGCATTACTTAATCAGCGAGTATGCCGTCTGCGCGAAGATTCAGATTTCTTGGATCCAAGATACTTCTTCTATGGCATAAATAAACACCTGAAGGAAATCGAAGACGTAACTGTATTCACTACAGTTAAACATATATCTGTGAAGCAAATTCGAAACATAGACTTCGTACTCCCATCGCTCGAAGAGCAGCGGCGGGTGGTGGCGAGGTTGGATGCGGCGTTTGAGCGGATTTCGGCGGCGGAAGTTTTGATGCGGCGAAATTTGGATAATGTGGCGGCGTTGCAAAAGAGTATTTTGCATAAGTATTTGAGTGTTGATGATAGCACACACACACACACAGATTAGGCGATATATGTGCAGTTCTCGGTGGAAAGAGACTTCCGAAGGGCGAAAAACTTGTGAATATTCCTACGTCGTTTCCATATATACGTGTGACGGATTTTGATGGGCGGGGTGGTGTTGATATGAGCGACTTAAGATATATTACTGAAAAAATACACGAGCAGATTTCACGATACATCATAAACAAAACTGATATATTCTTAAGTATTGCCGGTACGATTGGCGTAACAGGGATCGTGCCAGACGAACTCGATGGTGCAAACCTGACGGAAAATGCGTGTCGGCTTGTTCCAGGTAGCGATATAGACACGAGATACCTTTACTATTTTACAACTTCGGAATTATTTAGAGGTCAGGCTCTTGCAGAGGTGAAGCAGTCTGCTCAACCAAAACTTGCTCTTACGAGGATTAAGGATATAAAGATTGACTTACCAAATCTTGATATTCAGAAAGAAATTGTAATAAAACTCGATTCTGCTCTGTCAAAATCTCGTGAACTCGAATCACAATACACTAAAAAACTCACCAAACTCACCGACTTACGTCAATCACTCCTGCAAGAGGCGTTTTCCACAGCAAAATAAGGTATAATCGTAAGTAGTTATGAATGAAGCGACGACGCGGCGAGAGTTGATAAACCCGATGCTTAAAAGCAGCAAATGGGGGCGGAACGAAACGATCGGCTCGGAGATCATCGACGAGTATGAGTTTACCGATGGTCGCTTGATCGGTGCAGGGCAGCGTGGCAAGCGAAAGAAAGCCGACTATGTGCTGGCGTACAAAAACCAAAAACTGGCGATCGTGGAAGCAAAGGCCGAAGACAAAGAAATCACTGACGGGCTAGAGCAGGTGAAGAACTATGCCGAGACGCTGAATGTGCGGTTTGTGTATAGCACCAATGGGCGTGGCATATACTTCTTCGACATGAAGACGGGGCGGGGTGAATTTGTAGAGGCGTATCACACGCCCGATGATTTGTTCGTGATGACGTTTGATGACATTAGCCATCCGCAGTACGAGGCGCTGGTGGAGCCGTATCAGATCATCAAGCATCGGCCACGGTATTATCAAGAAAACGCCATCAATGCAGCAGTACGAGCGATATCGGGCGGCGAAGACAGGGTGCTACTGACGCTGGCGACGGGTACGGGCAAAACGACGATTGCGTTTCAGGTGGCGTGGAAGTTGTTTCAGTCACGCTGGAACAGGCGGGGTGACGAGCGACGACCACGAATCCTCTTTATTGCCGACCGCAATATCTTGATCGAGCAGGCGATGGGTGATTTTGAGCCACTGGAGAGCGAGATTGTGCGAGTGAATGGCGAGGCGATTCGCAAAAAGGGTAAGATACCGACTAATGGCAATATTTTCTTTAGTATTTATCAGGCGATTGCGGGCAAGCCTGCGGGGCAGCCTGATAAGCCGTATTATATGGATTATCCGGCGGACTTCTTTGACCTAGTGATTATCGATGAGTGTCACCGTGGGGGAGCAGGCAATGAGAGCAGTTGGCGTGAGGTGTTGGATCATTTTGCTGGCGCAACGCATTTGGGGCTGACGGCGACACCAAAGCGCGATGATAACGTGGATACGTATGAGTATTTTGGTGAGCCGAAGTATACGTATTCACTGAAGCAGGGGATTGAAGATGGATTCTTGACACCGTTTAAGGTAAAGCGCGTGACGACTACGATGGATCGCTATGTGTTTAACCCGACTGATTATGTGGAGAGTGGCGAGGTAGATGAATCGCGTGAGTATACGTTGAGTGATTTTAATCGCAAGATATATCTGCCTGAGCGCGAAGAGCGGCTGGTGCAGATTATGCTGGAGCAAATCGATCCGAACCAAAAGACAATTGTATTTTGTAACGACGAAAAGCACGCGGCGATGGTGCGGGATTATATCAACAAGCACAAGCCTGCCGGAACATTGGGTGATGATCGTAATTATTGCGTACGAGTGACGGCGACCGAGGGTAAGATTGGCGATGAGCATCTGGAAGATTTTCGTGATAATGAAAAGCAAGTGCCGACGATCGTAACGACGAGCCGCAAACTTTCGACTGGTGTAGATGCGCGTAATGTGCGATTTATTGTGCTGATGCGCAACGTCGGCAGTATGGTGGAGTTCAAGCAGATTGTGGGGCGTGGTACGCGACTGTACGACAATAAAGATTATTTCACGATTGTGGACTTTTATGGCAATGATGCGAAGTTTGAGGACCCGGCGTGGGATGGCGAGCCGCAAGAGGTGGAGAAAAAAGAAGTCGAGATGAATGTTGACGTAGAATATCAGCCGACAGAGATCACCATCGACACTGCCCCATTAATAGATACACCAGCACCAGATTACGATGGGTCGCCACTTGATACACCCGATGAAAAAACACAAAAGACAGTAGTGCGATTTGCCGATGGTAAAACTCGCGAAATTAAATACACTGTCGATACGAAGTTTTATATGGATGGCAAGCCTGTGTCGCCGCAAGAATTCCTAGAGAAGTTATTTGGTGAATTGCCAGACTTGTTTGCAGACGAAGATGACTTACGCAAACAATGGTCCGATCCGCAAACTCGCGAGGCGTTACTAGTAGGGCTCGCAGAGCGCGGATTCGAAGAGGAGAAGCTGCAAGCGCTCAAAGAGCTTATTGATGCCGAAGACAGCGACGTATACGACGTACTGCGCTATATTGCCTACGCAAAAGACACAATGACACGCGTCGAACGAGCAGGATTGGTGCGCGAGTACTACTTGGAACAGCTAGATGACGACGAACGTGAATTTGTGACGTTTATCCTCGACATTTACGAACGAGAGGGCGAAAAAGAGCTTAGTCTGCAAAAGCTGAAAAGCCTTGTAGACCTCAAGTATCGCACACTGCATGATGCTGAAGCGCAGCTCGGTACTGCTCAAGAGATTGTGCATGATTATCTGGAGCTGCAAAAAGAGCTATATGCCGCGGAGGAGTTGTCTTTATGAATGCGAAGCTAGCATACAAAGACATCGATGATAATGCAAAATTTCGCGAGCAGTATCGATTTATCTTTTCGGCTGCAATAGTTGCAACATACTTCGTCATTCCGGATACAAATATCTTATGGAAATATCTTGCGTATACTGTTGGATTTTCTGCATTTTTTGCCGCACTACACCTTATTATGTCGGCTGCTCAGCTAAAATACAGAGAGCCCGGGCGCATGTATGTGATATTTAAAGTGAGCGAAAGTCTGCGAATGAGGGCGTACGACTGGTCGATTCACGTCTTTGCAGTAGCGATCCTTCTCCTTGTGAGTATGTTTTTTACTGTTCAAATTCTTAGTCTCCTCGGTGCATCTATTGAAGGATGGATGTTCTGGGGTATGTTGGCTTTTATTGCGACATGCATCGGGGCCGGTCTGGTGTTAGTGGAGTATCTTACAATCTCTCGTAAATCTCAAAAGGACACGCCGTTGCCACATGTGTGATATGTATTATGTTGATTGCGACAAAAAGTCATGACCAAATCCAAAAAATCCCTATCTCAAAAACCACCTTCGTCGATGACGAGATCCTAACAGCAATTTTGGCAATATCTAATTAACAGCTAGAGAGTGTTTGAATCAGATGAAAGGCAGTAAAGAGAGGCTTGCAATAACTTACTATCACGTGTCAAGTAGACAGCTTCCCGTAGGGAGTATTATTTCTGCCGGAAATTGGGGTCGAACTGTACTTGCGTTACCAGACCACCCTTGGCTCCAGATGGAGATGTTGTTCGAGCGCGCCCGGAGAAATATTGACCCCGATTTGCCCAGCAGACTATATTCGTCGTTCATGTTCACTAGTGTTGAGCAGGCGGACCGGTATCTTGCTACGCAGCCGGACAAGGCTAATGAGTTTATGTACGAGGTAAGACCTCGTGATGAGACGAAAAGGGTATACAGAACCTCCCTAATGCTCGTCCATCCAAATATCGGCACGTACCCGGGTGCTGCTATTCCTCCTGGCAATGCATTTGCCTATTGGCGGATGAAGGGCGATGAGCGTCATGAAATTGAGGAGCTATTGACTGAGAGCGATCTAGTTGTTTTACAAGTTTTAGGTGTCTGACGAATACCCTATATGACGTATGGGTGAGGAGAGTGTGTCATACTAGACCCATGAACATCCCCTTCTTCCCTCAACCAAAAACCCTAAATCTCCCTACCCTAATCAACCGCTCAGTATGGTGATCGAGTGGATTGATTTATTAATTGCCATTCTTCGCCGCGCGCAACAGCTTTTGTAGTATAATAAACCTCCACACGGAGAAACCACTATGTCACCAAAAAAATTCATCCATTTTGAACCACAGCCAGATTTTCCAAGCTACGATATGAGCGACCAAAATGCGGCGCTGAGTCTTCACTATTTAGCAACGCAGCCCGAGGCCGAGATGCACCACGACGAGCTGAAAGAATCATTACAGCTCATGCATGAAATTGGCAACGCTGCGCTAGTAGAAGCGAAGGTCGAAACAGGCAACACGAAGGGTGAATATGACGCATTTTGTCGCGGGTTTGCCGATATCGACTACTTGGCGCTGCTACTGCAGTCGCGCGCTTATACCACGCTGCAGCGCGGTGATAGCATGAACTTCTTCTATCTTCGGCACGGCGATATGGCAGATTACGAGCTCGCTCGCCGTCGCTATCCGTGGATTGCCGAACATCCTAACATGATGGAAGTGATTCATCAGCGCTCTGAGGCGCAGCAAGAAACACCACGTCAGCTGGCCGCTCGGGCAATTGGTGCACAAATGGCGAGCGAACTTCTTTACCTCGAGTAATGGCATTGTAGGTATATTGTGGTATAATATACCTGTTCAGACTCTCTGATGAAGAAAGGTGTGATGATGTATGTTGTTCGTTCTGATGCTTCTTGTGCTTGTATGGGGCGCGGCAATGTTTGTCTACCGAAAAGAACTGGTGTTCTTCTATAAGCTGTTTCGTGATGTAGCTCGCGAAAATCGCTTAAGAGGGAGGCACTCACTTTACGGGATTTTTAAAGACGACGATCCGTCGCACGACTGAACACTGGCCTGTCTTTTTGTAGCTATATGTAGGCTACAACAAAGACAGGCTATTTCTTTTTTACTTAAACTATTGTATAATAATGTGAGCTATGAATGCCATAGTGTACATTGAGAAGAGGAAGTGACGAATATGCGTACTTTGCGCACGATCCGCTACGCACTGACGCTGCGGCTGAGCAACAGAACGGAAGCCGACTGGATCAAGCAGCTGCACCTGACTGGGCTGATGCTTGACGTGATTGATCGAAAGGTATCGCGAGCCGAAGTAGAGGAGTTGCAGCACAGTGCACGACAGCGGGGTGACGCCTCGATGGCGTGCACGTACGGAACGATTCTAGAGGAGTTCGATCTGATACCTGAACGGGGTCTTCGACGATTCATGATGCATCAAAATGACCTAGCAGTCTACGCACTCGGTCTGTAGGTCGACCCCTCTCACCACCCCTTGTTACCACCAGTAGCAAGGGATTTTTCTTTTGAAAAAAACAAAAGCACTTGCATAAATAATAAGTTTAGTTTATAATAGCACTATTATGAAGTACGAATCTTCAAGCTCAGCCGAGCATAACATGCCTGCAGATGAATTATTTCGTCAGCTTGAAGCAGAGCAGCAAACGCCGCTTGCCGAAACGATTGCTGAATTCGACAAAGCTAGTGATGCCACACGTCAGCAGCTGGAGCGTGTTATGCAAGGAGAAGGTGGCGCAAGTCGCCGGAGTGCACTACGCAAACTTGATGAGCTAACCGATAGTTCGGCTGCACGGTTTGGGGAATTTGCCCACGCAGCACTTGATGAATTTGAACCCGAAGAAGCATTTGCCTCTATTGCGCAAGAATATCTTGGCGATGAAGATGCGCTTCTCGCGACCTGCCATCTCTACAATCCAACAGGCGACTACGTAAACGCTGAAAGTAAGCAGGCAATTGTTGATTACCTGGCGGCCGCACCGGAAGACCCGCACCAGTTTGCGGCATTAATGTATCGCGGTGCGGTACGAGACAATGTGCGTGCATGTGCTGCGATGGCTCCAGAAAACCTTCGTGAGATGGAAGCGCTTGCCGAAAATATGGCGCCAACACCTGCAGAAAAACTCAAAGCACGCGCCAAAAGTATGGCTACTATTGCACTTACGGCTGTGCGAGCAACGCTTCGTAAGCCAAAAAAGTAATTATTCACTACCAATAGTCACGGGGTAATATCATGAACATTGGTAGTGCCAGGAGAGACAAGCTCTCCTGATGTGCTACACGATCGCCTCCTTTCGGCGGGGTTGAATAATTCCAAAGTTACGTTCCGGGATCGCCATCACAAAGTACCAGACAACGCCAATTGCTGGCATGATCAGATTTGTCACGAGCGAGTAGAACGGCATCAGCAGCAACCACCAGTTACGGTTCGGCCAGTGAATGTAGGTGATAATCGCTGCATACAACAGGAAGGCGCCAAGAATGACCCACCCCGGATTCAGCAAGAACCACCAGCGCGCTGCCAGCAGCAAAATGACGATCAAGCCTCCGTATATCCACAAGAAAGGATGTTTGAAGACGTATCGGCAGTTGATGATGAACAGACGAAACTCGCCACCACTCCAGGCAATACGCTGGCGCCACCACGAGCGGAAGCTCGAGGGGATGTTCGTGTAGACCGAGAAAGGGATGTGCGTTGCTTTATAGCCAAGCAAATCTCCCAACAGGCCGGTTTCCACGTCGTTACCCTGAAAGAACAGCGAATGCTTGTTCATGATAGCGCGAAACGCTTCAGAGGTACCGGCATGGCAAGCACCAGACAGCAGCCACGGTACCAGCCAGCGCATTTTCATGCTGAGGCGGTATTCGTGGCGCTGCAGTTGCACGAGCATTGAGCCGCGCGTTTGCGGCACCAGCTGCACCGAGGCAAAATCTGCCTTACTTTGCTGCAATGCACCAACAAGCATGTTCAACGGCTGCTCCGTGGTAGTGTCGGCATCAATACAAACAGTATAGGTGCCGAGCGTACCATCTTTATGGAGCTGATTGAGCGCATCACGCACAATTCGGTCGCGGATCGTGCCACCAGTGCGACGCTTTTTGGTTGTCGTGACAGGCGCATGAGGGCTGCGGTAGATACGCAATCCGTACTGTGCGGCAATTGTTTCAAGTTCTGCGTAGAACTCTTTTGTTTCGCCGCTGGTAGTACACAGCACCACATCACCGGAACAACGCCCAAGATAGGCAGCGTTTTCAAGGTATTTGACGTTTCCGTAGAGCGGGACAAGCACGGTGAAATCACTCACCGGTGCGACTGCTTTCCAGTCGAATGAATTGTGGCGGGCGCGTGCACGAATGCCGCCAAAGACGTCAATCGTCAGCATGGCCACAAGGATCAAAACAACAGCCAGAAGGGCCCACATAGAGCACTACTTCCTTTCTAGTAGAGAGCGAGCGTTTCGCGCAGATCTGCAGCATCAGCATTTTCCCGAAGGAGCGTGCTGAGTTCACAGAGCTTTCGGTCAATGTCGATAGACGATGCCACTTGCGTCGTGAAGATGCGCGGATGTTCCGTGCGCATCCGAACTTCGTGTGCACCAGAGAACAGCACTTCGTGTAGTTTTTCACCCGGGCGCAGACCCGTAATGGTGAATTCTGGATCGCCATATCCCGACAAGCGAGAAATTTTGATCATGAGATCGCGCACCTTTACGGGCTCGCCCATATCAAGCACAAAAACGTTACCACCCGTGTTAAGACAGGCAGCTTCGATAACAAGGCCGGCGGCTTCAGGAATAGTCATGAAGTAGCGCGTTGCCTCTGGGTGGGTGAGCGAGAGCACTTTGCCATGCTCCAATTGATGGAGGATAGACGGCAAGAGTGACCCGTTACTTCCCAGGACATTACCGAAGCGGACACTGGCAATGCGCGTCGTAGGTGTGGATTGTTCAGCAGAAATAAATTCTGCCAAACGCTTTGTCCAGCCAAGCACAGAGGTTGGATCAGCTGCCTTATCGGTGCTGATATTTACCACCTGAGCGACGTTGTTTTCAACGCACGCCGCCATGACTGATTCGGTCCCGAACACATTCACGTCGGACGCCATTTTTGGGTACGCTTGCACGAGTGGCAAGTGTTTTTTCGCCGCAGCGTGAAACACAATATCAGGCTGCGTTTTGTTGATGATTTTGCTCATCTCGCTGCGATTTGTGACATCGGCAAGGCAGATGTCGTCTTCTTCAAGGAAGAGTGCATGGCCAAACAGATCGAGGGACAGGCGGAATAGGGCAGATTCGTCAGCGTCAATTTTAATGATGCGAGCAGCATTCAGTCGCATGCACTGCCGAACGATTTCAGACCCGATAGAGCCACCGGCGCCCGTAACGAGCACCGTTTTACCTTCGATGAGTTTGATGGCTTCTTTGCCATAGACCGGCTGAGCAGGTCGAGGCAACAAGTCCTCGGGACGGATAGGGATCATGGATCACTTCTTTCTGATTGAAGCGGATTGGAACTATTCAATTGTCAAAGATCGTGTCGAAACACAAAGACAATAGTATAACTTTTGAAATAAAAAGTCAATGGTTTTTTTTGAGGTGAGCAGCACTTCCCTTAGCAGCTTGCCGCGCTAAACACGTTTGGTCCACCTAAGCGAGATCGTTTGATTTCGTAAAAATAGGGCAACGATGTCAGCTTTTCGAGTCCGTCCCACAATATGAGCGATTCATCTTTTGTAGGCGGGAGCTCTTGCAGAATCGGACCAAAATACCCGCGCTGCTCGTTCGTTTTGTCGTCAATAAAGACGATAGTTGGCACGCCGATATCGCCGCCAGCAGCAGTGGTGGCGGTGTCAATTTCTTTTTGCAGTTTGGCGTCAAGCGAGGTATCATCCGCAGCATCAAGCAGTTCTGCGGGGAGTGACAGTGACATCAATACTTCCTTAATCACTTCATTGCTAAACGGCTCTTCCATGATGTGAAAGCGCATACCGAATTCTGAATAAAGCTGCGCAATGGATGCGCCATGATTAGTGGCGGCTTGCAGAATAACTCGTTGGATACGGTGCGAGCCGCGGTGGTTTTCGGCGTGCTCACTGTCGGTGTCGCGTGGCGTTAATTCGTTGTTTTTTAGCGCAAGGCTAAATGGTCGCCAGTCGATCGTCATCTCGCGTGCAACACTTACTTGTAGTAACCAGCGGCTCGTGATCCAGCTGAAAGGGCATGATGGATCGAAGTAAAAGGCAATGTGTGTCATCGGCGGCGAATCCAACGGGCTACATGACCAGGGAGTTTTGTTGGGAATTCTGTTAGAGCAGCAAGAGCAGAAGCGGGCGAAATGTCTTCAAGAATATCAAGCAGTTTACTCGGTTTTGTGACGGCATGACGAGCGGCCGTATCGCCCTGTCCAACTTTGATAGTGATGGCACTTGGGTCGTCGCGCAGTTCGCGGAACATGTCTTCGTCGGTGTAATCATCGCCGGCGCAAAGGACGAAATCTGATGGATATTCACGAGTAAGTTCGCGCACAACGCTACCTTTAGTGATAGAGCTTGGTTTCACTTCTACGATGTCGCGGCCTTCGTGGACAGAAATATCTTCGCCATCAAGCAAATCAGTGAGCTCGCGCTTGAGTTCACTGGCGCGCTTAAAGGCAATGTCCGGTTCGACGTTGGTGTAATGCCAGACAAGTGCGTGGTCTTTCTCTTCGATCTCGGCACCTTTAGTGCGGTCGGAATATTTTTGCATAACGGTACGGATGCGCTTTTTGTCTTTCTTAAAACCACTGTCGATCTTTTGCCATTTTTTACCATATCGTTTCCAGGCACCGTGTTCGGCGGCAAGGACAACCGGCAACCCAACGAACCAGCTTGAAAGTGCTCGTTTAGTGCGGCCGCTCACGATCGCAACGGTAGTATTTGGTTGATCGGTGAGTGCTTTGAGAATACGACGAATGCGTAGCGTCGGTGCAGCGGCGAGTGGTGATGGCGTTTTCACGAACCCACGAAGCGTGCCGTCGTAATCAAGAATAATCAAACGATGCGAAGCGGTTTTGTAACGAGTTGCAATGCGCTGTCGCTGAGTTAACGAAAGCTGTCGGCGCGACGTACTGCCCTGTTGGTGCACCGCTTCAAGGTCGTGCATAAATTCTTTACCCCAGTTTTGCACTGTAATGGCGCTGAGGCGAGATTGCATCGCCGAGATACGATCTTTTTGTTCACGCACCGGCATCGCAAGAGCTTGGTCCATAGCAGTTGCCACTGAACGAGCGTTGTTTGGGTTAATGCTGAGCGCTTCTGGTAGTTCGTCGATGGCGCCGGTCATTTCGCTCAAAATCAGCACGCCACCACGACGTTTTTTGCTGGCGATATACTCTTTGGCCACCAGATTCATACCGTCGCGAATTGGTGTTACAAGCATAACATCGGCGAGGGCGTAGAGCGCCACAAGTTCGCTAAATGGCCGGTTTTGGAATTGGTACGAAATCGGCGCCCAGTCAACAGTTCCGTACGTTCCGTTAATACGACTGACGGTTTTTTCAATTTCGTCACGTAGTTTTTGGTAGGCTGCTACACCGGTGCGCGAAGGTACGGCAATCATCAGCAGTTTTACCTTGCCGATATATTCGGGGTGATTTTCGAGCAAAATACGAAAGGCTTCAAGACGTTCTGGGATGCCTTTTGAATAATCAAGCCGATCAACCGAAAGAATGAGTTTTTGTTTGTTGTAAGTTTCCTTTAGTTGCTTCAGCGCATCTTTAGTATCTTTGGTTTCAAGCTGAGAACGGAACTTTTTGTAGTCGATACCGATCGGATAAGCTGAAACTTTAATTGCGCGTTGGTTGTATTCAATAATGCCATTCGATGATGGAATTCCAAGCAGGCGTCGGCAACTATCCAAAAAGTGCTGTGCGTAATCGTAGACATGAAAGCCAAGTACGTCAGCGCCAAGGAGACCTTCAAGCAATTCTTTGCGCTGTGGCAATAGGCGGTAAATCTCGAAGTTTGGAAATGGAATGTGCAAAAAGAAACCGATTGTTGCGCCTGGCACGTGTTCGCGCACCATTTGTGGTAGGAGTAAGAAGTGATAATCTTGCACCCATACATTTGCGTCGTCGGCAGAGACGTCTGTCACCGTTTCGGCAAACTTTTTGTTGACCGCTTGGTAGGCTTGCCAGTAATCTTCAGAATATTGCGCGACATTTTGGAAATAGTGAAAGAGCGGCCAGAGCGTGTCGTTGGCGTAACCTTCGTAGTAGAGTTCAACCTCTTTGGCGCTTAAGAAGACTGGCACACAGCCTTGTTTGGCGAGTTCTTCGGTGATTTCGGTACGCTCGTCGTCTGTTAATGTTTCGGCATCAATACCAGGCCAGCCGACCCAGATTTTATTCTCTGTCTCGAGCGAGCTCATTGCTGTGGCAAGTCCACCACTACTTGCTTCGTATACTAGTCCCTTTTCACCGCGCGTGACGCTAACGGGGAGTCGGTTGGAAACAATAACCGTGGAAGCTTTGTTTGTCATGTAGCTATTATATCGTATTTTTGAGGGTGGTCAAAAACGAGGCAATGTTAATCGGTAATAAACTTTTCCTCGTACGTTATACTAGAAAGAAGGAAAGAGGTCTAATGAAAAAACTAAAAGTCTCAATTCAAGATGAACAAACATTGGTGTTGCAGGAAGATGGCGCGAAGGGCGACGTGGTTGATTTGCGCACGTTGCATGAGACGGATATTGATAGCTCGACGATTACGAATGTGGTGAATTCTATTAAAAAAGATGCATTTAACGATGCGCTGCGTAAGGAAAAAGAAACGCTCGAGCGCGAGATGGCGCTGCAGGCAAAGCTAAAAGAACAAGAATTGCAGGAAAAGATTCGTGCGCTGGAAGGCGAAAAAGATGCGGCCGCAAAGCTAGCGGAAGCGAATGCAAGAACTGTCAGTCAGGCAGATGTGGCGAAAAAGGAAGCCGAAATTGCCGAGCTAAAAGCGTCGCTCCAAAACCAGCAACGGTTGGCGTCGAGCGAAAAGCAGTTGGCAATTAGTGAAGTACAAAATCGGCTCGAAAAAGAGCGCAATCAATTGGCAAATGATTTGAAAAATAAAGACGCCGAAAAACAGTTGTTGGAAAGTTCGTTACGGGATAAATACGTGGCTGAGCTCAAAACCAAAGACGAAATGATTGCGTACTACAAAGACATGAAAGCGCGCCTAAGCACGAAAATGGTGGGCGAAACACTCGAACAACACTGCGAAATTGAGTTTGAAAAACTGCGTGCCACGGCGTTTCAGAATGCGACATTTGGTAAAGATAACGACGCATCGAGCGGGAGTAAGGGCGACTTTATTTACCGCGAAACAGACGAGCATGGCACGGAAATCATCAGCATTATGTTTGAAATGAAAAACGAAAATGAGACCACGGCGACCAAAAAGCGCAACGATGATTTTCTAAAAGAGCTCGACAAAGATCGCCGCGAAAAGAACTGTGAATACGCGGTGCTGGTGAGCTTGCTTGAAGCCGATAACGATTTGTATAACAACGGGATTGTCGACAAATCGCACGTGTTTGAGAAGATGTACGTCATCCGCCCGCAATTTTTCATCCCGATGATTACGCTGCTACGAAATGCTGCATTTAACAGTTTGAAATACAAGCAAGAATTAGCGTTGGTGCGCGAGCAAAATGTTGATATTACGCATTTTGAAGAAAACATCGAAGAATTTCAGCGAGCCTTTGGTAAAAACTACGAACTAGCTGGGCGGCGCTTTAGCGAAGCGATTGACGGTATTGATAAAACCATCAAGCAGCTGGAAAAAACTAAGCAAGCACTGCTTTCGAGCGAGAATAATTTGCGGCTTGCGAACGACAAGGCGCAGGATTTGACGATTAAAAAGTTGACGCGCAATAACCCGACGATGGCGGCGAAATTTAAGGAAATTGAAAAATAATGGACAGCAGTCTGCTGTTCTTTCTTGGCGTAGTTGCGGCAATTATTTTAGTGAGCGCAGCTATTAGCAAGCTGTTTCAACCGAAACGAGGCGGCCCAGCTCGTTTGTACAGTTATTCGCGAAAAAAGGGAATTATGACAGATGCGGAGAAAGAATTCTATCGACGCCTGCAACGTATTGTTCGTGAAAAGTATATCATCTTTCCGCAAGTTCATTTGTCGTCACTTGCACACAATAAGACGAAAGGGAAATATTATAAAGCTGGATTTCAGCGGATTAATCGTCGATCGGTTGACTATGTGTTGGCGGATCCAGAAACGCTTGATGCGGTATATGCTGTTGAACTTGACGACCGGACGCACGATACGCAAAAAGCCCGCGTAGTGGATCGTATAAAGAATGAAATATTGCAAGAAATTAATCTGCCATTGGTTCGATTTCGCAATGTCCGAACGATGAGTGACGATGATATCGTACGTGCTTTTGAGGCAGTGAAGCGAACCTAGCTCTCGATTTCAACCAATTCAATATCAAACACTAAATCACTATTTGGTGGGATATTCGCTGCCGCGCGCACTGATCCATAGGCCATTTCTGATGGAATAATAAGCCGGCGCGTGCCACCTGCTTTCATGCCAGGAACACCGTTGGTCCAGCCAGCAATCACGCGATTAAGCGGGAAGGTAACGGGATCGCCAAAGTCGTGGCTGCTTTGGAAGATGGTACCGTCTTTGCAGAGGGCGCCGGTGTAATGCGCGGTGATCGTGGCGCCTTCTGCCACTTCTGCGCCATCACCAACAACAGTGTCGATGACTTCAAGTGCTGCTACTTTTGTTTTGCCGTATGGGGTAAAATCGGCGAGTTTTGTCCCTTCAAGTTGTGTATTCATACTGTTCAGTATACGGGGCGCAGGGGCGCTGTCAAACTATATAATCCGATCGATGTGTTATACTAACAGGTATGTTAGAAATTATTGCTTTGCTTGCACCATCGTTGGTAGCACTCAAATTTTATAACCACTTACACTACAATACATTGCCTGCGCGAACGTTAGTTATGACCTACGGACTGTTTGTTATTTTGATTAACCTATGTTTGTATGCAGCGACTATTTACTTGGCGGGGCATGACGCCATCGTGTTTGATGAACGCTATTTCATTAAGTATTTGCTGCTATCGCTTGGCCTATCAATAGTTATTCCGTTCGTAGTGAATTTGGCTGAAGCAACGGTGTCGGTAAAAGTTTCTCATTCGAATGGCAAAAAAAAGTAAGCCAACCGAAGTAGAAAAACAGCCATCAAAACGGCTGTTTCGTGTTGGGCGAGTTGCCAGAACGTTATTACTGTACGTCTTACTTGCATTGAGCGCCCTCATTTACACGGCAACGGTATTTAAACGCAAAGAATTTGGCGATTCGCAAATTGAAGAAATGCTTTTCTTGTTCTTTAACGGATTCGCTGGTGGTAACACTGCTGACGTCTTAGGTATGATATATGACAATTTGATGTTGTTTTGTATCATGTTCTTTCTTTTCTTGTTGCCAGTGGTTGATTTTTATCGAAACAAAATTTCTTTGCGTTTTAACCTTTCGTTGTTTGGAAAAAACAAGACAGTTTCGTTTAATCCATCAAAAATACCTTGGTGGATAAAGTTCGTGTATACATTGATTGTGCTTGGAGCCACGACGTGGTTTATGATGGTGAGTTTTCAAGTGCCGGCCTATCTACGCAGTATGAGCGAATCAAGCCAGATTTTTGAAGAACATTATGTTGATCCAAAGAGCGTTACTCTTTCATTCCCTGAAAAGAAGCAGAACTTGGTGTTTATTTATCTTGAATCAATGGAGAATACGCTGGCATCGATTGAGGCTGGCGGGCAAAAAGAGCAGTCACTTATTCCCGAGCTTGAAAAGATCGCGCTCGATAAAGAAAATATATCATTCTCGCACAGTCTCAGTGGGCTTGGTGGCGCACAGCCTGTCGTTGGCACTACTTGGACAGCAGCGTCAATGACTGCCCAGAGTTTAGGTGTGCCGATTAAGCCAAACTTTACGGGAGTTGGCGGTAACGATTATGGTAAGCTCAATCAGTTCTTCCCAGGCACTTACGGCATCGGTGAAGTGCTAGCGGCCGAAGGGTATAACCAGTCGTTTATTATGGGATCTGAGCAAACATTTGGCGGCCGTGATAAACTACTTGGTCAGCATGGTGGCTACAACGTGCTTGATCATAAAAAAGCGCGAGAAACTGGTCGCATTCCAGATAACTACCAGGTGTGGTGGGGCTATGAAGATAAAAAACTCTTCTCGTATGCAAAAGAAGAAGCAACTCGTTTGGCGGCGCAAGACGAACCATTTAATCTGTCGATGCTAACGGTCGATACACATTTTGTGGATGGCTATCTTGACCCAAGTTGTCCAGCAACGTATCAACGGCAGTACGATAACGTGTACGCGTGTAGCTCGGCCCAAGTGGCAGAGTTTGTCTCGTGGGTTCAGTCTCAGCCGTTTGCCGATGAGACAACAATTATAATCGTGGGTGATCATTTAGGAATGCAACAATCATACTATGATGAATTTGTGACAACCCCGTCATATCAGCGCACTACCTATAATGCAATTATTAATTCAGCTACACCGCTACTTGAAAAAAGGCCGCGCCAATTTGCTGCTTTTGATATGTATCCAACGACACTCGCAGCGCTCGGCGTCAATATCCCTGGCGATCGCCTGGGGATGGGAACGAATTTGTTCGCCCAGAATAAAGAGACGCTGCTTGAACAGTATGGATCGGTAGATGCGCTTGATACCGAACTTTCAAAACGCAGCCAGCTGTACGACCAGAAGATTTTGACAGGAATTGAGTAGTCAGCGACAGCTCCTTGCCTTGGGACACTGCCCCGTGCTACACTATAATTGTTAACAATTCGGCATATCCAGAAGTGGTGAGAGAACTGACTCGATGACCCACTCGCAACCTACCATTGGCAAGGTGCGAATTTCAGCCCTACTCAACTGGGGGAAGATACGTTCGTGTACAACTTATATCAACCGCCCATACGAGGCGGTTTTGATTTGGAACGATGTGTCTACAAACGAAAGGTACGCCATGAGCATATCACACCCAACCCAGCAATTATTACGAACGGCAGAAAGCGTTTCACCAAAACATCCCGACAAGTTGTGCGATCAAATCAGCGATGCGATTTTAGATGCCTACTTACAAGAAGACCCAGCTGCACGCGTGGCTGTTGAAGCAACTGGTGGGCACGGCAAAGTATTTGTCGTTGGCGAAGTAACGAGCAGCGCTCGTATAGCCATTGAACCAATTGTAAAACGCATTGCCGGCGAGGTAGAAGTAGAAGTGCGACTTGTACAGCAAAGTCCAGAAATTGCTCACGGTGTTGATGCAGGCGGTGCTGGCGACCAAGGTATTATGGTCGGTTATGCTACTAACGAAACACCAGAACTGCTGCCATTAGAGGTAGTGTTGGCGCGTTCACTCAATCAATATTTGTATAAACGATGGCCGTACGATGGCAAAACCCAAGTAACGCTGAAGGCTGGCGAGCTAAAAGCAATCGTAGCGAGTTTTCAACACGCACCACACGCTGAATTAGAAGCTGCCGTCAAAGAATGGGCACGTACGCAAACGTATGTCAGTAAGTGTTTTGTCAAATATTGCAACGTTAACCCAACACTGCATATTAATCCAGCGGGCGATTGGGAAGTTGGTGGTTTTGATGCTGATACCGGCCTGACAGGACGCAAACTAGTCGTTGATAATTACGGCCCACGCATCCCCATTGGCGGCGGCTGTTTTAGTGGAAAAGATGCCAGCAAGGTGGATCGATCAGCGGCGTATATGGCGCGCAAAATCGCCGTGGATTACTTGGCGAGATTTCAAGCGAATGAAGTGTTTGTGTATCTAGCGTATGCGATTGGGTATGATCAGCCAGTGCAGGCTACGGCAATTGTTGATGGCGAAACGAAAGTCATTGAAGGCTACGACTTGTCGCCACGCGGTATCGTTGCAAAACTTACTCTTACGCAACCGCAATTTGAGCAAACAGCGCGGTATGGACACTTTGGCCATACTGATTTTTCGTGGGAGAAGCCGTTAAAAGAAGCGCGTTAAACGTTCAAAATCTGGCTTTAGCGAGCTGGAGTTAGAGATAAGCGCGCGTAGTGTGCGGATTTCTCGGTAACGTACGAGTTCCCATAACGTTACGGTAACGAACATAAAAGGCGAAGTGGCGCGAGCGTCGTTAAGTTGTGTCAGTTTTTCAACGAAGCCCTTAAGTGCGTGCGTTTGTTCTTTTGTGAATTGTTTTGGATACAGTCGAAGTAGCAAAAATCGCAGCAACGAATAGAGTACAAAAAGTACAAAGCTCGCTACGCTAAGTGGCAATGCAAGAATCCACCACCAGCCACTTACCTGTGCTGCAAGCAGCCAGATGCCTGCAAAAAGAAGAAGCATGATGATAAGTGCGATACCTCCAGCTGCGCGTAGTGTGCGGCGGCCGATGAAAGCGCTGAGTGCTCGAAGTGTTCGTGTGGCTGTAGCGGCGCTCATTACAAATCAACTCCAAGCAAATGCGCCAAAACACTTCCGGCCACATAGGCAAGTGAAGCGGCAATAGCACCAAGAAGCAGCGTCATACCTGCTGATGAGAACGGATTCTTTTCGCTCACCTTGCCCTTTACAAAACCAATCGCCAAAAATGCCACGATAGTCGCACCTGCGCTAATGTAAAAAAGCGTGGATGCGGCAAGTTCTAACCCGCCAATGACATCAATCAGATAGGGTAAAACGGGAACGCTGCCGACCAGTAAAAATGCGCCAAAGGTTGCCCCGCCGATAATTTTTGGTGAAGCGCGGCGGGCAGTTTGATGAGCAGAATCTTCGTTTTCTGATGAGGCTGCCAAGTAAGCACTTGCGCCCATTGAAAAGCCATCAGCAATGAGGTTTGCAAGCCCTAAAATAAGAATCACGGCAGAAGAAATACCCGCGCCCGCCGATGCTGCCACGACGGCAAAGGTCGTTACGGTCCCATCAACTGCGCCGTACACAAACTCTGAAATATATCTGCGCAAAAGTGAATTGTTCATGGCTGTAGTATAGCACTTATTGTTGTAAAATAAGACACACATATTGATATATAATAATGTTTCTATATAATAAAAGTATGGTTACCGTAAAAAATACCACAGCTGTCGCTTTGTTAAAAGCGTTAGCTGACGACGTACGACTTGGCATTGTGAAAGATATTGCGCAGTCAAAAGACGCTGTCGCAAGCTGTGACATTGTTGGCGCATGTGCGCACCGTTCCGAGTTGTCGCAGCCAGCAATGAGCCACCATTTTAAACGATTGGTTGATGCTCATATCTTGCTGAGCGAAAAGCGTGGAACGGAAAATCGGTATCGGTACAACCGAGCGTTGCTCGAAAAACACGGTATTGCTATTGAAAAGTTATAAGGAGGGAATATTATGACAAAAACGATTACTATCGTAACAGGAAGCGTGCGACCGCATAACGTTGGCGAAACGCTACTACCAAAAGTGCAGGCACTACTTGAAACGCACGACGATGTGCGCGTACAGGTAGCAAATCTACGTGAGCTACAGCTGCCATTTTTTGATGCACCAGTTTCACCTATGGACGAATCGTTTACAATTGAAGACGCCAAGGTGCAACAATGGCAGCGGCTCATTACAGCAAGCAACGCGGTGGTGCTGCTTGTGCCTGAATATAATCACCAGATGAGCGCTATGCAGAAGAACGCACTCGACTGGCTCTATAAAGAATGGAGCAAAAAACCAGTGGCAACTGTGAGCTACGGCTGGGGCGGTGGTGAAAAAGCTGCCGCTATGCTACAGGCATTGCTTGAAAAACTTGAAGCAACGCCGCTTTCTACTGCGACCCACTTGTACTTCACAAAAGATATTGCGCTTGATGGTACGGTGCTTGACGAAGCGTCATTGCAAACACAACTTACAGCAACAGTGAATGAAGTTGTGGCTGCGGCGTAACTGTCAATCAAAAGCGCAACCTGTTATAGTAAGTATATGAGTACAGAAGCAACCCCAATCCACGACGTTGTCATGATCGGCGCCGGCCCAGCTGCCTTAACTGCAGCAATTTATACTACTCGCGAAGAAATCGACACCGTCCTTTATGAAAAGGGTGTGATCGGCGGCTTGGCGGCCACAACTGATTGGGTCGACAACTACCCTGGTTATGCAGAGGGCTTGCCTGGCATGAAGTTGGCTGATGAGCTTCGCAAACAGGCGGAACGTTTTGGTGCTTCGATTGAGTTTGGTGAAGTGCAAAAGCTTGAAAAAGCAGCCGACGGGACGGTTTCTATAGCAACAGATGGCGGTGATGTACGCGCTAAAGCTGTGCTTATTGCCACCGGCAGTGACTACAAAAAACTTGGCGTGCCTGGCGAAAAAGAATACTATTCACGTGGTGTCCACTACTGTGCAACGTGTGACGGAGCCTTTTATAATGGTAAGCGCCTTGTCGTGGTCGGTGGCGGCAATAGTGGCGTGCAAGAAGCACTCTTCTTGACCCGCTTTGCGACCCACATCGATCTTTTGGTGCGCAGTGATTTGCGCGCTAGCGAGGTGCTGCTTCGTAAGCTCGAAGAAGTCAGCGATAAAATTACCGTTCATACACAAGTTACCACCGATGAAATCGTCAGCGAAAACGACAAAGTGACCGGTGTACGAGTTACCAGCCGCGAATCAGGCGAAAGTAGCATTATTGAAACCGACGGCGTATTTGTGTTTATCGGCTTGCTCCCAAATACAGCGTTCCTCGAGGGAAGCGACATTACGCGCGACGAAGTTGGCTTGATCGTTGCTGATGAAAACCTGCAAACTTCAATGCCGGGCGTATTTGTGGCGGGTGATGTTCGTAGTGGTGCGACCATGCAAATTGCCAGCGCTGTTGGTGATGGTGCAACGGCAGCGCTCAAGATGCGTGAATATCTTGAAGCAAACGAGGCCTAATTCGCCTGCAAAAAATATTGCATCTTGCAAATAATTATTGTAAAATATACATAAATCTACTACAAAAGCGAACAAAAGAAAGGTGTGGCTATGCTCTCGTATTTACGATCAACACACTACAAGCCGGACATTAAAGTACGCGACGACCTTCAGCCGGGAAGTTGGGTGCGCTGTGAAAAACCAAACGACGATGAAAGAAAGCGTCTCTTAAAGCTTGGCATCGACGAGGACATTCTAGTGGACGCACTTGACCCGCACGAGGTCCCGCGTGTTGAGCTGGAAGATGGTTGGACATACTTTATTACACGCCTGCCTGATATCAATGATCAGTTTAACGACTTTACTACCCCAATCTTGTTTGCGCTGGGGCAAAAACAGCTTATTACGGTGAGCCGGGACAACTTGGGGCGACTATGGCAACCGTTTATTGACCGCACACTTGCGCCAACTACGCAGCGTACGAAGTTTTTTGTACTGATGATGGACGCAGTAGTGCGCCAATATCAAACCCAAGTGGCCTCTATTAACCGGCAAATGCGTGCGACCACCAGCGACCTCCATAACTTGACTAGTAAAGACATCACCACGCTCACAAACTACGAGCGCCGGTTGAACGATTATCTTGACGCGCTCGATCCGACCAACACCGCGCTGCAAAAAATCTTGAGTGGCCGCGTCTTGCAATTATTTGAAGATGACCGCGATGTGGTCGAAGACCTTTCGATCGATATTGAACAGGTGATTTCGCGTTGTCGCAGTTTGCTGCGAACCATTACTAATGTGCGCGATAGCTACCGCGCCGTGATGGATACCCGCCTGAACGAAACGATTCGACTGCTTACAGTAATTACCGTGGCGCTCACTATTCCTACGATGGTAGCGGGATTGTTTGGTATGAATGTTGATATTCCGGGCGACGAAAATCCACACATGTTTTGGGAAATTATTATTGGTACAGTGCTAGCTGCGCTGCTGTTGAGTTATTATTTTTTACGCCGCCGATAAGCGTTTTGTCCGGCAAACTCATCCATAGTACAATAGAATGCATATGAAGAAAAATGCACAACGATTTCAGAAAAAACTGATGAAGAAGCTGAAGCCGTTGTTAGATTTTTCGGCAGCGATGGACAAAAAGAATGTCAGCGTGATGGCGGCAGGGATCGCTTACTTTACGCTTCTTGCGATATTTCCTGGCGTGGCAGCCGGTATGGCAATTGCGCTGTTTATGCTTGAACCATCACAGGTAGAAACGGTGATGAATGGACTTGGTGCCTATCTGCCAGAAGAAATTACCGGCATGCTTTCTATTGTGTTAAGCCGACAAGCGGGCGAAGGGAGCAATCTAGTAATGGCCGGTGTCGGTATTGCAATTGCACTATTTGGTGCGTCTGGGGCAATGCAAAACACGACAAAGGCGCTGAACGAAGTATTTAGCGTGAAAGAAACACGCAACATCGTTCGTCTACGACTAATCAGTATTGCGCTTACGATGGGCGTGATTCTTTTGGCAGCCACGGTGGCGGGCTTGCTACTGCTTCTGTCGCATGGGCAGCTTACCTACTGGGATGTGCCAGGCTGGTTGGCGGTAATTCTTTCGATTCTTCGATGGCCACTGATGCTTGTGGTAATTAACGCTGCTATTTTGGGATTGTTCCGGTACGGGGCAAATCGCGAAAAGGTTGCACGCACTATTACGACACCTGGCGCTACACTTGCAACCTTAGCCTGGTTAGTGGTGACAGCTGGATTTTTCTGGTACTTACAGCACTTCGCTGGATTTGCGCAGTCGTACAGTATTTTTGCGGGAATTATTGCACTGATGATGTGGTTTAACCTAAGTGCCACAGTTATATTGGTGGGCGCATTGTTTGATGCTCGCCGAAAAAAAGCATAAGTGCTACAATACAGATACTATGTTAAGCTATCATGCGCGTCGTTCATCGGGCGACTATTTCGATAAAATTCCCCGTCCTTCGACGCTGCGTGGCGTATGGCTGCACGGTGCAGAAGTGACCGAAGCTGAAGTGGATGAAACGGTTGAACGCCACGGGCTTGATGGTAATATTGTTCGAGATATCTTTGATAAAAATGAACTCCCGCGTATTGAATATGACGAAGATAAAAACGTTTATATGTTTTTGCGTGTTGCGTGGAGGACGAAGCAGGGTGAGGTAAAAACTGCGCCTTTTTTGGCGATTGCCGGGCGTGAGCAATATATCACCCTTTCGCAGACAAAGCTCCACCAGCCAAACCAAGCTGCCCAGAAAAAAGCCCACATGGATATGGCAGACACAACCATGCCGCTCCTGTATACTCTGGCAGCTGTTGTTGCAGATTACGAACAACTGGTGCATGAAACAACGGAAACGGTAGGGACGATTAAACATCGCCTTCGTCACCACGAGGCAACCAACGATGATTTTCTTCGCTTTATTACGATTGAAGAAAATATGGCACTATTTTTCTATAACCTTACCGCATTACTATCGGTGGCTGAACGTTTGCACGAAAATCGCTACGATAAACTATCGTCAAAACATATCGAAGCACTTGAGGACGTGATGTTGCATATTCGCCAGCTCCGCGCCAATGTAACGTCGGCCGAACAAACAGTTGCAAGCTTACAAACAGTGTACTCAACCATCTCGAACAATACGCTCAACCAGCGCATGAAACTGCTAACAATCGTGACACTCCTCGTAACGGTGCCGAATGTTTTTTACGGGATGTATGGCATGAATGTGGCGCTGCCGCTCGAGCACGAACCGTGGGCCTACGGAGCAATTGTTGGCTTCACAGCAATTGTGATGCTCTTGCTTGTACTACTGGTGCGAAAGCTTCGACTACTCTAAGCATAAGCATCTACACAAACTTATTGACACTCTTGCAACTTATTGTTACTATGGTTGATGTGTTCCGCGCCAAACACACAAAATCTGTCAAGAAATAAAAGGTCGACCGCGCGGGAGATACACAGAATAAGGAGATGGAAATATGCCAATTGCTATCGAATTTGTATCAAGTCGATGCAAAAAGATTGCAGTCGATGTAGTCCCTGCCGACTGGCAAAGCTATATTGCACAATAACGGTGGGTGTGGGCGGCAAAATACCCCTTCAGAACGAAGGGGTATTTTTTAATGTCTCGCAATTGAAGCGAACTATTACTTTGCGTCTTTAATGGCTTTTTCAAGTGTTTCGCGCATTTTTGCCATGTCGCTCACTTCATCGCCAAGCTTTTCGCCGTTCAGGAAGAGTGTTGGTGTAGCGTTGACGCCAATACTTTTACCAAGTTGTTGGTCAAAATCAACTTTCTTTTTAATACGTTGATCGCCAAGATCTTCTTTGAGTTTGTCCATATCAAGGCCAACACTTTGAGCGTATTCTTGGAGCTTTTGGTCGCGAGAATCAGTGCCGAGCCAGCGCCATGAGTCGTAATTTTTGAACAATGTTTCGTGGAGCTGCCAGTATTTTCCTTGGAAGCCGGCTGCTTCAACGTAGGTAGATGCCAGCAAGGAATTTGGGTGAATGCTGGTAATTGGGAAGTGGCGGTACACAAAAGCAATGTCATCTTTAAATTCATCAACAACTGGTTTCAGGCGTCCATCGAGTGCGGCGCAACCATCGCATGAATAATCGCCGTATTCAACCAACACAACTTTGCTACCTTTATTACCGATAATGTTATCGGGAAGGCCTGATCCGGTTTCTTCCACCTTATCTTCGGTGATTATTTTTGTTGCATCAACGTTACTGAGATCGAGTTTTTCTTGTCGTGAGAAAAAAACTAGTCCTGCTAGTATCGCTACTGTTGCCGCACCGAACAGAATCCATGCTCGTTTGTCCATCTGTTTACTCTCCTTTGGTTATCTTTCTATTATAGTAAAAATACCGGTAAGAGACAACATAAGTGGTATCATAGAGGCATGGAACTTTCCCTCTTTTGTTTGGCAGTGCTTGCGTATAGTTTGCTCGTGTTGATGACGAGTATTCACCCACGGCGTAGTCGTCTAAGTGAGTTTGAGCTTGCTCGGCGCAAAAAAGGTGAGCATGGCGTTGAGCAAGAGGTGTTACGCGAGGCACACTATGAAGATATCGCGGCCTGGCTACGGATTTGCTCAGGCTTGCTGGTAGTGGCGGTGGTGTTGCTGCTGGTTGCCTCGCTCGGATGGTCGATTGGTATTATCGTGGCAGTCGTAGGCGTGCTGGAATATGTGGCAATTGCTAACCTTCCTTTTATTCACCGATGGGGGCAGCGACTGTATGATCGCTATGAATCAAAACTGCTTGCAATAGCGGCTACCTACGGTGGTCGACTAGCCTTTTTACGCGGGGTAGCGTCTGGACAAACGCAAGGAGCGGTGGTGACGCTTGATTCTCGGGAAGAATTGACACACCTTATCGAGCAGAGCGGTCGCCTTCTGACGAAAGAAGAAAAACAGCTTTTGGCGAGCGGATTGGCGTTTGGCGAGCGGGTTGTGGCAGATGGCATGACGCCACGCACCGTCATCGACACTGTGGAAAAAGATGAGCTACTTGGTCCGCTCATACTCGACGAATTGCATAAAACCGGCCACAGTCGATTTCCGGTAATTGATGGTGATGTCGACCATGTAGTGGGTGTGTTGCATCTTCGCGATTTGATTTCGCTCAAAACAAAAGAGTCGGCGCGTGCCAGCATGCTCATGAAAACGCCCGTCTACTATATTAAGGATACGCAAACACTGCAGCACGCGTTGGCAGCGTTCCTAAAAACGCACCATTTGTTGTTTGTCGTGGTGAACGAATATCGCGAAACAGTTGGCGTTATTACGCTTGAAGATGTGCTCGAAGCGTTGCTGGGTCGCAAAATTATGGATGAGTTTGATGCGCACGAAGATCTGCGCGCCGTGGCGGCTCGTAATCCAAAAGGCAATAATCAACCCAACAAACATCACGATGTGTAAAAACTCGCACCATCTGTTATAATTTAACAGATGAAGAAACGATATATCTCTAATGAAACGCCGCAGTTAGTTGGCCAAACAATCACCGTGGCTGGCTGGGTGCACTCTCGCCGCGACCACGGTGGGCTTATTTTTGTTGATTTGCGTGACCATAAAGGTCTCGTGCAGCTGGTGATGCACCCAGATAATGCCGCTATGTTTAGCACGGCCGAAAGTTTGCGTGATGAATTTGTCATCCAGGCGGAAGGTGTTGTGAATGAGCGTGGCGAAGGTTTGAAGAATCCAAATATTGCCAGTGGCTCGATTGAAATCGTTGTTGAACACTTAACGATTTTGAACCGCGCAGAGACGCTGCCAATTCAGCCATTTGCCGATCAGCAAGCCAACGAAGAATTGCGCCTAAAATACCGCTACCTTGATTTGCGCCGGCCAAAAATGCAAACCATGTTGCAAAAGCGCGCTGAACTATTTGCCGTAATTCGCAACTACATGGAGCAAAACGAATTTACCGAAGTTGCCACGCCGATTTTGGCAAATTCTAGCCCAGAAGGCGCCCGCGACTTTTTGATTCCATCACGCTTGCACGAAGACAAATTTTACGCGTTGCCACAAGCGCCGCAGCAGTTTAAGCAGTTGTTGATGGTGGGTGGCGTGTCGCGCTACTACCAGCTGGCGGCGTGTTTTCGCGATGAAGACCCGCGCGCCGATCGTTTGTACGGCGAATTTTACCAGCTCGATACCGAAATGAGTTTTGTGGATGATGGCGAAACGGTTCGCCAGATGTTTGACCCGCTCATGAAGCAGCTCGCTACTGAATTTGCCGAAAAAGAATTATTGTTTGAAGACATTCCGCGCATTCCGTACAGCGAAGCGATGGAAACGTACGGCTCTGACAAGCCAGATTTGCGCTTCGATATGAAGCTGGTGGAATTGAGTGAAGTGCTCAAAGACACCGAATTTGGCGTCTTCAAAAACGCGGCGTGCGTGAAGGCAATTTGCGTTAAAAATGGCGCGTCGCTCAGCCGCAAGCAAATCGACAAATTTACCGATATCGCCAAAAGCGAAGGCGCGGGCGGTTTGGCGTACATCTCGTACGAAAACGGGGAAGCAAAATCGCCTATCGCGAAGTTTTTGAGCGAAGCAGAACTGACTGCGATTCAACAAACGATGGGCGCGAGCGATGGCGACACGATCTTCTTTGGCGCCGACACCCGCGAAACAGTTAACAAAGTACTGGGTCGTTTACGTAGCGAATTTGCCGAACAGTTCGACCTTAAAGATCCAAACAAAATTGCCTTTTGCTGGATTGTTGATTTTCCGTTTTACGAATGGAACGAATCAACGCGTCAGCTTGATTTTGGCCACAATCCGTTTAGTATGCCAAAGGGCGGGATCGACGCGGTGCGCGCTGCTACAACCGACGCCGAAAAACTAGCAATCGTGGCCGACCAATACGACATGGTCATGAACGGCTACGAAATTTGTAGCGGTGGCGTGCGAAACCACAACCCCGATACGCTCTACGAAGTATTTAGCGTGCTTGGGTTTGACAAAGCCTACGTCGAAGACAAATTTGGCGCTATGATTAACGCCTTCAAATATGGTGCGCCGCCACACGCGGGCTGTGCCTTCGGGGTCGATCGCATCATTATGGAACTGCTCGGCGAACGAAACATCCGCGAAGTCATCGCGTTTCCAAAAAACGGCAGTGGTGTTGATGTAATGATGAACTCACCCGGGTTTGTGGATGATGTACAGCGCAAAGAGCTCGGCTTGTAGCAACGAGCAGTCGTGGTAAAATAGAAGAGTAAGGAGAAACACATGAGTCCAGTAGAAATAGCAATCATTCTATTAACAGTAGTTGTTGTGCTGCTTTCTGTCGTGATTCTGGCACTTTTGGTGCTAGCGGTCGTGGTGCTCGCTAAGTTGCGACGCATTGCTAACACAGCAGAAGAAGTTACACAGAACCTCGCTGCAGTCACAGCGTGGCTATCGCCAACAACGGTCTTTTCAGCCGCTGTTCGTGCATTTCGTAAATAAGAAACCACTAAAGGAGTCAATCACATGAAAAAATTACTTACTGTTATTACCGCTGCAGGTGCGGGTTATATCGCTGGCCTACTTATGGCGCCAAAAAGTGGCAAAGAAACTCGCGAAGACTTGAAGGTGAAAGCCAACGAAGCAAAAGAAGTTGCTGCGAAAAAAGCTGGTGAAGCTAAAGAAGTCTACAACGAGAGCGCCGAAAAGGTGAAAAAAGCAGCTGGCGAAGTTTCAAAAGAAGCCTCAGCATTTGCAAAAGAAGCGCGTACGTCAGCTGGTCACATCAGCAAAGAAGCGGGTAAGCTTGGTACAGAGGCAAAGCGTCACCTTAACAAGGCGGCGAAATCAACTTCAACTGCTGCTCGTGGCGTTGGCCAAAGCGCAAGCCGTCTAAAATAAGCTAGTTAATGATGGAGCCGCACGCCTTTACGGAGTATATTCTTCAGCGAGGCGATGAACTCTACCGCCCGATGCCATGGCGAACGGATACGAGGGCGTACTACATTCTTGTGAGCGAACTGATGTTGCAACAAACGCAGGTTGCTCGCGTGATGCCAAAATTTGAGGCATTTATTGCCGCTTTTCCAGATACAAAGACGCTCGCAGCAGCGTCTTTGTCTGATGTATTGGTGTTATGGAATGGGCTTGGCTACAATCGCCGAGCGAAGTTTTTGCATGAAGTAGCGCGCATGGTTGAACAGCGCTATGGTGGAGTTATGCCAACGACAGCAGTAGCATTGCAAACGCTCCCTGGGGTTGGTGTCAATACTGCAGGCGCTATTATGACATATGCCTACAATCAGCTTGAGCCATTTATTGAAACAAATGTGCGCACCGTGTATATTCACCACTTTTTTGCCAACGAGACGCAAGTAGATGACACGCACATTCGAACGCTGCTTGGAGCAACGATTCCGCCAGAGCATCCGCGTGAATTTTACTGGGCGTTGATGGACTACGGGACGTATTTGAAAGCAAATGGTGTGCGTAATGTGGCAAAAAGCAAGCACTATAAAAAACAATCGGCGCTTGAAGGGAGTGTTCGGCAAATGCGCGGGCGGCTCGTGCGGCAACTCTCCGCGGGCGAGGTAACGATGCAGCGATTGCTTGACGAACACGGCATGGATCAGCGGTTTTCTGTTGCGCTTGAGGGGCTGCAACGAGAAGGGCTTATTGAGATTATCAACGACACGGTGCGTTTGACTAAATAACAGAGGTAGTGCATACTAAGACTATGAAGCGATTCTTTTCGGTTGCAATTGGTATGTTGGCAGCAAGTGTTTTGTTGTCGCAGGTGTTGCACGCCCAAACGCCAGGTGGTGAAGGACAGCTAAAACCGGGCGACGCGACGATCTATTCGAATATCGAAATGAACTGCCTGGACGTAAAACTAAAGCTCTCAAAAGTGTATGAGCAAGATGGGCTGCACCGTGTTAACGCTGGGCAAATTTACGACACAATGTCGAACCGATTAATGGCGCGTCTGAATGCAAAGATTGTTAGCGACCGGCTCGATGGCGGCGATCTCATTAAGACAGCGGCAGAATTTGAAGAAGCCCTCGTGCACTTTCGCGACGAATATCATACGTATGAAATTGCGATGAATCGTCTACTAAAATCCGACTGTCAATCACGTCAACATGCATTCTATATTGCGCTTCGAGATGTGCGTGAAGGCCGAAAAGCGGTGCATGAAAGCGTGCAAGAAATCGACAAAGCGGCCAAGGAATACTATGCTGCTTTTAAAGTATTCCGTGACGCACAACTTCATCCAGATGATGCCCAGACACAGAAGCAACCGGAGAAAAAAGATGCATAAGTTACTTACATGGACACGCCAGCCGAAGGCACTTTTCCCGTTGATGGTGTTGGGCTCGATCATTGTTTCGCTGGTGCTTGTGGCGATTAGTTTGGTACTTTATAACCAAAGCGGTGCTGCACAGCTTGACTTGAGCCGCCCAAGCTATGAAGCGGTGCGTTCTCAGGCGCAGCAATCAGAACCATTTGTCGGCTTTGATCCATCAAGCGGTACGCTTGATGAGGAGGACTTTACGTCGTTTGATGAACTCTATACGAATCTGTATAGCAAAAAAGAAGGCGAAAACATGCAAGAATACAAAAATGCCTATGCACCTGAGGTATTGAGCGACGCGTCGCTTGGTATCACCGTGGAGCGCGAGTAGTGGTCGACCCAGATCAGTTTATTATTGCACGCAAACGCAAGAAGTATAAGTTTGCGAAATTTGCCAATGCTTCGAACTGTTTTGAATATGATGAATGGTCGCCGCGTCAAGTGGATAGCGTGGAGATTGGCGCAGGTACAGGATTGTTTAGTGTCGAGCTCGCAGCGAGGCATCCTGAAAAAACCTTTGTCGCAATTGACGTCAAGGCCGATCGGTTGCAAAAAGGCGCCTACGAAGCGCTTGAGCGCGGCGTGACGAATGTCCTTTTTGTACGCACTCGTGCCGATCAGCTGGGAGAGTTATTCTACAATAACAGTCTTGGGCAAATTTGGGTTACCTTTCCTGATCCATTTCCAAAAAAACGCTCGGCTGGCCGTCGGTTAACGCACCCGACCTTTTTGGCACTCTACCAAACACTTCTTCGTAAGGACGGCATCTTTTTGCTCAAACACGATAATTCGGCATTTTTTCAGTGGAGCCTCGAGCAACTTGTTGCCCGAAAGTGGCAGCTGCAGGAGCTTTCTTTTGATGTACATGAAAGTGATCTCTCAGATGAGTATAAGATCAAAACAACGTACGAACAGCGTTGGCTAGAAGATGGACGCACAATTGGTTGCGTGAGTGCACGCTCGCCACAGTAGTATTGCACGCACGTTTGGGCTACACTAAATGTATGAATATGAATGAATATCAGCAGGCAGCCCTGCGCACCGCCCGCGCAAAGGATGCGCCCGACGAAGTGTTTCACTTATTGCTTGGCCTCTGTGGCGAAGCAGGTGAGATTGCCGAAAAAACAAAAAAGATTGTTCGCGATCAAGCGAGTGATTTTTCAGCACTTGATACAAACGATATGAAAAAAGAACTTGGCGACGTATTGTGGCATGTCGCAGTCTTGGCGGAATATTTTGACATTTCGCTTGATGACGTCGCTACGACAAACATCGAAAAATTAGCCAGTCGTTTGCAGCGCGGCAAAATTGGTGGCAGTGGCGATAACCGCTAGCGAGATGGCGTAAGTTGCTCACGCAACCAACCGTCAATTGTGCCGGCGCCCATGCAGAGCACAAGTGCATCCGCCTGGCGTTTTTCCTCAATCTGTTGCCATAACGCCTGGTTCGTATCAGCGTTGTGTACTTGTGTAGTAGAAAGCTGCGTAGTCAGTTCTTCTGGTGATAGGAGTGCTAAGTCAGGGTTCTCGCGGCTTAAATAGGTTGGGAGCCAAAATACTTCTGCCGCATCTGCAAACAAGGCATCGGTATATTCGTGGCGAATATCGTGCTGGCGAATATTTTGGTGCGGTTGATACACGAGCACGACATTGTCAGAAATCTCGCTGGCCATTTGTAAAGTAGCTTTAATTTCTGCTGGGTGATGGCCGTAGTCGCTGTATAGTCCATCGGCCAGCTTTTCAAAACGACGATTTGTGCCAGGGAACGAAGCAAGTGCTGCTACCACTTTTTCTTGGTCAAGGCCGCTCCGAAGGCAATCTGCCAGTACGAGGTATGCATTCTCCCGATTATGTTGCCCGGCAAGAGGAATGTGTGCAAGTTGCTGCTGTGTTTCGTCAGCAGTTTTATCAATAATTTGTACGTCGCTAGTGCTGTTTTGCATAAATTCCGCTGGAAGATCTTGCTGCCATACTACGCTACGGTGCGACTGTGTAATAAACTGACAAAACGCAGCAAAATACTCCGCTTCGGTGGGGTAGGTATCAACATGATCGTGTTCGATCGAGGTAATAATGGCTCGTTCGGGTGAAAAATGAAGGAAGTTGCGGTCAAATTCGTCGCACTCATATACAAAATAGTCGCTGGCTGGGTCGAAGTGGCCGCTTGGACCCCAGGAAAGCGTTGTACCGATGGAATAACTGACGGGAATGCCAAGCTGCTTCAATATCCACACCATCATACCGGTAGTGGTGGTTTTGCCGTGCGTACCAGCGATAGCAATAAGCTTGAGGTTTTTCTCGCCAATGATATGCGCCAACAGCTCGTCTCGTTTGGCCGTTTTGATGCCAAGTTCGCGTGCCAGCATGAGCTCTGGGTGGTCGGCTGGCAGCGCCGATGTATGCACAAACCAGTCAATCGTTTCAGTCTCATGGGTGCGGCGCAGGTATTCGCCAGATTGATCAAGGCTATAAGAAATAGCATGATCGGCGATTTCACGCGTCATTAAGCTTTCTGAACGATCAGATCCTGTCACACTGTGTCCGGCTTCGTGTGCAATCAGCGCAAGTGGCCCAATACCAACACCACCAATCCCAGAAAAGTAAATTCTCATACCATTAGTATAGCACTTATAGAGCGAGTTTTATGCGTGAAAGGGGTATGCTATACTAGCAGTAAGTTAAAACAGTAGAACAAACATATGTTAGAAAAATTCATTCATCGTTTGCTATTGCGGCGTCACTTTTGGCGTCATGCAACCCTTAGCGAGGTCGCAGAATTGTATGCGGCTCGTTTGTTGCGCATGACCGCCACCTCGCTCATCTCGGTCGTGGTGGCAGTGTATATGTATAAGCATGGCTACTCAGTGCTTTTCATTGCCAGTGCGTATGCGTGTTATTTTTTGTTTAAGGTGCTGATTTCGTATCCGTGCGCGCGCATTTTGGCACGATTTGGTCCGAAGCACGGCATGTTCTTTGCAAATCTTGTGATGATCCCGGCGCTACTCTTCTTTTTGATGGTGTCAGAGTGGAATGTCTGGGCGCTGGTGGGGCATTTGGCGTTTTATGCTGTGTCGGTAACACTGTATGATATGTCGCATTTGGTGAGTTTTTCAAAGGTGAAGAATATTGATCATGCTGGGCGCGAACTTGGTTTTATGAACATTATGGACAAAGTAGCGGCAGGGATGAGCCCGTTGCTTGGTGGTGTTGTGGCGTGGCTGTTTGGTGCGGACGTTACAGTGTGGGTAGCAACGGCGCTGTTTTTGGCTTCAGCTATCCCGCTTTTTATGACGTCAGAGCCTGTTCGAACGCATCAAAAAATATCGTTTAGCGGTTTTCCTTGGAAGCAAACGTGGCGCAGCTTAGTGGCAGAAGCGGCAATTGGCGTGGATAATGCAGGAACAGTGGTACTGTGGCAGCTTTTCTTGGTGGCAATTGTGTTGGCTGGCTCTGGAGACGAAGCGTATGCCCAGATTGGTGCGCTTGCTTCGGTAACACTGACAGTGGGGCTGATTTTGCCACGAATTTATGGTCGAATTGTTGATCGCCGTCGTGGCCAGGAACTACTGCGTTACGGTGTTATTGCCAATGCGATGGTGCACATGGTGCGTCCGCTCGTCGCATCGCCCGTGGCTGCTGGCGCGGTAAACGTTGCTCGCGAAACAGCTTCAACTGCATATGCGATGTCGTTTATGCGCGGCATGTTTGATTTAGCGGATCGTTCGGGGCATAGGATTGCGTATCTCCTGCTGATTGAAGTATCACTTAATCTTGGCTCGGCACTTATGTTTCTGTGTGCGGCGGTGTTACTGTATTTTTGTGGCGAGCAGCCTGGGCTGTACCTTTCGTTTATCGTGATTGGGGGCGTGACGTTACTGATCGGTTCGGCCCGCTTCCCGCTCTATCGACGATAGCCAACTGTGCTATAATGAGTCGTAAGTAAGGAAATGGTGGGAAGTGGCAAATACACGATCTGTTAGAAAGAGTATTAAGCAGCTGCAGCGAGTGAAGACGTGGCAGCTTATTATTGTGTTGGTACTGTTGCTTTTTTTGACAGCAACGTTTTTGCGCCTTAACAACATTGGTATGATTCAGCGACGTGACGCGGTGATTGCAGCCGACGAACAAGGTGATGATAACAACACTCGTAATCGTCTGATTGATTTGCAGCAATTTGTCTCTTCGCATATGAACACAAGCGGCAATACTGTCTATCTTGAGCATCAATATCGGCGCGACAGCGAGGCAACTATTCAAAAAGCAACCGAAGCCAGCGCCAACGGTAACGCTGAGCGAGATGTTATTAATAAAAAAGTTGACGATATTTGTAAGCCACAGTTCTCTGGCTATACGCAAGGATATGTAGAATGTTTCGCGCGAGAATTTGCCAAATTTGCGCCAGGTGAAGACCCTGTTTCAGATATTACCGTTGCTTTGCCAGACCCAGAACGCTATCGATTTGTGTTCGTTTCACCTCGATGGTCAGCCGATTTTGCAGGCTTTTCGCTCCTTGTCAGCCTCTTCATCGGAGTAGTGATTATCGTTCGCCTTTTGAGCCTAATGGTACTCAAACTTCTCCTCAAGACAAAATATCAAGATGTTTAATGCTTGACAACAGATGAGCACTAGAGGTACCCTAGAGGGTGTAAGATGTTCTAAATAGGAGGATACATATTCTTATGGCTTATAGTCACACAAATTCTAAAGACGTTACCTACTACCTGCACAAGTCAGAAGTAACTCTGCGCGGTGGAAAACCACAAACTATTTACTTCTTCAGCAAGAACGTGAAGAACGACAAAGGTGAACCATGCGACCTTCCAGAAGATCGCGTTGTGAAAGAAAACCCACGCAACGGTTTCTTGACTGTTTCTAAGAAAAAATAAGCTTGTGCTTTTGCCTCATTTAGTGCTACACTAAGGGCAAACAAACAAGTGCCAAACACTCCCCCTCACCATCCCGCGGTGAGGGGGTTTGTATTTTGTACGACCTCCACGATATACTAAAAGTAGCATGAATCCCCCAGTCAATCGTAAACAGCCTCGTCAAAAAACCGCTTCGCAGTTGCGGCGGCATACAACGTCGGTTGGCGAATTGCTTGATAGGGGCTTTTTTATATTTGCGGGACTTGCAACACTTTGGCTTGGGCTGCTCTTTTTTATTGAAGGCTGGAGCATTGATTGGACATATTGGGCGTACTTTATTATTTTTTGGGCAGTAATCGCCTATTTGGGCTTGCCGCGCCTGCACCGCATTCTCTCACACCTGTATGTGCCAGATTATTTCATTGGACGAACCCGCACCAGTGATGGCTTGCTTGGTGATCCAGTGAACGTTGGTGTGCGCGGTAACGAAGCGCAGCTGCACGAAGCGATGGAGGCGGCTGGCTGGACGTTAGCAGATGACATTACGGCGCGCTCTTCGTGGAAGATGGTGCTAGCGGTGCTGTTTCGTCGTAGCTACAAAAGCGCACCTGTTTCGGCGCTATATTTATTTGGTCGACGGCAAGATTTTAGTTATCAAAAGCAGGTTGATGGAACGCCTGGTAAGCGGCATCACATTCGGTTTTGGCATTGCCCAACGGGGTGGCTGCTGCCAGGTGGACATCAGGCTGACTGGTTGGCTGATGCCACGTACGACACCTCAGCGGGTTTTAGTTGGTTTACATTGCAGTTGACGCATCGTATTGATGAAAATACCGATATTGAGCGAGATTTTGTAGTGGAATCTGTTGCGGCAGCAAACAAAAAAGCGAAGGTGACGTTGATTGAAGATTTTTCAACAGGCTACCATTCGCGTAATGGCGGTGGAGATGTGATTGTAACAGATGGAAACCTCCCGATTATTGAACTGAAGCGCTTGCAAACAACCGCTCAGTTGCCACAGCGCCCGGGCCTCATTTTTGACAATACGCTGCTTGATGAAGGTAAAGAGTTTATCACGCCAGTTGAACTTGGTGAGGCGTTATGGAAACGCCGCCCGCTGCAACTCGTGGCAGCTGCTGGCCTTGCGGTGGCAATTTTAGCGATGGAGCTATTTGGCATCGGGCAAGAGTTTATGGCGTCGCGTGTACAGCTTGATATTATGACGACAGGTTCAGTCGCATTTGGACTGATGGCAGTGGTACTAGAAGCGGTTTTGGTGGTGTTTGTGGTGCGTGGTAGTAACACTGCAAGAATTGGTTTGTTATTTTTAGCAAGTCTCTTCATTATCAAAACAGGTATTGAGTTTTTTATCTATCGCGAGCCAATTACGTTCGGTAGTTCGCTTGTAAGTGTATCGCTTCATATTGGCTTGCTACTGGCGCTTTCAAGCGATGCCGCTAGGCGGTTTACAAATCGCGGGTAGAATCGGTGTCAGTTGGTTTTTCTTCGTTTGGTTGGGCACGCTTTGCGTAAGCATCTAGTATGGCTGATTTTTTCTTCGCCGCAAGATTATGTTGTGAGCGTTGATATATGTAAAATAGCAGCGACACAATCAACATTGCCGTATTGATTCCATACACCGTGAATGCTGCATCGATTGAGCCGACCATGCCAACAAACGCCCCCGAATGGGCCAAAATAAGAATAACCGTGGTGGTAACGCTAAAAAACGAGAAGAGGCCGATAGAGATGGTGTATTTGTTCATTGTAAGTTTGATAAAAGTCTATAGTGTTGAAAATGAACAGTTTGTAGACTTGTTCAGGTCTGTGTCGCTATCCCGCGACGCACTTTTTGAACCAGCCCTCATCGGCGCAACTAACTGTTGCCCCTTGGAGCGTGGTCCAGTTTGAAGTAATGGAGTACTTCCAGTTTTCTGAAGTGCCACCACATCCGACACGTGCACGCCATTGTTTTCCCTGGGTATTGTAAGACCAGTTCTTGACGCGAGGCGATGATGTATTTGCCAATGTAGCCCAGCCACTTGTTCCGCCAGATACTTCAACCCACATACCAACAGGATTGTTGACGCCACAACTGACTTTACCTGAAGCTGCGTTTGCGGGAGCAGCTGTGATAAAGGCTAGACTGGCAAAAAGCGCCATAGCCATTACACTTGAGCTTGCTCGTTTCTTGAAACGGGGCATACCGATCACTCCTTCAGTGACTGCTTGATAATCTATCAAGCTTTGTTAACTGTATCAGATCGGTGTGATCATATCAATAGTTCTGCGCGTCTATCTATTTACTCTTCGCGCATGTCTTTGATCGGGCTGCGACGCACATTGCCAAGTAGCGGCACAATCATGCTAAGCAAGCCAGTGGCAAAAATTGCCGCGAGGATGAGCAAAAGTCGATGAGAATCGATGCTCAGCAGGGACACTTCTTTTGCAAGATCGAGCCCGCCAAAATTATATTGGGCAAGTGCTGTGAGCTGCGGCGCAAAAAAGTGCTGCGCCGCGTACGCGCCCAAAAATCCCACGCTGGTCGCTAGTATCGCCACCAACAGTGCCAAAAGCAGCGTGTATACAACATAGACGCTCGCAATATCGCTGCGCGTAAAGCCAATCGCCCGAAACACCGCCGTTTCGTGGCGGCCATCGGCAATGGTGCGCCCAACTGTCAGCCACATTATCACTGCTGCCAGCGCCATCACGCCAATCATGGCGTACAAAAACCACTGCCGCAATGTACGTTGCAAATCGTCGATGGCGGCACTATTGGTAAACATCAACGTTGCCATATAATCTCGGCCAGCGGGCGCGCAATCGCCATACATGGTGAAGGTGCAAGCTTCTTGGTCGATAAATTGTTGCGCACCAGTCGCAGTGGCAAATTCAACGTGGCGCGTGTGGTTATCTTCGTTGCCAAAAAAGTAGGAGGGTTGGTAGGTAAAAAGTTCGGCGTAGTTTGCGCGCTCTTTGGCCGGAATTTGCTGCCACAAATGCTCCGGAATTACCTGGCCGATGCCGCTGGTTGTTAGGATCGATTGCGCGATATCTTGCACGGTTTTGGCACGTTCTTCTGGCTCGTTGAACGAATTTTGCGCAGAATCGCCATTGGGCGAAATCCCTACCACGCTAAAGTGCACAAAAAAACTTTTTTGCGTGCTTGGTTCGGTCGCAAATGTTTCATCGAATTGTTTTTGTGCAGCGTCTTGCTGTTTTTGCGCGTCGGTGCGTGTGTCACTTGCCACAGTTGGATTGGTGCAACTAGCAGCGTTTGGCAGCTGATATTGCAGTGCAGGAGGTATAAATTCCTTGTCATTTTTGTGTGTGGCGATTTCGTTTTGCTGCACAACCGTTTGCTGAACCGCCGCGTTCGAAGCGCCGTTTCGGTAGCAGGCCGCAAAGGTGAGCCCAGCGGCTTTATCGCGCAGCTCATGTAAATAGGCGTTCTTGTCGGCCGCCGGCGCGTCATCTGGCAGCGGCGTTGTTTCGAGCAACAATTCAACCGTTTCTTGTGGCAAAATAATCGGAATACTCTCGCCCGTTGGCTGCCACTTATGTTGTGCAAGTAAAAATGGTTCGGTGATATTTTTTGGCGCCAGATTAAGCGCGTTGCCATCAATAATTGGCGGCGTATAGTGCTGATTTTGGGCGATTTCGTCGTTTTGGTCGTAAAACACTTCGCCAGTTTTTGGCAGAACATTCAGCGTTGCACCGTTTTCGATATGGTAATTTTTTGTGGCAAAAAACGTGGTGGCGCCGTATGTTTTGGCACTTTTTTGCAGCGCTATATCATCAATTACGGGTTTGTTTTGGAAGGTTTCGCGCAGCAATGTTCGGACGATATTGTTTGAATCGTGCATTTGCAGCATCTCGGTTTTGCCATCTGCCGAAAGTGCGTATGGTGCTATTTCGGACACGGAATTATAGCTAATGTTGAGCTCTTTTGCGGCTTCGGTTTTTTGCGCCACGAGTGCTTCAAAGCGCTTTTTAGCTTCTGCCACCATAGCAGGATCTTTTTGTATGCCAATAAGTCCTTCGCCAGATGGCGCCGGGTCGACCGCCACAATGTAGCGGCTGGTTAGCCCATCTGCCCGAAAATCGGCCAAACTTTTAAACGCGCCAGTGGTGACGAGCGATGCTGCCGCGAGCACGCCAAACAGAAGGCTAGCCAGCGCAACCGTTGCTGTTGTGCGAATTTTGCGGGCGCGCAATTTTGTGAAGGCAAGTGTGGTAGTGTCGGTGAGTCGGATCATACAAGTGCTCCGTCTTTTACGGTAATAATGCGGTCGGCCTGCGCGGCAATGTCGTGGTCGTGGGTGGCAATTACCACGGTTGCGCCAAGTTCTTTCTGCAGCGTCTTAAACAGCGCCACAATCGCTTCGCTATTGGTAGAATCTAGGTTGCCAGTTGGTTCGTCTGCCAAAATAATTGATGGCTGATTAAGCAACGCGCGTGCAATTGCCACACGCTGAATTTGCCCGCCAGAAAGTTCGCTGGGCTTGTGTGCAAGGCGGCTTTTAAGCCCCACGGCGCTGGCGAGTCGTTCGGCGCGGTAGGCACGCGTTTTGCGTTTGAGGCGATTTGGCATGGCAGCGACTTCTATATTTTTGCGGACATTCAAGTAGGGTTGCAAATAAAACGATTGAAACACAAAGCCAATTGTGCGGTTGCGAAAGCGCGATAATTTTCGGTCGCTTAGTTTTGTAAGGCGTACGCCGTCCACAAAAATCGTGCCACTGCTCGGTTTATCAAGCCCGCCCAAAAGGTGCAGCAGTGTACTTTTGCCGCTGCCGCTTGCGCCCACGATGGCCACAAATTCGCCTTCGTTAATTTCGAGCGATACGTTGCTTACGGCCAGTACTTTTTGGCGCCCCACTTTATACTGCTTTGAGAGTTTTTCAGCGCTGATAAACGCTTTTTTTGCGGGCGCTTGATTGGGTTTTGCGTCTGGGTTTGTGTTTTTGTGCATGTGTTCCACCATAAATATATATTTAGTATAACGCATGTGGTTTTTTGGGCAAGATGGCTTGCTTTTTGCGCTATTTTTGTTATAATAGTATGTATGAAAGAAGTGTTGTACCGAGAAGTTGATGGCGAGATTTTGCCACCAGAAGATGTTGAACTGGAAGAGTCGCCACAAAACGAGGTTGATTACGAAGAATTATACGCGGATCGTATCTACGCGCCAGATGTGAATATGACGAATTTTGCGGCAGAAACCGGCCCATCGGTAGATCTTGACGTGCGCCGAGAGGCGCTTTTGGCGGCCAGTGCGATGTATGCAAATGCGGCTCGGGCTCGTGGCCTAAACAAGCACGCCGACACGCCGGCTGGCCAAAAAGACCTGCAAAAACGCTACAACGACCGCGCAGGTTTGGTGGTAGCTGGTAGCAACAAAAATCATACCTATAGTTACGATGACGAACGCCGCACGCTTGCACCAGCCATTGGCGTTGATGCAGAAGCCTGGATTGATCAGCGTTTGCCAGCGGATGAAGAGGCGATTGCTCTCGGTAGCTTGATAGGTATTCGTCGAGCTATTGGCAAAAGTGCTGGTCATAAAAACCGCGCAAAAGTAAAAAAGCGTCTTGAGAGACCGGCCGCGTAAATGACGTACAATAAAAAGAATCCCTCGTTATTCGGGGGATATTTTTATGGTGGGGGTAGCTGGGATCGAACCAGCGACCAACAGGTTATGAGCCCGCTGCTCTAACCGCTGAGCTATACCCCCGTTGCCGCTATTATACCGTAAAGCCTGTGGCGGCGCTACAGTAATAGCATTTTTTGCGACGTTAGTGCTATACTATTACACAGAAATGCCCAACATAAACATAAAACGCACGTGGTACCACATTAAGTACCGCTATCCAACTCGTGAAATCGCTATGGCTATAGGGATTGCTTTAGTGATTGTGTGGTTTATTTGGGGGTCGGTGCAGGCGATGCAGAAAAATTACGAACTCCGGCGTATGGTTGATAGTAAGCAGCGTGAAGTGTCTTTGGCGGAACTTGAAATGCAAATGCTCGAATACGAACAGCGTTATTTGCAAAGTGAAGAGTATAAAAAACTTGCCGTTCGTCAGCGTCTTGGCTATGGTGATCCGGGTGAAAAAGCTCTTATGCTACCGGCAAATACGCCACAAGCTAGTCGGGGTGACGAGCCAGAAAACACTCCCGCACAAACGGCGCAAAAACCAAGCAATCTAAGCCAGTGGATGAACTTTTTGTTTGGCGGTAACGTACAAGAATAGCACACTTCTATAGCGCACTATCAAACGAATCAGCATCCCAGTCTTCGCTTTGTAGTTTGTAGCAAACTGCTCCGGCTTCGTGTGTGTCTATATTAATAATAGAGCCGTAGGTGTCACTTTCAGGTGTGGCGTCTTTGCGCGCATGAGTATATTCAACGCACAACTGGTAGCGATGCTGCGCGGTTGCAGTGTCGTCAGATTGTTCAATGACGCGCTCTTCTTTTTGATAAGTAATAAGCTTGTCGTTAATAAGCTGTTTCGTCTCTTTTGCGTACCATGGGTCAAACGCGAGCGTATCGAGTGACGACGGTAATTCATGGTGCTGAGCGACGTATTCGTCGATGGCAAGCTGCACATTGACGATATTTTCTTCAATGCGTCGATCGTCGCGCGTTGCAATGCTTTTTGTGAGTGGCCCGGTTATGGTCAATACAAGCAGCGCAAGCGTTACTGCGAGCATGCCGTAGCCGTACGCACGAAGCGGCCACGCTGTTTTGAACGGATTAAGCGTGCGCAGAAAAGCTGCTGCGTAGGCAAGCGTTGCAAACAATCCAACAAACAATGTGATGCTTTTTTCGGTGTTGTCACCTGTGCCAACCGCAAGGTCAATCGCCATAAACACGGTAATAATCAGCGAACCAATCCCCAAAAGTGCATATAACACCGCGTGAATAATCATCACCACAGCACTACCACCAACTTTTTTGAGCGGCTCGTGTTTGCGATAAAACAGGTCGGTTACAAACGCCAGCGGCAGTGCCACAACACTTGCGGCAATGGCATATGGCACAACATCAGCGACCGGTTCATCAAGGAGTGCATTCATAAGGATGACGCTAAGAAGCCACAGCAAGCCAACAATGAGCCAGCCCCAAAAAGCGTAGGTGAGCCATTGTAGAACAATCAGTCCCGCTGAGCTGTGATGCAATTCTTCGTTCTTCTTTGATACTTTTTTAGACGCGGACGTCTTTCGAGCTGTTTGTGGCATAAGCCTCTCCTTGTTAGATGTGCTTTTAGTATAGCACTCTTTTTGTTATGAACGTGGTTGCGGCGTGCGGCCTCGTATGGCTTTGCGGATCTCTTCGGCGACATTAGGGTTCCTGGCAAGATCTGGATACACTAAGTCGGTTGAGGGCGAGAAGCTTTCGAACGAAAGCCGTGGTGGGGGCGGAAGAAGCGATACATCTTCGCGGGCAGTAAAAACAAACTCGTCTGGCGTGAGCGCGGCATGCTCATCTGAAAGTTCGTCGCGGTGATACACATGAACGCGTGTGCCTGCATTCACATATTCGGCGCCGATATAGCGACCAAACTTTGCTTGCACTTGCTGTTCAAGCGCACGAACTAGTGGGCGAGCACCGTTTTGCGGCTCTTGGGCTGCTTGGGCAACGAGCCGTTCGCGTGTGGCTGGGCTCAGCTCAAGTGCGGCTTGGAATTTATTTTCATAAAACTCATTGAGCGTATCAAGCTTTACGTCAAGCACTTTATGGAGCGCTCTTTCTGAAAGCGGACGAAACGTTACTAGATTGTCGATACGATTGGTAAATTCGGGGCTAAAGTGTTTCTTGAAGCTATTTTTGGCGGAGTTATCAACTTGCTGGTGGTTGATCGTGCGCTCTTCGCCCAACGAAAAGCCAGTGCCGCCACCAATCGTTTCTTTGGTAATTTCTTGCGCACCAAGATTGCTCGTAAGTAAAACGACGGTGTCTCTAAAGTTTGTCACTTCTCCCTTGTTAAGCCTAATTTTGCCATCGTCCATGATTTGCAGCAGTAACTGATGTAGTTTTGGATGTGCCTTTTCAATCTCGTCAATAAGAACAACTGTGCCTGGCCGTTGAATATTCTCTGCCGACAAGAGAGGCTTAATATCACTGCCAACGTAACTTGGAGGTGAGCCGAGTAAGTTCGCCATCTCGTGCCCGTTACTGTACGCTGAACCATCGATTTTAATAAGGTTTGGTTGGCGGTAGCCTTCTGCGAGCGATTCGGAAAGTGCCCGCGCTGTTTCGGTTTTCCCGGTGCCAGTTGGGCCAAGCAGTGCTAGGGTTGCTTTTGGTCGATTGTCGCTTGGTGGTCGCACAAACGATTTTTCAAGCGCCGTTACAATTGCTTCTGTGGCTTCCGGTTGATCAATGACGCGCTCGTTCATGTACTTGCGCACGCGTTCGTACGGGCTTTCTGCTTCGCCTAAAAAGTGAAATGCTTCATCTGTCGCCAGCTCGCCCATCTTAAACTGCACACGTTCGGCGGTGATATCGCGTTCAAAGCCAGTCTCCTCCCAATCGTTTAGTGTTTCTGTACGGATATGTCGCCCCTCGTGCATATCGTTACTCCTTTTTTAATAAATAAACGGCGTTTACGTTTGCGCTATACGGCAGAACGTAAACAAAAAAGACCGCAGAATGCTCTACGGTCTTATGGCGTTGGGGCACTTTTGCCCCGATATGTTCCACGCGTGTTACCTACGTTTTGTTGTCTGTTTGCGTACACCTCTCCTACCATATTCCAGTTATACATAGGTTGGGGGAGGTTGTAAAGAGGGAGTTTTGGAAAAAGAGTTTGTTTGTGAATAAGAAAACAGCTCACTATTGAAAGTGAGCTGTTTTCCTTGGTAGCAGCGACAAGGATTGAACTTGTGACCTCGAGCTTATGAGTCTCGCGCTCTAACCAACTGAGCTACGCTGCCTCGCTAAATTACTGTAGTAGTATAGCTTATTTTGGCAGGTGTTTCAACCCAGAAGTGGGCGATTTATTTAATGACGTCTAGTTCGTCTGAAAGGCTAATATTTTCAAGCGCTTTGCTGCCAAGCTTGGCGGTAATAAAATCAAGTCGTCGCTTTGCCTCTGTACGGTCCGTTTCGGCAAAATCTCGTACGTGAATATCTGTAATAGGGGTTTCTTCGTAAGAAAATTCCATGTTGTTCCTTTTTGTTTTTATGATTTAATAATATCATTATAGCATAACAATTATAAAAAAGCAATAGACATTGAGCGTATTCGCGTAAGCATTTTGACCTCCCTATGGTGCTTGTGGTATAAATAGGTGTAAGGACAACGAAAAAACAGACATGGAATATATCATACCTTTTTCGATTATCGCGCTCGCAGCGGCGATTCATGCCAGCTTTCAGTTGAGTATTAGCACGCTTACTTTAATGAGCGGCCATACACTTGGCAAAAAGCAGTCGCAAACACGCTTGGTAAAAGTACTGGGTGGGTTTTTGTTTGGTGCAATGAGTATGACGGCGCTACTGTTTGTAGGGCTTTCGTATCTTGGGGAGTTTACGCTGGCTGGTGGCGCGGTGCCGCCAATTTTATGGGCAGCCTTGTGTGGTATTTTGTTTGGGCTTGGTGTGGCGGTATGGCTTTTTTATTACCGTCAGGGCAAGGGGACGATGTTGTGGATTCCGCGCGGCATGGCGCTGTATTTAGCTGAGCGTAGCAAGCGCACAAAAAGCACCGCCGAAGCCTTTGCATTAGGGTTGGCAAGCATTGCTGGTGAATTATTGTTTATTATTGCACCACTTGGCGTTGCAGTACTTGTTAGTCTTACGCTCGAGCCGGTGCTGCAGGTAGCGGCGCTGCTACTTTACGTTGCTATTTCTCTTTTCTCTCTTGCGATAGTAGCAGCATTAGTTGGCTCTGGTCATAAAATCAGCCGCATTCAACAATGGCGCGAAGAAAACAAGCGCTTTATGCAATTTATTGCCGGCACAAGTTTATTTGTGCTTGGCTTTTATCTCTACGTGAACGAGGTGCTATTACTGGGGGTGTGGCAATGAGCAAGGCAATCGATATCGTAAAGCGAAAAAGTCGCCAGCCAGAAAGCTTTCGGCGCGAGAAGCTTCATGCCAGTGTGCACGCCGCATGCTTAAGTGTTCGATCGCATGATGGCGCTGCAGATCAAACGGCCAATCAAGTGTGCGATGCAGTGTTAATCTGGCTTGAAGAACGACCGAAAGTAACCAGCCAAGATATTCGCAGAGTTGCCGGCAAACAACTGCGCAAATATCACCCCGAAGCGGCGTATATGTATGAACAACAGCGGAATATAATCTAGAAGAGGAAGTATATGGCAAAAAAACAAACATTCGATTTTGACATTATTGTAATCGGCTCGGGGGCGAGCGGTAGCGCAGCAGCAACAATTGCCGCACGCGCTGGTAAAAAAGTAGCGATTGTAGAAGCTGACACTTTTGGTGGTGATTCTTCTAACTGGAGCGATGTGCCGATTAAGGCGCTCCTTCACGCCGCGCAGCTTTACGATGAAGCACGTCAAGGTGCACGCTTTGGGCTACGCACCAGTACACTTGGCTATAATTATCCAAGCATTCGTGCCTGGAAAGAGCTTGCCGTGAAGCGAACGGGTGCTGGGGGTAATCGTAAATATTACACCAACGAGGGGATTAGTACATTCCAGGGGCGCGCTCACTTCTTATCACCGCACGAAATTAGTGTAAATCGCCGTCAAATTTCGGCCAAGCATTTTTTGATCGCGACGGGATCTGAATGGCAATTGCCAGATATTCAAGGACTTGACACTGTACAGTATCTGACGCCGCGTACGATTCTTGAAAGTATTCGCCCGCCTAAAAGCCTTTATATTATTGGCGGTGGCAGTGTGGGGGTAGAAATTGCGCAACTGATGGCAACATTTGGCACGAAGGTATACCTTAGTGATATTGCGAGCCGAATTTTGCCACATGAAGACGAAGATGTTGGCCAGCTGATGGCCGAGGTGCTGCACAAACGAAAAGGGGTGAGTATTTTGACGCAAACCCGAACGCTTGCTGTCGAGAAAGAAAATATTGCTAAACGCGTTACATATATGCGTGGCGGTACGCAGCATTCTATTCGGGTAGATGAAGTGCTGGTGGCAGCAGGGCGTACGCCGGCTATTGATCTTGGGTTGGAAAACGCTGACGTTGCTTATACGCCAAAAGGCATTGAAGTGGATGAGTTTTTGCAAACGACAGCCAAGCATATTCACGCTGCGGGCGATGTGTTGGGTCGCAGCAACAGCTTTACGCACACGGCGCTTCTTGAAGGACAGATTGCCGCGCATAACATGCTGCACAAAAATAAAGTGGCGCCCGACTACACAGCAAATCCACGACTTACCTTCACCTACCCTGGCGTTGCTTCGGTTGGTATGACCGAAGTTGAATGTATTAAGCGTGACCTGCAGGTAAAAACTGGCCTTGCGCCGCTGAGTATTGTGCCGCGCAGTAATACCAGTGACTTCCGTGACGGCTTTGTAAAAGTGGTAGCTGACAAAAAAGGTGTCGTTATTGGGGCGACCGTTGTTGCGCCACACGCAGCTGAAATCATTCACGAATTGACATTAGCTATTCGTTATGAACTTACCGCGACTGAAGTTGCCGAGACACCACACGCATTCCTTAGCTGGAGCGAAGCCGTTCGCGTGGCTGCGTCACGAGCCATTACGCGCAAACGATAAAAGGCGCTCATAAAAAGAAAAAGCTCTGAGCCTAAAACTCAGAGTCTTTTCTTGGTGGCGGGGGTAGGATTTGAACCTACGACCTTTGGGTTATGAGCCCAACGAGCTACCAGACTGCTCCACCCCGCGATACATCACCAAGTATAGCAAAGTATTGAATTTTGCGCAAGACCGCTTAGCTATGAGGTGGGCTTTTGCTCTTTTGGCTGCTTGTTTTCGTACATGTCAAAATACAGTTTATAAAGCTGCTTTTTATTTTGTTTCATGCCTGGTGCGTTTGGGTGAACGGTATCATGCGTGACGCCAAAATCTTTTGTAAGGCGTGTCTCTTGATAGGTGACATCGTCGTTGGCATTTTTCAGTGTGCGTGGAATGGTGTGCGCCAGTGTGAGATCGATATCGTCATCTAACTCGCTCGTAACAACCGCGAGATGTTTGAGTGCAGGCGCTTGGTAATGTGGATCGTAGTTATTGCGCAAAATAACATACTTTGCCACTGCTCGAACAGAGAGCTCGCCGTTAAAATCGTTTGGCAAAATGTTGCGTCCGTAAAGCGTCATCATGAAGGGAACCTGCCATTTTGGCGCATGACGAGTAGCAGGTTCGTAAAATGGTGAAAGGAGAAGTGCACGTGAAAAGACGTCAGTGCGTTGTGTCAGCCACGTGGCCATATTTGCCCCACCCGACAGTCCAACGACGCCAACCTCATCACCAAGCCCGCTAGCAATGCTTGCGGTGTCTTCTAAAAATGCGCCAATATCATCAAGGCTGATGTCTGCATGGCGAGAGTTGTCATTAAACCCATGGTGCGGTACGCGGGGAATATATACGTTGTAGCCTGCTTTAAAGAAGACGTCGCCAAGCTGATTAAATTGGTCAGGGCAGGCACTAATGCCGTGGAGGAGCACGACGGCTTTGGTGGTTTTTTCGTCGTGACTTTTAACGATAGGGAGGCAGTCAGAGTTGAGGTCGCTTTGGCGTTTATCGTTGTCGATAGCTGTTTTAATAGCCGCCATGCTTTGTGCGTAATCACGTTTTTCTGGGTTTGCTGATTGAAGCGACGCCACCTTTTTTGGGTAAAAGTAAATAACAAGTGTAATAATAAGCGCAATCACCAAAAGTGCTAGGAGTATCCAAAACGCAATCACCCCTATTTTTTTAAGCATAATCGTATCCATACAGTATAGTATCACCGAAAAGCGGCCTTGGCGCAAGCTTTGGCGTATACTAGAAACAATGCAAATACTGACATTATGGCACGAAACGAAGATAGCACTCGATACACCCAGCGTGTATATTGTAGCGGTGAGCGGTGGGGTTGACTCGATGGTGCTACTTGATGTGCTCGCCAAACAAACACAACAGAAGCTGGTGGTGGCACATGTACATCACGGTATTCGTGCCGAAAGTGACGAAGAATACGCATTTGTTCGAGCTGCTGCGGCGCGGTATGGTGCGCAGTTTGAAGGAATTCACCTGCAGCTTGGCGAACATGCATCAGAAGCGACGGCGCGGGAAAAGCGCTATGCGTTCTTGCGTTCGGTGGCGCAAAAATGGCAGGGTACACTGGTGGTGGCGCATCACCAAGATGATGTGATTGAAACCATCGCCTTGCAGCTGCAGCGGGGGACGGGCTGGCGTGGCATCGCGGCGATGGGCGCGAGCGACATTTGGCGCCCGCTCATCTGGTATCCAAAAGCAACGTTGCTGCGCTATGCGAATGAGATTGGGTTAGAGTGGCGAGAAGATGTAACGAACCACGAGCCGACTTATGCTCGAAATCGTCTTCGTCCGCACGTAGCGAGCCTTTCGCAAGAGAAAAAAGATGAGCTGCTTGTCTTGTGGCATCAGCAATGTCTGTTACGAGAAGCGATTGACGAAGAGGCATCAGTCATGCGCACCCGACAGCGATATTTTTATCAGACCGCTCCCCTTGCTGCCGCGCAAGAAGTGTTACGAGCGACGCTTTTAGCGCTCGATGTTGCGTGTACGCGCCCGCAGCTGCAAGCAATTTTGCTTGCTATAAAAGTAGCTCGGCCGCACGCGCGCTACTCGCTCGACGATCAACGCTTCCTTTCTTTTAGCAAGACAGAATTTACCCTTATAAAAACAAAGAAATAGTACTATAATAAATAAGAGTGGGAAAAATTATCTTGATAAACAGAAAGGAATCATACCTCATTTATGGCAGCTCCAAAAAATCCAAAAGGCCCGAAGCGACCGAATCCGAATAAAAAGCCGGCAAACTTTTTGCGTTTGACACTTTTTTGGGCAATCATTGTGGTTGCGGCTTTGGCTGTGCTGGCAATTATTAATCCTCCAGAAAACCTAAAAGAGGTGCCAGTATCAGAGGTGATTAACCGTGCAAATAAGGGCGAGATCACAAAAATTGAAGGTCAAGGTGGTGACTTAAAAATCACTGAAAAAGGTGAAGATCAGCCAACGCAAAAGTCATATCTCCAAGGCGGCGTAGCGACACTTTTACGCGAAGATACACTTTCCAAGGAAGCAAAACAAAATGTTGTAGAAGACAAAGCGCCGTCAAATACGGGCGAAACGTTCTGGAATTTAGCAATCATCTTGATTCCAACCATTTTGATTATTGGTTTCTTTGTCTTTATGATGCGCCAGGCGCAAGGGCAAAATAACCAAGCGATGGGCTTTGGTAAGTCGAAGGCGAAGCTCTATGGGCTTGATAAAGAAAAAGTGCTTTTTGAAGATATTGCGGGAAATGAAGCTGCCAAGCAAGATCTTGAAGAGGTGGTTGATTTCTTGAAACATCCAAAAAAATACGAGCAACTTGGCGCTAAAATTCCAAAGGGTGTGTTGCTGGTCGGTAATCCGGGTACTGGTAAAACGATGCTTGCACGAGCGGTGGCAGGCGAAGCAAATGTGCCGTTCTTCTCGATTTCTGGTTCAGAATTTGTGGAAATGTTTGTTGGTGTTGGTGCGAGCCGCGTGCGTGACTTGTTTGCAAAAGCAAAGAAGAACGCTCCAGCGATTATCTTTATCGACGAAATTGACGCTGTTGGCCGTAAACGCGGGAGCGGTATGGGCGGTGGCCACGATGAACGTGAGCAAACGCTCAACCAAATCTTGGTTGAAATGGACGGTTTTGAAACCGGTACAAACGTGATTGTGCTAGCGGCAACGAACCGTGCCGATGTGCTTGACCCAGCACTCCTTCGCCCTGGTCGCTTTGACCGTCGCACTAATATTATGCTGCCAGAACGTAAAGATCGCGAAGCAATTTTGAAGGTACACTTTAAGAAAAAGCCAACTGACGACACTGTTAATATCGATAAGCTAGCGGCAAAAACTGCCGGCTCAAGTGGTGCCGATCTTGCAAATATGGCAAACGAAGCGGCTATTATCGCTGCCCGTCGTAACAGTAAGAAAATTGGTAATGCTGATTTGACTGAAGCTTTTGAAAAAGTGGCGATTGGTCCAGAACGAAAAGCCAAGGTGATGAACGAAAAAGAAAAGGAACTGACGGCGTATCACGAAGCGGGTCACGCGATTGTTGGTCATGTCTTGCCAGACAGCGACCCGGTTCACAAAGTAACGATTATCCCACGCGGTGGCACGGGTGGCGTCACGTGGTTCCTTCCACCAGAAGATAAAAGCTATACCAGTGTGTATGAGTTTAAAGACATCTTAGCGCGTGCTATGGGTGGTCGTGTGGCAGAAAAGATTCTTTACGGCGACGACGGCATCACGACTGGTGCAGGTTCCGACCTCCGTAAAGCAACTGAGATTGCTCGCGACATGGTGATTGAACAAGGTATGGGTAAGAAATTGCGTGACCAAGTCTTCCATGAAGATAATGGCGGTATGGTATTTGATAAAATCACCCATGAACGACCATATTCTGATTCAACTGCAGAATTGATCGACAAAGAAGTTGAGCAGCTTATTAAAGAAGCCTCACAGCGCGCCGAAGCGGTTATTGTAAAGAATCGCGCCAGCCTTGATAAGCTTGCCAAAAGTTTGCTTGAAGAAGAAACATTAGAAGAAGAAGCTGTAGTTGAGCTACTGAAGGATGCTAAGCTTCCGAAAGAAGCCGCGCTTCATTCGTAACATATAGGAAACTACGATGGGTCGAGTTCGTCGAGCAGTGCTAAAGCTAAATCAGCGCATTACGGTGCAGCTAGCGGCAGCATTGTTGGCGGGCTCGACATTGCTTTCGAGCGTTCTTGGGATCATTAGGGACCGCTTGCTGAATGGGATGTACTACGAAACCTACAAAGTAGGAATCGATGCCTATACGGCAGCCTTCACAGTCCCTGACTTTATGTTCTTTATTCTGGTTTCGGGCGCGCTAAGCGTGACGTTTATTCCGGTATTTAACCAGCGTTTGGCGACGGGGAATAAAAAATCTGCTTGGCAACTATCATCAAGTCTCATTAACTTTATGGCGTTGATTACGCTGGTGACGAGCGTGTTGATTATTATCTTTGCGGAGCCGCTCCTACGTTATATTATTGCGCCAGGTTTGAGTGAGTCAGGTATGGCGTTGGCCACAAGTATGATGCGGGTAATTGCGGTAAATCCGTTCTTGTTTGCAATCGCTACAGTGATTGCCAGTATGCAGCAGGCAGTTGGGCGGTTTGCGTTTTATGCGTTGGCACCGACCATTTACAATATTGGTATTATTATCGGCGCCGTGTTCTTTACGGGTGGCATTACAATTTTCGGTTACGAAGTGTTCGATGGCGGCATTATGGGTGTGGCGCTTGGTGTGGTGCTTGGTTCGATCTTACAGTTGTTAGTAAGCTCTGTTGGGCTGATTGGACTTGGGTTCGATTACGAAGCGAAGATTTTCTGGAAGAATAAAGGCTTTCGAAAAGTACTTTCACTTCTGCCTGCGCGCTCGTTTGACCAGGGGATGGATTACGCTGTTAGCTTGGTGGAGACGAATCTTACCAGCCGTATGTCGGAAGGGGCGGTGCGTGCATATCAGCAAGCGACGTCGCTTCATATGGTGCCAATTAATTTGATTGGTGTGGCGATTAGTACCGCTGCCTTTCCAAAACTTTCCGAGCAACTGAACGAAGGGAAGATGGATGCCTTTATGGCAGAGCTACGCTCGGTGATTCGCGTGATTGTATGGTTGGCGCTCCCGGTGGCGGTGATCACCTTCTTTACGCGGGGGTACTTGATTGGCTTTTTGAACGAAGGGGGCGATTCGCTCATGGCGGGCATCTTGGGCGTCTTTGCGGTGGCGATTTTGTTTCGATCGATCTATCACATTGCGGCACGTAGTTTTTATGCGCAGCAAGACACTAAAACACCATTGTATATTTCTATCGTGGCAATTTCACTCAATATTATTTTGGCGGTATGGTTTACCTTTAGCCTTCAATTGGGTGCACACGGATTGGCGGCGGCGCAGGCGATTGTGGCATTCTTCGAAGTAGCGATTCTGTTTGCTGTTATGCAACATCGCCTAAAAACAGTGTTCAATGCTTCGTTCTGGAGCGCGCTGGTTCGCATGGCAAGTGCTGCTGGGTTTATGTCGATTGTCACCTACTACCTTGTTTCAACCTTCCCGCTACAGGTGACTGACCGCGGGTTGATTGCCTCCATGCCAATCTTTATTATGATCGTGCTAGCAAGTTTCGCGGTTTATTTGTTCTTTAGCCGCATTATGAAGCTTCGTGAAACAAAGCCAGTGATTGCCAAGCTGCGCTATTTCTTCTTTAGAATGTAGCAACAGGCAAGTCACCTCTAGAGTTACCTGCCAATTTTTGCTATACTATCCTTTATATGAGCCAACTTGCGATTCGAAATTTTTGTATTATTGCCCACATCGACCACGGAAAATCTACCTTGGCTGACCGCATGATGGAGCTAACCAGTACGGTTGAAAAGCGCGACATGAAGGGGCAACTGCTTGATTCGATGGATTTGGAGCGCGAAAAGGGCATTACGATTAAACTTACGCCAGTGACAATGCGCTGGAATGATATCGAAATGAACTTGATTGATACGCCCGGCCACGTTGATTTTAGCTACGAGGTGTCGCGCAGTTTGCAGGCATGTGAAGGCGCAATTTTGGTGGTGGATGCGTCCCAAGGAATTCAGGCGCAAACGCTTTCAAACGTGTATTTGGCGATGCAAGAAGGGCTGGAAATTATTCCGGTGCTGAATAAAATCGACTTGCCAGCGGCAGATATTCCGCGCGTTTCAAAAGAGGTGATCAACCTGCTTGGCTGTAAAGAAGAAGACATTTTGCACATTTCGGCCAAAACTGGCATGGGTGTTGAAACAGTACTGAACGCAGTGATTGAAAAGATTCCCGCGCCGAAGGAGGTTGCATAGTGAGTTTACTCAAAGCCCTGATTTTTGACAGTTATTACGATGAATACCGCGGCGTGATTTTGTACGTGCGCATCTTTTCGGGCGCACTCAAAAAAGGCGACGATATTATGATGATGGCGACCGAGTCGAACGGATTGGCGCTTGAAATTGGCAAATTGCAGCCGCAAATGATACCGTATAACGAGCTAACGGCGGGCGAAATCGGCTACATCGTAACCAACCTTAAAACTACTCGTGAAGCCAAAGTGGGCGATACGGTGACGCTTAAAAAAGCTCCTGCCGACAAGGCGCTCCCCGGCTACAAAAACGTGCAGCCGTTTGTGTACGCCGGCTTCTTCCCTGTTTCGAACGAGGAATATCAGGATTTGAAGGACGCGATCGAGAAGCTGTCGCTGAGCGACTCTGCCTTGCAATTCGAGCCAGAAAATTCGCCGGTGCTTGGCTTTGGTGTGCGCATTGGCTTCTTGGGGTTGCTCCACATGGATATTATTCGTGAGCGACTAGAGCGCGAATATAACCTTGATTTGGTGATTACCAACCCTTCTACTGACTACCACGTACTGCTTTCAAACGGCGAAGAGCTTGATATCAAAAGTGCGGCCGATTTGCCCGACATGAGCCTGATCGAAGAAATCCGCGAACCGTGGATTAAAGGCGAAATTGTTGTGCCGCAAGATTACGTTGGTGCGGTAATTCAGCTGATCGTTTCAAAACGTGGGCAGCAAAAAAACCTGAGTTATATTGATGAGCGCGTGCTGATTAGTTTTGAAGCGCCGCTGGCCAATTTGCTGACGGATTTTTACGACCAGCTAAAATCGGTTACTAGCGGCTACGGCAGCTTTAACTATGATTTGTGGCAGTACCAAGCGCATGATTTGGTACGCGTTGATTTTTACGTAGCTGGAGAAATTGTCGATGCGCTGAGCATTATGTGCCACCGCTCGGAATCGCAAAAAATTGGCCGCGAAATCACCGCCAAATTAAAAGAAGTCATCCCGCGCCAGAACTTCCAGGTGGCGTTGCAGGCAGCAATTGGTGGGCGCTTTATCGCGCGCGAAACCCTCAGCGCCTATCGAAAAGATGTCACCGCCAAGCTCTATGGCGGCGATGTTTCACGGCGTAAAAAGCTTTTAGCCAAACAAGCCAAGGGCAAAAAGCGCATGAAGAAATTCGGCAATGTCGAAATTCCATCAGAAGCGTTTACGGTAATGTTAAAAAGGGATTAAATGGACACACAAGAACTTATCGCAAACTATCAACCGTCGCGCGCGGCAATTACCTTGATTCAATCAACCAAAATTGTACTATTAGTGGGAATTTCTGGTGCCGGCAAAGACACGATCAAGCGCAGACTACTTGAACGTGACGACTATAAAGATATTATTTCGCATACGACGCGAGCACCGCGCATGGATGATGGCGTGCTCGAAACAGATGGGATAGAGTACAATTTTGTTTCGATGGATGAAGCACGTGATATGCTTGAGCAGCAAGCGTTTATTGAAGCGAAGTTTGTGCACGGATCGGTGGTATATGGAACATCGGTAAAAGAGGTAGAAGACGCATACAAGCAAGGAAAAATTGCCATCACCGACATCGATGTGCAAGGAGTAGAGGAATATAAACAACTTTCTCAGGACGTGGTGGCGGTCTTTATTTTGCCGCCAGATTTTACGACCTGGCGCGAACGTTTGAGCAAACGCTACGCAACACCAGAAGAGTTCGAAGCCGAGTGGCCAAAGCGTCGCGCGAGTGCTATTACAGAGCTACGACAGGCGTTGGAAGTTCCCTACTATCACTTCATTATTAATGACAATCTTGATGAAACGGTGCGCATCGCTGACGAGATTGCTCATAAGCCAGACCTCTTTACGCGGAAAGATGACTTAGCGCGGCTAGCAGCTCGTGATTTACTTGCTTCAATCGAAGCGAAAGTCTAGCACTCCCTTTTATAGAGTGCCAAAATATGCTACAATAGAGGCATGACAGATCGCCAGACGCAGATTCTTATCGCTATCATTGAACAGTACGCTGAAATCGCTGCACCAGTGGGAAGTGTTACTCTGGCAAAGCTTTTTGGTATTAGTAGCGCCACGGTACGCAGCGAAATGGTACGACTTGAGCAGATGGGTTTAATTATGCAGCCGCACACGAGCGCGGGGCGTGTTCCTACTGACAAAGGCTACCGTTACTACGTGAACCAAATTACGGAAAATGCCTATATGCCAACGCTGCCAGCACTTGATCGCAACGCGAGAGCGATTGAAGCGCGCGTCAGTAGCTATCAAGGTCAGGCTGATCGTGCAATTCGTAGCGCAGTCGATAGTTTGGTGGAATTGACGCGAAACCTTGGCATCGCCACGATTGATGGGCGGCTGTATATGAGCGGCATTGGCAACTTGTTTAGTCAGCCAGAATTTATGCATGGTGGTGACGCACCACAGGCTGTGGCACGATTGCTTGATAACCTTGAGCCATGGTTACGCGAAGCTGCTCCGACAGAACCCCTGAGTGTCTACATCGGCGAAGAAAACCCGATCGGTAAAGCCAGTGGCGCTAGCTTGATTGTAAGCAGGTTCCGCTCGCCCTACAGCGACAAGAGCTACATTGGCGTGCTTGGCCCAACAAGACAAAGCTATGCGCGCACCATTCGGCTTGTGCGCCAAGTGGCAAAAACATTAGAGGAGGTATTGTAACATATGGATCAACCAGACACACCGCAAAAAGATGAAGCAAAAAAGATGAAGAAGAAAGATAAAATCACCGATCTTGAACAGCAAAATGGTGATTTGACACTCGATCTACAGCGTTTGCGTGCTGATTTTGAAAATTACCGTAAGAGAACCGAAACAGAAGTATCGGCAGCGCGTCAAACGGGCGGTGATGCAATGATTGTGAAGCTGCTACCTGTGATCGATACGTTGGAGCGCGCTATCACGCATATGCCCGATGACTTGGTAGATAATCCATGGGCAAAAGGCGTTGCTGGTACTGCCAAGAAGCTCGAGAAGCTCATGAGTGATCTGCAGCTCGAACGGATCAGTGCCCAAGCTGGAGACGAGTTCAATCCTGATCGACATTACGCAGTGCAGTATGACGAGGGTTCCGAAGGTGAGCATGAGGTTATCACCGAAGAGCTCCAAGCTGGCTATACACGAAACGGTAAGATGATTCGTCAGGCCATGGTGAAGGTTGCTCGTGCCGATTCACTTGGCGACAAATAATTCCCTGTAGCGATTAAGATAAAAATACCGCCCATCGAGAGGCGGTATTTTTTATGGAGTCAATCTTACTTATTGATTGGTTCTGGGTGATTAACAGATCGCAAGAAGGCGAGTGTTGGCTCTACGGCGCGTTCGTCGTAGCCCATATGATTTGTACCAGGCAGGATTAACGTTTCTGCACGAGTTCCGAAGCTACGGATTTTATCACGCATTTCGTAGGCATCTTGTGGTGGTACAACCGTCTCGTGCGAAGCATTTGCTAAGAACATTGGTGGTGATTTCGGGTCAGCAAAGAGTGCAGGCGATGTTTGAATGATATTGTCTGCGCATTCAGCAATCTTTGCAACAATGTTAGTTTGCGGGTTGCCGCCTGCCGCAGGGTTGGTAGTCGTGTTGAACGATGAAGAGTTTTGGCTGAGCGCTGATGAGATTTTCTCTGCAGAACTTGCCAAGCCTTCAACCTGAGCTTGTAATGCGGGGTCGTCATTGAAAGTGTTGTTGATGGCACGGATAGCACCGAGTGCATCACTAATACTCTTCATGTCTTCATCGCTAAGCATTGCAAGGTGAGCACGGAGTGAGTCATCTTTTGTTGGTGGCTGCTCAGACGCCTTCTTTGGATCTTCCTTGGTTGCTTCACCAACTTCACGGATCAACGAAGCAGGATCGTTAATGTCTGATGATTCAGTTGCTTTTTGCAAGATGTTCATTACTTCCTGAGCCTGCTGCTTTCCTTCAGCGATAGTAATGTTACCCTTTTCACCTGGTTTTTCAGGCAGGTCAGACTTGATTTGTTCAAGCTTTTCTTTTGCAGCGCGGATTGTCTTGCTATCACCTTCAGATGTTTCAAGCCCTTCGATAACAACAGAGAGGTCATCCTTGAATGCTTGAAGATCAGTGTTGCTTGGGTCGACTTCTGTTTCTTTGTCAGCTGCTTCTGGATCAAGTTTGTCGGTTGCATCTTTCAGACGATTTGCTGAGTCACGTGAAACTGAGTATGCGTTTGAAAGGCGATCAACGTCGATACCCCATTCAGCTAGGCTTGATTGAATGCCACCAATAACATCACTTTCTTGTAGAAGGTTAAGTGTTTTGAAGGTGTTGTCGGCAAACTGCGTAATTTCTTGTGGAGACATATTCATGAATCGTTGTGGATCTTGGAAAAGATACATTTGACCACGCCATAGCTCAGCGATATCGCCAAATACTTGTGTAAAGCTGGTGTCAAAACAAGTTGAGTGATCAAGCGCGAGTGGAGCATTGATACCGTACATTGCTGCACGAATGGCATTGGTTGGTGCTGACCAGCCAATAGCAGTTGAAGTGCCGGCTTTGCCTGATGCACCAGAGCGAACACTGAGTGAGCCGCCAGCAGAGTCACCCCACGTAATAATGCGAGATGGATCAATATTGTAAGTGTCGGCGTTGTTACGAACGTGTTTGATGGCGTTCATGACATCGTTGTAGGTGCCGTAGACACCGTTTGGCATCAAGCGGTATTTAATACGGAATGATGCAAAGCCTTGTCGGGCAACACGTTCACGGAAACCTTGCGCGTATTGGTTGCCGTCACCGCGCCAGCCGCCACCATGAATAAAGACGATGACTGGACGTTTTTTATCGTCAGGATGGGTAAATTGAACAGGTTGACGATTACCAGCACCATCAACGTAGCTAGTAACGCCATGACTTCCCTTTGGCGCACCTTCAAAGCCACCACTTGTTTTGCGGTACTCTGCGGTGCCTGGACCATTAGCGTCCTCGCCCTTGTTTTCTTGTGCAGTGTAGCTGCCCTCACCTTGGTTTGACGCCCACTGGAGGAGCTCGGTAGTAGAGCCGCCGGTGCCAAGTGGAAGCCCCTGTGCCTGTGAGGCAGGGGTGTTAATAACAGCAAGGCCAATTGCGCTGACGGCAACGGCCATAACTGATAAGAGGGTTTTTTTTGCTGTGGGTAGCGATACGCCTTGTACTTCGCTCATGATCACGGTTCCTTGTATATTTTATGTATCTATTGCAATGTATGCAGATATCATACCGCATATGGCTTGCATAACGCAAATGCTTTTTGGATAAACAGGAGTAAAAAAAGTGATTTAGCACTCTTGACATACGAGTGCCAACTTCGCTACAATAAAGATATTGGCAATCTACGTAAGAGAGTGCTAAAATGAAATCAGAAGAAATTACATAAAGTTATATATAAAAGGAGAGTAAATCATGGGAAAGATTATTGGAATCGATCTTGGTACAACCAACAGCGCATTTGCCTACATGGTGGCAGGTAAGCCAGAAGTTATCGCAAATGCCGAAGGTAACCGCACCACCCCAAGCGTGGTGGCAATTAATAAAAAAGGTGACCGCCTGGTAGGGCAAGTTGCCCAGCGCCAGCGCGTGACCAATCCAAAAAACACTATTTATGGTGTGAAGCGTTTGATTGGCCGTAAATTTACCGACGACGAAGTGCAAAAAGACATCGACATTATGCCGTTTGAAATCGTCAAGCACGATAACGCTGTGGCCGTAAAACTTGGCGACAAAGAATACACGCCAGAAGAAGTGTCTGCTATGATTCTTGGCAAAATTAAAGCTGATGCCGAAGCGTATTTGGGCGAAAAAGTCACCGAAGCGGTCATCACCGTACCGGCATACTTTGACGATTCACAGCGCCAAGCGACCAAAGACGCTGGTAAAATTGCCGGCCTTGAAGTAAAGCGCATTATTAACGAACCAACCGCAGCTGCCCTTGCCTATGGCCTTGAAGGCGGAAAAGACGAAAAAATCGCTGTATTCGACCTTGGTGGTGGTACGTTTGACGTGTCCATCCTTGAGCTTGGCGACGGCGTGTTTGAAGTTCGCTCAACCAACGGTGATACGCACCTTGGTGGTGAAGACTTCGACAACCGCATCGTAAACCACTTCCTGGAAGTGTTCAAAAACGAAGAAGGTGTTGACCTAAAGAACGACAAAGCAGCTATGCAGCGCTTGAAAGACGAAGCTGAAAAAGCTAAGAAAGAACTTTCAAGCACCAATAGCTACGAAGTGAACTTGCCATTTATCACCGCTGATGAAGAAGGGCCAAAGCACTTCGAATACACCATCACGCGTGCCAAATTGGAAGAATTGGTGAAAGATTTGATTGATCGTTTGGCTGGACCAGTTGAGAAGGCGCTTGGTGATGCAGATTTGAAAGCCAGCGATATTCAATCAGTTGTGCTGGTGGGTGGTATGACCCGCATGCCAGCCGTGGTGGAAAAGGTAAAGAGCTTGTTCGGCAAAGACCCGATGCAGGGTGTGAACCCAGACGAAGTTGTGGCCGTTGGTGCTGCCGTACAAGGTGGTGTGCTTGCGGGCGATGTGAAGGACGTATTACTACTTGACGTAACGCCACTTTCACTTGGTATCGAAACCATGGGTGGCGTCACCACGAAATTGATTGAACGTAACGCAACCATTCCAACCTCAAAGAGCGAAACGTTCAGTACTGCTGCCGACAATCAGCCACAAGTAGAAATTCACGTACTGCAGGGTGAGCGCGAAATGGCGAACGACAACAAGTCACTTGGTCGCTTTATCCTTGATGGCATCGCGCCAGCACCACGTGGTGTGCCGCAAATTGAAGTTACCTTTAACCTTGATGCAAACGGTCTTTTGAACGTGACCGCGAAAGATAAGGGTACTGGTAAAGAACAGTCGATTACGATTCAAGAAAGTGGCAACATGAGTAAAGAAGACATCGAAAAGGCGCAGAAAGAAGCCGAAGCACACGCCGATGAAGACAAGAAAAAGCGTGAATCGGTAGACGCACGCAACACGCTCGAAAACGCTATTTATCAGGCAGAAAAAATGCCATCAGAATACAAAGACAAGATTTCTGACGACGATAAAAAGGTGATTGAAGACGCTGCGGCTGAGGCAAAAAAGGTAAAAGACGACGAGAACGCTGATAAAGACGCGCTCGAAGCTGCCGCCAAAGCCTTGCAAGAAAAGATCATGCCGATTGGTGCAAAATTGTACGAAGCTGCTGCTAAAGAGGAAGCTCCTGAAGGCGAAGCTGACGACAAAGCATCTGATAAAAAAGACAAAGACGAGCCAGTTGAAGGCGAGATTGTCGACGAAGACAAGAAGTAAATAGGCACTTGTAGAAATAGCCAGCTCCCCCGCTGGCTATTTTCTTTTGACTATATTGCTCAGTTGCGACGAACCCAAAAGCACGCTATACTGTAGCCATAAGCAATATATTGAAGGATTAAAAATATGAATAATCGTAAAAGGATCTATATTACTATTGGCGCGGTGGTGCTGATTGTTATTATCGCGGTGGTTGCGTTTGTACTGATACAACAACGCAAGAGCGGCAACGAGCAAACTGGCGAAATCACGCAGTTGGTGGACGAGAATAAGCACATTGGCGTTGTTGGTGTGGCAACAAAAGGCAAAGTGACGGAAGCGTTTAGTGGTCTTGTTAAGGATATTAGTGATCCGAAGCAATCAGGAACACTTGTTGCAGATAAGAACCTTGATGGCGAAAGCGTACAGTACACTGCAAAAACCGTAAAAAATGATCACCAAATAACGATTAACATTAACGTACTTGCCTATACCGACAAGGAAGCGCTAGAGAAAGCTGATCCATTTGCTGGTACAACCGACGAGACGATTGATGATCTCGGTGATGAAGCCCGTTATTACTTGCCGCGCGCAACGGCCGCCGATCAAGAAGTTGCAGTGATTGTCGTAAAAGATGCAACTGTTTACAAATTTAGTCTTGTACAAAACCACAACGACGGCATCGACATTACACGAACTGCCGCACAGCAAGCATTGGTCAAGCTTGCCAAAGAGTCGACACTCGCTATTAATAAATAGCCAACGTTACTAAAAAGATAAACTAGCACTCCTTGCATATGAGTGCTAGTTTTTGCTATAATAAAACTAATGAGCAAGCGAGATTATTACGAAGTATTAGGTGTTGATAAATCAGCCAGCGACGACGAAGTGAAGAAGGCGTTTCGCAAGGCTGCTGTAAAGCACCACCCCGACAAAGAAGGCGGTGATGAAGCCAAGTTTAAAGAGGTAAACGAAGCCTACGAAGTGCTAAAAGACAAGCAAAAACGCCAACGTTACGATCAGTTTGGCCATGCTGGTGTTGGTGGAAATGCTGGGGGTGGAGGCGGAAATCCATTCGAAGGATTCGACTTTGGCGGCTTTGGTGGGCAGAATGTTCACTTCGATTTTGGTGACGGTGGTTTGGGTGATATTTTTGGTCAGTTCTTTGGTGGTGGTGCAGGCGGCCAATCAACGCGTGCTCGTCGTGGTAACGATGTGGAAACCTCGATTAAACTCGACTTTACCGATGCTATTTTTGGTGTCGAGAAAAAGCTCAACCTCGAAATGGTGGATGAGTGTTCGCACTGTCATGGCGAACGTGCCGAACCTGGTCACAGTATGAAAACATGCGAGACTTGCAAAGGGAGTGGCCAAATTCCTAAGGTAATGAACACGATGTTTGGACAAATCCAACAGGCAGTGGTGTGCCAAACATGTGAAGGTCGCGGCAAGGTGCCAGAAAAGGCTTGTACGGTGTGTCACGGTGCGGGAACGCAACGTCGCAAGCAGGCCATTACGGTAAAGATTCCAGCTGGTATTGATGACGGTGCGACGATTCGTTTGCGCGAGCGTGGCGAAGCGATTGCCGGGGGATCAAAGGGTGATTTGTATGTGCACATCCGTGTAAAAGCCGACAAAAAGTTTACACGAGAAGGCGATATTATCCTTTCGGAGGAAACGGTTTCAATGGTGGATGCAGCACTTGGTATCGAAATTGATGTCGAAACAGTCGATGGTGTGGTGCGTATGAAAGTACCTGCCGGCACGCAAAGCGGGACAGACTTTAAGTTGAGCGGGCATGGCGTGCCACATGCCGGACGCGACACTCGTGGGCCGCACATTGTGAGTGTGATTGTGCAGACGCCAACGAAGCTCTCGAAGAAGCAAAAAGAATTACTCGAACAATTTAAGTCAAACAAAAAGCGCTCACTCTTCTAGTTTGATGAAAAGAACCTCTGGTGTGAGGTTCTTTTTTAATGGATCAGCGAAAGTATACTTGACTTTTTATAGTACCTTGTATAACATAGAACTATGGAACAGAAAGATACAAGCAGCGAACAATATGCCGAACAGCTGGCAACGCAGCTTCGCAAAGGCTTTTTAGCATACTGTGTATTAAAGGTATGTAGTGGCACGGCGCAGTACACAAGTAACATTATTCAGGCGCTGCGCGAAGCTGAACTGATGGTAGTAGAAGGAACGATTTATCCCCTACTAAGCCGTTTACAGCGTGATGGCTTGCTCGTGCATGAATGGCAAGAAAGCGAGCAGGGACCGCCGCGTAAATATTATAAAACCACCAAGTTCGGTGACGAGGTTGTGACGCACACCACCAAAAAAATCACCGCGCTTAACGCCACGCTGAAGAAATTATAAGGAGGAGATCATGAAAGAAATCACACGAATCCACATCGCCAAAACAGCTTACGATATAGAAATCACGGCGAAGAAAGAGCTCGAGCAGTACATTGCGGCACTCGAGCGTTACGCTGAAGATCCGAGCGTGCTTGAAGATATTGAAATCCGCATGACCGAGCTGCTTGAAGAGAACGGTACCACGCGTGATGACGTTATTACGGTAAGCGACGTAACATCTTTACGTAAACGCCTAGGAGAGCCGCAAGACTTTGCCGAAGACAGCGACGTGGCCACACTGCCGGTAGACATCAATGCTAAACCACGCCGCCGATTATATCGCAATCAGGACAGCGCTGTATTGGGTGGAGTGCTCTCTGGTATTGCCACGTATTTTGGGATCAATCCACTGTGGACGCGACTAGCTTTTATTGTGCTATTAATTCCATCATTTGGTACGATGGTTATTCTGTATGTCATTCTTTGGATTGTCTTGCCACCGGCACGCACGGCCGCTGAGAAGTTGGAGCTTGAAGGTAAGACGGTCACGCTCGCAGCGATAAAGGATCGTAGTGCACGGATCGCAGAAGGTGTCAGTGCAAACCATACGGCACAGACAGTGCAAAAAGTACTGCTATTTGGCCTGGGCGTACTGTTTTCGATCGTAGCAGTTGGTGCGCTTATCGCTACGGTATTTGGCGGAGGCAGCCTCCTGTTTGGACTCGGAATAACTGACAACTCACCTTATGCCGATACCTTGCTAGACATGGAGTGGTACTACATGGCAGCACTCGGTCTGTTCGTCCTGAGCGGCCTGCTCTTTACTGCGCTTAATATTGTGCTCGCTGTGGCTGCATTTCGCCGGATTTTTACTAGGCGTATGGGCGTCACGACTGTTGCGATTATTGTAGCTGGCATCGTAGCCTTTAGTGTTGGTATTGGTACGTTGATGTATGGACAGTGGCGAGCTGAAGAGTCATTCCGAACATCGATGGTAACAACACCAGAAGAACTACCTGCTAATTTTGCAGATACGAAAAAATTAACAATTGACGTTAGTAAATCACCTTCGTACGGTGCGCCAATGGTGATTTATATTGTTTCAAACGAGAAGCCGTATGCCGAAGTCTCGCATGTAAAAGGCAAAGCGGTACAATTTAACGTGACGCAAAAAGGTGACACTAGCACTGTTGTGGTCGAGCATACATCTGATTGGCGTTGGCAGCCAGATGTGCCAATCCGTATTTATGGCCCAGCGCTCGATGAATTAAATGTGCACGGTGGAGGAGTAAAATACACTAACGAGAAGAAGCAGAGCCAGCTAAAACTTGTTTCTACTGGTAACGCTGCGTTATATGTCGAGGGAACGTTTGAAGCGGTTATTGCTCGCACAAGCGGTAATAGTTCGATAGACCTCAGCGACACCGCTGTTCGTGCGCTCGATGCCACAACTGACAGCGGCACAATCGAAGCAGGCGTTGTGCGTACACTTGCCGCTATGCAGCCAGAAGCATGTTCACAATCTGCCGAAACGAGCGGTGAAAACACTATTACGGTTGAAGGTGTTTCGAGCGGCACCGTCATACATAACGGCACCGAACGGTCGGTAAAAACCAACGACAGTATCGGCACACCGTGCGGCATTGTAACTATTGGCGAGGAGGAACAATCACATGAAAATAATAGATACAATTAGGCGTGCTGGCCGTAATTTGCGCCAGTCAAAAGGCCGAACTATTTTAACAAGCTTGGCGATTGGTGTTGGCGCGTTTACTATCGCGCTGGCGATGGCCGCAGGAAATGGTGGCCGCAGCTATCTTAATGATGTTGTGAGCGCAGCAGGCGACATGCAGACGATTCAAGTAAGTGCCAAGCAGGCGGTTGACGCAACGGGCGACGACACACCAAAAAAAGTCGGCGAGGAGACAGTAGCGACGGTAGCGACGGTAGCGAGTGACTATAAGCAGCTGACCCCAGGCGATCGCGACACAATTTCTAAGCTTGATGGTGTTGAAAAAGTGAGGCCGGTCTTTGGTGTTGAGCCATACTCGGTGGCTGCAAATGGCAGCGACGAATACCAGGCGGACATCGACGTGCAGTACGACGGCACCGCGATTGACCTCTCGGCTGGAAGCTTGGGCGAAAATAATGAGATTTTGCCGGGCCAGATTGTCTTGCCGCACAAATACATCGAATCATTTGGGTTCAAAAACGCCAATGAAGCTTTGGGCAAGCAGGTAACAGCCAAGTTCAACGCCCCAGGCGGCGAGCCATTTACACGCGAATTTACCGTGGTGGCAGTGGACAAGCAGCCAACCAGTCCGCTGGCGTACTATCACGACCAGTTTAGGATTTCCAATAAAGACGGCGAAGCAATTGCCGCCGCCCAGCGCCCAGCCGACGCACCAGAAAGCTACTTCGCAATCATGGTGACGGCACGCGAAAACGCCAATGTCGACGCAGTGAAACAAGCGATTGTGGACGCAGGCGACTATGACGCCGTGACCTTCGCCGAAAAGCGTACCAGCATCATGCAAATGGTCAACATCGTGCAGTATGGCCTGATGGGCTTTGGCGTGCTGGCGATTATTGCTAGCGTCTTCGGCATCATCAACACCCAATACATCTCTGTGCTTGAACGTACCCAACAAATTGGTCTTATGAAAGCATTAGGCATGCGTAGACGAGATGTTGGCCGCTTGTTCAAGTTAGAGGCTGCTTGGATTGGGTTTTTGGGCGGAGTCATAGGAGTGGCACTTGCCTATCTTGTAACGCTGTTTAACCCAGTCATTACTGGCACGCTCGACCTTGAAGCAGGTACGAAGCTGCTGCAAATTGATTGGCTTGCAAGTGGAATTTTGGTGCTTGGTTTGATGGCGGTCGCAGTACTTTCAGGGCACTTCCCATCACGAAAAGCAGCCAAACTCGACCCGATTGAAGCATTGAGGACAGAGTAGGATATAATAGGAGATAGTATGATTGAAGTAAAAAATATTACCAAAACCTATGGCAAAAAGCAAAACGTCTTCAAGGCACTCGACGATGTCAGCTTGCAAATTCAAGAAGGGACGACAGTGGCGATTTTGGGTAAGTCCGGTAGCGGCAAATCGACCTTAATGCACGCTATGAGTGGGCTTGATCGGCCAGAAGAAGGTGAGGTGATTATCGATGGTGAAAACATTCTGAAGCTCAAGCAAAAAGCGGTTGATCGTTTTCGTGCCGAGAAGATCGGGTTTATTTTCCAGAGTTTCTTTATTCAGGGGAACGAAAGTGTGTACGACAATGTAAGTATGCCGCTTGAAATTGCTGATGTATCACGCGGTAAGCGCAAAGCACGTGTTGAAGCAGCGCTTGAGGCAGTAGATTTGAGTGATAAAATCAAAAACAAAGCGAAGAACCTTTCTGGCGGGCAAAAGCAGCGCCTGGCAATTGCGCGTGCGATTGCCAACGAACCAGCGATTATCTTTGCCGATGAGCCAACCGGTAACCTTGACAGCGTTACTGGTGAAAAAGTAGAGGAGCTGCTCTTTGGCTATAATCGCAACAAGGGTGTAACACTGATTGTCGTTACCCACGACCCAGAACTTGCTGCCAAGTGTGACATGATTGTTCATGTAAAAGATGGCAAGATCGAATCTACTGAGCAAAAGGCGCAGCAAAAAGAAGGTATGCGGCCATCTACACGTAAAATCGGCGCGTAAGATAGTTATAATGGTATGCGCAAAAAGAACGTCCTTGGATAAGAGGCGTTCTTTCCTGTTATGCTGGATGTATGAAGCAGCCACAAAAAACTCCCAAAAAAGATAAGAATAACGATGGACCACAGGCGTATATCGGTGTTGGCGTAGTGTTTTTTATCGTTGGCGTAACGTCATTCGCAACTGATTCTATGAGCTCGATGGCATTTCCGTTTTTGGCACTTGGTATCGCGTTTCTTGGAATTGCGGCGAGTAGCTCAATGAAGCAGTCGAAAAAGACTGACGAGCCTCGTGATAAAAAGCCAAAAAGCGACAACACTAAAGCAAAAAAGTAGTTGCTCTATGTGCAAGAGGAGCTTGCTTCGTTATTCTATATTTTGACAGTGCATGCCACTGTACTGCCATTGACTGTGCTTGTGTACGTTTCGTTCAGTTGCATGAGGTGAGTCTTTTAATTCAGCTGGGTCGATAAAGGCGATCTCATCAGCGTCAACACCAGGAGAAAAAACCGTGTTGTGTGTGGTGAGTGCAACAATAAGGCGCAGTTGATAAAACCCATGGGCGAGTAGCGTCGGATCTTCAGCCGAGAAAAGCGTATACGTAAAATCTCCCTGAAGGCTCACCTCTTCTTGCATTTCTCGGGCAATTGCCTCTTTGATTGTTTCACCGTGATCTATGCCGCCACCGGGCAAATCCCACCATTCTCGCCCAGCTTCGCGTACAACCAGTACACGACCTTGCCTGTCGCGAACAAGACATTTTATGGAAATATGAAAAAGATAGTCTGTTGGGCGGGAACTGTCGGAGTGTTCGATAATGCCGTATGAACTCAGATATTTAGTATAGTAGCATCACAAAATACGATTGACAATATATCACTTATGATATAAAATTAAGACTAACGTATGGTAGTCCGTCAAAGGTCGTCAGAGGCCTCCGCACCGGTCGTTCGTGCGCCAGAGGATGTGCCCGCATTTCCACAGACGCCAGAGAACACGACGCTCGATGAAACATTGGGACGCTACCATCGCGAGAAAAGTTCTCGCACGCTCAATATTGCCAAGGGGCTAGGTGTCGCTGCCATGTGTGTGGCGCTTAAAGGAGGTCTGTTTGTTGCAGCAGATGTTGCACAGGGAATTCAAGAGGGAAAAGAGCGCGTGAAGGCCGATCACGCCGAAGTCCATGAAATCTACACATATGATGGCGATGATCCGCTTTTTGAGCATCACGGAACATTCGTCATGACTGGCCTTGGCACCAAAGATGCTTCCAGTACAGCGGAAACATTAGTGGCACATCGCGACGTAGGTGATGTGTATGCAATTGAATATAGCAATAAAGACTTGAACACGGCTGATATCGCCACGCGCATTATCGATCAAGCAGAAGCGACTGATTTACAAGAAGTTTCGCTTGATGGCTACAGTATGGGCGGCCCTATTGCACTTGATATCGCTTCACATATGAAAGAAAAAGCACCTGATGTAAAAGTAGTGAGCGTTACCTTGAATAGTTCGCCAATTGGCGAAAATGGTCTCACAAAACGCAGTGAAGATGGCGTAAGAATGATGGAACAAATTTTATCGTTGCACGATGATTTGGTGTATTACGAGCGCGGACGTGTGCTGGTGGAGTTGGTGGCTCGAAGCGATCGCTATCTTACAAGAGAAGATGACGCAACGCCGACACTTGGCTTTACGCCACACAGCCTTACGAGCTATTCGTACAACGGCACCCGTTATCGTGTTGATATCGCTGCGCTTCGCCACGAGCTGGGCGATATTCAACAAAAAATGCAACAGCCGGATGTGGCTGATGCAAATCTTATCAGTAAACAAGCTAATATTTTGAAGATGAATATTGATGAAAAAATTCAGGCGCTCGACGATGACACACAAGTGGTATACACGCGTTCAAATACGGCGTCGGGCGATTCTGTGGTGAATATTGATGCGAGCGAAGAAAGTATTGTGGCAAGTTTAGAGCATTATAACAAAGACTATGTCGTGTTACGTGAAGATGTGCAGCACGCTAATCCTGCTGAGCGACGTGCCGAGTACGACCGAATGATTCGTCGCGATATTCAACCCTCAATCACCGATCAGCTTGCCGTGCGCGCAATGGAGCGAGCCGCCTCTGCCGAACACACCGATCATGTAGTGGTTGCAAAAGAGGATCGTCGTCAGCCATAATAGCTCTCACTACGAGTGAAAGATGATAAAATAAAAAGAACAGTTAGAGGAGGTACGATGAAACGATTATATCGTTCGCAAGATGATCGCATGATCGCCGGCGTATGTGGCGGTTTAGCAGAATATTTGAATGTTGACCCGGTATTAATCCGTGTTGTAGCAGTTATTTTGTTGCTACCGGGTGGCTTGCCGGGATTCGTTCCATACGTGATTATGTGGATTGTTGTGCCAAATAACCCTGGGGTAACCGAGCGTCCACGAACGCACGTACCGAACGAAAGTGAGCCAAAGGAATAGTATATGAAGATAGCGGATACCGTTAGGCGTGCTGGCCGTAGTTTGCGTCAAGCAAAAGCACGCACACTCCTGACAAGCTTGGCAATTGGTGTTGGTGCATTTACGATTACGTTGGCACTTGCTGCTGGCGAAGGTGGCCGTCAATACGCAAGTGATATTGTTAGCAGTAACACTGATGTGCGCGAGCTTTATGTGCAGCCAAAAATGGACGAAGCAGATACAGATTTCACGAAACCACAAGAATATGTTGAAGGTCCAACGATGCAGTATGGTGGTGGTTTTTCACAAAAAATGCTTTCGCAAGATGACATTACAACGCTAGAAGGCCTTGAAAATACCACCGAGGTAACGCCAGTTTATAATGCCTCTGCGAAATATGTCACCCGAGATGGCGAGAAAAAATATCAAGCTGGTATTGAGCCGTTTAATAATGCTATCAAGCAGGATATTGTAGCAGGAAGCGTCGAATCGGTTGATGAACAGGCGGTCGTGTTGCCAGAAACCTTTATTGAGTCGCTTGGGTTTTCGTCTGCAGCAGATGCGATTGGTAGTACTGTGGATGTTGTCATGGCTAATACGGTAACCGGCGAAGAAAAAACCTACCAACAAGAGGTGGTTGCGGTAACAAAAAGCTCTCTTTTGGCAGCAAATGCTAGCACGGGGCTACAAGTACAGCGCGATATCGTCGCTGATATGTACGCGTTTACGCAAAAAGGAACACCACTAGAAAATGCGTTTCTGGGCGCGATTGTTCTCGCAAAAGACGAAGCCAGCGTCGATGGCGTAAAAGCTGCCATCACCGATAAAAACTATAGCGCCCAAACCGCAGAAGATTTGATGGGATTTATCTTTCAGTTTATTGATGTGCTGATGGGGATTTTGATTGGGTTTGGTGCGTTGGCAGTGCTGACGAGCGTCTTCGGCATCATCAACACCCAATACATCTCTGTGCTTGAACGTACCCAACAAATTGGTCTTATGAAAGCACTAGGCATGCGTAGACGAGATGTTGGCCGCTTGTTCAAGTTAGAAGCTGCTTGGATTGGGTTTTTGGGCGGAGCACTTGGGTCTGGGCTGGCACTGTTGGCTGGCGCGGTAGCAAACCCGTGGATTAGCGATACGCTCAGTCTTGGCGAGGCTCGACTTCTGATTTTTCAGCCAATCTCGTTTGTGGTTGTCATTGGCGGTTTGATGCTCGTGGCGGTAGTTTCTGGTATTTTGCCAAGCCGAAAAGCCTCGAAGTTGGATCCTATCGAGGCGCTCAGAACAGAGTAACGGGTGTAGTTATTCGGCGTCTTGCGAGCGAAGGTTAGGTGCTTCTTCTTCAACGCCCGTAACGATGCCATCTTCTACGCTGAAGCTCAACCGGCCAGCGCGTAGGTCCATTGTTGAGGGTACCGCATCGCTGTCCCGTTCAATGACGCGAGCAGTTTTGTTGCTCTCTTTGGCGCGCCGTAAAGCATCTTCTTCTGTCATACCGACATACTGTTCGGTATCATTAGGGTCGGCTGGTGTGGGCTCTTCTTGTTGTGACGTAGTGTTGTCGTCAGTTGGTGCATTTGCGTAATTTTGCCAGATGAGCGCCGCTGCGACACCAATGACGATCAGCGCTATCACGCCGATAAGTAGCCAAACTAGTTTTTTGTATGCATTATTTCTCCTTGGTTAGATGTTATAGGGTGCGTCCACCGGTGACGCCAATCGTCTCACCTGATATATAGCTTGCCTCTTGGCTTGCCAGAAAGACATACGCTGGCGCAAGCTCGGCGGGTTGGCCGGCACGTCCAAGTGGCGTGTCTTGCCCAAACGAGGTCAGTTTTTCTTGTGATTGACCATAGCTTGGTTGAAGCGGCGTCCAAATTGGTCCGGGCGCAACGGCATTAACGCGAATGCCCTTTGGTCCAAGTTCTTGTGCAAGTCCTTGCGTAAAGTTGCGGATGGCTGCTTTTGTCGCGGCGTAATCAAGTAGCCCTACTGATGGCTGCGTTGCTTGAATAGAGGTTGTGTTGATAATAGCGCCGCCTTTTGGCAGGTAGGCAAGTGCTTCTTGCGTAATTTGCATCATCGCCAAAATGTTAACAGTGAAGGTATCACGAAGCTGCTCTGAGGGGATAGAGGCGAAATCATCGTTAAACACTTGCTTGCCAGCGTTATTGACCAAAATATCAAGTCCGTCGAAGGCTTCAGCAACTTTTTGGGGAAGGGTGCGGGTATACGATTCATCGGTTAAATCGCCAGGCAGGAGTAGTGCTTTTTGCCCGGCTGCTTCAATTTCTTTTTGCACGTCTTCGGCGTCAGACTGCTCGGCGGGAAGATAGCTTATGGCTACATCGGCTCCTTCGCGGGCAAAAGCGATTGCTACGGCGCGTCCAATGCCACTATCGCCGCCAGTAATCAGCGCCTTCCGACCGTGTAAACGCTCCTTGCCTTCGTATGTATCGACGCCATGATCGGCATGCGGCTGTAGGGCGCTATCGAGCCCAGGTTCTGATTGCGTTTGCTCTGGAATATCCATCACCGGGTATTGCTTGCGTGGATCTTGCATGTCATATTGATTTGCCATAGATGAACTCCTTCCGATTACCGTTAGGTACTTTCTATTATACCATTTTTGACAGCTATTCAACCCGTTGGGCAAAGTGTTCTTCGGTTTCTCGGGTAAAGATTTCGGCCACTTTTGGACCAACACCATGCAGTTTTTGAAGCCGTTTTGAGAACTCTTCTTCATCTTGACTACTTTCAAGCATTAGCAAAAGTGAGCCTTCGTATTCGCGAATAAGGCGGTCCATACACTCTTTTAAACCATGAGCAGTAACGTGCTGATAGCGTGTATAGCCGCCGTCGTGCAAGGTCATAACAAGATAGGATTCGGACTCGTCGGCGATCGCCCAGGGTGTATCAAGCATCGAATCGATAAAAAGCTGCCACGTTTTGATGGCACTTTCCGAGCGAATAGGCTTGCCAAAAAGATAGCAAAGCAAAAACCAACGGAACAAATCTGTGTCACTTGAGAGTGGATCAAGATCAAAATCGGCAGCGGTGTGAATTTTCGGTTGCTTGCGTACCATACTAGTATTATACGCTGCCTTTGAGTGAAAAGAAAAAGCCCCAATCAACGGAGACGGGTGTCTGCAACGTTGATTGGGGTGTGGTTAGCCCTCACGAGAAAAACGAGCGGCTTTACCTTGGAGCGATTGAAGTTTAAGGCCGTATAACGGCGCACAAGTCATCATTCGCATCATCGCTTCGTTGGGGCCAATCAGCTCGGCGGGCGTGTTGTCGACGAAGAAAGTGAACTCTTCACCGATACCGATGCCACTCTTGCTTGCATGCTTTGATGCGTGCTTGAGCTGCGTATCGACGTATCGCTCAAGGATAGTTCTCTCAACGGCGTCATTGGCACGAGGCGTCTTTTGCGGGCTGGTTGCTACCTTTGCGGTAGCGGGTCGCGGGGTGTTGGACGAGCGCTTTTTGCGCTTAAAACCAAACATATCGTTCCTCTCTCTAGTGGACCAATTATTATCATAACAGGATAGAAGGTAGGACGCAAACATAAGCAGTGTAAGAGGCGTGTGATAGGCTGGCGGGCGGTATGGTTGTTATCTGAGGTCGTAGCACATTGTAAGTAAAAGCGTTTATAGAATATCATATGCTTGACTAAATCGCTAAAAAATGCTACCATACTAGAGTATGTGGGTTTTATCGGAGAAACCGATTTCGGGGTTATTGTCTTTTTTGCGACAATTTCCCATCCAGGTAGCTGCAATCATGGCAGCTTTTTTATGGACAGTAGTCGTTAGTCAGCCGGCGTATGCAGCGGACGCGACATGGGAAAACGGTGCGATATCATACGAAGACAAAACGTTTTCGGGCCCAACCACTGCCCCTGATAATTCCCCAATGGGATTACCAGAAGGAACGCAGTACTACGAGAGCACTGAAGGGGGTCGTGTTTCGATTATTTACTTCCCTCCATCAGCCGATGTTGATAACGCGCAAGGGGCTCGTTACGCCGAGTTTAATCACACGCCACCAGATCGATACACGCCACGTGGTCAAGCGCAAGCTATCTCTATCGATCCTCGGTCAGAGGTTGATAACGGGGATGGCAACGAAGGCGACAACGGCAAGGAGGCAACCTCTTGTGCGGTGAATGGCATTGGGTATATTCTTTGTCCGATCATGGGATTTATTGCCGATGCGATGGACAAAATCTACGGCTTTTTGCGCAATTTCCTTGAGGTACGCCCGCTTTCTACCGAGCATGATTCCTCGCTGTATCGTGCCTGGAAATACATGCAATCGTTCGCAAATATTGCGTTTGCTATCGTCTTCTTGATCATTGTGTATTCACAGCTGACTAACCAGGGAGTGAGTAATTACAACGTCAAGCGGATGATTCCTCGGCTGGTGATTGCGGCGCTGCTGGTAAATACATCATACTATATTTGTGCCATTTTGGTGGATGCATCAAATATTGCTGGCGCATCACTGCAAGATATTTTAATGCAAATTCGCACCGAATTAATTCAAGGGCAAGAACAAAACCGGCTGGATAGCCTAAGCTGGGGAGAAATGACCGCCTATTTGCTTTCTGGCGGAACGATTGTTGGCGCCGGATTAGTGGGGTTGTCTGGTGCAGGAACGAGTGTGATTTACCTGCTCGTGCCGGTGCTCATCACTGCGTTGATTGCCGTGTTCGTCGCCGTTGCCATTTTGGCGGCTCGTCAGGCGCTTATTACAATCTTGGTAATGATTTCGCCAATCGCTTTTGTGGCATTTGTGCTTCCGGGGACGCAAAAGTATTTTGATCGCTGGAAAGATATCTTCCAAACAATGCTGTTCTTGTATCCTATTTTTGCAGTGCTCTTTGGCGGTGCGCAGCTGGCGGGTTATATTATTGCGCAGAATGCTGACCGCCCTGAAGTGATTTTACTTGCCATGTTTGTTCAGCTTGCACCACTGATTATTACGCCGTTTTTGATTAAGTTTAGCGGTGGCTTGTTGAGCAAGTTTGCCGGTATGATTAACAATCCAACACGTGGCGTGGGTGACCGTGCAAAGAACTGGGCATCTGGCAAACGAGACTTGGCCAAAGCACAGCGTATGGCTGATCATAGCTTTGGGTCTGGTTTGGCGCGCCGAATGGACGATAGCCGTCGCCGCGATGAAGCGATGAAAAAACGCTACGAAACCAGGCGCGGTCGCCGCTTTAACAGTATGGCGCTTGGCCGTAACTTAGCGGTAGAGCAAATGCGCGAAGATGATCAGTCGAAGCAAGCCGATATGCTCAACGATAAAGCCTACGAAGATATGAAGATGAACGACAATAGTGTGCGTGTTGAAGCTGTGAAGGTAAAACTTGCCGAAGCAGAACGTGACAATGCCAAGAAACACACAGAAGTCTTTATGAGCGAGCTTCGTACGCGGCAAGGTGGCGAACAATACGGACACAATAACGAAACAATGGCCGCACTTTCACACCAATTACAGCACCATGCCCACCGTGAACACGTGCTTGGTTCTCGTGCGTCGATGGCAGCAATGGCAGATAGGAGCGAGTTGTCACAGGCAATGGTGAATGATAAAGGCATGCAAGCAGAAGCCGCTGGTATTCTTGGTAAAGAAGGCGAAATGTTGGCTGCAGCAAATGCAGCGGTTGCGATGCGACAAGACTTTGGTAAGGGTGTAGGCGCTGTCTCAGAGATCATGGAACACGTACGCATGAGTGGTAGTGACGTAAAGAAGTTGGCTATGAAGGAGGGCGACCCAATCGAAATCGATGGCTTTACCTTTGATCATACGAATGAACACGTACTCGAAGCGGCTGTCGAGAAGCTAATGACCGAAAAAGGTAATATGGAGCAAAAGCTCGAGCTGATCGCGAAATCGAGCGACGATGAGTACGCAACCGTACGTACGACAATATCGAGTGCGACGGCGAAAAATGTTGCCGGTGCTGTGCCGTTTGTTGGTGGTGCACCACTGGACAAAATCGCTACGACAGGTGTGAGCAAAAGCGATTACGGTGCAATGGTGCGCCAGTATGTGAAGAAGGGTAAGGCGAATCAGTCAGCCTTGGTGGGCACTGACGAAGAGGCGTTGAAGATTATGGTAAGCGCGCTCGAGAAAAACACCGAATTTACTGGCATTGAAGACAAAGACCGACAGATATATCTCGACAATCGCCAGAAGCTCTTCGAGACAGCTACGAGTGTCCTTAACAACCCACGCTTGCAGGAGTCAATTAAAGAAAACGCCCGCACGCATCTTGAAAAGCTTTCGTCGTGGGACGCTAATCACCCGACAAATGTCAATAATCAGCTACGTCACCCTTAAAACTATTCAGAAATAAAAAATACCCGCTCATTCACAGAGCGGGTATTTGCTCGATGTGAATGGCGGGTAACTACTCGGAGAGCGGCGGTGTAAAGCGTACTTGGCTTTTTATCCCAAGGATAAAAGCGTGAGAATGCTCCCGGGCATATACGTACGGGCAAAATCCATCGTCCCATACGCCGGTGTACGTCACCTCCGTTTCGATCAGCGTTCGCTTTGTGATAGCTTCGCTGCGGAGCTGTGTAAACGCTGCATGTATCGACTGATCCATGTAGTCGGTAAGCATCGCTTTATCGAGCGGTGCTCCATGTTCACGCTCGCCATGCCGGGCAAGGTTGCCGCGGTAAGCTGGCCACTCGTGATCAAGTATGACCGTCGCAACTTCACCCTTTTGAGCGAACTCTTCAAGCAGCTTACGTTCTAATAGCTGGTACATTTCTGCCTGTAGATGAGAGAGGTGCTTGTCGATGAACTGCTTGGTTGCTTCTTGCGAGCGCGTCGCGCTCTCGTTTTGGGTGGACACGTTTGCGGCGTACGTTTGCTTTGCTTTGCTAAAGAACGACATTGTTCTTCGCCTCCTAGAATAGTAGGTTCCTCCTGTTAGGACAGGATTACCTATAGTATAGCATATTTTTTTGCTTTTTGTACAAAAATGCAGTATAATAATATTATTCCATCAACCCTGATGGAAGTGAGATAGGGAGTGAATATGAAAACGACAAAACGCACGTCCGAGCAGAACTGCCCCATGCGAAAGGTGACGACTGGTGATCTTGATGCGCAAAATTACAAGGTACAGGTCGTTTTACGCTGGGTGCTGAGCATCGTCTTTATAGGCGTAACGCTTGCGATGTTGCTGTTAGTGTACGTATTCAACACGTCGCCAGACCACAGCATGACTGTTACTGGAACGGTGATTGCCATCGCTTTTTGGGGAGCTGTTGTGATGTTCGGCTTTCTACTCATTCGTGATGCAATTAGAAATCACTTTGAGAAAAAGAAGGGCGAACTGCTCATGAAAAACGACACTATGCAGTAAGGAGGTTTCATTACTCGCCCTGTCCGTTAGCGCATCTTGTTTGCAAGGTGCGCTCTTTTCTTCGCTCATGCTTATCGACAAGTGTAGTATAATAATGCCATGAAAGCTCGTCGTACAGTACTGATTCGGATTGCGCTGATCGTCTTGTTTGCGGGCGCGCTGGCGGCGGCGTATTTTGTCATACAGCCACAGCAAACCACTCATGATATGGAGGTGGTGCCTCGCGAGCAAACGTTGCGTAATGCGATGGATTCAAGCGATACGATTGTTTCGCTGACTGCTGGCGAGCAAACCTTTCGTACAGTGGTAGTGCAAGAGTCAGCCGCTCTGCAACGTGGCCTAAGCGATAGTGCGCCGCTTGAACAGAACGAGGCGATGCTATTTGTATTTTCCCAGAGCGACAAGCACGGCTTTTGGATGAAAGACATGAACTATCCGATTGATATTATTTGGCTCGATGAAGCAAAAAAGGTTGTTTCAGTCAAAGCGCACGCCGACCCAAGCTCGTATTCACAGGTAGACGAACAATCTTCAGAGATATTTAAGCCAGCGTCTGAAGCGCGCTATGTGCTTGAAACGGCAGCTGGTGTCGCCGATAAATACGGCATTTCAGCTGGTGTTCAGACAGATTTTACACTGCCGGAGCGCGCTTTGTGAATGCGATTATAACCCTCATCATTGCAGCGGTTGTGCTGTTTTTGTTGGCATTTTTTAGCAAGCGACGGTTTGGAATACTCGGGCTAGCGTTGGCAGCTGGCTACGTGCTGCAACAGTTGTGGGAACCGCTCTTTCCAACGTGGGCATCGTATGTTTCGTTGCCTGCCGAAGTACCTATTTCTCCGCTAACAGTAATTGGCCTAGTAGTGCTTTTATTGCCATCATCGCTGCTCTTATTTGGTGGTCCAACTTATAAAAATATGACAGGGCGTTTAATCGGGAGTGTGCTTTACGCGTTACTCGCGGTACTGTTTGGCGCAGCTGCTTTAGCTGGGTCGATGGATCTTACTGGTGAAAGTAAGCAAGTGTTTGATAGTGTGATGGAAAATCGCGACTATATCTTAACTGGTGCATTAGTGCTTGCGGTGGTAGATGTAATGCACTCGCGTTCGTCTGGCGGCGGTAAGGCTCATAAAAAGAAGTAGATGGTTGTGGTTATTTTGCCCAGTCTACGGTAAAATAAAAAGAGTATGAAAAAGGTGGGATATGAATAGTCAGGTGCGTATCGCAGTGCTTCGAGAAGAATTCGCAAAGCTCGGGTATACGAGCGAATCGTTAGTATTTAGCGGCACGGAATACACAAAATTCACTGCGCCCGACGGCGTAACGTGGCTTTACAAAGATCGAAATGGTCGCATGCCGTTCCCGTATGTTGGGGCGAGCGCGCTTTTGAACGACAAAAAACTTTCTGCGTTATATGCGCGCGAAAAGGGCGTCCGTGTGCCGCGCACTATTCAAGCGAGTAACATGATTCGCACTGTCGAAGATTATCGCCGTGTGCTTGGCGTAAGCGAATATAGCAGTATTGTTGTAAAGCCCGCCGACGAAACTTTGTCGCGTGGCGTTTCGGCAAATGTACGCACCGACCAACAGCTTGAAGCTGCCATGAAAAAGGCCCGCGAACATTCCCAAAATATTATTGTGCAAGAGCGCATTGAGGGTGATGAATTCCGTTTTTTGTATATCGGCACTTCCCTGCGTACCGTTATCCATAAGGCAAAACTCCGTGTGGTTGGCAATGGTCATTCAACGGTTCGTGAACTCATTCTTGATGAAAATCGCCAGCGGCTTGACCTAACAAACCTACGCGTTCGCTATCCGCAGTTATCGCTTGAAACCTACCAAAAACAGGGTGTTGACCTTGCCCGAACGCCGCACGATGGCGAAGTTGTGCAGCTGGATGATACACCGCTTATTGAACGTGGCGCTTCATTCTACGAGGTGATGGACGGCGTGCATGATTCGTACAAAGACATTGCAAATACGCTTGCAAAAGATTTTGGCGGCGGTTATTTGGCGGTTGATATTATCATTCCACATCATACCGAGCCAGCGACGAACGACAATTACGCCTTCTTAGAGTTTAACGATATTCCGGCGCCGATGTATTTTTATGCGTGTCGCAATCACCCGGAGCTGCCAATGATGAAAGAGCTGGTCGCGTATATCGACAAAGTACTTCATCTTTCTGCCGGACGCAGTGAATAGTAGAGATAGAGAAGAGAAAAATCACCTTCGAAAGAAGGTGATTTGTTCATTGCAATCTTGGTGGGTCAGCTGGGACTTGAACCCAGGACACCCTGCTTAAAAGGCAGGTGCTCTAACCACCTGAGCTACTGACCCAAGACTTATTTGATTTTAGCGTATTTGGTGGCCAAATACAAGGGTCTGTTATACTAAACGCATGAATAGTGCGCGCCGGGCATCGCGACCACTTCACCCAGTGTTTTTTGTGGGAGTGTTGTGTGCCGGGGTGCTTGCGGGCGTGGTGATGGCGCGATTTTGGCCGAGCGGGTGGTTGCTGAGTTGGGTCTGGCTGGCAGTAGGCGGTATTTTGGCAGTTGGGCTGACGTTGGTGCGACGGCAGTGGGCGCTTGTCGCCATCCTACTCGTTGGTATACTGCTTGGGTACGCGCGCGGTAATCTACAAATGCAGGGTATTTTGGCGGCGCAAGCCTTTATAGATAGCGCTGTTACCTTGCGCGGTAAGGTAGTGGAAGATCCCGGCACGAGTAGTTCGGGCGGTGTGGCGCTACGTCTTTCATCGGCACTGATACATGAGCGGCCAGCGGTAGGATCATACTGGATTATTTTGGCTGGGTCACACGAAGGTATTATTCGGCGAGGTGACACGGTAGAAGTGCGGGGCGACTTAAAGCCTGGCTTTGGCGCGTTTGCGGCTTCGATGTTTCGGGCGCAGTTAACGAAGGTAGAAAAAGAGCATCATGGCGATATTTTTGTTGAAATTCGCGATTGGTTTAGTGACGCAATTGCGCTGCATCTTCCTGAAACAGAAGCTGCACTTGGTGCGGGCTATGTACTCGGTGAGAAGAAGGCATTGCCAACAGAATTTGACGAAGCTTTACGAATTGTTGGACTGACGCATGTGGTGGTTGCGAGCGGGTATAATTTAACGATTCTTGTGCGGCTGGCCCGCCGGCTATTCGCTAAAATATCACGCTATTTGGCCGTAGCGACAGGTGGCGCTATGGTAGTGATTTTTGCAGGTATTACTGGTATGAGCCCGAGCATGACGCGTGCAGGATTGGTGGCTGGTCTGAGTTTAGCGGCATGGTATTACGGCCGCAAAGTGCATCCGCTGACCATTTTGCTGGTAAGTGCTGCTGCTTCGGTATTAATTCAGCCGGCATATGCATGGGGTGATGTTGGTTGGCTGTTAAGTTTTAGTGCGTTTGCGGGTGTGATGTTTTTGGCACCATTATTGCAGGTGTACTTCTTTGGTGATAAATCGCCAGGTGTTTTGCGCCAAATTATGGGTGAAACGTTATCGGCACAAATCCTTACTGCACCAATTATTATTGTGCTATTTGGCTCGTTTTCGAGCGTGGCACTGTTGGCGAATGTGTTGGTGTTGCCGCTGGTGCCATTGGCGATGTTGCTGGTGTTTGCGACAGGTGTGGTGTCGATGGCGCTTCCCGCTATTGCGCCGCTTATTGCACTTCCGACCGAGTGGCTTCTTGGTTATATGGTTGGTGTGGTGAATGTTCTATCAAGCGTTAGTTGGGCGCTGCACGAGATAGAATGGGGCACCCCGGAAGCCTTGGTATGCTATGGAGTTATCTTGCTGATAATTATATGGTTGGCACGCGCAACCAAGTTTAAATTTATCGATGTGAATATTGTAAAATAGCGACGGTTTTTCTCTGGCGCTCCCAGTGATATAATAGAGAAAAGAAATAGCAGTGTAAGGACGGAGATGTAATGGCTGGACATAGTAAATGGGCAAAAATCAAACGAGATAAAGGCGCGAACGACGCAAAACGTGGTGCAGTATTTACGCGTATTGGCAACCAAATCGCCATTGCGGCGCGCAGTGGTGCCGACCCGGATATGAACCCAGCGTTGGCGCTTGCGATTGAAAAAGCTAAGCAAGCCAATATGCCAAATGCCAATATCCAACGTGCAATTGACCGTGTGACCGATAAAAATGCAGCCGTACTCGAAGAAATTACCTACGAAGGGTATGGCCCGGGCGGTATCGGTATCATTATCGAAACCGCCACCGACAACCGCAACCGTACGTTACCAGAAGTAAAAACCGCGTTGGTAAAAAACGGCGGCCGCTTGGCAGATGCCGGTAGTGTAGCGTTCCAGTTTACACGAAAAGGGGTGATTCGCGTGGCAGCGACGGGAGAAGACGCACTGCTGACGATTCTTGATGCTGGCGCAGAAGACGCCAACGAAGATGACGGTGAAATTGTCGTTTATACCGACCAAAAAGAACTCGCAAAAGTACGCACTGCGATCGTTGCAGCTGGTCTAAAAGTTACCGATGCCGAACTACAATACGTACCAAACAGTGAAATTACCGTTGACGACGAAGAAACCGCCGGTAAAGTGATGCGTGTGATGGATGCGCTTGAAGATCTTGACGACGTTGTAAACGTCCATACTAATGCCGACGTGACAGTTGAAGTGTAAGGTCGCTAACCGAGAGGTCTATCATTGACTTTTAAGCCCTATCATGGTAAAGTTGGCATATAATGAGCCAAAAAATAATTGGGAGTTTTGAATCTGTCGTTTTGCCTGAACTTGGCGATATTTCGGTGGTAGCTAAAATCGATACGGGTGCCTACTCTGGCGCAGTGCATTGTACGAATATCCGTGTTGTAACGCGTGGTGGTGTTGAAAAATTGCAGTTTCATCCGTACGGCATACAAGACATTATCATCGAGGCAGAATCGTTCCGTGTGCGTTACGTGCGCAGTTCAAACGGTCATCGGGTGAAGCGCTATCTGATCGATACGACTATCTGCATTAACGACATTGCCTACCAAACAACTATCGGTCTGTCTGATAGAACCGATCTCAAGTTTGAAGTGCTACTGGGAAGACGTTTTTTGCGCGAGCAAAATATTCTCGTCGATACACGAATTAATCAACAATTAGATCCAGATATAGAAGGGACACAACAATGAAAATCGCAATTTTATCAAATGGTCCTGGCAATTATTCAACGCGACGACTTCTTGAGGTTGCTCAAGCGCACGGGCACGACGTTATGGTGGTGAAGTACAAGGACTGTTATGCTTCGATCGAAAAAAGTAACCCAACCGTGAGCTACGAAGGTGAAGACTTGGCGCGCTTCGATGCAATTATTCCGCGCATTGCCAGTAGTATGACACGCTACGGTTCGGCGATTGTGCGCCAGCTAGAAATGCAGGGTGTGTATTCGGTGTCGAGTTCGATTGCGATTAGCCGTTCGCGTGATAAGCTGCGCAGTATGCAGCTTTTGGCAAAAGCAGATGTTGGCATTCCAAAAACGGTGTTTTCACGCAACTCTGCCGACATCGACGATTTGATTGAAAAGCTGGGCGGCACACCAGTAATTATCAAGCTCGCGCGTGGTACGCATGGTAATGGTGTGGTGCTAGCGGAAACCAAAAAGGCGGCAAAATCGGTATTGCAGGCGCTCTATCTAACGAATGAGGACGGCACCAATATTTTGCTGCAAGAATTCGTGAAAGAATCTGCCGGCGTGGATATTCGCGCGTTCGTGGTAGGTGGTCGCGTAGTGGCAAGTATGAAGCGCCAAAGTTTGGACGATGATTTTCGTTCGAATCTGCACAAGGGTGGCGAAGGTACGGTGATTAAACTGACGCTAGAAGAACGCAAAATGTGCGTCAAAGCCGCTAAAGCGATGGGCTTGAATATCGCTGGCGTCGACTTTATGCGCTCGAGTCGTGGTCCACTTATTTTGGAAGTAAATGCCAGCCCTGGATTTGGGATCGAAAAAATCACCAACCGCGATGTGGCGACGCCAATTATTGAATATATCGAACAAAACGCTAAACGTCGGCCCAAAAAAGACAAAATCGGCGCATAAAAATCATGCAAAAACTGTTGTAAAAAGCTTGCGCTTACTTTTTGGTCGCGCTATAGTGAAAGAGTAATTATGCGTATGGTCAAAAGTTCGGTCTTGACCCTGGCGCTAAGCTTTTTGGTTAGCTTCGTTGGATACGGCCCAGTAGCAGCTATCGAAACAATACCAACGGTGGAGCCAAAGATGGCTTCACCACTTTTGTTAACCGAGTTCCGGACGGATCAATCGACAATCAGCTACATTCAACTCTATAACAACAGCAATGAAGTGCACTATGTAGCAGATTGGGAGCTGGTGGCAATCTATAAGGAAGGCGGGGAATATCGCTATCAGTTACCTGAAGGATATCTTGCGCCAGGGCGGTATGTCGTCGTGAGCTCCCCTGATGTTGTGACGGGTGAAGCGGTGCTGGCACTCGATGGTGGCGAAACGATCACTTCGACCGATCAGTTTTTCTTGACGGAAAAGAAGGAACGCTACGAACCAGAACCTGTACCTATTGCGACGGCTAGTGAGGGTGTGCGCCATCATCGATACACCTCAACAGCGGGAAACTATACAGCTACCAGAACATTTGCGCCGCTAAAAGATCAGCAGCAGCCGCTTCGGGCGGATATGCTTGAAGCCATTCGCGAAAGTTTTCCGCTGGCGCCTGTAGAGATTTTGGCAAATCCACGTAACTGTGCGCCAGGTGAAACAGATGTCGCCTGCCAAGATTATGTGAAGTTTTATAATAATACGCTCGAAACGGTTGATTTTAGCGGCGTGCGTTTGCGGATTGGTTATGCTGGCCAAACGCCAACGGCAAGTAATGCGATTGCGCTAAGTGGCGTATTGCAACCAGGTGAATATGCTGTTTTTGCTACAAACGCTAGTGGCACGGCACTTAATCTAACAAACTCGGGGGCGTTTGTGTGGCTTGAGTATGTACATGGTGTGCTTCTTTATAAAAATACCATAGTGGAATATCCAGATGCATCGAGCAAGAAAGGGCAGTCGTGGGCAGTTGACGAGACGGGTGAGTGGCGTTGGGCGACGCCGCAACCTGGTGGCGAGAATAATTTTACACTGGCGGCAGGTGAATTAGCGGCCTGTAACGCAGGGTATTATCGCCATCCAGATACAAATCGTTGCCGTAAAATAGTGGTTGCAACGACGCCAAAGCCGTGTAATGCCGATCAAGAGCGTAACCCCGAAACGGGACGCTGTCGTAAAGTGCAAACTGCTTCGGCGCAAACACCATGTAAGGTCGGTCAATATCGTCACCCGGAAACAAACCGTTGTCGTAAGCTTGAAACGGCATCACAATCTACGCCCTGTAAGGCAGATCAATACCGAAACCCGGAAACGGGGCGCTGTAAAAAGTATGCTACAGCTACAGCACAAAAACCGTGCAATGCCAATCAATATCGCAATCCAGAAACCGGTCGTTGCAAAAAAGTTACTACACCAACTGCCCTAAAACCATGTACCGCAGGTCAGGAGCGCAATCCTGAGACAAACCGTTGCCGGAAAATACAAAAAGATATGAGCGACCTAGGGTTTAGCGCTGAAGCGGTAGAGGCTTCGGCTGATACGGTTGCCTCGTGGTGGGCACTAGGCGGTGTAGGGAGTTTGGCAATTGGTTACGCAGGTTGGGAGTGGCGTAGCGAAATGGCACGGTGGCTGCGGCGTATAAAAGAGGTATTTTCGTCTCGCGGGTAGTTCCGGGGCATAGGACGACATGTAGTACAATGGCAATATGAGATTATATTTATCATCAGCTGGCGTTGGCAATCACCTAACAAAACTTGTTGAGATGGTGGGCGATCGCCGCAAAATGTTGTATATCAATAACGCAAAAGATTATTTACCTGCCCGCGAGCGCGCGGAACATACTGCTGAAAAGAAAGAAGAATTTGAAAGCTACGGCTTTGATTTCTATGAACTTGATTTACGTGATTATTTTGCGCCACAAAAGCGTGATATTTTAGCAAAAATTCTTGCCGAAGCCGATTTGCTATGGGTTGGTGGCGGCAACACGTTTGTGCTGCGTCGGGCGTTTGGGCAATCAGGGCTGGAGGAGCTATTGCCACCACTTTTGAAGCAAGACGCCTTTGTGTATGGTGGCTCAAGCGCAGGCTCAATTATCTTGGCAAAAACTTTACGCGGTGCTGAACACGGCGATGATCCGTACGTGATCCCAGAAGGCTATAGCGAAGAAATCATTTGGAGTGGCTTAGGATTGATTTACCCGCAGTTAGCGGTGCATGTCAAAAGCGAATGGTTTGCTGATGAGGCGCAGGCTATGATCGATTCGTTTGAAACAAACGGGCTGAAGTACGAAAGCTTGCAGGACGGCGATGTCTATATTGTTGATGGCGAGTATGAAGAAAAGGCGTCCTAGCGTAATCAATTTTACCTCTTGTACATAGCCGTATCTTGCGCGTTCTGCTATAATGAAAAGAACATGAGAAGAGTTGGTAAATATACAAAAAAGAATAGTGTACGATCAGCTCGATTTGACACAAAGAAGTATTTTTTATGGTTTCATAACCTAAAGCGCTGGCAAAAAATCGCCATTATTGTTGGCCCAATTCTTACCGTCCTCATCCTTATTCCGTTTTTGACGTACTTGTATTTTGCGCGTGACATCGCCGACCCAGAACGGCTCATGAATCGCAACAACACGGGGATTGTTTTGATGGACCAAAGTGGTGAAACTATTTACGAAGTTGGCCGCGCAAAACACCGCGATATGGTGTCGCTCCAGGATATTAATGAAACAACCAAAGAGGCGTTGCTTGCAAGCGAAGATAAAAACTTTTACGAGCACGATGGCTTCTCTATTTTGAGTACACTGCGTGCTGTGTACGGCTATGTGCTTGGTGGTGGTGGCGGGTTTGGTGGTTCAACACTGACGCAGCAGTTGGCAAAAATTACCGTGCTTTCGAGCGAGCGAAGCTTCATGCGTCAATATCAGGCGTTCTCGGTGGCGGTGGCGATTGAGAATACGTACACGAAAGACCAAATCCTTGAGATGTATCTTAATTCAGCTTTCTTTGGTGGCAATGCCTTTGGTATTGAAGACGCCGCTAAAAGCTTCTTCAATAAAGCACCAAAAGATCTTACGCTTGCAGAAAGTGCCATGATTGTAGGTGTTTTGCCGGCGCCAAATAGCTACTCGCCAATTTACGGCGACATGAAATACGCTAAAGAACGTCAAGCGACCGTGCTTGATCGAATGGTGAGCAACGGCTACATTACACAGGCTGAAAAAGACACCGCAACTGCGCAAGAACTTGCCTACGCTGAGCCAGAATCCCTGGCAGATAACAGCCCAGCGCCACACTTTGTTGAAATGGTGATGGCTGATCTTAATGAAACGTATGGTGAAGAAAAAACCGCCCGCTCGGGATTCCAGGTGAAGACAACCTTGAATCTTGGTATACAAAACCAGTTACAACAGGCTATTTCAACAAATATGGACAACATTCGTGCAAATGGCGGCAGTAACTCGGGGGCGGTGGCAATTGACCCTTCAACAGGTGCCATCCGTGGGTTGATTGGAAGTTACGATTGGAACGATGAGTCATTCGGAAAAGTAAATATGGTCACAGCAACGCGTCAGCCAGGTAGTAGCTTTAAGCCAATTTACTACGCTGAGGCCCTGGCAGAGGGTGTCATTTCGCCCGCAACTATCTTGGAAGACGCACCAACCGACTTTAACGGATATCAGCCGCAAAATGCACTACGTAACTTTAATGGTGATGTGACGGTGCGCCAAGCACTTAGTTGGTCACTGAATATTCCAGCTGTGAAGGTAATGCAGCGTCTTGGTGTTGAAAAAGCAGTCTCAGCAGCGCAGCGCATGGGGGTGTCGACGATTGACGACAAGAAAGATTACGGCCTTTCACTTGCGCTTGGTGCGGCCGAAGCTAAGCTGCTTGATATGACGCATGCATATGCTGGCTTTGCCAATGCCGGTAGTCAGCAGCCAGTTAGTTATGTTGAAGAAATCCGCAGTAAATACGATGAAACGGTGGCGGTTAATAAAGAAGAACCGAAACAAATTATTAGCGATGGCGGTGCATATCTTATCTCAAGTATCCTTTCAGATGATAATGCCCGCGCTGGTATGTTTGGTGGATCGCTCACTGTTCCAGGAAAGAAAGTGGCCGTTAAAACTGGTACCACCGATGAAAACCGCGACGCCTGGACGATTGGCTATACGCCACAACTCGCCGTCGGTGTATGGGTTGGCAACAACGACAATCAACAAATGACAAGTGGTGGCGGTACATTGGCGGGTCCAATTTGGCGCACAGCAATGAGCCAAGTGCTGCCAGAGCAAAACGGTGATCCATTCCCGCGCCCAAATAGCGTGGTTGAACGAGACGTTTGCTACGGTACAGGCCGACTTGCGCCAAACGCCGGCAGTAATACGTATAAAGAAGTGTTCCTTTCAAGTTCGCTACCCGCCTTTGGGTGTGATGTTGCCACACAGCCGCAAGAACAAGCACAGCCAGAAAACACCAAGCCGGAAGAGGAATCAAATACGTCAACGCAGCCAGAGCGACAAAACCCGCCCACGGATGATTCAGGCTCAGATGACGATGACACCACGACCGACCCAGGTGCAGGTGGCGATGGTGAGGACGACGACGCTTCTTCAAATGACCCAACCGACCCAGGTACAGGTGGCGACGGAACAACACCGCCAAATAATAATGCTGGCGGAGGCACTCGTCGATGATCGCATTGGTTTCTGGTACTGTTGTAGAGAAATTTGACAATTCTCTCGTGGTTGATGTGCAGGGGCTCGGTTACGAAGTGGCAGTTCCGCTGGGTGACTACGAGGCAGCGCTTTTGAATGAGCCAATCAAGCTTCATACCTACCACCATATCCGCGAGCAAAGTCAAGAGCTATTTGGCTTTAATTCGCTTGCGGCCAAGCGCCTATTTGAGCTGCTAATTAGCGTGCAAGGTGTTGGTCCAAAAGCGGGCTTGGCAATCTTAAGCATTGCTGATTCAGAGACTGTGCGGAGTGCTATTGCTAGTAGCGACACTGCGTTTATTGCAAAAGCGACTGGTGTTGGCAAAAAGACTGCAGAGCGTGTCACGGTTGATTTGCGCGACAAGGTTGGCGCTCCAACTGTTTTGACGGATGGCGGCGCAGCTCCTGTTATGCAAACGGCGCCAAACGATGAAGCGCTCGAAGCATTGATGGCGCTTGGTTTCACACTGCAAGACGCCTCAGAGGCCCTGAAGGATATCGACCCAAACCTGCCAACAGCGCACCGTGTGACGTTAGCGCTCAAGCAGTAGGTATCGGCGCGTGGTATACTAAGAAGTAATGGCGATTGAACGAATTGTTGATACAAGCACCCACGACGACCCGGCAGAGCAGCAAATCGAACAGAGTTTGCGGCCGGAAAGCTTTGCTGATTATGTCGGCCAAGAGCGGCTAAAGCGTAATCTTACATTGGCAATTCAGGCAGCAAAAAAGCGTGGCGAACCGATTGATCACGTCTTATTGTACGGACCTCCTGGTCTTGGCAAAACTACTATGGCAAACGTGATCGCGCACGAAATGGAAGCCAATATCCGTGTCACTGCTGGCCCAGCTATCGAGCGTGCTGGCGACTTGGCAAGTATTTTAACAAATCTGCAGGATGGTGACATTCTCTTTATTGATGAAATTCACCGGCTTAGCCGTGCCGTTGAAGAAGTGCTCTATAGCGCGATGGAAGATTACAAACTTGATATTGTGATTGGTAAAGGCCCAACCGCACGAAGTGTTCGGCTGGATTTGCCAAAGTTTACAGTGATTGGCGCCACGACCCGCACGGGAAGTTTGGCGGCACCGCTGCGTGACCGTTTTGGGATTGTACACCGGTTAGAGTTTTACAAAACTGAAGAAGTATCGGCGATTATTGAGCGAGCGGCAAAAATTCTTGGGAGCACGATTCAGTCAGATTCTGCTGCAATGCTTTCAACTCGTGCACGATTGACGCCGCGTATCGCCAACCGCCTACTTAAGCGCGTCCGCGACTATGCCGACGTAAATGGTGACGGGATTATTGACACGGTGATTACGCGCCAAGCGCTCGACATGCTTGAGGTGGATGAACTCGGACTTGATCCAGCTGACCGCCACTTGCTTAAAAGTATCCTTGAAACGTACGGCGACAACCCCGTAGGGCTTACCACGATCGCAGCGCTGACTGGTGACGAAACTACAACAATTGAAGATTTTTATGAGCCATACCTTTTGCAGATTGGCTTTATCGAACGAACACCTCGAGGCCGCCGTGTGACGCCGCGTGCCAAACAGCATCTTGAAAAGCATGCAGCATTACAAGCTCGATAACGTAAAAATATTCCCTTTTGACAAATAGGTGCGCTATACTATTACTATGGCAACGAAACTACCAGAATTCAGCCCGCTACCACCAGAGCTTCCGCAATCAGAGGCTCCTCAAGAGACGTCTCAGTCGCATGTCACAAATGTACCAGATCACCTTGAAGGGCATAATTTCAACCCTCAAATGCGAGCGCAATACGGTAACGAGCCTGGCGTTGTACACTCGGCGCGCCCGGTTGAGCCTGCTGTGTCCGAGATTAGCGATGAACTTCGCAAAAAGCATGAAGAAGCTGTATCTCAGTATCCTTTTTTGAACTTATCAGAGGGTGAGTTTGTTGTGCTTAACATTCAACGTCACCCAATTGGGCTACTGATACCGGTGATTACTTCGGTATCATTGATTGTTTTATTGCTAGCTGGTCTTATTATCTACCCAACTGTGATGAGTAGCGCACCAACAACAACCATGATGGCTGAAAGTAGCAGTAGCGGTGTACCGGGCTTTGGGCTTGTTGCGGTCGTTATTCTGCTTCTTTGTGGGTTGATTGGTATTTATGGCTATATTGCGGTGTGGATTTACTTACGCAATCAGTTCTTTCTGACAAACGAAAGCGTTATTCAAGAGTTGCAATATAGTTTATTCTCGCATCACGAACAAACGGCTAGCCTTGGCAGCATTGAAGATGTGAGCTATAAAAAGCATGGCATCTGGCAAACGATGTTTGACTATGGTTCGATTCGCCTTAGTACCGAAGGTGAAGAAACAACCTATCGCTTTTACTATGTCTCTAATCCAAAAAAGCAAACTGCCACACTGACAAATGCTGTCGAAGCATATAAAAATGGCCGCCCAGTAACGGGCGACTAATAAAGCGTTTATTACGCTTGCTTATTTATGTGTTGATTCTTTAGTGTAGTCAGCTTCCATCTCGAGCATAGTATGGAGTTCGTAGCTTTTACATTCACCAGTTTCTTGGTTGCAATCTTTCGGTGTATAGCGATAGTTCGAGTGTGCGGTTTCTGTTTCGCCAAGTATACCTTCTTTCGTTTCGTTAATTGAAACGCCAGAAGGGTCTTTGAGGGTATCTGGGTGAATACCGGGCATTGTAGCGCCGTCAAGGTGTTGCGGATACGCTTTGTGCTGCGCATAGTATACCTTTTCGAGGTTATGGTGAATCGTGTTGATGTCGGCCTTGCGGCGATCGTCGCGCGCTGTCGCTTGGATGTGATTTTTCTGGTACAAGAAGAGGCCACCTGCGCTAATCAACACAATAGCAACTACTAATACTTCGATAACCGTAAAGCCAGATTGTTTTTTCATATAGCAATATTGTACTACGAAACAGGAGTGCATGGCAAACATGCTGCGTATGGAATGTGGTAGAAAAATAGTGCGTAAGTGCGTATAATAAAGATAAGATAACCTTGGAGGGAATGATGGCAAAAAAAGCTGATACAGAGGACAAGACAACAAAAGCGACCGAACCGGCAGCCAAAAAGGTGGATGACGGAAAGGCGAAGGCACTCGGTCTGGCGATGGAGCAAATTACCAAGCAGTTTGGTGATGGTTCGATCATGAAACTGGGCGAAGCGAAAAAGGTGGACGTTGAGCTACTCCCATCGGGCGCGCTGAGCTTGGATATTGCGCTTGGTGGCGGCTATCCAAAGGGGCGAATTATTGAAATTTACGGCCCAGAATCAAGTGGTAAAACCACCCTTACCCTGCATGCAATTGCAGAAATTCAAAAACAAGGTGGTACGGCAGCGTTTATCGACGCAGAACACGCGCTCGACCCAAGTTATGCGCGTAAACTTGGCGTCGATACGGATAACTTGATTGTCAGCCAACCAGATAACGGCGAGCAAGCGCTCGAAATCGCCGAGACCTTGGTGCGTTCGAATGCGGTTGATTTGATTATTGTCGACTCGGTGGCGGCACTCACGCCACAAGCCGAAATCGACGGCGACATGGGCGACAGCCACATGGGCTTGCAAGCTCGTTTGATGAGCCAGGCGTTGCGAAAGCTCACTGGTATTATCAACAAATCACGCGCCACGGTGGTGTTTATTAATCAAATCCGCATGAAGATCGGTGTGATGTTTGGCAACCCAGAAACAACGACTGGCGGTAATGCGTTGAAGTTTTATGCGTCAGTTCGTCTCGACATCCGCCGCATTGGCCAGATTAAAGTTGGTGATGAGATATTGGGTAATCGCACGAAAGTAAAAGTGGTGAAGAATAAGATCGCGCCGCCATTTAGGATTGCCGAGTTCGATATTATGTATAACGAAGGTATCTCGAAGACAGGCGACATTCTTGATTTGGCAGTGCAACACGGCATTGTCGGCAAAGCGGGCGCATGGTTTGACTACGGCGAGGAAAAGATCGGCCAAGGCCGCGACAAGACCAAAGAATTCTTGAAGCAGAACCCGGACGTCTTAGCTGAAATTGACGCCAAGGTGCGCGAAAAAGTCGCAGCAGAAGACGCGTAATGTTGGTGCCAGAGCAGTCTGGCCTTTCGAAAATCACCGGAATAAGTGTCCAGGCGAAAAACAAGAATCGCGTTAACGTTTCTGTTGATGGGAAATATCGGTTTAGCCTGGATATTTTTCAAGTGGGTGAGCTCGGCATAAAGGTCGGCAAAGAGGTGAGCGAAAAGGAGCTGCTTGCTATTGAAAGCGAGGGGCAGTTTAGCAAACTCTACATGCGTGCGCTAGAATACTGCATGATGCGGCCGCGTTCGACCAAAGAAATGCGCGATTATTTGTGGAAGAAAACACTCAGTAAAAAATATAAAACCAGAACGGGTGATATTAAAGACCGCCCTGGCGTGGCGCCAGCACTTACCGAGCGAGTGCTGGCGCGACTGATTGAGAAGGAGTATGTAAATGACGAATCGTTCGCGCGCTGGTGGGTGGAATATCGCAATCAAACGAAGGGGGCGAGCTTGCGCAAATTGCAGGCAGAATTAGCCGCCAAGGGAATCTCGCGTGACATTGCCGAAAAAATATTTGCAGATTCCAGCCGTAACGACGATGACGAACTACAGAAAGTCATCGCCAAAAAACAAAAACGCTACCCAGATCAGCAAAAATTTATGGCGTACTTGCTGCGTCAAGGCTTTTCGTATGATAGCGTGAAGCGCGCGCTTGATGCCGAAAGCGAATACGATGGCTAGCTAATCGTCTGACGCCGAAACGGTGTCTGGCTGTGGCGTGTTTTGCGGCTTTTTGAAAGGATTTGCCAGCGGTGTAGGTTTTTCAACAGTAGCAGGGCGCTTGTTTTTCGTGGCGGTACTGCGCACAACGATATCTTTTTCACGCACATCAACAATTTGTGTGCGATTAATAAGCAGTTCTGTGTCGCCAAGGCTCAAAAAAAGTGGACGCTTAACGCATAGCTGGTTGATAATAAACGTATCAGTGCTAAAAACCATATCGTATACCTTGCCGAGCTTGTGTTTTTGCTCGTCAATAACACGCATGTCAATTGGCTGGAAGTTGCGATCATATAAGTTCTTTATGCTGATAACATCTTCAAGACCAATAAATTCATCGCTTGAATCAACAATGAAGCCGATGTTGCTGAGCTCTCGCACATCTTCGATACGTAAGAATGATGGTCGTTCGTCAAGATTCTCCCCGTCAAGTTCGAGCGCCACAATTCGCAGTGTGTCCGGATTGATAATTAAACCAACTGAATAGGCAATTTCCGCCCCCGTTTGGAGGCTCATCACGGGGAGGCCGATAAGTTGCGAACTTCGAAGTAACATAGCTATAGTATACGAGCTTTCTGCATTTTACTCAATGAATGGATTGATGCGCCCCTGTTGTGGCGGGTTGATGTTGACTGGCGGCTTCGAGCTGTCGTAGAGACCATCGATTTGATCGGCAGTCGTGGTATCGAATGAAGCAGGAACAGACCCTTCGGCCATATCTTCAGCGGGCGTTGTTGCGGTGACGTAAGTGTTAAAGCAAATGTAAATCACTCCGGCGATAGTGAGGCCCGCCACCACAACAAAGGTAACAACACCGTAACGGCGGAAGAAACGTTCAATTGGTTGCATTGGTTTACTCATATTATTTTTTGTATACCTCAAGTGTTAGAGTTGGTGCTTCAACGCGTGTTGGCGAGCCACCTTCCTCGCTATCGCTATACGACGTGATATTGATGGATTGTGGCTTGAGCTGTAGCAGATTGCCTTCGAGCAGTCGCAGTAGCGTTAGGAAGTTGGCGTATTCTAGGGGTGAATCAAGCGCAACGGAAACGGTTTCGGTTTGGAGGCCAGGAATAGAGGTGGCTGTTTGGTCGGCTTTGTTCTTTGTTGAAGCGGCCTTCTTTGCATCAACTTCCGCAAAGGTGAACCCAAGTACGCGCACACCTGCTACGTTTGCGTAGCGGGTGACGTCGCGAATAATTTGGTCTTGATATGCATGCTTTTCACCTGCTGCAACGAGATGCCGCGATCGTTCGACTGTTTCTTGCTGAATGGCAAGCTGCTGTTCAGCACTCGAGAGCCGCTGCAATGTTTTCTCGCTGCTACTTGATTGTGTCACTGCTTCGGTGACGCCTTTTGAATTTTCGGCCAAGAACTTCTGTCCAGCAAAGGCAGCCAATGCGTGGAGGAGAATGATCAACGCCAAAAGAATGGCGAGTACAATTCGTAGCCCCGACGGGGAAAGTCGCGTTACTTTCATTCTGTCCCTCCGTTTGGTTGTAGAATATTTTCAGTATAGGTAAGGTTTAACGTGATAGTGAACGGATGAGTTGCGTCAGCACTTTCAGCATTTTCATCTCGGTCGTCGGTGGTTGAGGCGATGCTAACATCTTTAGCGATCGTAGAATCTTGGAGCTTTTCCTTCAGGGCAATGCCAGCATCGTACGAACGTGTTTTTGCCACTAGTGTAGTTGGCTGTCCAATGGTGCTTCGATCAAGGTCAATGCTTTGCAAAATAACGCCTTCTGGAAGATTTTGTGCGATATTAACGGCCACGTTGCTGTAAGCGATGCTTGCATCAAAAATTGCTTTGGCGGTTTTTAGGTTTGCAACGTATTCTTCGGATTGCTCACGAATATGACGATATTCATCGATTTGCGCTTGATTTTCTTGGGCAATAACGGCGTTGGCACGTTCTGCATTTTTAAGAAGTGCAAACGCCGCCACATGGATAGCGAGCACTAGCAGTAGTGTAATGGTTGTCGCAATAATATAGCGAAGCAGTAGCGTATTTTGTTGAGCAGCACGCAACTGCTTAATGCGATCTTTTGGAAGAAGATTGATCATTGCCAAATCTCCTTGCTTGAAAGGCTCGCAAGTCCCGCAACTGAAATGTAGCGTGGACGGAATTGCTTGGCTGGTTGTTCAAGCTCACCAAAGTTAAGTTCTTGCCATGGACTGGCTACGCGAGCCGGCATTAAGAGGTCGTTGGTAAAGTATTCACCGATACCTGGCACGTTGCTACCACCGCCTACAATCAGGAGCTGTTCGATTTTTACACCGTTGGCGATACGTTCGTTGTAATAGCGGATGACGCGGCGGGTTTCAGAGGTAATCTGCTTTAAGTTTGGCTCAAGCGCGGTGCTCATCTTTTTTTGACGCGGACCGGGGTTAAGGCCATTTAAGACTTTTAATTGATGAGCGTTTTCGAGCGTTACGCCAAGGTGTTTTGCAATCGAAAGTGTAAATGTATGCCCGCCAACGGTTGTGCCGCCAGTGACGCGAATAGTGTCATCAAGCACCGCAATGTCTGTTTGCGACGGGCCGATATCAACAATAACAGTTGTTAATGTTCCGCCTTCAGTCGCCTTCAGAAGCCGTGCAATTGAATTAATGCCGGGCTCAATTGCATTAACGGTAAGTTCAGCTTCATCACACGCCTGCAAGATATTATCAACGGTTATTTTTGGCACAGCTGACATGGTAATTGTAAGCGTTTCTTTTGTGCGCTCGATTACCTCGTAGTCGATGTATAGTAGCGAAACTGGAATAGGAACGTACTGCCCCACCTCAAGTTCAACTGCTTCTTGAAGGTTCTTTTCAGAGGCTGCAGGAATGGTAAACGTACGGGCGTAGGTACGTGAAGTTGGGATGCTGACGACGGCATGATCGCTTGGAAGTTCGCCAATAATTTTATCGGACAACAGCGTCTTAATGCTTGCTGTTAGGTACGCAGGATCTTCTTCAAGAGCCGTTTTCATCTTTTTACTATCAACATCAATAACGCCATAGCTAATAACGGTCCGCTTGCGTGGATCGATTGCCATTACTTTAATATCGGTCGTGTTGATATCAAGCCCAATTAACGGTTTTTCTTTATGAAAAAGCTTTTGCATGCCTACCCAATCTTATCTCTGCTTAGTATAGCATAGTGCTTGTGGTTACGCCTAACAGATTATTCGATATTTTGTGAAAGGCTGGCGATTGGCGACATCACGCTGGCGGCAATTAAACCTACCATACTACCCATAAGGACAATCATGACTGGCTCAATGATTGAATTGATGCTGTCGATGGCGACATCAACCTCTTCTTCGTAAAAGTCTGCTACCTTAACGAGCACCGTGTCGGTTTGGCCGGTTTCTTCACCAACGGAAAGCATTTGCGCCAGAATAGAAGGGAATAATACTTCGTTTTCTTCGATGATTTTTGAAAGTGGCTCGCCGTTTTGTACTCGGTCACAAGCAATATCAAGCGCTTCACCGTAGGCAGCGTTACCAACAGCACGAGCTGTTACGTTGATAGCCTCTACTACTGGTACGCCGGCGCCAATCAATGACGAATAGGTGCGTGCAAAACGGGCAACAGAAATCTTTTTAATGATCGGGTTGATTAAAGGAATCTTCAGAATAAGATGTTGGAATTGACTTTTGCCTTTTGGTGTTTTGAGGTAGCGAATAATAGCAAACGTCGCTCCGCCAATCACCCCAAACACAATATACCAGTAACTAATAATAAAGCCGCTAATTCCCAGCATGATCTGAGTGATCATCGGCAGCTCTGCATCTGGTCCACCAAGATCTTGCATAATATCGCCAATACGTGGGATAACAAAAATCATGAGGCCGAAGAACGCACCGACCGTAATAAAAACAAGCACGATCGGATAGCTCATGGCGCTTTTGACTTTTTTGCGGATGGACGCTGATTTTTCTTGCTGCAAAGCAAGACGCTTTAAGATGTCGTCCAAGATACCAGCTGATTCACCGGCCCGCACCATATTGACGTATACGTCGCTAAAAACAGCCGGGTGTTTGCCGAGTGCGTCACCAAACGAAGCACCACCTTCAATGTCGGAAACAACAGTGGTGAGGACGGTCTTAAATACGGCGCTTTCGGCGTGTGATTGCAAGGAGTTTAGCGATCGCAACAACGGGACGCCGGCGGCGATCATAGCACTTAATTGACGGGTGAAAATGACAATCTCGTCTGACTTAACACCTTTTTTACCAAGCGAAAATCCACCTTTTGCGCCGTCTTTCATTGCCTTGATACTGATAGGGTGTAGATGCTGCTTGGCAAGCAACGCGATGGCATCTTCGCGTGATTTGGCTTCAAGTTCACCTTCGAGTGTTTTTGCATTGTTGGTTGATTGTGTTGCAACGTAGCTAAATTTTGTCATGAACTATTCTTTCGTTACCCGAAGCACTTCTTCAACGGTTGTTTCGCCGCGAAGCGCTTTAATGAGGCCGTCTGTTTGCATTGTCACCATGCCATCGTCAATTGCTTGATCTTGAATATCGTTGCTCGTGGCGTTGGCAGTAATAAGCTTTTGGACGGCAAGTGAGTTGCCAAGCACCTCATAAATACCAACGCGACCACGGAAGCCATCGTGCGCACCGTCGACGTCATCCTCATCGTTATTGCGCCACAGGAACTTGATGCCGTGTTCATCGGTGGCAAGTGGCGTATCGCCACCAACGCCAGCATTGGCAGCTTGTTTTTCAAGCTCGTGGATATAAGAAAAATCTCTATTTGGTCCAAGATTAAATAGCTCAATAATTGCAGCTTTTTCTTCGTCGGTTGGCGTGTATTTTACGCGGGTTTCTTTGCGGAGCCGACGCACAAGTCGCTGGCCAACAACCGCTTTTACTGTGCTAGCAATCAAGAACGGTTCAATGTCCATGTCAAGCAAACGCGGCAGGCAGGTGGCGGCATTATTGGTGTGGAGCGTACTAAATACCAGGTGTCCGGTGAGCGCCGCTTGTACGCCCAAATTGGCAGTCTCGCCGTCTCGAATTTCCCCCACCATAATGATATTTGGATCTTGGCGAAGTAGTGCGCGCAAACCACTAGCAAACGTCATGCCGGCTTTGACATTGGTTTGTGTTTGGTTGACGCCGGGAATTTTATATTCTACCGGGTCTTCAATGGTTGAAATGTTGACATCTGGCGTGTTCATACGACTCAGTACACTGAAGAGACTAGTTGATTTACCGGAACCCGTTGGTCCGGTCACCAAAATCATACCGTTTGGCTCATCAAGTGCACTGTTGATGGTCGAAAGCGCTGCGCCCCAATAGCCAAGCTTGTCTAATGGCAGCGCTTCACTTGATTCATTCAAAATACGCATCACAGTTTTTTCACCATCTGTTACTGGCAACGTGCTGACACGAAAAGCGAACTGTCGCCCGCCAAGGCGGATTTTAAAGCGGCCATCTTGCGGTACGCGGCGCTCGTCAATCTTTAAGTTTGAAAGAATTTTAATACGACTTACCAGCGCATTGGCAATATTTTTTGGCAGCTGATTTACTTCTTTAAGCACGCCATCGATGCGGTAACGCACCTGAATATAGCCTTCGCGTGGCTCAATGTGGATATCGCTGGCGCTTGAGCGGATCGCAAATTCAAGCAATAAATTTACCGTTTTGGCAATTGGTGAATTTTCGGCGAGATCTTCTTCATTAACACTTTCGTTTTGCGCGGCGTCAACACTTTGATCGTTAATTACTTGCCCAAGTTCTTTATCAACATCGGTGCGATAGGCATCAAGTGCGCTTAAAATATTATCGTGCGTGCTGACGTAAATTCTTGTTTTTGTCCCGATACGCTTTTGCAGGAAGTTAATAGCCTCGATATCATCGGGATCTTCCATCGCAAGATGAACCGTACCATCTTCATCAAGTTGAAATACAATGCTGTTATATTGTCGTGCGATATGCTCGGGGATTTTTTCAAGTGCTTCGGGTGAAATATCTTTTGGCGAAATTTCGATGTAGGGAATAGAAGCGTATTCAGAAAAAAGTTTGGTTAGTTCTTCTGTGGTGATAAGTTTTTGCTTGATGGCAACACTTTGGAGCGGCAAGCGCGAAGAGTCGCCCTCTTGTTGCAAGGCGTCAAGCTGCTCGTTCGTGAGCGTGCCATGTTTCCTCATCATCGAGAGGAATGTCTTATCAGAAATACGCATACTGCTTACGCTAAGTATAGCGGACTATATATCATTTTTCTAGAGTGTTATAATAGGGATAATGCACATACAGAGTGAAGCTGCGATGCAGCAATTTGGTGAATTGATTGGCGAACGTCTTCATGGCGGAGAAGTGTTTGAGTTGGTAGGCGACGTTGGTGCTGGTAAAACAACATTTACCCGTGGTTTGGCGCGTGGGCTTGGTGTGCAAACGACGATTCAGAGTCCAACTTTTACGGTCAGTCGTGAATATGATGGACGTGACGACTTACGCTTAGTCCACTACGATTTTTATCGCTTAAGCGAAGCTGGCATTATGGCGGACGAGCTAGCGGAAACGTTAGCAGATCCACACACCGTAACGGTGATTGAGTGGTCTGGCGTGGCGTCGAGCGTACTGCCAAACGAGCGTGCTTCACTCCATATTTTGCCAGACGAGCACAACGAACAGCAGCGCGATATCACTGTTACTGCCAGTGGCCAACTTGCCCGCATTATTGAGGAGGCTACCCATGTATCTCTTGCTTGATACGAGCACTGCAACGTGCCGTGTGCAGTTGGTAGAAGACGACGCAACGCATACATATGAATGGCAGGCTGATCGCGAAATGGCCAAAGGGCTGCTACGCTTTTTGACTGAAACAGTAGAAGCGCAGGGCACAACACTTAAAACCTTGCAAGGAATTGGGGTGTTTCGCGGACCGGGCAGCTTTACAGGGCTTCGCATTGGCGTTGCGACGGTCAACACCTTGTCGCAATTTGCGGAAATTCCTATCGTGGGTGCAACTGGTGAAACTTGGCAGAGCGAAGCGCTCGCTGCTTTACGCGATGGCCGTAACGATCACATGATCGTGCCAGAATATGGCCGCCCAGCTCGTATCACACAACCAAAGAAGTAGCTTGCAACACTACCGTAAAAAGCGCTACAATAAAGACAGCGTTCTGTTACTGAAAACATTCGTTACTAATTGATTGATTTTTGCCAGTAGTATTATGGCCGTATGATGACAACTTCTGTACCGATAACGGTAGTATCTGGCAAAGAAAGGATACTGATATGATTGAGATAATTGCTCTGGTGGCTGGTGTGCTTGCCGGTGCTGGTGGTGCGGTGGCGTACGAGCGAACCCAGCGCATCAAGGGGAAAACAAAAAGCGAACACACTGTTGCCGAGGCGAAAAACAAGGCGAGCGATATTATTCTTGAAGCCAAGGATAAAGCGCTTGCCATTACCGACGAGGCTAAAAAAGAAGAGGCCGAGATGCGCCGCGAAATCAAAAAAACTGAACAGCGTTTAGCTGATCGTGAATCGCATATTGATAGCAAGCTGGATAATCTTGATAAGCGTAGCGAAAAACTTCGTATTGAAGAAGACGAGCTGAGCAAACTGAAAGAAGATATCCGCGACATTCGCGAACGGCAACAAGCCAAGCTCGAAAAAATCGCTAAACTGAAAAAAGAAGACGCTGCCGAAAAGCTACTCCAAATGACCGAGCGTGACATCAAAGATGATCTTACTGGCCTAATTGATAAGCTGCAGCACGACGCTATGGAAGACGCCGAGGAGCGCGCGCAAACTATCTTGCTCACCGCCATGGAGCGCATGAGTAGCGAGGTAACGGCCGAACGAACTGTGACAGCACTGAAGCTCACGGACGATGAAATGAAGGGTCGCATTATCGGGAAAGAAGGCCGCAACATTCAGGCGATTCAGCGCGAAACGGGCGTTGATGTGCTGGTGGATGATACGCCAGGCATGGTGGTGCTTTCAAGTTTTGATCCAGTACGTCGCCAGGTTGCACGCCTAACGATGGAGATGTTAATGAAAGACGGCCGTATTCACCCGGGCCGTGTGGAAGAAGTTGTCGCCAAAGCTAAAAAGCAAATCGACAAAGAAATTAAACAAGCTGGTGAAGATGCAATGCGCGAGACGGGTGTCGTTGGCGTGCCGAAAGAAATGCTGCGCCTCCTTGGTGAGCTAAAATTCCGCACCAGTTATGGGCAAAATGTGCTGAAGCATAGTACCGAAATGGCACAAATTGCTGGCATGATTGCAGAAGAAATTGGCGCCAATGTACGCACAGTAAAAATCGCCACACTACTCCATGATGTTGGCAAGGCAGTGACGCACAAAATTGAAGGCAAGCACCACCACATTGGTGCAGAACTAGCGCGCAAATACGGCATGAGCGAAGATGTTGCGCATGCGATTGAAGCGCATCACGACGACATTGAAGCAACCACACCAGAAGCATTGGTAGTTCGTGTGGTTGATGCCGCCAGTGCTGCGCGGCCAGGCGCTCGCAATATTTCTGCCGAGAATTTTGCCGAACGTATGCGTGAACTCGAAAATGTCGCCACCAGCTTTAAGGGTATCGACAAAGCTTACGCCATTAGCGCTGGGCGCGAAGTGCGCGTAATTGTTAGTCCGAAGGCAATCGACGACTTAAGTGCCATCAAGATCGCCCGCGATATCGCCAATAAAATCGAAAGCACGATGCAGTATCCGGGTACCATCAAAGTAAATGTAATCCGCGAAACACGCGCAGTTGAGTTTGCCAAATAATGTATAGCAAAGAAGCAACAAAGCTGTTTCTGGCAACACGTGTGGCACGTCCAGCTAGCGCTGGCGTGATTGTTGAGAACCATGTGGGAGAAGCATTGGTGCTCAAAGCGCACTACAAGCCGTACTGGTCATTTCCAGGTGGTTGGATTGAACATGGTCAAACGCCGCGCAAAGCAGCGATACGCGAGCTGTGGGAGGAGACAGGACTCGAACTAGAAGAAACCGACATGGCGTTTGCCTTTACCGTCGCGCGCCAAAGTGACATCATGCAAACGTTCCAGTTTATGTTCCGTGCAATTCACCCAATTGCGGCTGATACACCGCTGCAACTTCAGGCAGAGGAAATTGCCACTGCAAAATTTGTGACAAAACAATATGTCCAACAGCACGAAGATGAGTTTGGCGGCGCCGTGCAAGCATGGGCGGCCGCAACCGGAAATGAATCCCCCGGCTATTACGAGCAACAATTGTAAGAAGGAGATAACCATGGCAGAGATAACAAAAGCAGATGTGGGCCAAGCAGTTCGCAACGAACTAGCGAACTTTCAGAACGAAATGCGTTCTGTGCGCGATGCCGTGCAACGTATCGATCAGCGTACGAACGACCTTGACGATACGCAGCGTGAAGTTAAAGAGCTGTATCATCAGCTGCAGCACGTAGTGTCGCAATTGCAAACGGTGATGCAGCAAGTGCAGGCCGGCGATTCAAACGCTTCAGTGCGCACACAAAACACGCACGATACAAAGTTGCGCGTCCAAAATATCGAACGTGGTATTGCTGAAATTGTGCAGTATTTACATGCAAGCCATCAAGGATCACAAGAATCGAATTCGGGGCAAAATCCACAATACTAGGTTGCTGTCGAAAATGATAGAAAAAAGAGCCCTGGCGGGGCTCTTTTTGTATATAAAACTTTGTGGTCGGGGTGAAAGGACTCGAACCTTCGACCTCACGGTCCCAAACCGCGCGCGCTAGCCAACTGCGCCACACCCCGATGGTGTACCAGACAATTATAGCAAAAACGAAGGGCAATTTCTAGTAGTTAGCGAGGAATTATTTTTTTCACCCAGTCTTGGCGAATCAGCCACCACACGAGCAGCAATACTAATATGCCAATCAGTGCATTAAATTTCCACCCGCGTGGGCTGAGAGTAATAACAACTAGCGGTAAAAGAAGTGCATGCAAAATGTAGGCACTGAGGGAGCTTTCGCCGAGCGGAATCAACAACCAACCAAGACCTTTCATGATATATTTTTTGCAAAGATGACAAGCGGTAAGTAATCCGCCAAACCAAACAAACGAAAGTACAATGCGCCCAATCGAGAAGGGGTGTGATGAGAAGAGCGGGTCGATATATTCGCGTACAGCTAAATATTGATCACGGTTCATAATATCCCAATAAGGATTATTTACCTTGTCCCAGCCGAATACAAAAAAGAAGCTGAGTAGCATTGACACGAACGTCACAAAAATAAGACTTAAAAAGAAGGTGAGTTTAATACGAGGATGCTCTCGAAACCATGTGGCGATACCTTCAAGATAATACCCAAATAGTGCCGCACCAAAGAATAGTACCTGCCATTGCAAGGCAGCTTCATCAACCACAAACCCAATGCAGTACAGGGTAATACTAAGAATGGGTACCATGCGGTCATATCCGTGGCGCAGTAGCCACAAAAAGCCTGGTGTTAGTAGCAATATAATGGCATACATCCGCAAGAAATAAATCCATGGATTAAAGTGCTGCATGGTTACAACCGACCAGATAAGGGTGAAGGGCGAACTAAGCTGCTCTGGCGGCGGTGGACTTGGCAAAAGGTGATGCCCGCCAATCCACAGCGTAAAGAAGGTGAGTAGCAGCGTAACGCCCACGCCCCAAATATATAAAAGCCCAGCGCGTTTTGCGAGGAGTTTAGTAAGATCTTTGAGTGGCTTCTTTTTGCCTTTGTAGGCGCGGATATAGCCAATCAGCAAGCCAGAAATGAGGAAGAACCCTTCGGCGGCAGTTACCCACAAACGCCCTTCGCCAGTGATATAGCGAAAGGGGCTTGGCCAAAACTGCAAATGGTCAATAATAATAATGACAATAAAAAGACCTCGTAACAGGTCTAGTTCAAAGATTCTTCTTTTTGCGGTTTTGGTCGCAGAAGGCTTCATTTGCTTTATTGTACCATTTTTACTACTGTTTTGCACATCAGCTTGCGCGCTGCGGACGAGTCATCTACACTAAAGACATGAAACAAGCACCCTACAAAGCTCCACAATTTACACTGCCAAATGATACAGGCGACATGATTAGCCTGACTGATTACGCAGGTGGCTGGGTGGTGCTCTATTTTTATCCAAAAGATGACACGCCGGGTTGTGCAACGCAAGCATGTAGCTTGCGTGATGCACGTGATGAACTGACGGAACTTGGTGCGCAGGTTATTGGCATTAGTAAAGACGATGCGCCGTCGCACGAAAAATTTAAAACCAAATATAATCTCAATTTTACGTTATTGAGCGACCCGGAGGGCACAGTGATTGAAGCCTATGGCGCGTGGGGCAAAAAGATGTTTGGCAAAGAGGGCATCTTGCGAAAGACCTTTTTAATTGACCCAAATGGCACGGTGCAAAAGGTGTATGGCCGCGCAACACCACTTGGTCACGGCGAACAAGTGGTGGCAGAGTTAAAACGGCTACAAGCGGGCGAATAAAAACGTTTAGCGTGGGCGCTTCTTTGCAACGTCGCGTGCTTTTTGCGCAAAGCGATCGTCAATCACCGAAGCTTCAAACTCACCATATTTTTTGATGGCAGCTTTTTCGATCAAAAAGTCGGCAATGGCTGGATTTTTTGGCAAGAGCGAACCATGCAAGTACGTTCCAATTACGTTATGTATAATGGCGCCTTCTGTTTCGTCTTGACCACTATTGCCAGCACCTAAACGAACATGTCCAAGCGGTGTTGAGTCAGCATCAAGGAAAGTTTGCCCGCTGTGGTTTTCGTAGCCAACGATGTCACCGAACTTGTCATTTTCGATAATAATGTTACCGATAAGACGTTCTGGACCAGCGTGCGTTTCGGCAGCAAAAATGTTGATGCCGGGGATAATATCACCAGTCGTAGTTTTGAAAAAGCGTCCAAACAATTGGTATAATCCGCACACAACAAGCATTGGCGTACCGCTTTCTGCCAGTGCACGCAGCTTTGGCGCGATTGCCTGCAAATCATTCTGAATGCGTTTTTGGCCGCTATCTTGCCCGCCACCGCCAATCAAAATGTCGATGGTTTCGGGGAATGTATCGCCCGGATTGTAGTCAATAATAGTAGCAGTGTAGCCGTGCCACTCAATGCGTTTTTTGAGTGTGAGAGTATTGCCCCAGTCGCCGTAAATACTCATTGCTTCTGGGTAAAGTTGCATGATGGTCAGTGATTTTTTATCGGTCATAATACTTTTTCCACCTCTGTTATTTTAGCGAGTTCTTTACGAATAGCCAGCATGGCAGTGTAGGTGCAGAAAATGCGTTTTGGCGTTTCGTCGTTGCGTGCCAAAAAGTGTTCGAGCGCGGGCGTAATTTTCGTATCAACGTGCGAAACTTCCACGTCGTCGTACTGCAAGCGCAGTGCCATGTCGTACGCACGCACGCCACTGACGGTATGAACACCTGTTGTATGTAGGCTTTCAAAATTGACATCCCATAGCCAACTCATGTCGCGGCCGTCGGCATAATTATCGTTGATGGCGATCATCGTAGCATAATTTTTGGGCGAAAATGATTGCAGCGCTAGGCGAAAGCCGCTTGGGTTTTTTACTAGCACAAGTTCAATAGGTTGGTCGTTGATAGTAAGCGTTTCGCCGCGTCCAAACGCTGGCGCAATTGCCGCCAAGCTGGCCATTAGTTTGGTGTCGTCGATATCGCTTTCTAAAATGGCACGCGTCATAGTAAGGGCTGCGGCGGCGTTAAAAATATTATACATGCCGCGTAACTGCAAGGTAGTAGTGATAGGTTTTTTATCAACCAAAAACGTAGCAGAAGTATCGGTAAACGATTCGAGTGTTACATCGGCGGCGTTATTCTTGCTTTCTAGGCCAGATTCATCACCAGACGAAAATTGCTTTTTTAGCTGTGGTGCTAACCCAAAATAATGTGGCGTGAGCGAAATAGTATCGGCGATGGCAGCCACGCGCGGATCTTCGCGGTTGAGCACAACGGTTTCGGTGGTAGCTTTAGCAATGTGTTGGAGCATTTTGGCAGTTGTGTCGATTTCGCCAAAACGATCAAGTTGATCACGCATCACATTAAGCAAAAGCGAATGTTGTGGCGGCACGACATCAACAAATTTTATGGCATGAGCTTCATCAAGCTCGAGCACGGCAATGTCGGCGTCAATCTCACCTTTGTAGTTAATTTCGGCTAAAAGCGCTGCGGTGACGCCACGGGCAAAATTACTGCCAGTGCGGTTAGTGAATACTTTTAAGCCTTGCCCTTCAAGCAGTTCGACAACCATTTTTGTTGTAGTGGTTTTGCCGTTAGTGCCGCTGACAATCACAACGCCGCGCGGGAGCGTCGCAAGGACGTCGCGGGTAAAATGCGGGTCAATTTTTTCAATCACCAGGCCCGGAAACGCCGAACCGCCGCCACGCAAACGCGTCACTTTTCGTACAACTTTTCCGATGGTCGCAATGTGAGATTTTGGCATATCACTTATTATACTACGCCAACAGGCACCTCGCGAGCAACTTTGGCATATTGCTAGTGGTTTTTTGGGCTCGGGTACGGTAGAATGAAAACATGTTTGTTGTAGCTCTGCTAAAGTGGTGGTATTTTGATGGCTGGAAACAGCGCGCAACGCTTGTGATGGAGCGGCTTGCTGCAACAATGGATTATTTTTCGATCGATCTTTTGCTTAAAACGATGTTTGCGCTCTTTCGTCAAGATGGCGCTGGGCGCGTCGATGGGCCGCTCGCGATTAAGATGCGCGCTTTTTTTGATCGGTTAGTCTCGCGTATTTTAGGCGCTATTATCCGCTCTTGTGTATTGTTGGTTGGCGTTCTGGTGATTGTTCTGCAGGTGGTGATGTCAACAATTGTACTGGTGTTATGGGGTGTTGTGCCTATGTTGCCGATTATTGGTGCGGTAGTAACGCTGACAGGATGGACGCCATGGCAGTAATGACGTGTAACTTCCATAGTGAGCGCTCGGTAAAAGCGCGTGTTGGTAAATTGCTCGCAGGAACCTGGCTACTGACGCTAAAGCTGCTTGCGGCGCTGTTGATCATTAGCGGCGTTGCCCTGGTGTTCATCGATATGCCAATTGGCTGGACGTTCCTTGGGTTTGCTGCGCTGCCCGTTATGTTTGTTGAATGGTGCAACGGAGACCTTAAGCATTTGAAAGTGCAAAAAAACGCACAGTCGATCGACGGATTGCTTGAGGCTGATGTATTGGCGCTTTTGCCGGAACGCGCAACGCCAAAGCATGTTGCCGAAGTGATCGGTAAAGTCCGAAGCGGGTACTTTATGGCAGCTCGGCTTGGCGTAACGGCGAATTTGCTGCTGAATATTGCTAGCGATGATCCAATGAAGCTCGATGACTTGTGGGAGAAGGCACGAACCATCCGCGATCATACGGGGAGTGAAACGATTCACGGCGGAGTGTTGGCGGTGGCGTTATTGTCGCAGTCGGAGCAAGCCGATACCGTGCTCGCACAGATGCATATCGAGCTTGTTGATGTGATTGAAGGAGTGCGTTGGTACGATCGCCTGCAGACCATTATTACTGCGCAGTCAAAGCCACGTCGCACGGGCGGTATTGCGCGCGACTGGTCGTTCGGGTATATCCCGCTATTGAAGCGCTTTGGCATCAACCTGAGCGAAAGCGCCGGCAAGAGTGGCTTTTCGGTTGATTTACCAGCACATTCACGAGCGATTGATCAACTCCTTGAAACGCTTGGTTCGGCTGGGCGTCAGAACGTCGCCCTCGTTGGGCCAACGGGGGTTGGAAAAACAGCCATTATTCATTCGTTTGCCGAACGGTTAATGGATGCGAGTGCGCACATTCCATCTAATCTTAAGTTTCGCCAGGTGTTCTTGCTTGACTCGTCGGCATTAATTTCGGCGGCTCCAGGTCGCGGTGAGCTTGAAGGCTTAGTAATGCGCGTCCTTACAGAGGCGTATCGTGCTAAAAACGTGATCATCTGTTTAGACAACGCGCAGCTATTTTTCGAGGAAGGTGTTGGCTCGGTCGACCTGACAAATGTGCTTTTGCCAATTTTAGAGGCCGGAAATTTGCGCGTTGTTTTGACGATGGACGAGCAGCGCTTCTTGCAAATCGGCCAACGCAATCCCGGCCTGATGAATGCGCTCAATCGTATTACGGTGCCACCTGCAAACTACGAAGAAACGTTGCAAGTAATGCAAAATCAGCTCATTATGCTTGAATACAAGCGCAAGGTAACCTACATGTATCAAGCGTTGGCCGAAGCGTATCGCCTAAGTGAACGCTATGTGCATGATTTAGCAATGCCGGGGCGTGCGCTGAAGTTGCTTGAATCAGCGGCAAGCTATGCGCAAAATGGCCTGGTTACGATGAACTCGGTGCAGCAAGCTATCGAGCAAACACTTGACGTGAAGGTGAGTGTTGCAACCGATGCAAATGACCGTGAGATGTTGCTGCAACTTGAAGATAAGATCCATGAACGAATGATCAACCAAGTGCGTGCCGTGCAAGTTGTGAGCGATGCATTGCGTCGGGCGCGTGCCGGTGTGCGCAATCAAGATCGTCCGATCGGCACCTTCCTGTTTTTGGGGCCTACCGGTGTTGGTAAAACCGAGCTTGCCAAGGCACTTGCTGATGTCTACTTTGGCGGTGAAGAAAAGATCGTGCGACTTGATCTGAACGAATATGTCGGCATTAACGACGTAACGCGTTTGATTGCTGATGGTGCGACTGATCCAAATAGCCTGACTGCACGGGTGATGAAACAGCCGTTTAGTGTTATCTTGCTTGACGAGATTGAAAAAGCGCACCCGAACGTCCTCACAACGTTGCTGCAGCTGCTTGATGAAGGTATTCTGCGAGATATTAATAACCGTGAAGTTAGCTTCCGTGACGCGATTGTGATTGCTACTAGTAACGCTGGTGCTGATCGTATTCGTCAACATATTGAAGCGGGTGAGCAACTTGAGCAATTTGAAGAACAGATCACCAACGAACTTATCAGTAGTAACCAGTTTAAGCCAGAATTCTTGAACCGTTTTGACGAAATTGTCCTCTTCCGTCCACTTGAAAAGCCAGAATTGCTGCAAGTCATCGACCTCATTTTGGCAGGTGTCAATAAAACCTTGGCACTGCAAAAAGTGCAAGTGCACGTGGCTGATGATGCCAAGCGGCTTTTGGTTGATCGTGGCTACGATCCGCGGCTTGGTGCTCGCCCAATGCGACGCGTCGTGCAGCGTGCAGTTGAAAACACCGTGGCAAAAGCAATGCTAAGCGGTACAGTAACACCGGGTAGTGTGATTGAAATTACGCGCGAGCAAGTTGAGCAAACTCTTGGCATCGTTGGGCAAAACAATGGTACAATGGAGGCACATGAGTAAGCTTAAGCGGTGGGCAATTGGAATTGTCGCAGCAGTCTGTATTGCTGCCGGTGCTGCTGTGGTTATGCAGCCACACGTTAATGCGCAGAATTCACCTGGCGGGCTGTTTGATACTAGTGGTACTGCCATGCCAACCACATGTGCACTCGATAATATTGGGTGGCTCGTGTGTCCAATCTTGCGCTCTGCGGCAAAGGCAGGTGATTATGCGTTTACCTTTATTTCACACAACTTCCTAGGCATTGAAATGGCGCTCTTTAACTCGGATAGCGGAACGGCACAAGCGTGGTCTTCTATGCGAAATATTGCAAATATTTTGTTTGTAGGTGCCTTTTTGGTGGTGATTTACTCGCTTATTACTGGCCGTGGAGTTGGCAATTACAACATTAAACGAATGTTGCCGCGCTTTATTGTGGGCGCGATTATGGTGAATATATCCTACTATATTTGCCAATTTATGATCGATATTTCTAACGTTGCTGGTTCGAGTATTAATACGCTGTTTGCGGGCATTACAAATTCGATCGGTCCGTCTGGCATGCCGCTGGCAAACGAAGTTGGTAGCTATGACGCAACTGTTTTGATTGATATTACCGCGAGTGTGCTTGGTAAAATTGGCGTGGCATGGGTGTTGTTTGCGCCACTGCTTGCCATTGTGCTCTCAATTGCAATTATTTGTGCGGTAATTATTGTGGTGCTGATCGTGCGAAAAACCTTAGTGGTGGCACTTATTTTGTTGAGTCCACTGGCGTTTGTCGCCTATCTTTTGCCAAATACTGAACATTATTTTTCAAAGTGGTTACGGCTCTTTTTACAGACATTACTGTTATTCCCCGTGGTTGCGGTGCTGCTTGGTGCGGGGCAAGTCGTCAGCGCCACAATCATTAAGGCTGGTGCTGATGGCGGTTACGAAGTTCGCGACGATGAGTACACGCCGCGCGGAGAAACGGGTCAAACGAGCGCAACATTACGCTTAGTGGCAGCGGGTGCAGCGGTGTTGCCTTTGGCAGGAACGTGGTACGCCTTTAAGGCGGCGCTTGCGGGTGCAGATGCGGCAGCGCTTCGAGTGCGTCAAGGGTCTCGCCGATCCAACAATCACCGAGAAGAATCTGCTAAGCGTCGGGAACAGGCTGCGATGGATATCAACAAAAAGTCAATGATGATGAAGGGTATTAACCGTCTGCAACAAATTAATGCCGTGCAAGATGGTGAAGCTGGTACGTCGTTGATTGGGCGACTTGGTGGCGGGTCGCACCGTGGTCGTAAAAAGCAGCAGCAAAAGTCTGATGAGCAGATGCAGTTTGATCAACAAGTGCAAAGTCGTTTGAATGATCTGCGCGAAAATGGTGCAAACGGATTAAGTCCACAACAAGTATACTCGCGGGCGCTACAACGCTATCAAGATGCCGAAGAAGCTGCAAGCGGCGATGGGCAGTTCAATATCAATAGCTACGAAGGTATCGACTTAAAGGCGGCAGAAGCGTACCTGCTTGAAAATATTGGACAGGGTGGAGTAAGCGGTGACGTGGTTGGCGCGATTGCCCAAGCGCAAGAAAAAGGTGCGGCGTCTCACTACGATAAGGCGGATAAAAGCAAATCTAGCGGTAGTGATGGTGATGATGAGAAGGGTGCAAGCTCGCATTACGACAAAGCTTCGCGCACAACAGGTGGCGTTTCAACTGATGATGCACTTAAATCAGCGACAATTGGTGGTGGCGCCGTGCAGGCCGGCAAGGTGTCAATTACGCAGTTAACAGGCGATAGTGATGATACTGGTGATCATAGTCGTCGTCCAACAGTTGCTGAAGGTCGTGGTCCACTTGGTGCGCCAGGTTCAGAAAAGCTTTCTGATATCGAAATGCAGGCAAAGTCACGCGCGGCACGCTACCTACAAGAATCGCAAGACGAGCAAGGTATTGTTAACGACACCGACCTGCTCAACACAAATTCATCATCATCGACGATTGTCTCTGAACGTCGAAACATTAAAGGTGAAGACGACGAAGATTCAGGTCTTAAACTTCCAAGGAGGAAATAGTGGCGTCACCATCTGGCACGCCGTCGCCACTTGGCACTAATGAACAGCCGGAAGACAAAGGCCTTTCTGCTATTAACTACGACTCCATTCTTGAAGTGCAGCAGCTTGAACGGCAAGAAGCTGGTGGTGGCGGCACTGCCAAGGCTGAAGACGTCTCGGAAACAAAAAAGACCATTAAAGAATCGAGTCATCAAAAGCCTCAAGAGAAAAAAGGTAAGTGGTACAAGGGCGGTGGACCGCTGGCGTTTTTTGCCGTGACGGTACTGCTGCTTGGTGCAGCCGCGACCATCTTGCTCTCGCCGTCATTGATGTTGGTGAATATGAAAGAAAACCTTGTGAACGACCTTAACGATAGTGTCGGCGCGTATTACACCTTTACAAAAAAAGTACTAGAAGAGCAGATTGGCGGCGGTAGCTGTAATGAAGCATCGATCGAATGTAAATTTGCCACCATGAGCCCAATGCTAAAAAAACGCTTCGAGGATCAGGGTATTAAAGTAACGGCTACACAAAATAACGACACAAAACGGTACAACGTAAGTAATGTTTCTTTACCAAACGGTAATGGTTCGGCATCGTCTGGTAAGGCTTTGAATGATTTGGCAACAAAAATAGATGACGTGCAGTATCGTCTTGATAACGCCGTTGATCCAAAAAATGGTCTCTTCCATGACCGTAAATTTGAAGATCGTTTGTTTGAAAAGTTCCATCTTCCCCACCGGCCGACCGTGTTTGGCTTAGAGCGTGAAGATATTGACGAGTCGTTCAATAATTCGCTCGAAAAAGAGGCAGACTACATTGACCAGGACGGACGCGGCGTGTTTGGCTTGCATTATTTGGCAGAAAGTCGCTCGGCATGGCAGAACGATATTTACAATAACCTGGTAGATAAATCGCACACACATATGGCACTGGCTTGCGCATTGTATTCGTACGGAAATTTGGCGGATGATGCTGTGCGTCGCGCCAAAATGACCACGCTTGCTCGGTTTGCAATGCAATATGTGGCGATGGCTGATACGATCAAATCTGGCAATAATGCCGACTACGAAATGGTGATTAGCGCGCTATCTGACAAATTGTCCATCCCTGATGACGAAGGCAAAAATGGACTTGATGGCAGTTCGTTCCGCGTGCCAGCGATGCAACAAAAAGTGAATACGTACATGCCATACGATCGCGACTACATGAATGACCCATCGCAGATGCTTGATTTGTTAAATGTTGGCGGCGGTGCGCCAGGTTATCCGGGAACATCACATTTACGAGCGACACAACAGCGCGTGCCGGGTGCGGGCTCGTCGGCATATACCGCGTGTGCTTCGGGGATGTCGGGCGCACAAGCCTCGAAAGAGCGAGGCGGACTGTGCTGGTCGCCGGGCGCAATGCCAGTGGCGGGCCATGTTGGACCAGTTGGCGCCGGTGCAATTCAGGGAATGAAACAGCAGATAGAAGAGCTTATTTGCCCGTTAGCCGGATTACAAGCTGTCGTTAACTTAACGAAAACTGCCATTCGTACAGAAGCCCGGTCGGCCATGACAAGTATTGTCCCAACTGCCGCCAGAGAAGAGGCACGCCGGTTTAGCGCCGGCACGGTTGGTGTTGCTGCGCAAGATGCGGTATTTGCAGGCACAGGAATTATTCTTGGTGATGTGGCGCAATCAATTGGTATGCGTCCAGCCTCGGTGTCGAGCCTACGCCAGTATTTAACGCAAACGGCTCCAGCGCACCGCACTATTGCCCGAAGTGAGCAAATTGCTGCTGCCAAAAACCAATTTGATGTTACCAATCAACATACATTTGTTGGATCGTTGGCACGAAATATGATTGGCTCGCGTACGGAGGGATTTTCTTCACTGGCCGATGCGGCGACATCGGTGCTTGGAATATTGCCACGTGCGTCGGTGGCGGCCGCAGTACCTGCCGCAAATGCACTGTATTCTCAGCCACTTAATTTTGACTTTACGCGGTTAATTTCTGCCGCAAATAGCTGTGGCTTAACGGGTGATTTGGCAATTGATCCGGATTTCGGCTGTAATATTCGGTATAGTATGGATGACAATGATCTTGGCAAAAGTATCTCGGATGTGGTGGGCTACATGACCGAAGCACATCCCGACAACGCCCGCGAAAGTCTTTCTGAGGTGCAAGGACGTGACACTGCTGCTGATGCGAGTGAAGGCAACCGTATGAAACGCGAAGCTTCAGAAGGTGCAAACCAATCATATGTCGACAAAGCAACAGGCAAGCCAAACATGAACTCTGAATATGGCAAATTTATCCGCTACTGTACCAACCGTGATTATACATGGGGAAGTATCGGCATGGCGACCGAATACCAAGAGCGCGAATATGAACCAGACGGCCGCGATCCGTTCAATGACGAACGCCGTATTTATAGTGGCGCCACGATTGAGTACGAAGATAAAGAGCACGAACCGCCAGAGCAAATGCCTGCTTCGACGTTTGGCATCGCCTGGGGAAGTAGTGTTGATCAAGACTGGCTGTCGGGTAAAAAATGTCTCGAAGCCTCTGATATGATGAGCAACTTCCGTGCCTACACTGCGGCGTGTCGTGTGTTAGCGGGGATTTCTGGTGCCCGTGAATGTTGGCTTGAAGATGCTGAGCCAACATTCCAATCAGGTTTTTACTCTCGTAACGACATCATCTTTACAAAAGAAAACTAATTAAAGCAGATCGTCCTTTTTGTTGTTGAGGAAGGTGGTCCATTGCCGAGCAATGCGCAAAAGCGATTTGAGAGGCATTTCAATCAGCGTATCAAGCGTGGCGGCAACAAAGTTCATTTTGGCATAGCGAAACGAAATTTGCTGGCCAACGTAAATAAACGGCATGTACAGAACGTCGCGTAGCAACGCCATTGACCCCTGTGAAAGTGACAATGCTTCAACTTCGCGAATTTGCTCAGACAGGCGAAAGGCCAAAAAGCTCGCCGTCGAAAGAAAGATGAAGAAAATCGCCCCTTGTACGATATTAAACTGTAGCAGGTATAAAATATACGACAAACTAGCAAATGCAAACGCAAACATGCATCCATAGGCAATCGTAAAGCCAGTTGATGATGTTTTGCGGCGAATTTTAATGGGATTTTTTTCCTGCTGATCGGTCATGAAAAGCATTTGCGCGGCTTGGTGGGCAATTGCTTCGGTGTTACGCGGCCCTGGCACGGTCAGCGTGAGGCGCGACAAGGCAATAAAGAGCGATGGGAAAAAGAGGTTCAATAAGAGCGGCAGCCACGCAATATGCCCTTCGACGGCAATATCGTATGGCACCTCAATCGCAAGCCCAATAATACTTTTGGTGATCAGTAAGAAGACGATACTTTTGCCGATGCCGCTATCAAGCACCTTATCGAGTACGGTGTATTCGTGCTCAACATGTTTGCTGAGTGCATACGAGAGCGTATCTTCACTGGTAAGATCCTTGACGGTAAGACCGCCATTTTTAGCAAAAAAGCCACTAAAAATCATGCGAAGTGTTGCGCCATTACGATTAACAACACGTGCCACCCGAGCAGTGGTTTTTGTATCGAACAGGTGGTCGATTCGCCCATTGAATGACTCAAAATTATGCAGTAGCGTAATATCTTGCCGATAGCTATCAAGCAAACCAGCGCGAATTGACGCTCGATCAAGCTGCAAAATCGTTTTTTGGATGGCGATGTAGAGGATAATCGGGCGGTCATCTGGGGAAATATGCTCGCCTGGTTGGGTAAGTTCTTGCATCGGCAAAAGTGGTTGCAAGTAAGTGTAGGCAAAATTTGTAAACAGCGCGGCGCGAATATTTGGCTGCAATACTTGCTCGCAGCGCACACTCAAAACATCTAACGCCCACTCTTTTAGACGTTGGCGTTTTGCGCCGTTTGATTCGATTTTTATGTACTTCCAGTAGGCGTTGTAGTAGCGTTTAATGTGCGCCGAAAGCGCCTTTAGTTCTGGTTCGGTAAGGTAATTATTTGGCAAATAACCAGCTTGGGTAAGCTCTGTTAAAAGTTCATCGCCCAGCTGTTTTGTCGAGATTTTTTCGTGAAACGAAAGGGTTCGCACAAAAAAACGTCGGATGGCTTTTTGGCGCAAAATACCACCGCTTTCGGCTTGTTCTGAAGCATTGCGAAGCTGTTCGTAGGCAGCCGTTAGCTTGCTGCCAACGGTGTTAATATGAATCGTCTCGTCTTGGCGAATGGTCGTGAGGTGCGTATCGTATTGGTCGATAGTATGCAGCGACTGCGCAAGTAGTCGGCCAAGAGGACTGAGCTGGGATTCTTGTTTCACAGTGCCTGATTATAGCAGATTTGTTGAAAAAGGTCTACATATATTGAATAATATATAAAAATAACAATGGTACCCCGGGTTGGAATCGAACCAACGGCCAAAAGCTTAGAAGTCTCTTGCTCTATCCACTGAGCTACCGGGGCATATATTACTGCGTTTTACGGTTCGCTTCGAACCAACGGCGACTCTCAGATGGGCTTAGAAGCTTCTTGCTCTACCTGCTGGGGTGCCGGGGCGCTTTCTTTAGTATACCAGATACGGCAAAAGGCTTGTGGATACATAGCGCTTATGCTACAATTATGGCATATGCGCTGTGGTGGCGTGGGTAAAATACAAAATTTGGGAGCAAATATATCGTGAACACCCGCATATTCCGTCGCGGTACACAACCGTCAGCTATGGTAATTCGACCCCATCGGTATCGTTTCATACGAAATATAGCGATAGTTTTTGTCACGCTGCTGCTTTTAACGGCAGTTGTTTTTGTATTGCGCAATATTTTGCAGCATTCTGCGCAGGCGGCCATAGGGCAAATTACGCATATATCGCCAGATAGCGGACTGACGACTGGCGGCGAAACCGTGACGATTACGGGTGAAGATTTTGCCATCAAAGAAAATAGTATTGTCCAGGTGGCAACAGGGTCAGACCACACAGTAGCGCTTGACGCGCAAGGTAATGTGTATACGTGGGGAGAGAACAATTATGGGCAACTTGGCAACGGGTCAACTACAGACAGTAGTTTTGCGATAAATATATCTTCCTCGGGGGCTCTAAGCGGCAAAACGATTGTGCAAGTTGCAGCGGGTTCAAACTTTTCGCTGGCACTTGACAGCGAAGGTAACGCGTATTCTTGGGGTAACCGAGCACATGGACGGCTCGGAAATGGATATACGGGATCAAGTAATGGCGCTGTCAGTACGCCAGTAGCGATAACTCCAGGCGCCTTAAGCGGCAAAACGATTGTGCAAGTTGCAGCGGGTTCAAACTTTTCGCTGGCGCTTGATTCCGACGGAAAGGCGTACGGATGGGGCAGGCAGCAGTACGGACGGCTTGGTAACGGCAGTACTGCTGGGTACAGTTACATAGGCTCACCTGTAGAGGTTATTGCAACTGGCGCGCTAAATGGCAAGACTCTCACTCAAATCTCTGCAGGCGCCGACCATGCGCTAGCGCTTGATTCCGATGGAGTAGCTTACTCGTGGGGTTATGGGGATAGTGGACGTTTGGGAAATAACTCTACGTCGGAGGCAAGTGCTCCCGTTGCGGTAACGGCGACAGGTGTGCTCGCAGGCAAGAAGATTATGCAGGTATCGGCAGGTGACGCTCATTCACTGGCAGTTGACTCTGACGGGAAGGCGTATGCTTGGGGTGCGGGCGGGAATGGTCGTCTTGGACAGGGTTCTACGGCTAATAGCAGCGTTCCGGTTGCCGTCGTAGATACGGGCGCGCTAAGCGGAAAGGCTATAACAAGTATTTCGGCGGGGTCGACCCACTCTCTTGCGCTGGCATCTGACGGAACAATGTATGCCTGGGGTGCCGGTACGGATGGCCGCCTGGGCACAGGTAATACGACGACGCAGAATGTCCCCGTTGTCGTTGGGGGCGGCCTAGCTGGCAAGCGGGTGACGCATATTACCGCTGGCGCTGCTCAATCGCTTGCACTTACATCCGATGGTGCACTTTTTGGCTGGGGAAACAACGGCTCTGGGCGATTGGGTGACGGCACGACAACGAGCCGTAATGTACCGACAATGGTTTCAATCACATGGCCTTCGGCACTCGCAGATGTTGTTGCGTCTATCCCGAGAGTAACATTTGGCGAGGTGGAGGCGACTGACGTGACGGTTGTAAACTCTACCACTATTACCGCCACAACACCTGCCCACGCAGCCGGCATGGTTGATGTAACTGTCGATCTTGGTTCGGGCGATGAAAATTATATGGCAACACGCGCAAATGGCTATACGTATCGTGCTATTGGCGAAGCTACTAGCATTACGCCAAACACTGGCCCGCAGGAAGGCGGCACGGCCGTGACAATTACTGGCAGCGATTTTTCTCTGAAAGAAAATAAAATTGTCCAATCTGTTATGGGGAGTGGGCACTCGCTTGCATTATCGGCAGATGGAAAAGTCTATTCATGGGGCGTTAACACAAACGGGCGCCTAGGCGATGGTACGGAATATCACGTTTCTTTCCCTATTGCTGTTAAAACTGAGGGGACACCGATGCAAGGAAAACGTATCGTACAGATTGCGGGTGGTAATTCTCACTCGCTGGCGTTAGCGTCTGACGGAACGGTGTATGCATGGGGGTCGAATAGTAACGGCCAGCTCGGCAACAACAATACGGGAACAGATGCATGGGAGCCAGTAGCGGTATCGATGTCTGGCGTTTTGAGCGGAAAACGTATCGTACAGATTGCGGGTGGTAATTCTCACTCGCTGGCGCTTGATTCTGACGGCAAGGTGTATGCTTGGGGTCTGAATGATTACGGTCAGCTTGGTAATAATAGTACGACCAGTTCGGCTGTTCCGGTGGCGGTTTCGGCTGGTAGTGAGCTTGGGAGCAAAACGATTACACAAATTTCTGCCGGCAACGTTCATTCAACCGCGGTCGCATCAGACGGAGGAGCATATGCGTGGGGGCGCAATAATCACGGTCAATTGGGCGATGGTACAAATACTGATCGCTCTGTGCCGACGTTTATTTTTGGCGCTCAGACACTTGTGCAGGTAGTGGCAGGTGATTTTCATACGGTTGCGTTGGATGCTACGGGTTATACCTACGCGTGGGGATACAACGCGCAGGGGCAGGTAGGTAATAACACAACCACAAGCAGAAACACCTATGCAAACATTAGTTTTCAGGGCGCACTTACTGGTAAAACAATTGTAAAAGTGGCAGCTGGATATTATCACTCTATGGCGATTGATAGCGATGGCAATACTTATTCATGGGGTATGAATAACAATGGTCAAGTCGGTAACAATAGTACAACGAATACGCCTACGCCTGTTGCAGTAACTTCAGCTAACACTCCAATGCAAGGCAAGCGTATTGTGGGGATATCGGCTGGCTATTATAATTCAATGGCGCTGAGTGACGACGGCTTGATGTATACCTGGGGTCAGGGCGATAATGGTCGGCTTGGTAATAATATGCTCGCCCCGGCTCATACGCCAGTTGCAGTCACAACAACGGCGCCTTCTGCACTCGCAACGATGCAGCCAATTTTGCCGGCGGTTTATTTTGGTGATGTGGCCGCAACAAATGTAACACTTGTTAATCCAACAACGATTACTGCGACAACGCCAGCACACGCACCAGGTCCGGTAAATGTGACAATCGATCTTGGTGGTGGCGATGTAGCATATCGGGCAACACTAGCAAATGGCTACACGTATGTAACTCCTCCGCCAGCTGCGCCAACCAATCTAACGGCAACGCCAGCGGATATCGGTGTGCAACTTGCATGGACGGCACCGCAGAACACTGGCGGCTCACCGATTTCAGACTATCGAATAGAATATTCTCCTGATCATGGAGCAACGTGGCAGGTATACGATGATAGTGTTTCGACGGCTACGTCATTGCTTGTTCCGGCACCACCGCTTGAAGCTGGCATGACATATCGTTTCCGGGTGGCGGCTATCAATCAAACTGGACAAGGTTTATGGTCGAACCAGCCAGAGGCAGCTATGCGATATGTTAGCGTAGCAGCGCCAACAGCCGTATCGATTGATGTTACGCCAGGCAGTTCGACTCGCATATCAAGTGGTAGTCATGCGGCGAATGTTTCAACAAATAGCGTCACAGGATACACGCTGTCGCTGGCGGCAAATAACCAGACGCTTACACATGCAAATAATAGCGATACGATTAATCCTGTAGGCGGAACGCCAGCTGCACCGACGCAACTGACGGGCGCTTCGTGGGGATTCCGTGTACCAAATATTGCCGGGTTTGGCAGCGGCGGTACTGTAGAGCAAAATGTTGCCACAAGTAACTACTTGTGGGCGGGGTTGCCAGCGCCAGCTTCTGAGGCAATTATTCGTACGCAAACAGCAGCGGTAGAAAATCAATCAACGACAGTATGGTACGGGGTGAGTATTCCGCCAGAACAGCCAGCGGGTACGTATGCGCAAACGGTTACCTATACTGTGGTAGCAAGAGATTAAGGGGAGGTGAATATGTAGTGGGTAAAAAAGACTAGCATTCAAATAACAATACAGTATAATAAGCGTTATACGAAAAGCATAACAGCAATACAAAAGGAAAAGAATGAAAACTACAACGAAAATTATCGCTGGCGCAACCGTAAGTGCAGCCTTGGTTTTGATGCCGTTTATGGCAGCGCACGCGCAGTCAGCAGAATCTGAAGTCAACGTTACTGTACAAGAAGGTATTAGCCTAGCTGTGAGCGGTGACGTGAACATTACAGCAGTTGCGAACAGCGGCGTTGGCACCGGATCACACAACGTTACTGTAACAACAAACAACGTTGCCGGCTACGACCTTAATCTCGAATCGGCAGAAGCCTCAACCGCACTTGAGCACGGCACTAGTTCAGCAACAATTCCTGCAGCGCCAACGACTGCCGGTACACTTGCGGCTGACACATGGGGCTACCGTACAGCGGCAACTCCAGCAAACCAATATGCTGGTATTACGCCAAATGGTACCCAAACAGTGATTGGCGGAAGCAATGCTGCTGGTGTTGATACAACAGCCGTTACGTATGGCGTTAACGTTGCAACAGCAGAGCCAGGCGCTTACAACCGAACAGTTGTGTACACTGCAACGACGAGGTAAGTGACGCATGGTTCATTCCCACGAAACACCTATGGTGGCGCGGGTAATGACGCACAGTAAGCTCTTTTTTATGGGGCTTGCTGTGTCGCTTGTTACACTTGCGGCAACACTTCTCGTGCACGTTCCTGCTCAGGCGCAAGCAACGGCATCAGACGGCGCGATCGAAATGACTGTGTCACCAACGAAACAGCAATTATCTTTGCAACCTGGTCAGCAATCTGAAGGAAAATTCTCCGTACTCAATACTGGCGAAGAGCAGTTTACGTTTAAACTTTACGCATCGCCGTATTTTGTTGCGAACGAACAGTACGACCCTGTGTTTAACGAAGAATCATCTCGTACGCAAATTTCACGCTGGGTAACAATGTCGGAAGATGAAATTACGTTGCAACCGGGCGAAAAACACGACGTTGGCTACACCGTAAATGTTCCAACCGACGTGCCAGCTGGCGGGCAGTATGCGGTACTCTTTGCAGAAACCACCGAAGAAGCCACGGGTGAAAGCTCAATTGTTGCCAAAAAACGCGTCGGCATGCTTGTATACGGCACTGTGGCGGGTGACACTCGTGAAAGCGGTGAAGTTGTTTCAAACGACATCAAACGATGGCAGCATACAGCCCCGCTGATGGCGAATGTTCGATTAAAAAACACCGGTAACACCGACTTTGAAGCTTCAGCAAAAATGACTGTCAGTTCGCTTTTTGGCAAAACTGTGTATGAATCACCAGAAGGTGAAAACGTCTTGTTGCCAGATACGACTCGAGCAATTGACCTTCAATGGGACGGTGCGACAATCGGCATCTATAAAGTTTCTACGACCGTTGGGCTACTGGACGACACCTACGCAGAAGAGCGCTACGTGCTTGTTGCCTCGCCACTGGCGGTGCTTTCTATCACAATTGGCTTTGTGCTGATTGTTGGAGGAATTGTCTATGGAGTACGCAAAAAGCGCTAAAATAAGCCAAAGTAAAAACAGAGTGATGATCGCCATCACTCTGTTACTTGCGTGCTTTAGCATGGCGCTCTTTCATAGTGCGACGACGTCTGCACAGCAATCGCAATCATCAGAAATTAACGTAACAGTTGAAGATCCTTCGCCAGCAGTGCGTGTGATATCAATCGAATACTACACGCTTAATGGGCAATATTACGCTCGCGTTACGGCGCAAACTCGGTTTACGGCAACGTTGCAGGCATACCTTGACGGAATGTTTATTGAAGAGCGAACCATCGCGCAAGATGACATCTGGACGACGAACGTATTTGATATATTGCTACCAGACGAAAATGTCCACGAGATTACCCTTCGGGCAATCGGTAGTCGTGTCCCAACGGTGGCCGAAGACGAACTACTGGTGCAGTACGAAGAAGACACAACACCACCCGATGATGACGACACGAATGACGACGATAATGGCGGCGCTGGAACAGGCGATGATACAAACGACGACACTGATGAGCGGCCATGGTGGCTGCGAGCTCCAAATACTGGTGCACTTTCACTTGATACCTCGTTTGGCATGACAGTGGCGTTGGCGGGTGTGTTGGGGCTGTTGTTTATCGCCATCGTATTGCGTTCACGTCAGGCGAATCAGTCAAAATAATCTTTTCGTCGCAGTTAGTAGGTTCAATGTGGGGTTTTCGTGTTGCTGGACTGGGTGGGTTTGATGTTGGTACTGGGGTCGAAACGAACGTATCTTCAAGTGTATATACGTGGGCAGGAATTCCTGCATTGACTGCTCCGGCGCCAATTCGTACAACAACAGCCGCGGTTGAAAACGAATCAACGACGGTATGGTACGGTGCAAGTGTTGAAGCAATACAAGCGCCAGGAAATTACTCACAAACTGTTACGTATACTGCAATTGCTCGCGATTAGTAAAATACGAAAAAACACACAGGTGTGCTGTGTGCTTTTTGTGGGGCGAATGAAGGGAATTGAACCCTCGGCCTTCGGAACCACAACCCGACGCTCTAACCAACTGAGCTACATCCGCCATGTTAACGTAGTTATTGTAGCAGAAAAACGCAGGCTTTACTAGTGGTTTTAGGCGTAGGGGTTGAAGCTGCGACCAGTTGGTTCGTTGAAAGAGTTTCGGTGCGAATTAAACGATTGACGAGTCTCGGTATCTGGTGCTGGCGTGTCGCTATCAAGTTCGCCCGTGGCGTTAAGGCGCTGCTTTTTGTCACGGTTTGTAAGGCGGTCGCGCTTTTCTTTCTCGCGTTTACGTTTGGCATTGGCCGTGCCAAGAATCGACTTGCGACCTTCATCGTCCGCCTGTTCGAACGTCGCCTTACGGTAGCCTCCGCTTCCAATTTTTGATGATGCGAAGTTGAGTTTTTCGTCCATGCCCATTTGCTTAGCCTTGGCGCGCCGCAAAAGCGCTTCGCGGATAGCATCGCCACTGGTTTGCTCTAGCACTGGCGCATTTTCTGCTTGCGGGAAAAGCAAATCATCGGCTGAAGGTTGATCCGCACCTTGCTGCACCTGCTGGCCAGACGATTGCGTCAGATGTTTTGCTGTTTTGTCGTCATTTGCGTCGGCCTCTGCCTGCATGCGACGCGCGATGATATCTTTCACGATAGCCCTTTCTGCATTTACAGTTACAGTGATGATAAGTATGTCCATTATATCATCGATTCTGTGTTGGGCTGAGGTAATTTTAGTGTGGCGACGACGCGTCATCTATGGTATGATAAAATTATAAAGATTTGCGGGCGTCGTATAACGGCTAATATACCTGCCTTCCAAGCAAGTGATGAGAGTTCGATTCTCTCCGCCCGCACCATAAGTAATATCATCAACCATTTGTGGTTGATTTTTATTTTGTAACGTCACTTGAGCTACTTTTCTTTCTTAGAAAGACGCGGGTTCAATCGCATGAATCCACCAACAAATCGCTCAATTGGACTATTTTGCTTGTGTTTGAAGTAGTGATAGCCAAGCACTGCAATAATTAACGCACCAACAGTATCGACAATCAAATCCTTCATCGTGTCATCGTTGCCATATTGCATATGTGCGCCAAATAGTTGATCAGCGCCAAATTCAAAAAACTCCCAAAATACACCGAATGACACCGCCGCAAAGAACGAAAACACTGCAATAAAGAACGGTGAAAGATCAATTTTCTTTCGGGCTTGTAAAACGTACAAGAATAAAAAGCCAATGTAGCCAAGTACAACACCAGAGCTACCGTGTAGCAACACATCCCACCACCAAAAACGCGCATAGGCGCCGCCAGCTTCACCCAAAAACAAGCTCATGTAGATAAAGGCAATGACCACAAGGTGGTATTCTATCGGCAGCTTTAATTTGTAGTAACGTTCAACAAAGGTGGGCACAAAGCTTGCGCAAAAAGTAAGAAGCGCCATGCCAAATACAATCCAGTCTGCTTGAGAGAACGCCCAGATGCTTGCTCCAACCATAGAAAGGCGCGCAAGAATAATGAGCGCCCACATAACGCGATCTGCTGGAGTTTTGACAACTGGCGATCGCCAGAAATTAGTAAGGTGTTTTTCCACGGTGTAGCTTTAGTATAACAGATGACGCCGAAAAAAGATTAAATCTCTTTAACGGTTTGAATGCTTGCGCCAAGTGAGTTCAACCGATCAGCTAGCTCTTCGTAGCCACGGTTGATTGAATAAACATCGCGCAAGATAGACGTGCCAGGCGCCGCCAGCATTGCCAAAAGAATGACCACACTCGGGCGCAAAGCAGGTGGCGCGACAATGTCACCGGCCTTCCATTTAGTTGGGCCGTTAATATAGACGCGGTGTGGGTCAACAAGTTCCACTTTGGCATTGAGCTTACCAAGTTCGGTAAAGTAGATGGCACGGTTCTCGTAGCTCCAGTCGTGCACGAGCGTACGCCCTTCGGCAACAGTCGCAATCAGGCCAAGGAAGGGAAGGTTGTCCATATTTACCCCTGGGAATGGCAAGCTATGGAGTTTGTCCTTTGGTGCAACAAGGTGCGAGTGGCGCAACTCAATATCAACCAAACGTGTTTTGCCGTTATCAGCCATGTATTCTGGTGTGGCGTGGTAATCAAGCCCCATGCCAGAAAGAATTGCCAGTTCGATTTCCAAAAATTCAATCGGTGCGCGCTTAATGGTAATTTCAGAATTGGTCACTAAGCCCGCCGCAATAAAGCTCATTGCTTCGATTGGGTCTTCGCTTGGATAATATTCTACATCGGTGTCGATTGATGACAAACCGGTAACGCGTAGTGTAGTAGTGCCAATACCTTCAATTTTTACGCCAAGCTTTTCAAGGTAGAAGCAGACATCTTGCACCATGTAGTTTGGGCTGGCGTTGCGAATGGTGACGGTGCCAGGGTAGAGCGCTGCCGCCATTAATACATTTTCGGTGACGGTGTCGCCACGCTCGGTCAAAAGAATGGCTTTATCAACGATTGATGGTTGCTTGGTAGCGGTGTATTTGTCATCAGTGGCGGTAACAGAAAGACCAAAGGGTGCAAGGCCGGTCATGTGCGGCTCGACGGTGCGCGTACCAAGGTTACAGCCACCAGCAAACGGCAGCGCAAACGTATCGTATTGGTGCAAAAGTGGCCCCAAAAACATAATAATCGAGCGCGTGCGCATTGCTGCCTGCGTGTCAATATTATCAAGTTCAAGTTGTTTTGGTGGGATGATTTCCAGGTCTTTATTGTCGTTAATCCAACGAATTTTTACGCCAATGCTCTGCAGTACTTCAATAATGCGGTTCACTTCTTCAATGTGAGCCACGCGACGCAGCGTGGTCTTGCCCTTGTTAAGCAAGCTCGCACAAAGTAATCCAACAGCGGCGTTTTTGCTTGTCTTTACTTCAATCTCACCGTGTAGTGTGCTACCGCCATTTACCTTAAAGTTGGTTTTCCCGGAGTGGTTAATCATAAGAATGTTGCTTGAAAGGACGTCGCTAATGCGCGCAATCATTTCAACGCTAATATTTTGGCCGCCTTTTTCAATGCGGTTGATGGCTGATTGGCTGGTGCCAAGTGCCTCGGCAAGTTCTGCCTGCGTAAAACCACGAGCTTGTCGTGTTTCTTGGATTAATGTACCAATTTTACGTCGATAGGTGTCAATGCTCATAAGAACTATTATATCACGCGTGATATACAATGCTATAGTTTCGCCAAAGTGGTATAATAGAAACAGAGAACCAACGGAGGTGAAGATGCAAGATAAAGAAGTAGCTCGTTTGATAGAGCAAGAGACCGAACGGCAAAAAACAAACATTGAACTGATTCCGAGTGAAAATTATGTCTCAAATGATGTGCTAACGGCGCTCGGCAGTGTTTTTACCAACAAATACAGCGAAGGTTACCCTGGCAGGCGTTATTACGGTGGGCAAGAAAACACCGATCAGCTAGAGCAACTTGCGATTGACCGCGCAAAAAAGCTGTTTGGCGCCGATCACGCAAATGTGCAACCGCACAGTGGCGCACAGGCGAATGAGGCGCTGTATTTTGCGTGGCTTGAGCCGGGCGATACGGTGCTAGCGATGTCGCTGGATCACGGTGGACATTTAACACATGGTGCCCCGGTAACGCGTAGCGCGCGTGAATACAACTTTGTGCGCTACGGCATGAAAGATGTTGCCACGGGTGAAATTGACTACAACGAACTGCGCGAACTTGCCCAAAAGCACAAACCAAAAATGATTATGGCTGGCTTTAGTGCTTACCCTCGCGAGCTCGATTATGCCAAATTTGCCGAAATTGGCAACGAGGTAGGTGCACTATTGGTGGCAGATATGAGCCATATTGCCGGGTTGATTGCTGGCGGTGTGGCTAAAAATCCGTTTGATTACGGTTTTCATGTCATTACCACCACGACGCATAAAACGTTGCGTGGCCCACGTGGTGGTTTGATTTTGAGCAAGGGCGTAGTGGGCAACCCATTGAAGAAGCCAGCCAAGACGATTGAAAATATCCCAACCTTGATCGACCGCGCGGTCTTCCCTGGTACGCAAGGTGGCCCGCATATGCATGTAATTGCCGCCAAAGCTGTGGCGTTTGGCGAAGCTTTGCAGCCAGAGTTTAAACAATATGCTGCACAAATTGTAAAAAATGCTGCTGCCATGGCAGACGAGCTACAAAAGGGCGGCTTACAGTTAATTGCCGGCGGTACTAGTAACCACCTAATTTTGGCAGATGTACACGGCAGTTTTGGGATTGATGGCAAAGAGGCGCAAGAACGCTTAGAAGCGGTGCGTATTACCGCAAATGCTAACGCAATCCCGAACGATACGTTACCGCCGTTTCGCCCGAGCGGCTTGCGCCTGGGGACGCCGGCGATGACGACGCGCGGCATGCTTGAGGCTGACGCGCGCGATGTAGCGCAAAAGATCCTGCATGAGCTAAAAAAGTAATCTTAAAAACAGCTAAGTTTTTGCAAAAAACACCGTTCGAAAATGAAGGGTGTTTTTTGTCTAGCAGTGTACTTTTTGGCAAAATAAAATAGCCCGGTGAGGGGCTATTTTATCTAGACGTGATCTAAACTAGCTACAGCGTCCAGCGATAACTTCGATTGGGTTTGTTTCGCCCGAAGCCAAGTTTTCTTTCTGGTAAGTTATGCGTGCGCCTGTAACTGGGCCACCTGCTCCATCATCACAAGTTACGTAGCCGTAGTCGTCGTTGTCGGTGTTGTTAGTTGGAGTATTTGACGCGCTCTCAACTTTTCCTGCAACTTCACTAGAAACATTTACGCTTGCTGAGGTATCTGTAAGTGCAGTTTGTGCGGCTGCAGCATCCGCTGGCCATTCATTTCCTTCTGATGTGTAAGCTGTGAGCGCCTTGGCGATGTTACTCGCATCGGACGTACGGTTTGAGTCGCGTCCACGTTGCTGCACTCCAGTAAATGCCACAATGCTGATTGCTGCAAGGATTGCGATCACTACGATAACGATGAGAAGCTCAACGATCGTGAAACCTTTTTCTTTAGTTGTATACATGTTTATTCATGCCCCCTAATTATTTTTTAATTATATCTGTATGGTACTATAGCGCGCTAAAAAGCGCAAGCATTTTAGGCAAGTTCTAGCGGTTCTTGTTCGATACTAATGCGGAATGTATCGCGCACGGCATCTTGGATAGCTTCGCGTGCACGAGCGAGGTCGTTGTAGCCGGTGGCAGATTCGTTAATGAGCACCAATGCATTTGCTGGATTAACGCGCATACCGTGGTGTAAGGTGTCTTTTAGGTCGCACTGTTCAATCAGCCAGCCAGTTGGCACTTTATAAATTTTTTCACCCATATCGTAGTGGGGCATATCGGGGTAGGTAGCGAGCAATTCATCTAGTAGCCACTGCTCAATCATGGCATTTTTAAAGAAGGATCCAGCATTCGGCTTGATGGTCGGATCGGGGAGCTTTTCGGCGCGGATGGCAGTAACGGCCTTACGAATAACACTTGGCGTGTAGAGTGTGATATTGTGCGTATCAAAATAATCTTGCAGCGCCTTATAAAACGGTGGTTTTGGTGCGGCTTTGTATAGTTCAAGCGTAACGGAAAGAATAATATAGCGCCCCTTTTCTTCATTGCGGAAGATGCTGTCGCGATAGCTAAACTTACATTGTTCGTTTGTGATAGTAACGACTTCATCTGTTGTAGCATCGAATGCCTCTAGCTCTACCAGAGTGTCTGCTACTTCTTGGCCGTAGGCGCCAATGTTTTGTACTGGAGCGGCACCGCATGTACCAGGAATTGCAGACATCGCTTCAATGCCAATAAGGTTTTGTTCAACAGTTTTTGCAACGATGTCGTCCCATGTCTCGCCTGCGCCAATTTTAAAGGTAGCAGTTTGGCTATCTTCGGCGATTTTTTCAAAGCCGGGAATACGATTTCGCACAACTACACCATTGTATAGTTCGTCGTGTGCGATAACGTTGCTGCCGCCGCCAAGGACAAAAAGTGGTAGGTTTTGTTCGCGTGTGTTGGCAACGATAGTACGCACGTCATCAACCGAAAAAACGTCAGACATAAACCGCGCTGCACCACCGATACGCATCGTTAAATAGTTGGTGAGGGGAATGTTTGTGTGTATATCCATGTTATTTTTATTGTAGCACGATTGTGGTACAATATGGGGAGTTTGCACCCGTAGCTCAGTGGATAGAGCACTGGTCTTCGGAACCAGGTGTCGTACGTTCGAATCGTACCGGGTGTACCATTTCGCTCTTACATATACGAGCGGACAAGAGATTATCTTTCTCAGCAGCCAGGTCTTCGGACCTGGCTGCTGTCGTTTTTGCGCCGTCTTCCTCACCGTTGATCTTGCCCTCGACGTGGTGGTGGCGCATCGCGTCGTTCTGGACGATGTTCGTGCTGTGCAAGGCCAGCGCCCAGGGGTTTAGGTGGGCGTGTGTATGACGGCTTCCGTCACTGTCGGTGCTGACATAGACCTTCTCGAAGAAGGTCTTGTTCAACAGCCGCTTCCCCAGATCGTCGGCATTATGATACGCGGAATGGCATGCGCGGGAGAGGTCCAAGGAGATGTCGAGCAGTTCGGCGGTCGCAACGGAAGGCCTCCAACTGCCGCTCGACGCGCTTGAGCGCTGCCTCAAGGTGCTTCTGCTCCTTCTCCTCGGCGCGTGCTGCGTTGTTGGCTGAGATCTGTCGTCGCAGTCGATCCTGCATGACGGCAAGCACTTGGTCGGGCAGCTGGATGGACCGATAGAGTTCCTCCACCTGATCTTCCAGCCAGCTCAGCGGGATCGCCGGATTCTGGCAGTCGGTCTGGCGTACCAGGCTTTATAAGATACTTCCGTTTTTTATGGGGTATTTTTGTTAAAAGTGGATGGTGTCTCTTCGAGCTGGCGGATTGTTTGGGTCGGTTGGCGGGACGAGGGGTGGCGGGTTCAAGGGTGGAATAGGAACTTGCCGAGCGATGGATGTAGAGCCGCCTAGCGAGCCAAGTTGCTTGATGATATTCGATCCCCAGCTATAGAGAGTTCCGTCTGAAGCGAGAGCATAGGAGGATGCTCCTGCAGAGACCTCTACGACCTTCTTGCCTGCTAGAGGCGTGCCAGTCATTCGTACGGCAACGGGCTCACTGCGGCTAGACGAGCCGCCGTCACCCAGCGCACCTCCAATGCCATACCCCCACGAGTACACTGTTCCATCTGACGCAAGTGCGAGGGTGTGGCCGTTTCCATTACTACCTGCGGATATTTGTACAATATGCTTACCCTCCATCGGTGTTGCTGCGGTTTTTACAGCAACAGGTGTACTGCTGCTGGTAGATAATCCATCGCCAAGTATGCCGGCACCTCCATACCCCCACGAGTACACTGTTCCATCTGACGCAAGTGCCGTTGAATGAATTCTTCCTGCGGATATTTGTACAATATGCTTACCTTCCATCGGTGTTCCTGCGGTTTTTACAGCAACAGGTGTATTGCGACTAGAAGTTGTTCCGTCCCCTAATCTGCCATACATATTATTTCCCCATGCGTACACTACCCCGTCTGTATCAAGCGCCAAGGAGTGACTATCCCCAGCTGCTACCTGTACAATATGCTTTCCAGCCATTGGTGTCCCAGTAGTCGCGACTTCAATAGGAAATGTTTCGCTACGGTAAGTTGCTCCAGATCCCAGCTGAGGTCCTTGATACCCCCATGAATATACTTTGCCTTCTGATGAGACAGCAAGAGTATGAGTAGAGCCAGCTGCTACCTGTACAATATGCTTTCCAGCCATTGGCGTCCCAGCAGTTTCGGCGGGAATTGGTGTATTGCTTCTTTGTACATCACTTCCTAAAAAACGGTAAGAAGACACGATGCCGTTGCCCCACGAGTACACGAGTCCGTCTGATGTCAGTGCTACTGCATGGGTCATGCCAATTGCCACCTGTACGATAGTTTTTGTTGCAATAGAGTTGCCATTAGATATTTCAACAGGGACGGGTGTTGCGCTATCTACGGTATAGTGGTTTAACCCCCAATGGTACAATGTTCCGTCTGCTGTAAGGGCAGTAGTGAAGGTTGATAGGCCTTGTGGGGCATGAGCTATAAGCCTTGCTGGCCCTTGCTGCTGTGCCTCCAAATCCTGCTCATAAAAATCCTTAATCCGCACTGTTTCGCTGTACGAAAATACGGGCGTTGCGCTGGCGGCAGAGCTAAAAACGTGTACCGTGCCAGCAGAAATAAACGTTACGCCATCTTCATCTGCGGTAGGGCGTGGCACTGAATAGGTGGTTCGCACAACAGTATTGCCACTTTGCTGTTCGTTTAGGTAGCTTGATGCACCAGCCACAACTCCAAGCGAGCAATTTTTGTTAGGATTGAGCGTAGCACTGGCGCCCCAGTTGGCTACTTCTTTAATAGTGGATCCGTAGCAGTCCGATGCCATCCGCGCGCCAGATTGCGCTGCTTCTTTTGCGAGTGCACGGTAATAATCTTCGCGCAGCAGGCTTGTAACAGAGGTAGTAAATTGCAAAAGCGTTATAGCCAACGCAACTGTAACGAGCGAAAATGCCAACGTTGCTGGCAAAATATACCCGCGAGAAATTTGAACGTTCATAGGCTATACATTTCCTTTCGTAAATAGTATGTTGGTGGTGACATCTGGCGTGTTTGGGTTTGGCGAGCCAACAGTTAGCTGCACGCGCAAACTTTGGCCGGCATTTGGCAGGGCGCCTTCTTCTGGATTGTATACGTCGTACGGCGAGGCGTCGTAGGGATTGGTGTAGTAACTAAGCGAAAACTGCGTTACTCCACGCGCCACCACAACATCTGTTTGCTCGCACGAAGCACTTACTTCTGTGTTGCGGCAGGTTTGCTTTTGAAACACTTCGCCAGGGCACGAAGCTGTTTCCGGCGGAACAACTGTTCGCCGGTATAGCGTGCCATCCTTCACAAAATAGACAATATTTACTTTTAGGTAGTCGCTGGTTGTTTCGCAGGTGTCTGGGTTTTTAAGGCGCACAAGCGCAGTCGCTGGGTCGACATGATTTTTTGTGGTGGCGTGTATTTCTAGAATAAGCTGGCGCATGTGTTCGTTTTGGCCTGTAAAATCCCATGTTGTGGTGGGCGACCACGATTCGTCGACATCCTCAATATTAGTTGTGTCTAAAAATGTGTTGGCATAGCGAACATCGCGCGCAATTCTATCAATTGCATCTTGGCCTTCTTTTACGAGCGCCATTTCTTGCGATGCGGCATTTTTGGTGGTAAATATGTGCAGCAAAATAGTAGTAAGGCTAAGCATTACAATCACCGCAATACTAATTGCCACGATAATCTCTATCGTTGTCATGCCAGGGCGGGTGGTGTATTTAGAGTTCAACATAGCGTGACATCCTTACGGTATCTCTGTTGGCTGGCGGGCCATACGTAACGGTTGATTCAACTTTTAGGGTAGATGCATTGACAGATGTTTCGCTTAAGATGGTGTTTTCTAGGCAACCATTTGGGGTGTAGATAGCTACGCGCTGTTCGGGATTAACAAGTGATTCGGGCGTATCTTCGCTATTTTCGCTGTTGTTGTCGAGCAGCGTAATACCAGGCGCGTTTGGAAAAAGTAGCGTGTTGGTGTCTGGTTGCGACGCAAATGTGTCGGGAATGGTGAGCGAGCCATCCCAGGCAGTGCCAGGCCGGCAGTAAAACGGTGCATATTCTTCTGGATGGAGCGCAAGCGTTTTTGCAACATCAAGCACCGCTTGGCTGGTAGGGAATTTGCGTATGTTAGATTGCGCAACATTCATTGCCGCTGCCCGGCTGACTGCTTGCTGCTGCTGGCCGGTCGTTGCGTACGACGTCTGCAGTACAATACCAAGAAACACTGACACTACAAAAAGCGTCACAATAATTTCTACTAGGGTAAAACCATCCTCACTCACCAACTGTTTCATAAGCTATAAAACTCTATATGCTAGATTTTACCACGAAGGAACGATGCCTGCTAGACTTGCATTACCCCTCTTGCTGTGCTATGATAAAAAACGAGTTTTTGATATGGGTCAGTAGCTCAGCTGGTTAGAGCACCTGCCTCTTAAGCAGGGTGTCCTGGGTTCAAGTCCCAGCTGACCCACCAAGATATGATAAAAAGGTCGCCGCGAAGGCGGCTTTTTGCTTTCTCGCTACACTCGTTCTACTTTACAACAGAGGTGAAAGAGTGGTATGCTAGCAGAATGAAACAGCTTAACGGTAGCGAATTAGCCAGCTTTATTAAAGAGCGCCAAGCAAAACAAGTGCGTGGCCTGCGTCAAGCAGAGCATATTGCGCCAACACTTGCAATTGTTCGTTGTGATAGCGGCAACCCTGTGATTGATACGTATGTTCGCCTCAAGAAACGCTACGGTGCTGACATTTTGATTGACGTGCAAGAATATTGCGAAACACCTGAAACGGTTCACGAGCGCCTACAGGCGCTTGCCGCTGACGAAAACATTCATGGCATTATTGTGCAACTACCAGTTGAACCAAACGACATAACCGAAGCGCTGCTTGCGCACATTCCTGCTGCTAAAGATGTTGATGGTCTTCGGGAGCAAAGTGATTTTGACGCTGCAACACCGGTGGCGATTGACTGGCTACTTACGGGGTATGGCGTTGATATCGCTGCCAAAAAAATTGCCATCGTTGGTGCAGGAAAACTGGTTGGTGCGCCGCTTGTAAAACGGTGGGAACAGAGTGGACTCTCGGTGGATGTGTTTGAAAAAAACGATGGGAACAACCTTGCTGATGTTTTGCCGCAGTACGAAATTATCGTGACTGCTACGGGGGTTGCCGGGCTTATTACGAGCGACATGCTGCAAACTGGTGCTGTCGTAGTTGATGCTGGTACAAGCGCCGAAAATGGTGTTGTGGTTGGCGATGTAACAGCGGATGTTCGCCAAACCCGCCACGATCTTACTATTACGCCAGAAAAAGGTGGCGTTGGCCCACTAACGGTTTCGGCGTTATTTGACAACGTGATTATTGCTGCACGGCGCCTTGCCGAACGGCGTAAACAGCAGTAACGGCAGCGCTACTTGCGCGCGTCGAGCACTTCTTTAGTGCGAGCAACAACTTGGCGTGGTGTAAGATCGGCTTTTACGATGTAGCCCGCTACGTCGAGCGATTTTAGTTCTTGTGGCGATTCTTCTTCGCCAAGGTTTGTCAAAATAATCACGGGTACGTCTTTGCCCCAATCATTGTGGCGGATTTCACGTAGTGCTTCGGTGCCGTTTACCTCTGGCATTTGTAAATCAAGCAGTACAATGTCTGGTTGAAATGTTTTTACCAGTTCAATGCCAGCTTTGCCGTCGCTGGCAAGCTGTACATCAAAGCCTTCGCTTTCAAACTTCATGCGATACATTTGGTGGATCGCAGCGTCATCTTCAATTATCGCAATTTTTGTCATATCTAGGGTATACTATAACAAAGAATAAGCAACATGGGTAGGGGGCTATGATGAAAAAACGCCAGTATAAACACTTTTCGCTCGAGGTGATCGACGATGAAAAAACAAAAACTGGTGTTCGTCGGGTAGAACTAAAAGCGGCCGACAAGTATTCACGTGGGCGATATGCAATTGAGCGCCAGGCGGTGACAATCTTTGCCAATGGTTTGCAGCGGTATCTAGTAAAGCGCCCACATAAAACGCCAGAGAGTAAACGCAACTTGGCACGTTCCCTAACTTATCTGGCACCAGCTATGCGCGCTTGGGCAGAGTACATGCCGGGCGGATTTGCCACCTATCACGTGCACAACCCCGAACGTTTGCAGGTAAAAAATGGCAAAAAACTCGACTATATTACAAAAATGCTGTTCCGTCATTCGTATGACGGCCAGGGGCTACGCTCGCGGTCGTATGCAATGGCGTGGTGGCTGCACGAACATCTAAGCGAAAAAACCAACGGTATTCGCTGGGCAAGTATTGCGTGCGGAACTGGCCAGCCAACGTTCGACGCATCTTCGATTTTTACGCACCCAACGCACTACTTGCTGATTGATACCGACGAAAACGCCCTCGCTTTTGCTGAAAAGCTATCAAAAAGCTACAACATCGAAAAAAGCCAACTTACAGTTCGTAACCTGAACGTTATTAAACAGCGCGATGACCTTGCCGATGAACTACAGCTATTTGCGCCAGATTGTATCGATGCAATGGGGCTGCTTGAGTATCTGACCGACGAAGATGCGGTTAATTTATTGCAACATCTGTATCAACAATTGCCAAAAGGCGGGCTCTTGGTGTTTACGAACATGCTGCATTCGCACCCGCATCTTGATGTACACAAGCGTGCGCTTTGCTGGCCAGGTGTGAATGTTCGTGCCGAAAAAGAAGTACTTGCGCTGCTAAAAAAAGCAGGCGTTCCAGCGGCAACAACAACGGTGCTTTTGCCAGATGACGGCGTGTATGGCGTTTACGGAGTGCAAAAATAGTGAGCATTATTGGCGCAGCAATACTGTTGGCCTGTGCAAGTGCGTCGCTCTTTTTGAGCGGCATGCTGCTTGTGTCGCAGCGTCGTCGCGCTATGAATGTATGGCTGTCGATCGTAGCGCTGATGTGCAGCTTGTGGACGCTCGGCATTGTTCTCTTTTTAATACATCCACATCCTATTCTTTCTTCATGGTATGTACGAGGGTATTATTTGGCAGCAATCGTCATTCCGTTTGCCCTTTACTTTTTCTTACATTATTTCCCAAGCCGTGTGCTACTTACGAAAGCAGAGCAATGTGTTACTGTCGCGGCATTGATTATTGCTGCGGGAATCGCCCTTACACCAGGCGCACTTGTGCAGGTAATCTACGCCTCTGGTTCGGTACATGTAGAGCTTAATCAGCTTGGGTATTTTGCCTACGTCACTCTCTTTTTATTTCTCTCAATCAATGCGCTGTTTTTAGCGATCGCTAGTACAAAGCGCGTGTATCGACGTGGAGAAGTAGTGTTGGCTCGGCAGTCACGTGGCGTCATTACCACAGCATTGGTCACGCTGTCGGGTGGCATGGTTTTCAATTTGTTCTTACCAATGTTTGGTAATTACGACCTGATTTGGGCGGGACCGCCGTTTGCTGCGTTCTTTATGATATACATCTTCTTCGTCATTATTCAGCAAGGATTGTTTGATGTGCGCGCTGCGTTAGCACGAACCATCACCTATATATTAATGCTTGGTGTTACTGTAGTACTCTATGCGACAGTACTGTTTGGTAGCAGCGAATTGCTTTTCCCAAATTCAGGTATTAGTAGCGCGCAGCTAACGTTTTATATTGTGATGGCATTGGTGTTGATTATTTCGGCGCGCCCGCTACGTAGTATGCTTGATCGGTTTACGCACAATATTTTTTATCGAAGTGATTACGATTCACAAAAAACCTTGCAAGAAATTGCTAAAATTACCGCTAGCGAAATTGAGCTGCGTCAGTTGGTGCGTCGTTCGGTTAATGCTTTGGCACACTCTATTCAGCCAGAATACGCGTCGTTGTTTGTGTTCTCTGCCAGTGGTAAAACCTATCATTATGGCAAAAATCTTTCAGGTAAACGTATGCATACGCTGTATCGCAAGCAGCTTTCTATCGTTGAAGATCGTTTGCACGAGCTCCCGCAACTCATGCGCAGCAATGACGTTATTTCGGTGGATGAACGCCACATGCTCGATGGTGTGCACGCCGCGGTTATTGTGCAGCTCACACTTCGTGGCGAGCACTTAGGCGTGCTGTTTTTAGGTGAGCGAAAGAGCGGTGAGCGCTATAATGATGACGATATGCGCCTACTACGCCTAGCGAGTGACGAGCTTGCTTTGGCGGTGCAAAACGCCCTCCGCTTTGAAGAAATCCAAAAGTTTAACCAGCGCCTGCGTGATGAAATTGCTCGCGCTACCAAAGATTTGCGCCGTAGCAACCGCGAATTACACCAGCTTGATGAAGTTAAAAACGACTTCCTTAGTATTGCGTCACACCAGCTGCGCACGCCGCTCACAAGTATTAAAGGATACCTCAGTATGGTGCTTGATGGTGACGCCGGTGAGGTGACGCCTGCGCAACGACAACTGCTTGAAGAATCGTTTGTAAGTAGTCAACGTATGGTGGCGTTGATCGAAGACTTTTTAAATCTCTCTCGTTTGCAAACGGGTCGCTTTTCGATTGATCGCCAACCCGTTAATCTTGCCGAAATTGTACGCGAAGAAGTGACAAGTTTGCGCAGTACTGCCGCCAACCGTTCACTCAAAATTCAAACGATTATTGCCAAGGATATTCCCGAAAAGCTTCTGGCTGACAACGGAAAAATTCGCCAGGTGATAATGAATTTAATCGATAATGCCATCTATTATTCGCGTCCAGAAAAAAGTATTCAGGTGCGCCTTTCGCGCGAAGGTAATTTTATTCGTTACACAGTTCACGATAAAGGAATTGGCGTGCCAAAAAGCGAACAATCGCGCTTATTCACTCGCTTTTATCGTGCCCAAAATGCTCGAAAACAACGCCCCGATGGAACAGGTGTTGGGCTCTACCTGGCAAAGCGGGTGATTGACGAGCACGGTGGTGACATGATTTTCCGCTCAGTAGAAGGCGAAGGGAGTACCTTTGGTTTTACCATGCCAATCGAACTGCCGCCAGAAGAAACAAAAGCTTAGTTAATAAACAAGCGAATGAGCTCAACAATAATCACAATAAAGAGAATAGCACCACCGGCAATGCCGCCAACGCGCAGGATCGCGCTCTTTTTCTCGTGCCACCATTGGCCAGTTTTGCTACGTTTTACGGCCGCCACACGAATCACTTGTGGGGACGTTTGTTTGGCGCCAGCGCCTTGGTAACGCTTGTTGCGTTTTTTCTTTGTCTTACTCATTAGTGCTAGTATACCAAAATCACCCCTGGAATTCCAGGGGTGACGTTTGTTTGGATGAAACTGTCGCTTCAAAAGTATGAGCGGTCAGTCTCTAGTTTAGGATGCGGCGGCTTGCCACGTAGTATCCTGCTGAAATGGTCATTGCACCAAGGCCAAGTACTGAAAGTACGCCAGTGCCACCAGTTTCAGGAAGTTCTGCAGGTGCTTCTACGCATTCAGGGCTGTCTTTTGGAAGATGCTCTTTACCAGGTACTTCACACATAGGTGTTTCTGGGGTTGTTGGCGTTTCTTCACAATCCTGAAGGTTGGTAGAGTGCTTGCTTTCATCGTATTCATCTTTGTTGATGGTGATGATTGTCTTGCTTTCAAGGTCACACACTTCAATCTTTTCAGGTGCAGGTGTTTCCTTGCAGTCCTCTAGGTTCTTTGAGTGCTTGCTTGCATCAAAGTCTTTTTCGTCAATGGTGATGATGTTCTTGCTTTCAAGTTCACATACCTTGATTTTTTCAGGCTGTTCTTCACATTCCTTGTTGATGGTAACGTCAGCGTTGTCGCTCTTGCTGCCGTTGTCGGTTTCGGCGCGCGCTACGTTTGTCAGTTTGTTTGGTCCACAGTCAAGCTCATCAAGCTTGTCGATTTTGGCGCTAAACTTCACATATGCGTTGCCGCCCGGAACATAGCTACCAATGTTGATACCAGTTGTAACAACGGTGTCATCTTGGATGTTTTTCCATTGACCGTTTGTTTCGCTGGTTGCAACGTGGGTTGAGCCAGGAATGTAGGTAACACCCTTTGGTAGCTCATCTTTAATTACCACATTGCTTTGCTTTGTGTCACCAGTATTTTTGTACTGGATCTTGTAATCAACAGTTTCACCGTCGTTTACGGCAACACTCTTTGAGTAGTCGTTTTGACCGTGCTTCGAAACTTCTTTCGTTACATCAAAGTTTGGCTGTACGGCTTTAAAACGATACTTTACGTAGCCTGAGTATTCGTTACAACCAGGCAAGTTACCATCCATTTGGTCCCAACCGAGGGGAATACCAGTTGTCAAAAGTTCTTCTGACACTGGGAAGGTACGGTTGTTGCCTTGTGCGTCAGCGTTGGTAAGGGTTGCTGAATCTTGCACGTAGCGCAGTGCAACGCCGCCATTGCTGTTGTTAACACCATAGGCTTCGTCCCAGACTGTTTGTGGCTGTGCGTTGTCGGCACTCACAAAACCAGTCACACGGGCTTTTTCACCTTGCTTGATGTCTGCAGGCATTTGTACACGCATTTGCGCGTTTCGAGCGATACCTTCACCGCTTTCGTTCAGTTTGCTTTTTGCGTTGTTGTGGTAGAATGCGTAGACTTCATATTCTTTTCCTGGTTCAATTTGGACTTCTTCGCCAAATTGTCCACCGTCTGTTGCGTTACGAATCTGCACAAAGTTGCGTTCGTCGCCATGTTTTGCGTTGTTTGTGATCGAGTTAAACGTCACGTAATCCGCAGGCTCTTCCAGCGTGAAGGTCGGGCGTTCAGGTCCCCAGGCCAAAAGACCAGCTGGGACTGCAACCGCTGCCACCACTACTGCAAGGCCAGCCGCACGACGTGGTGCGCGCTTTAGCGCTGCTAGTAATTTTTTCATTAACATACTCTCTTTCTGGCACTCCACATGCCAAAATTATTTTTCAAAGTTCATTATATAATAAATAGCAATATAAGTAAACAACTAATATACTATTTCATTAACATAAGCAAGATACTACTTCCTAATTGTTAATGTACGACAAGTCAGATTATTACAAAACATGGGTTGATTCAGGAGAGTCAACCGCGATAATAAGTAAAAACTTACTATGCGGAGACTCTCCGGAATACACACCTGTTTAACTCAGGGGCTGCCCAAAAGGGCTACTCCTTACTCGAACGCGACTTCAGCGGCGCAACACCACAGACAAGTGCTACCAAAAGGATGGCGGCAATAGCCAGGATGAGCGAAACTCGGGACTGATCTTCTGAGTCGCTCATCAGATCAATATCGGTTTCAACGATGTCGTTGGTGACATCTGCAGGTGCTTCGGGCACGGGAACGTCAGCGGGTGCTGGCGCTTCTTCAACCGGAGCCGGTGCGGGTTCAACGTACGGTTCAACCTGCGGTTCAGCTGCCGGCGGAGCGACCTCAGCGGGTGCTTCCGGTGCGGGAGCATTCACTTCGGGCTCGGCAGGAACAATCTCTTCCCAGGTCGATTCGGGAACCGACTGGATATCGTTTGTTCCGGTCGTGTCAGTGGCGTTACCATCAGGGTCGGGGATTGCTCCCCCTTCTTCAGGCGCACCTTCGACAGGGTCCGGGACATCTTCGCGCGGCTCTTCCGGAACATCAGTTGCACCAGGCGCTTCCACGCCAGGGGCATCTTCATCTTCCGTCACACCCGGGTCGATCGGATTCTCCTCGGTGGGTTCTTCCGTTTCGACCTCATCGGGATCGGGTGCAGGGGCGCCCGGATGTTCGCTCGGTCCATCAGGGCCGGCGTCGGGGTCCTTGCAATCCGGATGCTCCGGCGGGCACTCCGGCGGAGTCGTCGTCGGCGGGGTTGTCGTCGGCGGCGTGGTCGTCGGGGGTGTCGTGGTCGGAGGAGTGGTTGTCGGCGGCGTCGTCGTGGGAGGCGTCGTCGTCGGCGGGGTTGTGGTGGGCGGAGTCGTCGTCGGCGGAGTGGTCTCTGTCGTCGGAGGCGGCGTCGTCGTCTTGGTGGGCGGCGGCGTGGTTGTCTTCGGCGGCGGAGGAGTCTCCGTCTTCGGCGGCTTGTTCGGCGGCGGGGTCTTCACAACGGGCGGCGGCTGGGCGCCACCAGTCGGAGGAACATAGGTCTGCGGCTTCTCGGTGGGCTGCTTTTCCGGCGTAGCCGGCTGCGACACCCGCGGAACCTCGCTCTTGAACGATGGCTGCAAATCGCAGTTCGCTCGCAGAATGACCGTTCCGCCATTCTTCAACTTCAGGACCAGCGCCTGTCCAAGCTTCGGCAGTTCAGTGAACTGCGTCAGTGTGGGCATCTTGCTGGAATCCTTCCCTGGGATCATACCCAGAGAACGGTAACGCGCGTCGCCAAAGTCTGCCAACCAGGCGTCATCGATTGCATTCATGTACGTCGTTGCCGACGTCATCTGAAGCTTACGATTGTCTACCATTTCGGTAGCACCCTGCTTGATAGCAACTTCGTTGACATTGTTGCCGTGATGAGAAGAACCATACAGGGTTGCTGCGTACAGCGGATCCCTGCGGAGCTTCAGATCGAGTCGATTGAGAGCGTCCTCTACAGTGCTGAAGTGGTGCGCCGGTCCCATGTTGTTGGTGCCGGGCTCCGCATCGTATGCGTAGTAGTGGATGTCCGGAATGTCGGCTTCGTCGGCATCGTCGGTAGAGATATCATCTCCAGTGACGTGGCCGCTGACGCGTCCATCATCGGAACCTCCATCGGCAGAAGTCAGCGTAATGCTTTCTTGTGCCTGGACGGTGCTCGGTGAGCCGGGAATCATCGTGCCAAGGCCAAAAGCCAAAGCAACGGCGGACACTCCGACGCAGATGCGCTGGGCTCGTGCGGATTTCGTGACCATCATAAAGATGGCAGTGAAACCGATAGCCAGCAGCAGCACCAGCAGAAGCATGGGGGAAAGCTTGCCTACGACGCCAAGACCAAGGATGCCCGCAAGGGCACCAAAGGTAAACGCGTAGGTTTTGCTACCCGCCCATGCGAACAGAGCGGTGGCGATCAGGGCCAGGGCGGCCCCAATCATGAGGATTGGTGTAGCCATTTTCCTTCTCCTTACGGATTGGTGGGGGTTGCGATGTGCTGCAGTCGTGCTCTGAGTCCACGCGGTGGCGCGGACTGCTTGTCGTCGAGCGAGCTGGGAACATACGACGGGTCGTCTTTCGGATTCATGACGCGAGTCTGGGGAGTTGCCTCTCCTTCTTCGGCGTAACGGAATTCGTCAAACTTGCGCCTGACTTCAGCAGCTTCCTTGAGGGGAAGATCTTCAGTCGCGATGTTCATCGCCTTGTCGTGCGACATGTGCCGATCCACACAGAGGAAGTAGGTTGACGCGTGACCTTCAGACCTGTCGATCTTGCGGTACGAGTTCAACTTCTTGAGTGAAGGTAGCTCACGAAAGAGCTTCTTCAACTCTTCCTCTGCTTTCTTTCGATCCTTGATTTCCATGGTCGATGTCACCCTTTCTAGGGGGATGCAATTATCACACGGTGTGATAACGGTTACCCCCATGATTTGGGTGTAACGCGCTACCGGCAAAAGCGCTGTCGGCAGAACGTTACACCCAAATAGGGAAGTGCGAATTGAGTATTCTGAGTTACAATGTGTGTATTCTTCGTTTTGTTTGGAGCTGGATGGCTCAACAAAGCAAAACGGCGCTGCAACAGCAGCACCCTACGGACGAAAGATGGTCGTCTGCAGAGTGCTACTGTTGCATGCTAAAAACATGTACTGTAACAATCTGACTTGTTAACGAACCTCGTCAAAATCCTCCACAGATTCTGGCGTATGTTATTAATTTACCACAAATAGTATAAAAAGTCAATACCATAAGCTACATCTAGTGTCATTTTATAAAGAAAAGGCCCCAGCGTGCCAAAAGCAGCTGGGGCGATACAGGAAGGGAGCGTTACCATTGGGTAATCATATGTATATCCATTCCTTCGCATCCCTATTGATAGGGTGGGGTAAACGAGTATGACTCGTGATTTGTTCCTTGTCCGTGTGAAGACGTTGCCGGGCTGAGCGCAAATTGCCCAGAAGGTCCGTTTGCAAACAGCCGCTGAAACGGAGGCCGAGTTGGGACAAAATCACCAAGGCGCGGTTGCGTCGCGTTGATCTGCGCCATGCGAGCACTGAAGAAGTCTTCATAGGCCTGAGACCCATGCAGCTTGGCTTTTTTCATCAGCGCATTTGCTTCCTCAAGGGTGAGGAATGGAGTGGTCGGGTCGCTCATTTTCATGAACCTTCCTAATGTTGGGTGCTCCTAACGGTACTGTTAGGACAATTATTTATTATATATAAAATATGGTGAAAAGTCAATTATAAGCGAAACAAAAACTACTCACTTTTCATTTTAGGATTTATAATAAAGAGCATGATAGACCGTATGAATGAGATTGCACAATCAATACGCAATGAAAATATAGAAGAATATCAGAAGCTAAGATATCCCAATATCCCTGACGGCGAGCCAGTAATGTTTACTGATAGCGATTTTTCCGACGTAAACTTCAGTGAATTTGCTGCTGGTTTTTTTCAATTCAACAACTGCAACCTTGATGACGCCAGTGGCTTATATGGACAACCCATCACTATTGAATCGTGCAGCGCTCGACAGATCGACATGCGAGGTGTGCGTGCAATCATTTATGCACAAGACTCTGACTTTACTGGAATGTTAATTGACGAAGATACTGCACTAGCATATGACGGCGGCGAATTCGGCGCCAGCTCGACTTTTACTAATTGCACTATGGATTCTGACACGACAGACAAACTCGTGGCGCAAGGAGTTATCTTCAGCTAAGCTAGCCAGAATTAGCGACAGCCCCTCATTATACCTACCCTTGAATCTTCTTGTGTGCCCCACGTGTTGTTATGATATGTGGACACCTAATTTGGTATATAAAAAGTTCCAGAATATATTTATGGTCTAAAAACCTATATATTCTGGAACTTTTTTGAATCTATTGATTCTGTGTAATCTGATTTGGTGATCTCACCGGGAATCGAACCCGGATTGCCAGGATGAAAACCTGGTGTCCTAACCGTTAGACGATGAGACCGTATATAACGTAACTGGTATATTGTACCAAGCGAAAACCGTTTTGTAAAGGGTAAAACTGCGTTACAATGAAAGATATGAAGAAACCGGTAAAAGGCGTCAATCTTGGTGGCTGGCTTGTGTTGGAACGTTGGATGACGCCCTCGCTTTTTGCGGGTACGGGCGCCATCAACGAATACGAATTATCACAGATTCCAGAAAAAGTGCACGCCATCAAGCACCATCATGAAACCTTTATTACAGAGGCAGATATCGCGTGGCTGCAAAAAGCTGGCATTGAAGCAATTCGCGTACCCGTGGGGTTTTGGGTGCTGCAAGGGTATCATCCGTATCAATCTGCGCGCGGGAGGCTTGATTGGCTGTTTCGGATGGCGGCAAAATATCAGCTAAAAGTATTGCTCTGTTTGCACGCTGCGCCTGGTGCCCAAAACAATAACGATCATAGCGGAAGTGGCACGGCAAAAGGGTTTCCGGGGTGGTACAGTGCAACCAATCGCCGCATGACACAGACTGTTTTAGAGGAGTTCGCTCAGCGATACGGCGATGCAGTATGGGGAATTGAGTTGTTGAACGAGCCGCATGTCCCCACGCCGTACCATTATTTATTGTTACGTTGCTGGACAAGTCGAGCAATCAAAATCTTGCGTCGCGTGTTGCCACCAAGCGTAAAAATTGTTGCCAGTGATGCGTATCTTCCGTTTTTGTGGTCGGGTCGTGTGAAGGGCGAGCTGCTCGATATCCATCACTACCAATGTTTTTCTAAAAAGAGTCAGCGCGCGCAAACTATCGAAAAGCATAAAGAACTCCTTCATGCGGCTACTCGGCGCTACCAAACGTACGCTCGCCATCAGCCGATTGTGATTGGTGAATGGAGTGCAACACTCCCGGCGCACATAACAACGCCAGAAGCTGAGCGTGTTTTTTGCCACGCTCAATTGCAAGCATGGCAGCAGTTTGATGCTTGGTTCTTCTGGAGCTACAAAACTGAAAATAACGACAGTTGGAATTTCTACCATCTATACGAGCAAGGTTACTTCAACGATTATTTGTAGTACAATAAGAAAAATGAAGATACAATTTAAACGCACAAAAATTCTGGCTACCGTAGGGCCAGCAGTCAACAGCTACGAAAAACTTGATCAACTCGTCCAATCGGGCGCAAACGGCTTCCGTTTTAACTTTAGTCACGGAACGTCTGAAGAGCGTATTCAGCAGTTCGCGTGGTTGCGTGAAGCGAGCGAGAAGCGCCGTAAACCAGTCGCTATTTTGCAAGATTTGCAAGGTCCAAAGATCCGTCTTGGCATGCTGAAAGACGACATGAAGCTTGACGTCAACGCGGGTGACGAACTCCGCTTGGCATATGGTGCTGAACACGATGGCGATAAGTTTATCCCAGTGCAATATAATCTTGCCGAAAAGGTAAAACCAGGCGAGCCACTGTACATTTTTGATGGAAAAATTCGCACAACAATTATTGAAATCGAAAACGACACCACGATCCGCGTTCGTGTTGAAAATGCTGGCTTTTTGATGAGCCGCAAGGGCATTAACCTGCCAGACACCGATTTTGGTGGTGATATTTTGACTGATAAAGATTTGGCTGACATTGAATTTGGCGCTAGCCAGGATATCGATTTTGTTGCACTCAGCTTTGTGCAGAGCGCGGAAGATATTGTTCACCTGCGTCAACTGTTAGTGTCGCATGGATCAAGCGCGCAAATTGTCGCCAAAATTGAAACAAAAGCGGCGATCGAGCCAGAAACACTCAAAGAAATCGTGAAAGCTGCTGATGGTGTGATGGTTGCTCGCGGTGACCTTGCGGTAGAAGCAGGTGCCGAAATTGTGCCGATTGTGCAGCGGCAAATCGTGGCATTGTGCCGCCGTTACGGCAAGCTCAGTATTGTGGCGACACAAATGATGAGCAGTATGGTTGATCACCCAGAACCAACCCGTGCTGAAGTAAGCGACGTTGCTACGGCGGTGATTATGGGCGCCGATGCAGTAATGCTCAGTGACGAAACCGCCAACGGCTCATATCCAATCCAAACGGTAGAAGCCATGAAGCGTACTATTATGTATACGCAGGAGCACAGTAAGGTGGAACCTGCGACAGAAGAAATTAAGTCAGGTAGCTGGCGAAATGCCATCGCGCATGCGGCAGTAAATATGGCTGAAGAGCTTGGCGTCGATGCTATTGTTGCCGAAACAAAAACCGGTGCAACTGCCGCTAGCGTTGCCGCGTTCCGTCCGAACGTGCCAATTATTAGCGTTACAAGCGAGCCACGCGCTGCTCAGCAATTGGCGCTTAGCTATGCAACGAAAAGCTTTGTTCGCCCAGATGGTGAGCGTGCAGGTATTCGCTTGGCGAAAGAAATTCACGCTGAAGAACGCAACTTCTTTGGCGAAAGTGATTCATCAATCACCGTCGTCGTTATTAGCGGCCGCCAACCTGGCGCTGCTGGCGAGACTGACACAATCCGCGTTCGAACAATCAGCAACGAATAACAACAGAAAAGGGTGGGAAGATGGCGTTTTCGAAACAAACAGTTCATGATGTGCCGCTTGAGCATAAAACTGTACTCGTGCGAGCAGACTATAATGTACCGTTGACAGACGACGGCACTATTAGTGATGATTTGCGTATTCGCGCCAGCCTTCCAACGCTTGAATATTTGCTTGACCAGGGCTGCAAGGTGGTAATTATGAGTCACCTTGGCCGCCCTGATGGCAAACGAAACGAAGCCTTTAGTCTTGAGCCAGTCGCCGAGCGGCTATCGGAATTATTAAAAACACCTGTTCAGTTTGTTGATGACTGTATTGGCGATAAAGTTGCGCAAGCTGTCAAAAAGCTGCAAACAGGCCAAGTGCTCTTGCTTGAAAACGTGCGTTTTTATGCTGAAGAAGAAGCGAACGACTTGCACTTTGCAAAGAAAATCGCAGCCGCCGTAAGAGCGCGCTATTTTGTGCAAGACGGCTTTGGTGTCGTGCACCGGGCACATGCGAGTACTGACGCAATTGCGCAGTGTATTCCAGGGGTGGCTGGTCTGTTGCTTGAACGAGAAGTCACTACTATATCACACGCCATGAAAGCCCCAGAACGCCCACTTGTAGCGGTGCTGGGTGGCGCAAAAGTGAGCGATAAGATCAAGGTAATCGAAGCATTTGTGCAAAAAGCTGATCGTATTCTTATTGGGGGTGCGATGGCGAATACATTTTTGCGATATAAAGGTCTTTCGGTTGGTAAAAGTAAAGTCGAAACTGACCAAGATGACACTATTGAAGCAATTTATCATGCTGCCGCAAAAAAAGTTGGCATCGATCAAGTTGATGAATTTATCCTTCTGCCAACTGATGTCGCAGTAGCTACTTCACCCGATGAAAGCGAGCGAACAGTAGTGTCAGTTGATGCTATTGCGACCGATATGATGGCGCTTGATATCGGCAGCGATACGATCAATCGGTTTTGTGATGCAGTAAGCGAGGCAAAAACCGTTATTTGGAACGGTACGCTTGGCTTTTCAGAAAAACATCCGTTTGCGCATGGATCAGCACGATTGTCGTTAGTGCTGGCGTCTCATCCAGGTATCACCTCTATCATTGGCGGTGGTGATACGGCAGATTTTGTCCAGAAATGGGATGGTCAGGGCGGTAAAAGTTTTACGCACGTGTCGACTGGCGGTGGTGCGAGCCTTGATCTGATGGCTGGCAAAAAGCTCCCCGGCGTCGAAGCGTTGCTTGCAGCCAAAAAATAAGGTACACTAAGAACAAATAACCATAAGCGGTATACGTATGTCTCAAAAGAAGAAGCTCATTATTGGCAACTGGAAGATGAATCTTAACACGCACGAAGCGAGCTTATATTTGCATAAGTTGCAAGATGCACTACAAGTTCGCCGTGATGTTGAAGTTGTGGTGGCACCAACAACACTAACACTCCAAAGTATGAGTTTGCAGATTGATCGCCACAAGGTGAAGCTCGCTGCGCAGAATTTTTATTGGCGTGATTTTGGCGCCTACACGGGCGAAGTTTCAGCCACGCAGCTACGCGGTATTGTTGACTATGGTTTGATTGGTCACTCTGAACGCCGCCATGTTTTTGGCGAGCGCAACAGCGAAATGCGCCATAAGGTACAGGCAGCTTTACGTAATAATATTCGCCCTGTGCTATGCATTGGCGAAACAATCCACGAACGCACTGCTGGCGAAACAGATGCAATTATTCACGATCAATTAGTGGCTGGCGTTGCGAACGTAACAAGCGAAGAGATTGCCGATGTCGTAATTGCCTACGAACCAGTCTGGGCGATCGGTACGGGCGATAACGCTACACCAAAAGATGTTGCTGCGGCAATTCGCACCATCCGCTCAAATGTTGCACATATGTACGGCAAGACAGCGAGCGAAGCTGTGCACGTACTGTACGGTGGCAGCGTAACCGCCAACAGCGCTGCAGACTATCTTGCAACGCCAGGTGTTGATGGTCTTCTTGTTGGCGGTGCTAGCTTGAAGTTGCACGAATTTATCGATATTACAAAAAAGGCACACAAAGAAAAGTAACGCAGGGCGGGGTGGAGACATGAAAGAATTTGATTTTGATGAACTTGATAGGGCGGTACATTCCGTCTTGCAAGACGCACAGGGAGAAGCGACGCCTTCTCAAGAGGTGCAGTCATCGCCTGCGTCATCACAAGATCGCAGTCGCACGCGCACTGAAACGCATCAGCGTGTGCCCTCACGAGCAATTCACGCGCGCACTATGACGAGTGCTCGTCCAGCTGACCGCACTGTTGCCTCTCTTTCTTCGTCTGTTTCACAGGACACGACTGCAGTAAACGACAACGCTGCTACACCGCAAGCACCAGCTTCGGTAACCACCCAAACGGTTCGGCCGCTGGCACGTCGACGACTTGGTCGTTTTATGGATGTTGTTCATCCCTCTTCTGACATGAAAACCAGTGCTATGGGCACGCGCCACGAGAAGGCGGTTGTACCACCATCTGAGCGCCCAACGGTAACATTACCACCGCAGCAAGCGCAAACTCCTACGCCAGCTCCATCGTATGATGATGTGTTTTCTGCGAACGAAGGAGAGGCTTCATCAATCGGTCACGAAATTGAAAAATTGCTGCAAGAAGATCCACTCGCTGACACACCAGCGCCGCGCGACAAGAAAGAGACGACCACACCAACACCTGTTATTACAGAAGAAACCTTTGCGCCAACCCCCGTTCCGGAAGAAACATCGACTCCAACTCCAGAAGTAACGCAAACGCCTGCGCCAATTTTTGAACCGATGACGCCGCAAACTTCACCGTTCCTTGAAGGTGCGCAAGTTGAAAAGCGCCCACTCGGTGGCCGATTGCAAGATCAGTTAGAAGAGTTTGAAGAAACGCCAACGCCAATAGTTGACGCTCCTGAAGATGAAGCTGATACAGAGGCGCTTCGCGAAAAAATTGAAGCAATCGAGTCTGAATCGCATTCGCAAGAAACGCCTACACCAGAGGTAGATGTGGCGGCGCCGGTTGCCGCGGATCCTGAAGAGATTGCCGCAAAAGATGGCGCTACTCAACCTGAAACCATCGAAAATGCGGTGCAGGCCGCCGACGAGACTACCGAACATGAAGTTGTGGTAGAGGAAGCGGGAGAGAAAGGTGAACCAGCGCCAACTGACGTGATAGAAGAAGACAAGCCAACAGTAGAGGCTGCATCTGCCGATCGTGGTCCGTCTTCAATCGCTCGACAGTATAAAGAAACTCCTGTAGTTGCCTCTGAAGATGACACGAGTCCAATCTTTGACCCAGAAACGTACCACCAGCCCCTTGTACATGAAACGAAGAAAAAGTCTGGCTGGGGCGTTGTGATTGCTATTTTGCTATTACTCCTTATTGGCGGTGGTGCAGTCGCATTACTGTGGTGGACAGATTTTTTGGTTGTTCCGCTGTAATCACACCTCTACATAACGCGCAGAGTGCGCTACAATAAATAGAATGGATGTACTTACTTCTCTTAATGACGCACAAAAAGATGCCGTCCTTGCGACCGACGGCCCGCTGCTGATTTTGGCGGGGGCTGGTAGCGGCAAAACCAAAACGCTCACGCACCGAATCGCACACATTATTGCTAACAACAAGGTGTGGCCGAGCCAAATTCTGGCCGTGACGTTTACCAACAAGGCTGCGAAAGAAATGCGCGTGCGACTTGGCGGATTGCTTAACGAAGATGCCTCGCAACGTAACTTTATGCCGTGGATGGGAACATTCCACGGGATTTGCGTGCGGCTTTTGCGTCATGATGGCGACAAAATTGGTGTGCCTTCAAACTTTGTTATTTACGACGAAGATGACCGTCGCGGGCTGATTAAACAAGCTATGAAAACGCTCGACATCAGCGATAAAGATGTCAAACCAAATGCCGCCAGTGCTATTATTTCTGCCGAAAAAAATAAAATGAACGATCCAGAAACGTTCATCGCCAACTCACGCTTTCCGTACCAGCAAGCCGTGGGAGAAATTTATGCCGAATATGAACGCATGCGCAAAAAAGCCCAAGCGCTCGATTTTGACGATCTACTACTAGAGGTCGTGCGGCTACTACGCGAGCAGTCAGAGGTTCGTGCAAAATGGCAACGCCAGTTCAAATATATTCTCATCGACGAGTACCAGGACACCAACGCGGCGCAGTACGCCATTGTAAAATTGCTGACAAATGAGCAGCAAAATATTTGCGTCGTGGGGGACGATTGGCAGTCAATTTATAGTTGGCGCGGCGCTGATTTTAAAAATATTTTAAACTTTGAGCGTGACTTCCCGGGCGCAAAGGTGGTCAAGCTCGAGCAAAACTACCGCAATACCGACGAGATTTTGACTGCGGCGCAAAACGTCATCAATAAAAACACCGAACGCACCGACAAAGCCCTTTGGACGGAGCAAAAAGGCGGTGCGCCGGTAGAGGTGCTAGCCGTGTATGACGAGACTGAAGAAGCCACGCAAATTGCCGATCGGATTGTGGCGCAGGTGTCGATTGGTGCGCGCCAGTACGATGAATTTGCGATTTTATACCGCACCAATGCTCAAAGCTACGCGATGGAAAAAGCTTTGCGACAGCGTTTTGTGCCGGCGCAGCTGGTGGGCGGGATTCGCTTTTTTGACCGCGCGGTGATTAAAGACATTATGGCGTATATTCGCCTCTGTTATCAGCCGAATGATCGAGCGAGCTTTACGCGTATTGTGAATGTGCCAACGCGTGGTATTGGTGCTACCAGCCAAACCAAATTTATGCAGTGGCAGGCCACCACCGACATGGATATTATTACGGCGCTCTGTAACGTTGCGCAGGTAACAACCATTACGGCACGGGCGCGTAATGCGCTCGAAAAACTGGGCGATTCGCTCCGTTTAGTGCAGGTAAAAATCCAGCAAAACGCCGCCCCAAGCGATATTATTGAATACGCGATTGATATTGTGGGCTACCGCAATTTTATTAACGATGGCTCGCCGCAAGCCGACGAAAAACTCGAAAATATTGGTGCACTGGTGTCAGAGGCTAAACCGTACGCTGATCTTGATACGTTCCTGGAAGAAGCTGCGTTGATGTCGAGCGCCGATCAAGAAGCGGGCGACAAAAAAGTTACGCTGATGACGCTGCACGCCGCCAAAGGACTGGAATTTCCAGTGGTATTTATGGCTGGCATGGAAGAAGGGATTTTCCCGCATTCGCGTGTTTCTGACGGCAAGCCAGACGAGCTTGAAGAAGAGCGCCGCCTCTGTTATGTAGGAATGACGCGCGCCGAAGAGGAGCTGCACCTGAGCTACGCTGCTAGCCGCTTGCAATTTGGCCAGCGCAGCTACAACGAACCGTCACGCTTTTTGGATGACATGGGAATTGGCCACGCCAGCGAAAATAGCGCCGCCTTGCATTACGAGCCGGAAGAATCATTCTATGACGAAGTTATGCTGCAGGAAGGCGAACGTGTCAAATCTGCTATGTTTGGCAAAGGTACGGTAGAAGAAATTGACGGCATGGCAGTGGTGATCTTGTTTGACTCTGGCCAACGTAAAAAATTAAACGCTGAATACGCTCGTCTTGAGAAGCTCTCATAAGAGGTAGAGGTCTCGCAGAAAGCTGATGCGAGACTTGCCGCATAGCGCTATTATTGGTACAATGGTGAAAGTATTTTAGAGTTATGAGGATTGCCAAAAAGTCACCATTATCATTGATCAACTTTGTTGCGCTCGGCGCAGCGTTGCTTGCGATTGTTGCGCTGCTTGTTGGTGTGGCGGTGAATGCGCAGTCAAATCAGCGGCCAAAACTTGAACCAGGTCAGCGTCTTGTGACCATTTTTGATCAAGGTGAAAAACGTTCTGTTATTACTGAAGCCGATACTGTTGGCGATACCCTTAAACGTGCAGGTATTGCGCTTTCAACTGGCGATATTGTTGAACCTGCCGCAGAAACGGAATTTACCACTACCGACTACACAGTAAATATCTACCGCGCAAAGCCAGTCATGATTATTGATGGTATGCGCCGTGAACAGGTAATTTCTCCGTACGGCTCTGCACGTGATATCGTCAAACATTCTGAAACAAAACTCTACGACGAAGATACCGTTGAGATGGCTATGTCTGAGGATCCACTTAACCATGGCCCTGGGACGCAACTAATTATTACGCGAGCAACCCCAATCAATCTAGTGCTTTATGGTGAAAAGAATAGTATTCGAACACAAGCAAAAACCGTTGCTGAGCTGCTGGACGAAAAGGGCGTAAAACTCGCATCGGACGATACATTGTCAGTTGATGCATCTGCTGCTATTGAAAAAGGAATGACGATCGAAATTTGGCGAAACGGCGTACAAACGGTTACCGAAGAGCATGAAATCGACTTCCCTGTGCGCCAGATTGAAGATGCTGATAAAGAAGTCGGCTACAAAGAAGTGCAAACACCTGGTAAAAAGGGTAAAAAATCTGTTACCTACGAAGTAACGATGAAGAATGGGCAAGAAGTTGATCGCAAGGAAATTCAGAGTGTTGAAGTGGAAGCGCCAAGCGAGCAAGTCGAAATTGTTGGCGCTAAGCCAAGCTTTGGTGGTGATTTTGCTGCGGCACTTGCGAAGTTGCGCTCATGTGAAGGTGGCTATAATAGTTGGAATCCAGCTGGTCCGTACTATGGCGCATATCAGTTCGATCAGGGTACCTGGAGTAGTGTTTCGAGCGCGCCGTATGGTAGCGCGTCGCCTGCCGAACAAGATGCCGCTGCTCGTGCATTGTACGAACGACGTGGATGGAGCCCGTGGCCGCACTGTGGTGCAGGTTTGCCGGATACGTACCGCTAATGCCAAAGAAAGAACTTGGCCAACATTGGCTCAAAGACCGTGACGTACTAAGGGCAATCGCTGACGAGGCGCAACTTTCAAAAGACGATGCTGTGCTCGAAATTGGCCCTGGTCTAGGTACGCTTACTAGCGAATTGTTACGCCAAGCGGGCAGTGTGACGGCAGTAGAGTTTGACGGTGATCTTGCGAAAAAACTCCCTGGTCAATTCCCGGGCACAAACCTTACCGTTGTTCATGAAGATATTCTGCAGTTTAATTTAGACGCAATGCCCGCTGGCTACAAAGTGGTGGCAAACGTGCCGTACTATATCACCAGCAAAATTGTGCAGCGCCTTATGACGGCAAAAAACCGCCCGTCGGTTGTCGTATTGTTGGTGCAAAAAGAAGTGGCCGAGCGCATTGCGGCCGAGCCTGGCGATATGAGCATTTTGGCAATTAGCGCCCAGGTGTATGCCGACGCGCACCTTGGTTTTATTGTTCCGGCAGAATTGTTTACGCCGCCGCCAAAGGTCGATTCAGCCGTTGTGACGCTTGAATCGCACGACCAGCCGCTTATTACCAACGATGAGGAAAAAGACTTTTTCCGTTTAGTAAAAGCTGGATTTGTTGAAAAGCGCAAAAAGTTGCGTTCTGGCTTAGCGGGCGGGCTGCGTCTACAAAAAGCAGAGGTAGACGACCTACTTTCGCGCGCCGGTATCGATACCGAAGCACGCCCGCAAGAACTTTCAATCGAGCAGTGGAAGGCTTTGCTCGATGCGCTCAAACGTTAAGATTGCGGTTTCGAATGTGCAGCATGGCACAATGAAGCGCAGCACGGCAATTGATCCACTGGTAGTGGATGAAAATCGCCAGGCTTTTTTAGCTGAAATAGAGGTTGTGCCTGCGGACGCTGTATTGGTGCAAGTGGATTATGATACGGATGATTTTTGCCGCTACCAAACCGTTAGCAAAAGCGCACAAGGCGAAGGAATTGTGCGTGTGGGGCGCGTGACGGACGCACTGGCAACACAAGAAAAAGGCGTGGCGCTCTTCTTGCCGCTGGCAGATTGTGCGGGCGTTGTGTTGCACGATGTCAAGCAAGATATTTTACTGCTTTCACATCTTGGCCGCCACAGTGTTGAGCAGTATGGCGCGCAAAAATCGGTCGACTATTTAGTGCGCACACATGGTTCGCGGCCGCAAGATATTGATGCATGGATTAGCCCAGCAGCAGGTGCCGAAAACTATCCGCTGCGTGCGTTTGAACAAAAAGGTTTGCAGGCGGTGATTTGTGCGCAGCTTGCATCGGCAGGAATTACACCTACGCGCATCGAAATTGACGAGTGCGACACTACAAAAGACAAATCGCTCTTTTCGCACAGTGAATTTAAGAAAGGGAACCGCGCGGAGGATGGGCGTTTCGCGGTGGTCGCAGTGTTGCGCTAAATCTGTTATACTATAACCAATGACAAAGCAACTATACATTACCACCGCTATTCCCTATGTAAACGGCAAGCCACATATTGGCAATGCACTTGATTATCTCTATGCCGATATCTGGAAGCGCTACCAAGAGCAGCAGGGCAATACGGTTCGGTTCCAGGTTGGAACAGACGAGCATGGCAATAAAATTGCCGCCAAAGCTGCTGAACTTGGTATTACGCCGCAAGCTTACACCGATCAAATGTATGGTAATTTCGAGCTAATGGCACGAAAAGTCGGTGCAGAATTTACTGATTTTATTCGTACAACAAGCCCGCAACATCAGGCCGCAGTGCAGTACATTTGGCAAAAACTGCAGCCGTATATTTACAGATCAACCTACACTGGTTGGTACTGCCAAGGATGTGAGGCCTTTATTACCGACAAAGAGGCCGAAGCGAATGGGGGGGTCTGTCCAGATCACAATCAGCCATACCAGCGCCTCGAGGAAGAAAATTACTACCTCAAGGCCAGCGCTTTTACTGATCAAATCAAGCAGGCGATTGAATCAAACGAAATGCAAATTGTGCCAGAATTCCGTAAAAAAGAATTTTTGGAACTTATTAAAGATGGCGTACAGGATGTTTCGATTAGTCGCCCAAAGAAAAACTTGAGCTGGGGTGTACCAGTGCCTGGTGATGAGTCGCAGGTAATGTATGTGTGGCTTGATGCGCTGGCAAACTACATTACAGTGCTTGGCTATCCAGATAATCCACAGTGGCAAGAATACTGGCCAGCAGACGTACAGGTGATTGGTAAAGATATCTTGCGCTTCCATGCGGGAATTTGGCCAGCGATGTTGTTCGGGCTTGGTATTTCGCTTCCGAAGAAGCTTTTGGTGCATGGATTTATTAATGTTGGCGGGGCAAAAATCAGCAAGTCGGTCGGTAACGTTATCGATCCGGGCGAAATTATCGATAACTATGGGCTTGATGCGTTCCGCTACTTTTTTGCGCGCCACATTCCAACCCAAGATGACGGCGATTTTACCTGGGAAAAGTTTGAAAATGCTTACAATACCGAACTTGGCAATGACCTTGGCAACCTTGTGCAGCGCGTTGCTAGCATGTTAACTCGTTACCAAGCTGGGGTGATTGGCGAAGTCACTAGTGGCGAACACGATGCTCGCCTGTATCACGAGGCGATGCAAGCGATTGAATACAACAAAGCGCTTGATCACGTATGGACAACTGTTCGTGCGGCTAACAAGTACATCGAAGATGTAAAACCATGGGAAATCGCCAAGAAAGCTAAAGAAGATCCTGAGTCTGCGGAGCATCTATCGGATATTCTGCAAAATCTCGTCGGATCGTTATTACAGGTAAGCCAGCTGCTTCGTCCGTTGCTACCAACAGCTGCCGATAAGATTCATGCGACATTTATTGAAGGTGTCGTGAAAGATCAAGGAATTCTTTTCCCGAAGCACTATCTTCACACGACTGATCCACGCGCCAAGTAACCAAAGAAAGAGGCTGACATGCTAATTGATACGCACTGTCATATTCATGAACCGGACTACGAATTGCCACTCAGCGAGGTGCTAGAGCGAGCGCATGCGGCAGATGTGACCAAAATGATTTGCGTTGGAACAACAGAAGAAAGCTCGCGCCAGGCACTGCAGTGCGCAGAGCAATATAATGAACTGTTTGCGACGGTCGGTGTTCATCCGCACGACACAAAAGATGGCGTGGCGGCAATTGCCGAGTTGGTACAAACGGATGCCAAAAAACTGGTAGCGGTGGGTGAGATCGGGCTGGACTACTTTTATCTTAATAGTCCGCGTGAAACACAAATGACCGCATTTGAGCAACAGCTACAGGTCGCTTACGAAGCTGATTTACCGGTGGTATTCCATGTGCGTGATAGTCAGTCGGCGAATCGTAACACTACGGTATGGCGCGATTTTTGGCCAATTGTTGATAACTTTTCAAAGCTACGTGGCGTGCTGCACAGTTTTACTGATTCGTCGGCTAATATCGAACGTGGGCTGGCGCGTGGATTTTACGTGAGCGTGAACGGAATCAGTACGTTTACTCGCGACGAATCACAACAAGCGATGTTTGCTGATATTCCGCTCGATCGCCTTTTGCTTGAAACCGATGCCCCTTTCTTGACACCGCGTCCATTTCGTGGTACAGTGAATGAGCCATGTAGAGTACGTGAGGTGGCGAAACATCAGGCAATGCTACGACAATGTTCGCTTGATGAGATAGCTCGCCATACAACGCGCAATGCTGAAACTCTATTTGACCTACAGTCATAAACCTAAATGTGGAGATAAGGTATGTATAATCCAGATACTACCAGTACAATCAGTTACGAAGAAACCGCGATTCCTTCGTCGATCCAGCCCGATATCGAGCCAACTGCTGAACAGAGCGCTGAACGACTATCTCTCCACGAAGTTGTGTTCGCGATTGGACAAAACCTTGCGAGCCTTCGTGAAGAAAAGATCGAACTCGAAGAGGCAGCGTAATGTCACACGTATTCAAAAAAGCGATGCAGCTATTGATTGGCACGGAAGAGCCGATGCTCGAAACGTCGCCTGCTGCGCCAGCCGCTAAGACGCAAAAACCAGCTAAAAAGCCAACTCGTCCGCTAAAAAAACTCACCGAACGAGAGCTCATTCAGCTTGAAAGCGAAGTGGGCGCCCTTTTGTTTGGTGAAATTCCCGTTGGGCACCGCCGCGAGTTCTTTAACCTTGATCCAAATACATGGATTTGGTATGACGAATCGATCGAACCAAAAGCACGTCGCCAGCGCCATAGCGTAACAGTACGGTACGAAATACACGATAACGGCATCTTAAAAGTGCAAGAAGGTGCTCGCTATACCTTTTTGGAAGGTGACGAATTGAAGAATTTTGTGATGGCAACGCAGCTCTACTACGAACGTGTTTGTCGCCAAGTATACCAGCGCCAACCGCACCCTGCGCTGGTTGGTAGTCACGCGTAAATACGCTATACTATAAGCATATGAGTGAACCGTTTTGCTACCTTGATTTTGCCGCTGCAACACCGCTCGACGAGCGGGTCTTTTCGGTTATGAAGCCATATTTTACCGAAACGTTTTACAATCCTTCTAGCCCCTACGAACCGGCCGTAGCGGTACGTCGTGACTACCAAGCGGCAAAAACGCAGATTGCACGAGCAATTGGGGCGGGCGCCGATGAGCTTGTTATGACAGCTGGCGCAACAGAATCAATCAACCTTGCAATTGGGAGCTTTGCTGGGCATAAAATTTGCTCAGCGATTGAGCACGATAGCGTGCGAAAGGCAATCCAGGCAAGCGATAATTACACAATTATTGGCGTTGATAAAACTGGTCGTATCATGCTCAGCGAGCTTGAAGCTGCCATTACCGACGAAACAGAACTTATTAGTGTTGCATTAGCAAACCACGAGATCGGTACGGTGCAGTCGCTTTCAGAGGTAGCGGCAGTGGTTCGTCGTGTTCGCGAACAGCGCGCAGACGCGGGTAATCAAACGCAGTTGGTGCTTCATTGCGATGCGTCGCAGGGGCTTGGTTTAGCTGATATCCACGTTGCTCGTTTGGGGGTTGATTTGCTAACGCTCAACGCCGCAAAAGTATACGGTCCGAAGCAAGTTGGCCTGCTGTGGGTGCGCCCGGGCGTGACCGTAACAGCGCGCATTGTTGGTGGCGGACAAGAGCTGGGGCTACGTAGTGGCACCGAAAATGTTGCAGGCGTTATTGGGTTTGCCGAGGCGGTTCGGCTGGCTGATAAATATCGCAAACGTGAGCTTGGACGTCTACGAGATTTGCGGGATACACTTCAAACCTCGCTTACGGATGCTTTTGCAAACGCAGTGGTTTCTGGTCATCCTAAGCATCGGTTGGTGAATTATCTTCACATTTCTTTTCCTGGGATTGATGCAGAACGACTCGTTTTTTTGCTAGAAATGCAGGGCGTATTGGTGGCAACAGGCAGTGCCTGCGCGGCAAATAAAGCAACAAAATCACAGGTGCTTGAGGCGATCGGCTTGCCTGAGTCAACAGCGAATGGAAGCCTACGCATGACACTTGGTCGCCACACGACAGAAGCCGATATCAAGCGAGCAACCGAAGCGATTATTGCTGCCGTAACGCAAGAATCACGACGCACGGGAATCGCCGTATGATGAGGTTTCTTGCGGTGGTTATTGGCATCGCCTTGACGATTGTGCTTGTTGGCGCATATCTTGGGCCAGATGATTTAGCGCGCTGTAGCTCAACGCCGAATGCTGAGCCTGGGCTTGCGCAATGCCAAAAAGCTGACGCGATTGTGGCGGTAAGCGGTGGCGATACCACGGCACGCACGCAGGAAGCGGTTGATTTGTATCAGCGCGGTTGGGCAGACACATTGGTTTTTTCTGGTGCTGCAGCCGATAAAGAAGGGCCGAGTAACGCTGCAGCAATGCGCCAATACGCTATCGATCACGGTGTGCCCGTCGAAGCAATTATTATTGAAGAGTTTTCCGAAACCACCAAAGAAAACGCCGCGCTGACAAACACTGTTTTTGCTGACCGCGATTTTCGTCGCGTCATTTTAGTAACGTCTGCCTATCACCAGCGCCGTGCAAATTTGGAATTTCGTAATAGTGTTGGAAGTGATGTTGTAGTGGTCAATCACCCCGTTTCCCGCGACAACCAGTGGTCGCAGTGGTGGTGGTTAACGCCAAGCGGCTGGTGGCTTGCAGGGAGCGAAATAGTCAAAATATTAGTAGTGTATATGGGGATTTCTCGATGAGTCGTGTTGTTGTTGGTATGAGTGGCGGTGTTGATAGTAGCGTAACGGCAGCTCTTTTGGTAGAGCAAGGCCACGATGTGACGGGCGTCTACATGAAAAACTGGAGCCAAGATCTTCCTGGCATGAAGTGTCCGTGGGCTGAAGATTTGGCGGATGCAAAGCGCGTTGCCGTGCAATTGGGCATCGATTTTAAGGTGTACGACTTTGAAAAAGAATACAAAGAAAAAGTGGTGCAATATATGATCGATACCTACAAAGAAGGGCGCACACCAAACCCTGACATTATGTGCAACCAAGAGGTGAAGTTTAAGCTTTTTCTTGAAGCGGCACTTGAAGACGGTGCAGAATATATCGCTACTGGTCATTACGCACGCATAGAAAACGGCAAATTACTTTGTGCAAAGGACGACAACAAGGATCAAACCTACTTTTTGTATCGGACGGAAAAAGCTGCGCTTGAAAAAACACTTTTTCCGCTCGGCAACTACACAAAGCCAGAAGTGCGTGAGCTTGCTAAAAAGCATAATTTGTATACTGCACAGAAAAAAGAAAGCATGGGCGTGTGTTTTGTGGGGCAGGTTGGTATGCGCGAATTTTTGGGTAAATATGTTACTACGGAACCAGGTAATATCATCGAAAAATCTACAGGCAATGTATTAGGAAAACATGACGGTGCGCTGTTTTATACGCTTGGCCAACGCCACGGACTGAATGTGGGCGGTGGTTTGCCATATTACGTAGTGGGTAAAGACATGGAAGCGAACGAAGTGTATGTTTCGACCAACCTTAACGATGAGGCAATGTGGCGACAAGACCTTGAACTGGGATCGTTGCATTGGATTGGTGATGTGCAGGGCGACGGCGATTACAGCGTTCGTATTCGCCACCGTGCGCCAAAAGTGCCCGCAACGTTGCAAGGTTCGTCTCTTTATTTGCATGATGCGCAGCGCGCGCCAGCATCTGGGCAATCAGCTGTTTTATACCTGGGTGACGAATGTGTTGGTGGCGGCGTTATTATCTAGTAAAAAGTATCACCACAAAGAAGCTCATGCTATAATAAACCGTATGAAACGGATGGGCGCAAAAATAAACAGCGGATTTACTATTGTTGAATTGCTGATTGTAATTGTGGTGATTGCGATCTTAGCAGCAATCAGCATTGTGGCATTTACGGGGGTGCAGCAGCGAGCGCGCGACGCCGAACGAAAACAGGATATCGCGGCGGCTCAAAAAGCACTTCAGCTCTATTTTGCTGATCACGCTGCCTATCCTAAGCAAGGTGGCGTAGCACCGGATTCTATGCAGAGCTTCGACTTTATTAATGGTGGAGTAATACAGTTGACATCGGCACAAGCGACAGCGCCAGGGCGGCCGGACACTATTAGGGTGAGCGGCGCAGACACAGAAAATACTCGTGCATTCAGCGAAGGTCACTACGGCCCGGCTGCTTCGACCACGGGAATGTACGGTTATCGTGCAACCCGTGCAAATGGCGCTGGATCTTGCTGGCAGACGACAGCTGTTTGTAGCGGCTATGAACTATGGTATCGCCTTGAAACGCCAGACTCCGAAGGAAAAACTGTCATGCAGGTAGTGGGCGGTGATTCCACTTGTTCCACAGACTCTCGCGTGAGCTGTACTCGCGTAGATTAGTAGGCTATCTTTTTTTTGGCCTGAGTACCCATCACGCTACATATCTGCTATAATTAACAGATATGAATACGCAACAAATCCGCAACGCCTACCTACAGTTTTACAAAGAACGTCAACACGAAATTATTGCTCGTGCGCCACTTGTGCTGCACGACGACCCTACGACACTTTTTACTGGTAGCGGTATGCAGCCGCTGCTGCCATATCTGCTTGGTCAGCCGCACCCGAACGGTGTTCGCTTGACTGACAGTCAAACCTGCCTGCGTGCGCAAGATATCGAAGACGTTGGCGATAATCGCCACACGACGTTCTTTGAGATGTTGGGTAATTGGAGCATGGGCGATTATTTTAAAGAGCAGCAAATTCGCTGGTTCTTTGAATTTTTGACGGATGTGGTCGGTATTGATCCGCATAAAATTTACGTCACCGCATTTATTGGTGATAAAGAGCATGGTATTCCGCGCGATGACGAAGCGGCGCAGATTTGGCAGAAGGTATTCGCCGAAAAGGGTATTACCGCAGAGATTGCTGAAATCGGCAGTCAGGAAGACGGCGACAAGCGAGGCATCAAGCCAGGTGAGCGCATTTTCTTCTACGATGATGGTGAAAACTGGTGGAGTCGTGGTGGTGGTCTCGATAAAACGCCAATCGGTGATCCATGCGGCCCTGACAGCGAAGTGTTTTACGACTTTGGCGAGCAAAATCACGATGCCAGCTATGGTAAAGCGCATCCAGCCAGTGACGGTGGCCAGTTTATGGAAATTGGCAACCAAGTCTTTATGCAGTATCGCCGGCTTGAAGATGGCAGTTTTGAGCCACTCGAGAAAAAGAACGTCGACTTTGGCGGCGGCTTGGAGCGAATCGCAGCTGCGCAAATCGATAGCCCAGATGTCTTCCGGATTAGCTTGCTGTGGCCGATTGTCGAAAAGCTTGAAAGCTTGAGTGGTAAAAAATACGAAAGCAACACCGCCAGCATGCGTGTGATTGCCGATCATTTGCGCGCTGCGGCATTCCTCGCCGTTGATGGCGTCGTGCCAAGTAACAAAGAGCAGGGCTATGTAATGCGCCGGCTGCTACGCCGGGCGATTCGCTTTGCGTTCGATCTTGGACTGGAGCAAAACTTCTTTGAAGATATTGTGCCGGTGATTGCGGATCTCTACACAGCGGATTATCCAGAAGTGGCCGAAAAGCGCGACGACATTATCGCAACCCTTGCCAAAGAAGAAAAAGTCTTCCGCCAGACACTACGAAAAGGCCTCAAGCAACTGGAAAAATTTGCAGCCGATGGCTTGACTGGTATGGAGCTCTTTACGCTCTATGACACCTACGGCTTCCCAGTCGAACTCAGCACCGAAGAGGTGTTTAAGCAAGACATCAAGCTCTCAGAAAACTGGCGCCAAGAATTTGACGACAAGATGGCCGAGCAACGCGCTCGCAGCCAAACTGCAGCCAAAGGTACGTTCAAGGGCGGCCTGGGCGGTAGCACTATGGCGCACCGTAAATTGCACACGGCAAACCACCTGATGTATGCGGCACTTAAAAAAGTAGTGGGTGATCACGTTACGCAGCACGGCAGTAACATTACCGAAGAGCGCCTTCGCTTTGACTTCAATAACGACGGCAAGGTAACGCGCGAGCAGCTTGATGAAGTTGAAGAACTTGTAAACGAATGGATTGAATGGGATCTGCCAGTGAGCTATAAGGAATATCCAACTGATGAAGCTTTCAGTATGGGCGCTGTTGGTGCCTTTGGTGACCGCTATGGCGATACGGTAAAGGTATATCAGATGGGTGAGGGCGACAAGCGTGTAAGCTTCGAAATCTGTGGCGGGCCACACGCCGACCGCACTGGTCAACTCGCCGAAGGTGGCAAGGTGTTTAAGATTACCAAAGAAGGCGCCTCAAGTGCCGGCATCCGCCGCGTGAAGGCTGTCTTACAGTAAAGAAAATCCCCACTCTGGATGAGTGGGGCGTTTTCCATCTTACTACCAAACAATTGCTCCGCCGTACGTGTCGAAACCGATATTTTTGGCGACCAGAGTGAACGTAGTGTATTCACTAAAGTCACTGATCGAGAAGCTCCGCGGGTCGCCCCCTCGTATCCGGTCTGATGTATAGACGTGTGTGTTGGTGGGGTTGCTCTTACTGCTGGTTTGCAGAAGGCTGTCGGCGTCGGCGCGGGTGATAGACATTCGGCGGTCATTATCGAATGGATCGCCTTCGGTGTCGACAATGCCGTCTTGCCAAAGGTCAAGCCATGAAGAGTGGTCGATATACAGTTCGACACGACTACCAAGGTCATTAACGGCAATAGTCCCCACGCTGACTTTGTAGAACCTTGAATCTTTAGCCGAATCAGAGCTGCCGTTACTGCCGCCACCAGAGGTGTTGCTTGATCCGCTCGATTCATTCAGGCCAAGTGGATCCTGGCTCAGGCAGGCAGAAAGCGACAGACACAGGAAGGTTGCCGTAAAAACGGCAATCAGTTTGCGCATGAGAATCCCTTTCGTGGGAAGATGGAAAGTACATAGAAGGGGATACTTCTATAACTTTATTATAACACGTAATGTACATAAAGCAATGGCTGTGTTGCTTTTCACTGCATAAAGTGGTATAATCTTTCTATTAGCTCAACCCGGAGCTATGTTCTTTGGAAATGAGGAAAAGTAATGTTCGATGCCATTATCATAAACGTGGTGATTCTTTTGTTCGCGGTGTCTGTGTACTTTTTGAACCGAAAGCCAGCAAAGCCATCTGCGCGCGTCGCAGAAACGACGCTGCCGCAGGTATCAAATGATGATTTGCGTGCACTGCTGCTTGCTAATACCTATTTTGAACCGGCTGTTCAGAGGCAAAAAGCACGCATCATCCGAGAGAGGAAGAAAGCAGCTGAGATTGATGAGCATCTGCGGGCGATGCGTACGTTGCAAGTGAGTGTCTTTTCTGGTGGAGAGAAATGTCTCGGTTACTGCACCTGCGCGTACGGTAGAGACATTCATCGGAATCTGATTGGTTTACTCCAGGCGATTGTTTTTGCAAGCATAGACCTTCAAGCTTGGAGAGCAGATGAGTACGAACTAACAGATTTAGAGCGCGACACTACAGAAGCTGTTCGGCAGGAAATCTGTCGTTACTACGACGATGCCGAAATCAAGCGGCTCTTGTTCCATCTGGAGCAAGAGTTGAGCGACGACGTTCGTCAGCAAGTGATTGCAGAAATGACCATATTGGCGATGCCTTATATTGAACGGCTACGCGATATTGCCCAGAGCCATCTCGCAGCCGAGCAGAAGCGTGCAACGGAAGAAGCTGAGCGCAAGGCAAAAGCCAAACGTGAAGCAGATGATGCGCACCAAGCGCAGCTGAAGCGGGACGCTGACCTGCAGAAGCTTAACGACAGCGCCGCCTTGCGCGCCATCGGCAAACCACCCCTCATCAACCCAAAGCACTAACGCCACCCGTCCGAAAAGGTATATCTTTTCAGCGGGTGGTATTTTCTATTTAGCGCCGTCGGGAGTTTTCACCATAAGCATCTTTCGTGTATAATATAATTATCTATGGTTTTTGATAAAATTCGCAAACGCGCAAACGACTCTATCGACCGAAATTATCTCGTGGCGGTTGATATTGGTACCGAGTTTGTGAAAGCTATTATTGCAAAGGTTGACGGAGACGCCTTGAAGGTTGTTGGTGTTGGCCGTGCTCGGCAAGATATTGGCGACATGCACTCAGGGGCAATCGCTGATATTAGCGGCGTGGTGCGTAACTGCGAAGAAGCCTTGGCTGAAGCTGAAGATCAAGCTGGCTTGCAGGCAAAACGTGCGGTGATTGGCATCGCTGGTGAGCTTGTAAAGGGGACGACAAACACGATTCGTTACCGTCGCCCACAGCCAGATCGTCCACTTGATGAAGCTGAAATGGAATTTATCATCGAAAAGGTACAAGAACGCGCTCAAGATAAAGCCCAAAAGCAGATTGCGCTTGAAACAGGGAATCAGGATGTGGAGATTAAGCTGGTGAATAGCGCATTGGTAGGCATCCATATCGATGGCTACAAAGTGAGCAATCCACTTGGCTTTCAAGGTAAAGATGTTGCGGTGCAGCTATATACGGCGTTTGCGCCGATGGTACATATTGGGGCGCTCGAGCGTGTAGCTGATGAACTGGCGCTTGAACTGATTGCGGTTGCGGCAGAACCGTTTGCAGTGAGCCGTAGTGTTCTTGGTACTGATGCAAGCAGCACGTTTACGGCTATTCTTGCCGACGTCGGTGGCGGTACTACGGATATCGCGGTCGTAAACGACGGCGGGGTAGAAGGCACACGCATGTTTGGCATCGGCGGGCGCAGCTTCACACGTACAATTGCCAGCGAGCTTGATCTCACCTACGAAAACGCAGAAAAGATTAAGGTCAATCTTGAAAGTGACAAGGTGAAGAAGTCGGTCAAAGAAAACGTCGCAGAAGCTATCGACAAGACTCTTGACGTTTGGATTCAAGGCGTCGAACTCGCTTTGAGCGAATTCGATTCGGTTGATCATTTGCCAAGTCGCATTCTTCTTTGTGGTGGTGGTGCCAGCTTGAAAGAACTTGTCGAAGCGCTTGAAAAACGCGATTGGCACGACGGCTTACCGTTTACAAAAAAGCCAACCGTTCAGCTGATTAAGCCAAGCGAAGTGGTTGGTATCGACGACAAAACCGGCAAAATCACCGACCACACATTTATTACCGCATTAGGACTTTTGCGTGTCGGGTATGATACAATTATAGGGATAAGCGAAAGCGATAATATCAAAGAAAAATTAAACAGAATATTGCGAATTTAATATGAATAAAGATGTCATTTACATAGATGTTGACGATGATATTACCGTCATCAGTAGTAAACTGAAGAGCTCGAAAGAGAAAATCGTTGCCCTCGTTCCGCCAAAGCGAATTGGCGTATTGCAGAGTGTGGTTAATTTGCGCATTTTGCAGCGAGTTGCTAAGCGTGCCGAGAAGCGACTGGTGCTGATTACAAACGATCCATCGCTGTTGCCGTTGGCAGCTGGTGCAGATATTCCTGTTGCAAAAAACCTACAGTCACGCCCAGAGGTGCCAGATGTGCCAGCTTTGAAGGTGGATGATGACGATGATATTATCGATGGATCTGAGCTATCAGTTGGCGAGCACGATGATGCAGCTAAGCCAAAAGATAAAGAAGTCGATTCTGCCGTTGCCTCTGTAGCGGCCAAAGATAAGCTTGCGACACCACCTAAAAAAGGTGAATCGCCAAAACGTCCAAAAAAGACACAAAAAGTACCAAACTTTAATAAATTCCGCAAGAAATTCTTAATTATCGGTGCATTGGTGATCTTGCTAGTTGCGTTTATTGTGTGGGCTATTTGGTTTGCGCCACGAGCAACAGTTGTGCTTTCGGCGAAAACAAGCAGTCAGAATGTTAATACATCCGTGGCGCTTCGCGAAGGCGAGAATACTGATGCAAGTAAAGGGGTGCTAAAGGCTGTTGTCGTAAGTGACGAGCAAGAAGCAAGCGTTGAATTTGACGCTACTGGCACAAAAGAAGAGGGCGAAGCTGCCAGTGGTACGATTACCATTAGTCGTTCAAGTGGGCGTTCAATTACCGTGCCGGCTGGTACAGGATTTAGTAACGGTGACTGTACTTTTGTAACGCGAAGCGAAGTGACTGTTCCTGGTGCAGGTGTTGACCTTGATAATCCACGTATTGTGCCGGGTCGAGCCGATGCAAAGGTGCAAGCGACTAGTATCGGTGAACAGTGTAATCTCTCTGGGCGCTCTTATGAACCAACGATGAACGGTATTACCGCGCGCGGCGGATCGATGTCTGGCGGAAGTAAGCGCACGCTAAAAGTTGTGACGCAAGAAGATGTCCAGCGTGCTGCTGAGCAACTTGCTTCACAAAACAGTGACGATCAGCAAGCCAAGCTCGAAAAGAAGCTTGAGAATGGCGTCCGTGTGATTGAGGGAAGCTTTGTGGCTGAACGGGCAGATGCCGCTGCAAATCCTGAAGTTGGCCAAGAAGCTGCAAGCGGAAAGGCGAAGCTTACGAGTAAAGTGACCTATAAACTTACTGGCGTGAAAGATAGTGAACTAAAGAAATTACTCGAGGGGGCGCTTGAAAGTAATCTTTCACAAGAGAATAACCAGCGCGTGTATGAATCTGGTGAAAAAGAGGCAAGCTTCTCTGACTTCCAGACGGCCGAAGGGGGCGCAAATGTCAGCATTAGTGCAACAGGGCAAGTTGGTCCACAAATTAGCGATGACGACGTGAAGAGCCGTACTAAAGGCAAGCGATTTGGCGACATTCAGGCTGATCTAAAGTCTATCCAAGGGATTGATAATGTTGAGGTAAACTTCTGGCCATTCTGGGTAAATACCGTTCCTGATGATGACAAAAAGATAAACGTTCAATTCGATCTACAGAAAACAGAAACAGAGGCGTAGTGGCACAAAAGAACTTCATCTGTCTTGACGTGGGAGAAAAACGAATTGGCGTTGCCTTGGCTGATAGTGCTGTACGCATCGCCATTCCGTATACGACCATAGAAGTCGATGGCGAAGAAGTTCGTGCAATCGCCGAATTGTATGTGAAAGAATCTGCCGATACTATTGTAGTTGGCTACCCACGAAATCAACAGGGAGAGGCCACTGCCCAAACGGAATATGCTCTCACTTTTGCCGAGCAACTAAAAGAATTCGCTCCTGTTGTATTTCAAGATGAATCACTCACCAGTGTACAAGCCGAGCAGCGCCTTTCTCGAAGACGAGGAGGCTACACCAAAGGTGATATTGATGCCGAAGCTGCCGCGATTATTTTGCAAGATTACCTAGAGGAGGTGTATGGATAATTTTAAACGACCACACCCACAACGACCGCAACAGCAACCAAACGTGTCGCAGACGCCACCACCGCGTCAGCTAGAAAGCGTGCCGCAGGAGACACCTGCACCTGCCGAGCAACCACCGTTGCAAATTAAAAAAACACATAAGGTAAAGCACTGGCTACTAGGTCTGCTGGCCGCTGTGGTTGTGTTGCTTATTGTGGCGGGCGTCGGAGCGTTTATGTGGTATAACAGCAATCTTGCATCGCCACAGCCAGAGGATGACTCTGTGCAGCGCGTTACTATCGAGGAAGGGAGCGCTATTAGTACTATTTCCCATACGCTTGAATCAGAAGGTTTGATTAAAAATGCCTATGCCTTTCAGATTTACTACCGACTGCATGGTCAGCAGCCATTACAGGCAGGTGATTACACATTGGCGCGCAATCTTGATACGCCAGGCATCATTACTGAGCTCGCCGAAGGGAAAAACCGAGAATATAGCTTAACATTTCTGCCAGGTGAAAATCTGATGGACATTCAAGAGACACTGAAAAAAGCTGGCTTTGATGATGAAACAATTGAAGCTGCCTTCAGTAAGCAATATCCTGCCTATACGATGATGCAGCAGCGTCCGCCAACCTACGACATTGAAGGGTTTGTCTTCCCTGATACGTATAGCTTCGGCCAAAATTATACGGTAGAGGATATCTTGCAACGCCCGTTTGAACACATGCAAGCCTATATTGTTGAACAGGATCTTGAAGCTGCGTACAAAGAGCAGGGGTTGACTCTGTATGAAGGGATTATACTGGCATCGATTATTCAAAAAGAAGTGAATAATCAGTCAGATATGGGGCACGTTTCACAGGTATTTCACCGCCGACTAAAAGAGAATATGCCGCTTGGTTCTGACCCAACATTTGTCTTTCCTGCGAAAAAAGAAGGTATACAGCCACTTCCGACACTCGATTCACCCTATAACACCTATAAAGTAACAGGATTACCTCCTGGGCCGATTGCTAATCCTGGAAAAGAAGCGCTTTATGCGGCTGCTCATCCATCAACCGATACAGATGATCTGTACTTTGTTGCAGGTGACGACGGCAAGACGCACTTCTCGAAGACGAACGAAGAACATGAAGCACTGACAAAACAGTATTGTCAGGAACGTTGTCGCCTCGATATATTCTAAAAAATGTATTGACATAATTGTCAACGATTGCTATACTAAGGGTTAGCACATTTAATTATGAGATTTTGGGTGGGAAATACAAAACAAAAATCGTCATAGCTTAAATGAGCCTACCAGAACTGTCGCACGGGCATGCAATAGTAAACACAATTGCTAACAATAGAGAAATAATATCAAATATAACTTATTGGTCGACAAATGCCCTGTTCTGATGCGAGAAGAAAGACTGAGTACGGTAGAGGTACCCACAGTAATGTGGCTACAGGAGAACGATAATTACAACTCATGACGCGAACCACGGTTCGAATACCCGAGTAAAGCGGCCCTTAAGCCGTGAGGCGTTTCGCCAAACATTCACTCCGAAACGGAGTAAAAAAGAACTTATCAAGCCTATCGGGCTCTACGTTGGAGTATTTACGTTGCTCGTATCTGCTGTTGCTAGTGGGTACCAGGCGCCAAATAAAGAAGAGGCAAGCGCAAATGCCGCTGTCTCTCAGCCAACACCAGAAGTGAAAGCGCTTCCTGTTGCGGGCGCAGATATTGCGGTAGATGAAAAGATTGCCACTGATGTAGCGACGAATCTCGCACTGCATACCAATATGCCGGTCGCTGCTAACGTTGCGAGCCTTTCTATTTCGCTTGAAGCTGAAAAAGAGATCGCTCAAGAAGACAGCGGCGCAATTGCAAAGCCGCAAATTGTGCAATCAGCAAGCGATACGAAGGATGTCGTTACGTACACTGCTCAAGAGGGCGAAACGGTGCAGTCTGTTGCTGCTAAGTTTGACATTAACGAAGATACTGTTCGTTGGGCAAATGACCTTTCAGAAGATGCTATCGATGGCGGTCGTGACCTAAAGGTGCTTCCAGTAAACGGCGTGCTTCATACGGTAGCTGACGGTGATACGATTGATAGTATCGCTGGCAAGTATAATGCTCAGCGCGACCGCGTTGTATCGTATAACGACCTTGAAGTTGACGGCATTACCGCTGGTCAGCAGCTGATTATCCCTGACGGAGTCTTGCCGGAAGAAGAGCGTCCGGGTTATGTTTCTCCGGCTGAACGGGCGACACAACGGCGCAACAGCTTGCCACAGGGCAACGGCGCACAAACTGGCGCAACCAGCAACGTTACTGCTTCGGTGGGCAACCGCTACGCCTTCGGTTACTGTACGTTCTACGTCTACGAACGCCGTCCAGACATTGGTAGCTACTGGGGTAACGCCTCAAGCTGGGCTGCCAGTGCTCGTGCTGCCGGCTTCACCGTAGTGCAGGGTGTGCCACAAGCAGGCGCAATCTTCCAGTACGGCGGCGGCTACGGCCACGTTGGCATCGTCGAAAGCGTTGACCACGCCAGCGGCACCATGCGTATCTCTGATATGAACGGTATTGCTGGCTTCAACGCAGTTGGGTACGATACGGTGCCTATCAACGGTAGCTGGAACTACATCTACTAAATTGCCGCTTCACCAAAATCGCCCCTATTAAACCAGGGGCGATTTTGCTATACTAAAAGAATATGTTTGTAGATATTGCAAAAGTACTAGTGCAGGCTGGCAAAGGTGGCGACGGTGTCGTAAGCTTTCGTCATGAGATTTATGTCGATAAAGGTGGCCCAGACGGCGGCGATGGTGGCAAAGGTGGCGATGTCGTGTTTGAGGCGACCGAAAATCTCAATACTCTGATTGATTTTCGTTATAAGCCAGAACTTCGCGCCGAAAAAGGACAAAACGGCGCTAAAGCCAAGCGACACGGTAAATCGGGTGAAGATTTGATCGTGAAGGTTCCTATCGGAACGGTAGTAAAGAAGGACGGAGAAGTAATTGCCGATCTTACTGAGCACGGCGAGCGCACGATTATCGCTAAAGGTGGTGACGGTGGGTTTGGCAATGCACACTTTAAATCAAGCGTGCGCCAAGCGCCACGTATTGCCGAGCTTGGCGAACCAGGTGACGAGTTTGAAGCCGAGCTTGAATTAAAGCTATTGGCTGATGTTGGCTTACTTGGCTTCCCGAACGCTGGCAAATCAACCTTCCTTAGCGTGGTGACAAACGCTCGCCCAGAAATCGCTGATTATGCCTTCACTACCTTAACGCCAAATCTTGGTGTAGCCGATATTGATGATGGTAGTCTGCTGATTGCTGACATTCCCGGGCTTATCGAAGGCGCCTCGGAAGGTAAAGGGCTTGGCGATCAGTTTTTGCGCCACGTTGAACGAACTGCGGTATTACTGCACCTGATCGACGCCTACACAGATAACATCGCTGACGCTTACATGACGATTCGCAACGAACTTGAACGTTATTCAGAAGAGTTGAGTCGTCGCCCAGAAGTGGTTGCCCTCACAAAATCTGAAGGACTGGATGATGATATTGTGCAGATGCAGATTGATGAGTTGCGCAAAGCGGCAGGTGACAATGTTGAAATTATCGCAATGTCATCACTTGCGCACACAAATTTGAAGGATGTACTGCGTTCACTTCGAACGAAAGTGCAGGCTGTGCGTGCCGAAGAAGCAGAAATGACGTCCGAAGATGAAGATGACGAGCTCCCTGTTATTGGCCTTGATGAAGAGCAGCAAAAAGATTTCTGGGAAGTGGTGTACGACGAAAAAGCAAACGAATATATTGTTTCTGGCGAAAAGATCGAGAAGTTTGCGCGCCGTACTAACTTTGAAGGGTTTGAAAACGTCAACCGCTTGCGTGCAATTATGCGCAAAATGGGCATTATGCACGAACTTTCGCGCCGCGGGGCCAATGGCGAAAGTACTGTGGTTATCGGTGAAAACCGCTTTACGATGCTTGAATAATAAAAATTCTATAAAATAATATTGACAATATTAAAATAGTATGCTATTATGGTGCATACTAATCGATGAAGCGCTAAAAATGCTCCGATTAGTACCTTGACAAGCTATTACTTTGAATCCAGATTGCTGTGGCTTCAGGTACGACTGTTTCAGGTGTATCGAGAAGCCGCAACAATCCCTGTTGTGGTCTTTCACCTAAGTTTTTGTGCCTTCGAGAAAGGAGCAAAACAATGCGTGACCCGACCGCGTTCTACGCTCAGAACGAATCCCTCTGACATCCTGCCGGCGTCGAGTACAATCTCACGCCACCCCGTCCAAAAGGAAGTTATGTACAAGCGACGAACGTAGCGCATAAGCACCTCGGCTAACGCCACCCGCTTATGCGCGCCTCCGCCCATAAAGAGTCAATCTCGCAGACTTCTAGGAGTTATGATGCGAAAGTATCCTCTATGAGCGCTTGAGTCAGCGCTAACAGAAATGGACTCTGCTGCCACGCAGCACACCTCAAAGTAAAAAGCTTGTTGAAAGCCGCGCTCTGCGGCACACACCCATACTCTATTGTAAACGGAGTATGGGTTTTCCATTTTCCGCCATATTTCCGTTCCACCGCCCGCCCGTGCTACTATAAACATATGAGCCGAACTTACTTTTTCTACGACCTCGAAACTAGCGGGCTCAACCCGCGCGATGACCGCATTATGCAATTTGCCGGGATTCGCACCGACGAACAGTTCAACCAAATTGGCGAACCGTACAATATTTTGGTGGCGCTAAATGAAGACACCTTGCCGAGCCCGGGCGCTTTAATGGTCACCGGCATTAGCCCGCAGCAAACGGTGGATGAAGGCTACACCGAAGCGCAATTTGCAAAGATATTTGCCGAAGAAATCTGCACACCCGATACGATTATTCTTGGGTTTAACAGTATTCGGTTTGATGATGAATTTATCCGTGCGCTGTTGTGGCGTAATTTTTACGATCCGTACGAATGGGCCTACAAAGACGGCCGTTCGCGCTGGGATATGCTCGATGTCGTGCGTTTGACACGCGCCTTGCGCCCTGATGGCATTAAGTGGCCAGTGGTGGACGGCAAGCCGGTGAACAAGCTAGAACTGCTGAGTAAAGAAAATGGCCTCGAGCATACAAAAGCACATGATGCGCTGAGCGACGTTGAAGCGCTGATTGGCGTGACAAAGCTGATCGCCGAAAAGCAGCCGCAACTCTTTCAGTACCTGCTAAAACTACGCGACAAAAAAGAAGTTGCCAAACTTGTAGACGTGCATGCGCCGCAGCCGTTCGTGTACGCCAGTGGTCGCTACGATGTGCAGTTTAACAAAACCACCGTGGCGTGGCCACTTGCCGAAGCGGACTACGGTAATATTTTTGTGTATGATTTGCGCCACGACCCAAGCGAGTGGGTGCAAAAATCTGCGCGCGAACTTGAAAAGATTATCAATACGCCGTACAAAGAGCGCGATGAAAATTACGTGAAGTTGCCCGTAAAGAAGCTGCAGTTTAACCGTGCGCCCGCGGTAGCACCACTTGGTGTGCTAGAGCAAGCCGACGGCTGGCAAAAGATTTCACTTGACTTAAAAACGGTTGAAGCGCACCGCGCTACTTTGCAGCAACACCCAGAATTTGCACGCACCGTTTCCCAGATTCTTTCCAAAAAGCCAGAGTTTGCGCCACTCCCAGACGCTGAAAGCAAACTCTACGACGGCTTTGTAAGTGATCGCGATAAACTTCGTGCTGAAGTGCTGCGCAATAGTAGCGAAGACGAACTGCAAAAATACAAGCCAGAATTTACTGACGCACGCATGAAAGAACTATTCCCGCGCTACAAAGCACGTAATTTCCCACGCTTGCTTACAGGAGAAGAACGCGCTGCCTACGAAACGTATCGCGCTGCGCGCATTCAGCGCCAAATGACGCCATTTATGAAAGATTTTCAGGCGCAAAGCAAACGCACCGATCTTTCAACGCATCAACAATATATTCTCGAAGAGCTCAAGTTGTGGCTTGAGTCGATTATGCCAGAGTCTGAGTAGTTAGATTTGGCCGAAACGCCGTTTTGGGAGCTGGCTTTTTTGCTGCAAGCGTTTTTTTGCAAGACGATCAATCTGCAGGAATGAAATGAGCGACACGGCGGTCATACGAAATACGAGCAGCCAAATGATGAGTGTAATGATTAGCAACATCACTCCTGGTGGCAAAGAATAGGTGGTGCCGGGTAGCGCACCAACCAGCAAAAATGCCATCAATGCATTCGCAACACCCGACTGTGTCAACAAAAAAACACTACTAATTGCGCTGATTACAAGGAGTAAAGTTTTTTGCGTCGGTTGTTTCATGCTGGCTCCACCAAGATTTAATTATGTATATTCATAATGTAGCATTACTGTCAAAAATGTGCAATCATAAGCATATTGTAATAGGTCCTGTTGCTGTTTGTGGCTGGTCGGGTGGATTTTTTGTGTCAAATTTGCTATAATACCATGGATATGGCAGAGGTGATAAAGGTTACAGGAGCAAAAGAGCATAATCTCAAAAACGTTACGGTTGAGATTCCGCGTGACAAGTTGGTGGTAATTACCGGCTTGAGTGGGAGCGGGAAGTCTTCGCTAGCGTTTGATACGATTTATGCCGAAGGGCAGCGCCGTTACGTGGAAAGCCTTAGTAGTTATGCGCGCCAATTCTTGGGTATTATGGATAAGCCTGATGCCGAAAGTATTGAAGGTTTGAGCCCGGCCATTAGTATCGATCAAAAATCGACCAGCCGAAATCCGCGATCAACCGTGGCGACCGTGACCGAAATCTACGATTACCTGCGCTTGCTGTTTGCACGCATTGGTGTACCGCACGATCCAATCACTGGTCGCGAAGTAACGCGCCGCACCAAAGACGATATTATTGATGAAATTATGGCAATCGAGGCGGGCACTCGCTTGATGCTCTTGGCGCCTATCGCCAAAGATAAAAAGGGTGAATTCGCCCACGTCCCAGAACAATATCGCCGCCAAGGATTTGCTCGCGTGCGCGTGGACGGCATTGTGTATGCGCTTGATGAATTTCCGGATCTGAATAAAAACGATCGCCACACGATTGAAATTGTGGTTGATCGCCTAGTGATGGCTGATGACATGCGTGGACGCGTGGCATCGAGTGTTGAGCAGGCGCTTGAGGTAGGTGGCGGTATCGTGGGCGTATTATTTGCCGATACCGACGAAGTAAAACTATTGAGCCAGCGCTACGCTTCAATCGATAATCCTGATATTGAAATCCCCGAACTTGAACCGCGCTTGTTTAGCTATAACACGCCGCTGGGCGCCTGCCCGACGTGTATGGGGCTTGGTAATCGCCTGGAAGTTGACCCGGAATTGGTATTTAACCCAAATCTTACTATTGCCGAAGGGGCGATTCGCCCATACAATCGCGTCAACAGCGATGCGTGGTATATGAAACGCTTGCAAGAAGTTGCCGATGCGCACAACTTTAGCCTAAAAGTGCCAGTCAAAGAGCTCAGCGAAAAAGATCGCCAAAAAGTACTCTACGGTACGGGTGAGCAAAAATATCGCGTCAAACTAAGCGCTGGCCGCCACTACGACTCTACCTACGAAGGCGTCATTCCAAACCTCGAACGCCGTTGGAAAGAAACCGACAGCGACTTTATGCGAAAAGACATTGAACGCTTTATGCGCGAACGAAAATGTACCGCATGTAAAGGCGCACGCCTGAAGCCAGTCGTTCTGGCCGTCACCGTGCATGGCTACAATATTATGGATATTTGCGGGCTAGGGATTGATGAGGCAATTGCGTTTTTTGCGTCACTTCGTTTGTCGGAGACAGAGCAGCAAATTGCTACAATGATTTTGAAGGAAATTACTTCACGGCTTTCATTTATGAGTGATGTGGGATTGAGCTATCTTGAGCTTGCTCGCGCGGCAAATACATTGAGTGGTGGCGAAGCGCAACGTATTCGTTTGGCAACGCAGATTGGCTCTGGTTTGCAAGGCGTGTTGTATGTGCTTGACGAGCCATCAATTGGCTTACACCAACGTGATAACGATAAGCTGATTGCAACGCTTAAACACTTGCGTGATTTAGGGAATACTGTATTGGTCGTAGAGCATGATGAAGATACCATTCGTGCAGCAGATTACTTGTTGGATATCGGCCCAGGCGCCGGCGTGAACGGTGGTAACGTGGTAGCAGCGGGAACGCCAGCGGAAGTTGCCAAAAACAACGACAGCATTACTGGCCGCTATCTCAGTGGCGTTGATACGATTCCTGTACCGAAGAAGCGCCGTAAGCTTGACGACGACCGTCAACTCTTCATCAAAGGTGCGCGCGAAAACAACCTCAAGAAGATTGACGTTGCGTTGCCGCTGGGCGTAATGACAGTAGTCAGTGGCGTGAGCGGGAGCGGTAAATCAACGCTTGTAAATGACATTTTAGCCAAAGAATTGTCGGCTCGTTTGCACCGCGCGCATGCCGTACCGGGCGCGCACGACAATATCGAAGGTATCGAGCAGCTCGATAAAACTATTATTGTTGACCAATCACCAATTGGCCGTACGCCGCGTTCAAATCCGGCAACCTACACAGGTATTTTTACGCAAATCCGCGAATTATTTGCCGGCACGCCCGAAGCAAATGTACGCGGCTACAAAGCAGGGCGCTTTAGCTTTAACGTAAAGGGTGGCCGCTGCGAAAACTGCCAAGGCGACGGCATGATCAAAATTGAAATGCACTTTTTGCCAGATGTCTACGTGACGTGCGAAGTCTGTAACGGCAAACGCTACAACCGTGAAGCGCTCGAAATTAAATACAAAGACGCGACCATTAGCGACGTGCTAGATATGACGGTTGATACCGCCGTGCAATTCTTTGAAAACGTGCCAGCGATTCACCGTAAGCTCGAAACACTGGTAGAAGTGGGGCTTGGCTATATTAAACTTGGCCAGCCGGCTACGACCTTTAGTGGTGGTGAGGCGCAGCGCATTAAGCTCGCGACCGAACTCAGTCGCCGCAATACTGGAAAAACGCTCTATATTTTAGACGAGCCGACGACCGGTCTACACAGTGCTGACGTCAAACGCCTGCTAGGTATTTTGCAGCAGCTGGTTGAGGGTGGCAACAGTATGGTGATTATTGAACACAACCTCGACGTTATTAAAACCGCCGATCATATTATTGATATGGGGCCAGAAGGCGGTTCGGCGGGCGGAAAAGTCGTCGCACTTGGCACGCCAGAACAAATTGTTGCCAATAAAAACTCGGCCACTGGCAAATATCTTGCGCCACTTTTGAAGAAAAAGTAAAGTAGTTGCCAAGCACAAAAATACTCCTCGTTTATAAGACAAGGAGTATTTTTTCTAGTGATAGAACGTTACTTCTTTTTACTGCCTTTTGTTTTTGAAAGAAGAACAATCAGCTGATGACGCGTTCCGTCAATCAATAGTTGTCGCTTTTCTTTCGAAGAAAGTGCGTGAATGACAATTGGTGCAATCGAAATAAGTACGATAACAATGGCAATGATTTCAATATTAACGCCCATGTCTTGCAGCTTTTGCCCGATAAAATAGCCAAGGTAGGTAAAACCTGCTGTCCAAATAAGTCCCCCGATAATATTAAAGAAGAAAAACGTCTTGTAGTGCATTTTACTAACACCGGCAATAATTGGCGTAAACGTGCGTACAACTGGTACGAAACGCGACAAAATAATGGCAAGTGGCCCATATTTTTCAAAGAACCCTTCAGCCTGAACGAGGTACTTCTTTTTGAAGAATTTTGAATTTGGCTTTTCAAACAGTTTGCGCCCTACTTTGTGTCCAAAACTATAGCCAACATTGTCGCCCAAAACGGCTGCAAGAAAGAGCATTACCACGAATGTATGAATGCCAATAGAAAATGTTCCTTGTTGGACAAGAAAGCCCGACATAAATAGTAGGCTGTCTCCTGGTAAGAAAAAGCCAATCAAAAGGCCAGATTCAGCAAAAATAACGGCCGCCACGGCGAACGGACCAAGGTGTGTGATAAATTCGATAAGATGATGCATATACCTCTAGTATAGCACGCCGAATGAGCGATTATGCTATACTAATAAGTACAATCAATATAAAGTTTCCGAACAAGTATCCGTTCGACGAAAGGAGAGATATGGGAAATAAGATTGAAATCGCACTTGAAAAGCGAGAAATCCACGGTAAGAAGGTGGCGCGCCTTCGTGCAGAAGGAATTGTGCCAGCTGTTGTGTACGGCCCAGGTATGGAACCGGTGAGCGTACAAGTGGCTCGTAATAGTATGGAAAAGGCATATCGCCAAGCTGGTGGACATACGCCGGTGCATCTTTCTGGCGCAGGCAAAAAACGTCTCGCGATGATTAAGGATGTAGAGTTTGATGCAATCAAACACATCATCACTCACGTTTCGTTCCACGCTGTGAAGGCGAACGAAGCGGTGACCGCCGAAGTGCCAGTGCACGTAGTTGATGGCAACGAAAGCGAAGCTGAAAAAGCTGGCTTGGTTGTCTTGCAAGCAATCGAGAAGATTGAAGTAAAGGCATTGCCAATGGACCTGCCTGAAGCGTTGACTGTTTCAGCTGCTGCTTTGAAAGAAGCTGGTGAAAAGCTGACCGTTGGCGATATCGTGCTGCCAGAAAACGTTGAAATCGTTGACAATGATGATGGCCGTGAAGGTACTGACGATGACGACACAACCGTAATGGATTTAGTGGTCGCATCTGTCTATGAACCAAGCGCCTTGCAGGCTGCGAACGAAGCAGTTGGTGGTGATGCTGAAGAAGCTGATGCTGACGAAGTTGAATCGGAAAACGGCAGCGACGAAGACGAAACTGCGGCGAGCGACGACAAATAGTAGTTGCACAACAGAGCAAAAACACCCTTTGCGTTATGCAGAGGGTGTTTTTCTATTCTTTGATAAATCCGCCACTTTGGTGCTGCCATAATGTGGCATAAACCCCATTCTTTTTCTGTAGTAGCGCTTTGTGCGAACCGTCTTCGATGATTTTACCTTTATCCATTACGATAATACGGTCAAGTTTTGCGATAGTAGAGAGTCGGTGAGCAATCACAATGCTAGTGCGGCCTTTCATCAGTTTATCAAGGCTGTCTTGGATGAGCTTTTCGGATGCGGAATCGAGCGCAGATGTTGCTTCATCGAGCACTAAAATTGGTGCGTCTTTTAGGATAGCGCGTGCAATCGCAATACGTTGGCGCTGCCCGCCACTGAGTTTTGTACCGCGTTCGCCCACAATCGTATCGAGCCCTTCTGGGAGCTTTTCGATAAATTCGTGCGCGTTAGCTTGCTTTACGGCGCGCATAATTTCTGCATCGGTGGCGTGCGGTTTTCCGTAGGCAATATTTTCACGCAAGGTGCGGTGAAATAACATCGGTTCTTGCGGAACGTAGGCGATATTTTGGCGAACGCTGGCTTGCGTAACGTCGCGCACATCGGTGTTGTCGATCGTCACTGCGCCGCCCGTTACGTCGTCAAAACGTAGCAATAATTTGCTGATGGTTGTTTTGCCGGCGCCAGATTGCCCAACTAATCCCACTTTCTGCCCCTTTGGAATGGTAAGCGAAATACCATTTAATACGGGCGTTTTTAGGTCGTCTTGGTAGGCGTATTCAATTGCGTTAAAGGCGATATCGCCGCGTACATTTTTTAGTTGTTTGCGGGATGAATCAACGATGCGCTGCTCTTCAAGTAAAATTTCGGTCATAGGCGCGGCTTGCAAAAACAGCCGGTCGTAGCCATTCACAATATCGCCCAGCGTAAACAACTGCGACGCCACGCGCTGCAAATAAGCAATCGTAAAAATGGCAATTCCTAGTTCGATCGTGCCGTTCATCAGCATATTGGCGATGATGGCGATGGCGATGATTTGCACGGTGAGCATCAGCAAATTGCGCGCCGAACCTTCTGCCGCCATCCAGCGAAAATCGCGCGAATAAACCTGCTTGTATTTGGTAGTAAGCTTCGAGAGGCTGCTAATTTCTTCCGCCTCGCGCGCAAATGTTTTAACGGTCAGCGAATTACTGATGGTATCTGCCGCGGCGCCGTTCATCTCGCCAACCAAACGTTTTCGTTCTTTGCGGAGCGGTTCGCGCAGTTTTACCGAAACGCGAATTTGGATAATTAGCGCAACAATCAGCGCCAAAATAATGCCACCAAGTAGCGGCGTGTGCCAAAAAATAATTGTCACACCCGACCCAACGCCAACTAAAAACGAAAGCGTGCGAATGATAAATAAATCTTGCAGCCCAACGTGTGCGTTCAAAAAATCAATAAATTTGCCGGTGAGCGCGCCCACTTTTTGTGTGGCAAAAAACGACTGGTCTTTTGTAAGAAGTTTGGAGACAACTTCGTCGGCCAGGTTGCGGCGAACGCTGCTTTCGTGGTGAATCATTGATTGAAAGCCGGCTAAATTAAGCGAAACGCCTAAAATTGCCGCGCCTACTGCCAGCCATAAAAGCTGGGAAAGTTCTTCGCTCGATCCGCCAGAAAATGTCCCGACCGCCTGCGACAGCAGGTAGGGAATTGCCGTGTCGATCAAAAGCGACGAAACGGGAATACACAGCAGCATAATAAAAAAGCTCGGCTTATAGTTGCGCACTTGCTGCCAATACAGGCGCAGCGTTTCCTTGTTTACATTCATAAACAGTCCTTTCGTAGAGGTAAAAATAGTGTGTTTATTGGGTGATCGCCAGCGGTTCGGCTCGTCCGAACTTTGGTCGAATAGAGGATTCCTTGAAGAATCATAATGATACAAGTATAGCATAGAACTCTCTAGACGGCATGTCGTCAGAAAGGGTACAATAAGGTAAATTATGAAATAGTTTTATCATATCCTTGCCAATACACTTGTCGCAAATATTACGACAAGCTATCTGTGGTTTGCGTTTGTGTTCTGGACCTATTTAGAGACACGTTCGGTGCTTGCAAGCGGTATTATTGGCGGTATGTATATGCTTTTGGTGACACTTTTTAGTATGTGGTTTGGTACGGTTGTTGATAAACATAAAAAGAAGCGCGTGATGCACGTTGCTACGTTGATTACCCTTGGGGCGTTTATCTTTGCAGCGCTGCTATATAGGGCAATTCCACATGAAACGATAACTACACTTCACCAGCCTTGGTTTTGGCTATTTGCACTCATTTTACTTGTTGGTGCTGTCGTCGAAAATATCCGCAATATCGCTATGGGAACTGTCGTAACGCTCCTTGTCGAGAAAGAAAAACGCGCTAATGCCAATGGCTTGGTTGGTATAGTAGCTGGCATTGGGATGATTATTACAAGTGTATTTAGTGGTGTGTCGGTTGGTGTATTTGGGCTAGGGTGGACGTTAGTTATTGCTTGTGTATTGACAGCATTCTCTTACGTTCATCTGTTTTTCGTTGATATTCCTGAAAAAGAAGTTGCGCACGATCCTACCTTAAAAACCAAGCAATTGATATAAAGAGTAGTCTTGCTGCCGTGCGAGCGATTACAGGGTTGCTTGGCCTGTTAATTTTTTCGATGTATAACAACTTTGTCGGCGGTAGTTATATGGCGCTACTCGATCCGTATGGATTATCGATATTTTCGGTAGAAAAGTGGGGTGCTATCTTTGGAATTGCAGGCACCGGGTTTGTAGTTGGTGGGCTACTGATCGCAAAGTTTGGTATGGGCAAAAACCCGATCCGCACGATGCTACTTGCCTTAGCTGGTATGGGGATACTTGGTGCGATGTTCACAATTCGTGAATGGCCACTTCTACTTGTTATTGGTATGTGGCTCTATATGGCGATTGTGCCATTGATCGAAGCTGCTGAACAAACGGTTATCCAGCGTGTTGTCCCTTATGAAAAGCAAGGGCGTGTCTTTGGCTTCGCGCAAGCAGTAGAAGCTTCGGCAGCACCGTTGACGGCATTTTTAGTGGCGCCTATTACGGAGTTTATGGTGATTCCATATGTGCAGTCCGATGCGGGCGCGCAGCGGTTTGAAGCCTTGCTTGGACACGGTGATACGCGCGGTATAGCCCTGATATTTTTGGTGTCGGGACTCCTTTTGGCGGTGACATCACTACTTGCCTTCACAACGAAAACATATCAGCGGATCTCTGCATTCTATGTAAAATCCTAACAAGTGACAATAGAGGTGAAAACTGCTATACTATACGTATGCAAAAGATTCTTCTGTACTATAAATTTACGCCAATCAAAGACCCGGAAGCGGTGAAGTTGTGGCAAAAAACCTTGTGTGATTCGCTGAATTTACATGGGCGTATTTTGGTAAGCAAGCAAGGGCTGAACGGCACTGTGGGCGGCGAGATGGACGATTTAAAAAAGTACATCAAAGAAACCAAAAAGTTTGAAGGATTTAAGAATATCGTCTTCAAATGGAGTGATGGCGGACGCGAAGATTTTCCGCGCATGAGCGTGAAGCATCGGCGCGAACTGGTTGGGTTTCAGAATAGTGACGACGAAATTACCGTGGACGAAAACGGCGTTGTAGGCGGTGGTAAGCACATTAAGCCACGCCAGGTGCACGAGATGGTTGAAAAATATGGCGATGACGTGGTGTTTTTTGACGGTCGCAACGCGCACGAAGCAAAAATCGGTAAATTTAAAGACGCAGTTGTGCCAAATACAAATACGTCGCGCGATTTTATTGCCGAGCTGGAGAGCGACAAGTACGACGACATCAAAGACAAAAAAGTGATTACCTACTGCACAGGTGGCATTCGCTGCGAAGCAATCAGCGCCATGATGAAAAAGCGCGGCTTCAAAGATGTCTACCAAATCGATGGCGGGATTGTGAAATACGGCGAAGCCTATGGCGACGATGGCCTGTGGGAAGGCAGTTTGCGCGTGTTTGATGACCGCATGACGGTGGATTTTAGTGATCATGCGAAGACGATTGGCGAGTGCATGCACTGCCAAGGTAAGACGAGTAATTTCGAAAACTGTGCGCACATGGAGTGTAATGACTTGGTGTTGATTTGTGAGGATTGCAAGGAAAACCCAGACCTGTTATTTCATACAAAAGAATGCAAACAAAAGCACGAAGCAAAACTTGGCGCAGCTGCCAGTGCGTAACGATCGCAAATAGTTGCTGTATAATGAAGGTGTCGTAATAATACTTTTTATAGAAGGAGGCATAGCAAGTGTTAAAACGAATTGGACAATTTCTTGCAAGTATCGCAGCAACGTTTGTAGCGGCCGGCATTGGGTCGTACGCGACGGTGCAGAATATACCGACCTGGTACGAAGGATTAAATAAACCACCACTTTTGCCACCGAATGAAGTATTTGGGCCAGTGTGGAGTGTTTTATATTTTCTGATTGGGGTTGCACTTTTTTTGATCTGGATCCATCCGAAGGAGCAGGCAAAATCGGCATACGTAGCCTTCTTCACGCAACTCTTTCTTAATGTGGCGTGGTGCTGGGTATTCTTTGGCCTGCATCAGCCGTGGATTGGGGTGGTTGTTATTGTGGCGCTGCTTGGTGCTATTGTGTGGACGATGCGCGAATTTGCGCGCATTTCAAAGCCTGCTATGTGGCTATTTGTGCCGTACCTTGGGTGGGTCGGGTTCGCGACCTACTTAACTGTTGGCGTCGCAGCTGTCAATTAGTGCTATACTGGAACGTATGAAATCTATGACTCGCATTATTACAGGAATCGCTATTGTCGTTATTGGCATGCTTTTCTTGCTTACCAACCTTAATATTATGCCATTCTTCAATTTTGGCGATTGGTGGCCAATGTTGTTTGTTGTTGGTGGCGTACTTATTCTTTTGAATGACTACAAAAACTATTTGTGGGCGCTGATTCTCATTGTAATTGGCGGCGCTTTGCAGCTGCAGCAATTTGCGCTTATCGAGGTTAATCCGTGGCAGCTCTTTTGGCCGATTGTGATGATTGCTGTTGGGCTTTCAATTTTAACAAGTCGTTCGTCGGCAAAACAACGCGTGGCGTCAAAAGAACGTGAAGATATTACTGCTATTTTTAGTGGCAGCGAAGTGCGCGTGCAATCAAACGACTTTAAAGGAAGTAAGATTACTGCGGTGTGCGGTGGAGCGATGATCGACCTAAGTAATGCAACTATCAAAAAAGAAGCAACCATTGACATGTTCGCGTTTTGGGGTGGGATCGAAATCCGTGTGCCAAAGGGAGTGATTGTAAAAAATAATGCCTCGCTTATTATGGGTGGCGCAGAAGACCACTCTGGCAATGCGCAAGTGAAAGATGGCGCGCCAGTGTTGTACGTAATTGGTGATATTGTGATGGCCGGCGTCGAAATTAAGCGGGTCTAGTCATTACATCGGTCAACTCCATCTGTTATAATAAAGAGACGAACAAAGGAGGTTTAGTATGAAGGGATATCACGGAGATATCGAAACACTGACAACAGAAAATAAGAATTTTCGAAAGGTGCTCTACACTGCGCAGCATTGTCAGCTTGTCTTGATGAGCTTGTTGCCAAATGAAGAAATCGGCTCAGAGGTGCACGAAGAAAACGACCAGTTCTTCCGTTTTGAAGCGGGCGAAGGCAAGGTAGTGATCGATGATAACGAATACGAAGTGCGCGATGGTAGTGCGATTATTGTGCCAGCCGGTGCTGAGCATAACGTTATTAACACTTCTGCCGAAGTAGAGCTCAAGCTCTACACAATCTACACGCCAGCTCACCATAAAGATGGTATCGTGCGCGCCACGAAAGAAGAAGCTGAAGCTAACGACGAAGATTTCGACGGTATTACCACAGAATAATGGTAGTGCTAAAATCAGGCCGCTGGCGTATTGGTGGCCTGATTTTTCTTTGTAGGTATTTTACAACACGCCCGCTCCCGAGTATACTAGGAGAAAGGAGACGTATATGAATCTAGTGACCGACCCGACAGGCGAAAAAATAGTAACCTATGTAGCCTCAGTGTTGACTGAGAAGTTGGAGGCGGGCGAATCTGTCTTGTGGCTTGTACCCGGCGGATCGGCAATGGCTTCGGCCAGCCGTGTGCTAGAAAATCTTGAAGACGTTGATACGTCACGGCTATGTATTACCCTTACTGATGAACGCTATGGCGCGCCAGGCCATGACGACGAAAATTGGTCGCAGCTGGCTCGTCTGGGGTTTGTGTTGAATTCAATCAATGCCTACCGTGTGTTGCGCGGTGAAGATGCTGAAACAACAGCAGCAGATTTTAGCCATAAATTAGAAGAACTGTTTGAAACCTATCAGTATAAGATAGGGCTTTTTGGTATTGGTGCCGATGGACATACCGCAGGAATTAAGCCGCACACTATTGCTGTAACCAGCAGCGATCTTGCCGCGAGCTTTAAGGGCGAAGATTTTGAGCGTATTACGATGACCGCCGAAGCAGTGCGTCGTCTTGATGAAGTGGTGGCGTATGCTCACGGCGACGAAAAACATCAGACGCTACGTGGCTTGCTAGAAGAAACAGTACCACTGACAGATCGACCAGCGCAGGTATTGAAAGAAGTAAACAAAGCAACATTATTTTCTGACCTTGCGGCGTAGAAGAAAGAGAGGAAGTGATATGAAGGTGATAGTTTCTGGACTTGGGCGCATGGGAATGCAGATCGTCCAAAAGTTGGTTGAAGGTGGGCATGAGGTTATTGCTCACAATCGTAGTGCAGATAAGGTTGAAGAAGCCAAGGCAATCGGTGCTACGCCGGCGTTTACAGTCGAAGAAGCAGTGCAGGCGTGTGATCATCAACCGGCAATTATTTGGCTGATGGTGCCAGCTGGCGTAATTGATGACGTGGTCGATCAGTGGTTGGCGGCAGCGCCACAAGGTAGTGTTTTGATTGATGGTGGCAACAGTGATTACCGTGGTGATGGTGCCCGCGCCGAACGAATTTCTGCTGCTGGGTTGGCACCACTCGACATCGGTACAAGTGGCGGTGTTCATGGCTACAAGCGTGGTTTTTGTATGATGGTGGGTGGTAGCCAGGCTGCGTATGAAGAAATTATTCCCGCGCTTGATATATTGGCTGCGCCAAGTGGTATCCACAATTACTTCGGCAAAAGTGGCGCAGGACACTACGTGAAAATGGTTCACAATGCGATAGAATACGGCATGATGCAAAGCTTAGCAGAAGGGTATCTTATGTTAAAGAACGGCCCAATTGCAGGGATTGACCTCGCAAAAGCGGGCGATACGTGGCAGCACTCAAGTGTGATTACGTCGTGGTTGAACGAACTTTCAGCCGAAGCATTGCACGAATCGCCCGAGCTTGAAGAAATTCCTGGCGTTGTGGCGGAATCTGGTGAAGCGCGCTGGACGCTCGAAACCGCTAAGAGTATGAATATCGATTTGCCTGCAATTCAAGCAGCGTTCGATGTGCGAGTTGCCTCTCAGCAAGGTGCTGTCGACTTCTCGACTAAGCTCCTCGCTGCCATGCGCAACAAATTTGGTGGCCACGATCTAGCAGGTAAACAGTAAAACGTAACAACTAAAGAGGAATATGAAAAAAGCAATTCTTGTACACGGAAAACCATCACGCCAAAACTATGAAGATGCGACACAGCCTAGTCCAAGTAATGCTATCTGGTTCCCTTGGTTGCAAAAACAGCTTTTAGTGCGCGACATCTCGGCGCAAACACCCGAGATGCTTCGTTCGTTTCAGCCAGATTATCGCATTTGGAAGGAAACTTTTGAAGAATACGCTTTGACTGATTCGACAATGTTAGTGGGGCATAGCTGCGGTGCGGGATTTTTGGTGCAATGGCTCAGCGAGCATCCTGATACAAAAGTTGGTGATGTGTACTTAGTGGCACCGGCGTTTGGCGATCGTTACAATCCTGAAACCCCGTACGACGACCCCTTACTTGGTGATTTCTTTGTGTTTGATATTGATCCAAGTTTGCTTGAACATGTACGAAGCTTGCACGTCTTCTATTCTGACGACGATTCGGTACGCGTTGAAACTGCTGTGAGTATGTTGAAGGCTGCGGTGCCGAGCGCGGAATACCATCAGTTTGAAGGAAAGGGCCATTTTACGGATAACGAAAACAACGAATTTCCTGAACTCTTGACGCTGATCGACAAAACACTTGCCCAAAACGTGTAGTACAATAGAAAGAGTGAATGCAACGCTTGAAGCAAAGCTAAAATCTCTTCCTCGCTCGCCTGGTGTGTATTTTCATAAGGCAAAAGACGGCGAGATTATTTACGTTGGCAAAGCGGCGGTATTAAAAAATCGTGTACGCCAATATTTTCAGGAGAGCCGCTCGCGCGATAATAAAACCATGGCGCTGGTGGCCGAAATTCACGATACTGATTGGATCGAAACCGAAAGCGAAGTTGACGCACTCTTTTTAGAAAGCGAAATGGTCAAGCGTTACATGCCGCGCTACAATGTGTTGCTGCGCGATGACAAAAGCCAAATGTATGTGCGAATCGACATGAAAAGCGAGTGGCCAACCGTGCAATTTACGCGCAATCCAGCTGATGATGGTGCGGAATATTACGGCCCATTTTATAACGGCTATGCGTTGCGAAAAGCCATCCGTTATTTGCGCAAAGTCTATCCGTATTTAACCAAAGAACGCAAGCCGGGTCAGTCGCGTTTGGATGAAGATTTGGGTTTGTCGCCAAAGCAAAGCGAAGGCTCCGACGTGTATAAAGCGAATTTGCGCAAATTAATTAGTTACATCAAAGGCAACCGAAAAGCGCTTGCCAACGAGCTGGAACGCGACATGAAAACTGCCGCGGGCTTGCACGATTTTGAAGCTGCCGTAACTTTGCGAAACAGGCTGTACGCCATGAAAGAATTGCAGCGCCGTGTCATGTTTGGTGATCGAGAATTTTTGGATATCTCGAAAGACCAAGCCTTGGCAGATTTGACCGAGTTGTTACAACTACCAAAAATCCCCGTGCGTATCGAAGGTTACGACATTAGCCATATGAGCGGTAACAACGTGGTGGCGAGCATGGTGGTATTTACCAACGGTGTGAGTGACCGCGCCCAATATCGCAAGTTTAAGGTCGATCAAAAAAACGACGACGTCAGCAATATTCGCCAAGTGATTTTTCGCCGCTTGAGCGAGCGTAATCTAAAAAGTTGGGGTGAGCCAAACCTGCTCCTTATCGATGGTGGCAAAGGACAGCTGAACGCCGCAATCGACGCTCGTAACGAACGCGGCATGTCGCATATTCCTGTAGTCAGCGTAGCTAAACGCGAAGAAGAACTGCTCGTACATAAAACTAATTCTGCCATTCCAACCGAGTTTATTTTACAATTGCAGCACAACCCAATTCCGGGTGTTCGTGTGGTAGAAGATGGCGACGTATACGTGGTGAATTTGCACGCTGCGCAGCGCAATGCCTCGTCGCACTCGAAGAATTTGCGCGCATCGCTCGGCGGTCCGTCGCGTTACGATGACATCGTAAAGCTAATCCAGCGCATCCGCGACGAAGCGCACCGCTTTGCTGTTAGTTACCATACCGTATTGAAGCGCAAGCAACAGACCAAAAGCATATTCGAAGATATTCCTGGTATCGGACCAGCCACGCGTAAAAAATTATTAAAACAATTCGGTAGTATGAAAAACGTTCGACAAGCCAGCGAGGCAGAACTTGCCAAAGTTGTTGGCGTCGCTCGAGCACGCACCATTACCGAATATCGTCAGCAAAAGGAGCCATCTCGTGAAGCCTGATTTTTTTATTACCAACCGAACCCGTGTATGTGAACAGCTTGGTCACGGTGTACTTGTGCTCTCGGCGTATGACAAAATGCAGCAAACCAATGACGGCGCCGCACCATTTGTGCAAGAGTCAAATTTTTGGTGGCTGACAGGGTTGGAGTTGCCCGGGTGGCGACTATTGCTTGATTGTGACACAGGAGACGCTGCACTGGTTGCACCTGAACTTAGCGATATCGAAAAAGCGTTCGAGAGTTACTACACGAATGAAGTTGCTACCGCACGTAGCGGTATCACGACAATTATGAGCCGGGCGGAATACAAAGAAAAACTCCAAGCGAAAGAGGTGTATGCTTTGCTACCCGATCGCCCTGAAGATGTGTCGTTTTGCCGTAATCCAGCTTTGCAACGCACGTGGGATGAGGTGCAAACGCTTGCTGCTACTGTGCGTGATGCGCGACTGCCACTTGCGCAACTTCGTGCTATCAAGCAACCGGCAGAAGTTCAGGCAATGCAGCGTGCTATCGACCTGACTGTAGAAACGTTTGCGGCTATCACATCGCGTATTGGCACGTTTACGAACGAAGCCGAACTTGCGGCGGAATTTACTTATGCGTTTATGAAACAAGGTGCGACGCACGCCTATGACCCGATTGTGGCAGCTGGCAGCAATGCCTGCACGCTTCATTACGTGCAAAATAGTGCACCACTTGAAGGGATGATCTTGCTCGATATTGGCGCAAAACTGCAGGGATATAACGCTGATATTACGCGCACCTATAGTTACCGTGAACCAACTCAGCGTCAGCGAGACGTTCATGCGGCCGTACAAGACGTGCTAAAACGAAGCATCGAAACGATTGGCCCGGACGTGCCGGTGCGCGACTATCTGCAAACATCCGATAAGTATATGCGTGAAGCATTGGTTTCGCTTGGCTTACTTAAATCCATCGACGATACAACCACGTTTCGTCGATACTTTCCGCACGCCATGAGTCATGGACTTGGTGTTGACGTGCACGACAGTCTTGGACGACCAGAAGTGTTTGCACCAGGTATGGTGCTGACGGTCGAGCCGGGTATTTATATCCCTGAAGAAGGAATTGGTGTGCGTATTGAAGATGACATTTTAGTAACACGTGATGGCCGCACCAATCTTAGCGCGCAGCTTTCGACTATGCTATAATAAGCGTCATGATGAAAAAGCAATTTGCCCTCTTTATTGTCCGCTGGATGCTGAACTCGTTTGGACTGTGGATCGCAGTGCGGCTCCTTGGTTCGGATGTGCCAAGCGAGGTGATCGATGGTAGTTACGGTGTGTTCTTGCTGGCTGGATTTATCTTCTCAATTCTTAATAGCATTGTTCGCCCGTTGATTGTTATCCTTTCGCTTCCGGCAATTATGCTAACACTTGGGCTCTTTATTTTTATCGTGAATGGCTTTATGGTGTGGCTGACTGTTCAGATGACGCCACAGCTTGAAATGACCTTCTTGAACTCAATTTTTGCCGGAATGCTACTAAGTTTGATAAACTATATAGTAAGTGCTGCACTTGAACTGCAAGTGCTAAAAGAAGAGGAGCGATAGGTTTTATGGATACAATTTTACAGATAGTGATGGTAGGATCAGCGGTATTGATGGTGATTGCCATCTTGTTGCAGCAACGTGGTGCAACGCTTGGTGCAGGTTTTGGTGCTTCGGGTGAGCTTTATACAACGCGACGCGGGCTCGATAAGAACTTGTTTGAATTTACTATTATCATGGCGGTCATTTTCGTCGTTTCTATTTTGGCTGGCCTTTTGTTGCCGTCGATTGGAATGTAGGACATGGCGCGATCTGGCGGCTCTTGGAATCGTTTTGAGTACGGGCGAATTCAGAAGAAAATCGCCAGTACTGCTCGTGGCGCCAGTGCTGCCACTTCTCGTCATACCCGAGAATTTCTTGTAGAACGATGGGCAAGTGCTCGTGATGTTCGCCGCCACATTGGTATCTGGCTGGTGTGCGTTGGCGTGTTGATCGCGGCAGTTATTACACAGTCGATTATTGTACGCGGTGTCTATTCTGAACAAGCGCCGATTGGTGGTGGAACCTATGCCGAGGGTGTATACGGAAAAATCGACACACTCAACCCGCTTTTTGCTTCAACTCAAGCGGAACATTCTGCAAGTCGACTACTGTTTTCTAGTTTGTTTAACCACGATGATACCGGCGCTCTTGGTGCCGATCTTGCCACGGGGTATAAAGTAAGCAACGAAGGACGAACTTATACGGTGACGTTGCGGTCTGATGCGTTGTGGCACGATGGTAAGCCCGTTACGGTTGATGACGTACTCTATACGATTGAGCTGATTAAAGATCCGGCGACAGGTTCACCACTTGCAGCCAGCTGGAACGATGTTGAAGTGCAAAAAGTAGACAATGAAAAAATAGCATTTCACTTGCCAGCGGCTTACGCGCCGTTTCCCTATGCTCTAACATTTGCCATTTTGCCAAGCCATATTCTTAAGGGAGTTTCGCCTAGTTTGCTTCGCGAACATCCATTTAGCCACGAACCAACGGGCAGCGGGCCGTTCAAGGTGCGCTTTATGCAGCGAGTGCAGGGTGAGGACCTGCACTCAGTACTCCACCTTCGTCGAAACGAAGCGTACTACGGTGGTTCTGTAAAGCTTGAACGTATGCAGCTCCATGTGTATGGCGACAGGGAAAAGCTTGCAACGGGTCTACGCACGCAAGCGATTAACGCTGCAAGCGGGGTTGCGCTCGATAGCTTGCAGGAATTCAGCGATAATGAACGATTTGACGTCCATTCTATGCCAGTTCGTGCAGGTGTGTATGCGTTGATGAACACGGCTTCTCCGGTATTGAAAGACCATGCGGTGCGAAAAGCGTTGCAGGTTGGAACGGATGTCAATAAAGTACTTGCATCGTTGCCGGATGATGCGCAGCAACTCGATGGTCCGTTTATGAAAGATCAAGTGCAGACCGATGTTAAAAAGCCGGCATATAACCTTGAAAAGGCAAAGAAACTTTTGGCGGATGACGGCTGGGCTGTGGGCGGTGAAGGTATTCGCTATAAGGGCGGCGACCCACTCGAAATTCGGCTAGTATATCTAAAAAATACCGATTACGAAAATGTTGTTGGTGGGTTAGTGCAGCAATGGCGTGAACTGGGCGTCAAAGTAACGACGCAGCCAGTTGATCCAGCTGATCCGTCACAGAACCTTGTAAGTTCAGTGCTTCGCCCGCGCAATTTTGACGTGCTCGTGCACGAACTAACTATCGGCGCTGACCCGGATGTATACGCGTACTGGCACTCATCACAGGCCTCTGCTCGTGGATTAAATTTTACTAACTTTAAAGATGATATTAGTGACGATGCACTTTCAAGTGGTCGATCAATTCGTGACGATTCGTTGCGGCAGGCAAAGTATGAGAGCTTTTTGAAGCGTTGGTATAGCCAGGCGCCGGCAATTGGGTTGTATCAATCGACGGTTCCATACGTTACCGCTACAGGAGTTCATTCCGTGCAAGACGCGGGGCAATTTGTGAACGAGGCTGATCGGTATCGCAATGTAGTTGACTGGACTGTTCGTAACGGGCAGGTATACAAAACACCATAGTAAGCGCTATCTCGTTCATAAAAGCACTCATTTCTGTGAGTGTTTTTATTATGTGTTGACATATCATACCCCTAGGGGGTATCATGAAACTATGAAACAAGCGCATAAAACAAAGGCATTGCGCCGTTTAAAGATTATTGAAGGGCAGGTGCGCGGTCTGCAAAAAATGATCGAAGGTGATACGTATTGCATTGATGTTATTACACAGGCCTCGGCAATTAAAGAAGCGCTTTCGGGGGTAGAAGACCTATTGCTCGAAAACCACTTGAGTGCGCACGTGATTCACCAAGTAAAGAGCGGCGAGGAAGACAAAGCAACCGAGGAAATCCTCAAAGTTTACAAACTAAAGCGAAAGAAATAGGAGGAGTATGGACAATATTTTGGTTATCGCTGGTGCGACGGTACTTATCGGAGCGATCGTGTGGTGGTTTTTTGGTAAACGAAATATAAGTGAAACGGAGGCGAGCGTGAGTGAAGATGAGCAAGAAGTAACCGTCACGGTTGATGGCGGCTACGTACCAAATACGGTAGTACTCAAACAAGGTGTACCAGCGCAAATTGTGTTTAATCGCAAGGACCCGTCGAACTGCCTAAGCGAAGTAGTTTTCCCTGATTTTGGCATTCACGAACAACTGCCGGTAGGTAAAACGCACGCAGTTGTCATTGACACCAGCAAAGCAGGTGAGTATCAATATGCTTGCGGCATGAACATGTTCCACGGTAAGGTGGTGATCAAATAATGAGCGTCAAAACTCGTTTTATCGTTTCGCTCCTCTTTTCGCTCCCAATGTTAGTTGAAATGATCACTCATCCGCTATTTGGGTTTGAGCTACCGGGTCACGCATACACAATGTTTGCGCTGACGACCGTCGTCATGGCAGTGGGGGCATGGCCATTCCTGCGTACGGCGTGGGCAGCGTTCAAAAATCATCACGCCAACATGGACACGCTGATTGCAATTGGTACAAGTACGGCATACGTTTATAGCATTTACGCAATGCTTAATCACCAGCCAGTGTTCTTTGAAGTTGCAGCGTTTGTGATTACGTTCATTTTGCTCGGTCAAGTGTTCGAAGAAATGACAAAAAGCCGTGCTAATAACGCCATTGAAAAGCTCCTTAATTTACAGGCAAAGGACGCCGAGGTGCTGCGGAATGGTGAGTTTGTACGCGTGCCTCTTGAGGAGGTGAAGGCTGGAGATGTGATTCGCGTGAAGCCAGGGCAAAAAGTCGCCGTTGATGGCGAAATACAGGATGGTTCGTCCGATATTGATGAGTCAATGGTCACCGGCGAAAGTATGCCAGTCCGCAAACAAGCAGGGAATGCCGTGATCGGCTCGACCATTAATAAAACCGGTACGTTTACCTACCAAGCTACCAAAGTTGGCTCGGATACACTACTGGCGCAAATCGTTGAGCTAGTCAAAAAAGCCCAAGTCAGCCGCGCGCCAATCCAAAAAACGGTTGATACGATCTCTAACATTTTCGTACCCGCCGTGCTCATTATTGCAATCGTGACATTTGCCGTGTGGTACGTTGTGTTTGGCGCTGCGTTTACGACGGCGTTACTTCACGGTGTGGCCGTACTAATTATCGCCTGCCCGTGTGCGCTTGGCTTGGCAACGCCAACCGCACTGATGGTTGGCACGGGCCGCGGTGCCAAGATTGGGATTCTTATCAAAAATGGTGAAGTGCTCGAAGTAGCTAATAACATTACGACGGTCATTTTTGACAAAACCGGTACGATTACTGCCGGTACGCCAGTCGTGACGGATGTTATCGGTGGACGCGAAGTGCTTGAAATCGCCGCCACGCTGGAACAATCTTCGGAGCATACACTAGCCTCGGCAATCCTCGCAAAAGCTAAGGAAGAGGGTATTGAAATCGCATCTGCAGCTGAGTTTCGCGCTATTGAAGGTAAGGGTGTAAAGGGGAGTGTACATAGTACACCAGCCTTTGTCGGCAACGCCAAGCTGCTCGAAACCAGCCTCAGCGACAAGCTTGCAACAGATATGCAACGTTTGCAGGATGAAGCAAAGACGGTGGTGATTGTTGGTGTCAATGACAAAGCTATCGGCCTGATCGCCATTCAAGATGCGCCAAAACCGACCTCAAAAGAAGCCATTACTGCGCTCAAACGCCGCGGCTTCACAACGGTTATGATTACCGGCGACAACGAACGAGTTGCGCAGGCGATTGCGCATGAAGTCGGTATCGATAGGGTTGAAGCCGAGGTGCTGCCGGCAGACAAAGCCGATCATGTCAAAGCACTCCAGCAGCACGGCAAGGTTGCCTTTGTGGGCGACGGTATTAACGATGCGCCAGCTCTCGCTGCAGCCGACCTTGGCATCGCCATGGGCTCAGGTACCGACGTCGCCATTGAATCGGGCGGAATTGTGCTCGTAAAAAACGACCTGCGTGATGTAGTGAAGGCACTCGCACTCAGCCAAAAAACCTTCGGCCGCATCAAACTGAACCTCTTTTGGGCGTTTATCTACAACACACTTGGCATTCCAATCGCTGCTGGGCTGTTTGTGTGGGCAGGGCTGTTACTCAGTCCAGAGCTCGCCGGCCTAGCGATGGCGTTTAGCTCTGTTTCCGTCGTCATCAGCTCGCTACTGCTCAATCGCGCCAAACTAACATCTATTAAGAAAGGAGCTTAGTTATGGCACTCTACAACATTTCAACCAAACAAGAATTCAAGGAAAAAGTGCTCGACAACCCCAAGCTCGTTCTCGTCGACTTTTGGGCCAGCTGGTGTCCGCCATGCGTCGCCATGACACCACATCTCGAAGCTGTCGGCAAAGACCTCGACAGCATTGCCGACGTCGTCAAAATAGATATCGAGAACCGACCCGACACTGTCGAGGCCCAAATGCTTGCCGCCGAATACGGCGTCCAGAGCATCCCAAATATGCCAGTCTTTGCGAAAGGCAGAGAAGTCGAGCGATTCATCGGCATGACGCCGAAGGCGCAGCTCGCAAAGGTGCTGATCGACCTATCGCAAACAACCTAGCACATCAAAGAATTCTACGAATCTCTTGAAAAGAAACTTCACGCACACCGCAGCTTAGTCGAAAGAAAGCCCGTGCCCACGCTCGTAATGAGCGCTATTCTGTCGGCATTTGCGTCATGATAACGCGTTCGTTTATCAACGCTCGCTCGATGTAGCCAGTTTTTTCGTAAAGCGCGCGTGCAGCTACATTATCAACATCTGTCTCAAGCCAAATTGCATTGTTATATGGGGTGTGTTCACGAAAATCCTCGTGTGCTGCATTCATCAAAGGCCGTGCAAGCCCTTTGCCTTGAGCCGCTTCGTATATGCGAATAGCGAAGGTGTAGTCACCTTCAACGTGGGGCGATTGGGCCTTACCAAACCAAATCAATCCCGCGACCGCTTCAGATCCAAGTGTGTACACTGTCCGTTCGCGGCTATCGTGCCATTCGTGCGCTGCTTCAACAGATGAAAAACGTGTGGCGGCATCGTTGGGTGTAAATGCAAGAATGTGTGGTTGATGGGAAAGCGCGACAAGTTGCTCGGCAATTGTATCGCTCCATCCTCGATAAAGGTGGTAGCCACGTTCTTCAAGCGTAGCGTTTGCGATGGGCTGCCGTTCGTTCATATTGTTAGTATACAGCAAAATAAAAATACACCCCGAAAAGGTGTATTGTTGAAATGAATGATCGTTTCCTGGTGCGGACGAGAGGACTTGAACCTCCACGGCCTTGCGGCCACTAGCCCCTCAAGCTAGCGCGTCTACCAATTCCGCCACGTCCGCGTAAAAAGGAAACTATATTTCACCGTCCAGTATAGCAAAAAAGTGCTATTCCCGCTAGAGTGTTTATAGAAAAACTGCGACAATCATAACGATGTCGCAGGACGAGCTTTCGCGCTCGAGGACGTGGCGTGCAACCTATTGTGATTGGCGGTCTTCTTTCAGGAGGGTAAGCTCGCCGTTCATGTCGAGAAGCCCAAGCAGTACTAAGACGCAAAGGAGAACGACAAGGTATGTGAGCCAATCTGGTGTATCTATAACGAGAGAAACGATCATACAGGCAATGATGAGGCACAAAAGCTTTGTGGCGGTACTCATTTTTCCGGATACAACACCGATGAGTGATTTTTCCATGAAAGGTGCTCCTTGATAGCAAGAGGGACGCCCAATGACTGATCATTGCAGTTTGCAAATGAACGTGCAATGAAGGGCTATGTAAGTGTATATTACCATAAGTTATTATATAAATCAAGTATAAGCACTGTGCGAGAGTTTGCTATACTGGGAAGATGAAGAGAGCGACTTTGAGAGGTGAGCAATTCAAGCGGTGGTGGAAAACGCATCGTAAGCAAGTTTGCATTGGCGTGCCGATAGGGTTGATTGGCATTATAGTGTTAGTGCAGCTTTTTTATCCTGCAAACCGCATGGTGCCGTTTCAAACGATTGATACGCTGGCGGTCGGTGGCTGGCAAAAAGAAGACGCCGCATGGGAATTGCATCATCAGCTTGAGCAGCGTAAAGTGAACGTGCTGTTTGGCAAGCAAGAGCAAGTAAAATACGCACCAACACTTGGTCAACTAGGTATTGAAGCCAATTATCAGCCAGCTCTCGACGAAGCGAACTACCCGTGGTATTGGCGTATCGTGCCTTCGTCTCTGGCATGGATGCATTTGTTGCATAACGACACACCTGAACCTTCGTATCAGCGTGATGAGGCGAAACTTGCCGAGTATATGAAAAAAGAACTTGGTGGAAGTTGCCAAGTAGCGCCAACGAATGCCACTGCAAAAGCGACAGATACAGCGATTGAAGTTGTTGCAGATATAAACGGCGGAACCTGCAAGGAGGATGAAGTTCGTTCGGCACTTGCTGAGGTGAAGCCAGTGCTTTCCACTGATGCTGAAGTGCGCATTGCAATGCAAGAAACGCCGGCAGCGTTACGCACCAATGACGTTCGCCCTATCGTTGAGAAAATGAACACAACGCTGCAAAAAGATATCATCATGACATACGATGATGCCAAGCTTGCTGTTGCGTCAAAGGACGTGCGCTCATGGCTGCAATTTTCTACTGAAGAAAACAAATTACACATTGCTTTTAACGACAAAGCAAACGCTTACCTTACCGAAAAGCTTGAAAAGCCAATTACGCGTCCAGCCGGTGTTAGTAAGGTCACTACGAAGGATTTCGTCGAAGTCTCGCGCGCTGACGGGGTAACAGGTCGTGCGCTCAATGTTGCGGGTACGCTTGATACAGTACGCCAATATTTACTTGGCGAGACAAACGCCGTGCCGGTTGCTACTACCGATATTGCGCCAAAAGTAGAATACACTCGTCAATATAGCCACAGTGATAGAGGCCTTTCTGCACTTATGCAACATTTTGCCGAGGATAACGACGGCGTTTATGGCGTTTCCTTGGTTGAGCTTGATGGACAACGTCGCCGTGCTAGCTATCAAGATGATCGTAAATTTACCACAGCAAGTACGTACAAGCTGTATGTGGCGTATTCAACGCTCAAGCGAGTTGAATCTGGTGAAATGAAATGGGGCGATCAAATTTCTGGTAGCCGGGATTTGGCCAAATGTTTTGACGACATGATTGTTCAGTCGGACAATGCTTGCGCAGAAGCGTTGGTTGCGAAAATTGGCTATCGTCCACTTACCGTTGATGCACAATCAATCGTGAGCGCAAACACTACCTTTCTTGACACAGAAAGCTACAAAACGACTGCGGGTGACTTAAGCACATTTATGGCATCCCTTGCAACGGGGCAAATTAGCTTAAGTAAAGCAAGTCAAGATCGATTTGTCGGCGCACTGAAGCGTAATGTGTATCGGCAAGGAATTCCGGCCGGAGCGTCTGGAAAAGTGGCAGATAAAGTTGGTTTTTTGGAAGGATTTTTGCATGACGCGGCGATTGTTTATAGCCCAAGTGGTACGTATGCACTTAGTATTATGACAGACGGTAGTTCGTGGGCAAATATTGCCAAGCTCACCAAAGAGATTGAGAAACTGCGCTAGAACCAGCGTTCGCGTGCTATGAATTTGCTATACTAACATAAATGACAACGCACACTTCAACGTTTCACACCTTGCCGACTCTCGATTTTAAAGATGCTATTTGTGATGCGGTTGATCGCAATCAGGTGACGATTATTACCGCCGAAACAGGGGCGGGCAAAAGCACGCAAGTGCCGCAATATTTGGCAGAGCACGGCTATACGCGTGTAATTGTGACACAACCACGTATTTTGGCGGCGCGAAATCTCGCCAAGCGTGTGCGCGAGGAATGGGCGGAGCGCAACACCGAGGATTCAAGCGAAATTATTGGCTATCGAACGGCGCACGAACGCGACGACGGTGGCAACACGAAGGTGTTGTACTGCACGGATGGTTTGCAATTAGTACGCGAACTTACTGGGGTGGGAACGAACGAAAAACAAGTACTCGTGCTCGACGAAGTACACGAATGGAACGAAAACATCGAAGTATTGGTGGCGTGGGCAAAGAAGCGTTGCCAAGAAGAACCGACATTCAAGGTGGTGATTATGAGTGCCACGATTGAGACCGACGCGTTGGGCGAATATTACGGTACGGATGCAATCATTAACGTGCCGGGGCGGTATTTTGAAGTGAAAAAGCGAGCGGGGAGCGACGTTCTGCATGAACTATTTCTGCAACTTGATACGCCAGGACGAAACATTTTAACATTTCTACCAGGCAAGGCTGAAATCCAAGATGTTACCGACGCCATTATGAAAAAGGCTCAAGATGCAGGCGTACCGATTATTCCACTGCACAGCCAGCTCGAAGCAAAAACGCAGCAAAAAGCCTTCGCCAGCTACCCAAATGGCAAGATTATTTTGGCCACCAACATCGCGCAAACCAGCGTAACAATCGACGATATTGATATGGTGATTGACAGCGGATTAGAGCGCCGTAGCGAAGTGCGAAACGGCGTGGAAGGATTGTTTATTGCGCAAATTTCGCAGGCCGATAGCTTGCAGCGAGCAGGCCGTGCTGGGCGTACGAAGCCGGGTGAATATGTGTTGGCGGCGTACGATACGATGCCGTGCGTGCCATTTGACGAACGGCCTGAATACCCGACGCCAGAGATTTTGCGCAAACACATCGACCGGCTGACGCTGCGCTTGGCCAACGTTGGTATCGACATTGAAATGCTGGATTTTTATCACGATCCAAGTAAAAAAGCCATTCAACGTGCCAAACGAACACTGCGAGCGCTCGGTGCGATGACCGCGCAAGGCGAAGTTACGAATATTGGGCGTGCGATGGAGCGATTTCCCGTGGAGTCGAGCTATGCGCGCATGTTGATTGAGGGCGAGCAGTATAGTAAAGAAGTGCAGGCGAAGCTGGCGGCAATCATCGCCATTCAAGAAGTCGGCGGTATCATAAAGGGCGGCACCAAATACACCGGTTGGCGCAAATTAACCAAGCAAACAAAGTCTGATTTGCTCGCGCAGTACGAGGTGTATTTGCAGGTTCCAACTATTCTGCCAGAAAAGCTCGAAGATATCGGTATTATTAGTAAAAATATCGCCAAGGCAGAGGAAGTGATTGAGCGATTGCACCGGGATTTGCAATTGCAAGCCGAAGAGCTTTCGCCTATCAAAAAAGAGGAAGAAGCACCACTTTTGCGCTGCATCATCGCGGGGCAGATTGACCAACTGTGGGCTATGAACGACCATGGCAAAGCTGAGCATATTTTTACCGGCAAAGAGCGCGAACTTTCGGGCAGCAGCGTGGTGCGTAACCCAAAAATGATTGCCGGCGCGCCGTTCGACCTTGAAGTGCCGACGCGCAAAGGCTTGCAAACGCTCCATTTAGTAACGGGCGTTACGCTGGTAAATACCGATTGGCTGCTTGAACTCGCTGGCGATATGTTTTCGAATCGCCGCGGCAAAATCATCTACGATCCGCGTCTGAAATGTTTGGCCGAGCGTCAACAAATTCGCGTGGGCAAGAAAGTGTTCGAAGGCCAGTCAAAACCGCTGCTGGAAGATTCAAAGCAAAATCACAAATTGTTTGTGCGTGAATATGCCAAGTGGGCGCATAGCCAGTTAGAAAAAGAAGGGCGCAATTTATCAAAATACCATCGTCATGTACCACGGATTACTTTGCGTGATGTTGAGCAATTGGCGAAGCAACAGCTAAGTGGTGTTATTTCGCTCGATCAGCTTTCGTCGCAGCAAAAGCGCCAAGCGATTGCGCTTACCAAGCTTGAAACGTATTTGGGTGATGATTTTATGCTGCATTTGGGTAGGCCGCGCCAGTCGCACTACAAAAAAGACAAACGGCGACGCGGGTGGCAGCCAAAACACAAACGAAAATATCGTCGCAACGAACAGCGCTAGCGCACACAACACGCTTGTGCTTTGCTGTATACTAAAAGTATGATGATGTTTCTTGCCGCATTTATGGCAATTTTAGTGCCGCTTGTGTTGATTGTCGGATTTCGAATGTCGGCTAAATATGGCATGTTGATTAGCTTTGTTATTGTGGCGATGATCGCCCTTTCGGTCTGGCACATGGAAGGAAGTGCTTTAGTCGCTTCAGTGCTGCAGGCGATTCACCGAGCGCTCACGATCGCACTTATTTTGCTTGGCGCAGTCACGTTGCTTTATACGTTACAACGCACTGGTGCAATGGAGCGTATTAAGCACGGGTTTCATGCAATTTCGCTCGATATGCGTGTACAGGCCGTGCTGGTTGGGTTTGTTTTTATTTCGCTGATTGAAGGTGCTTCGGGCTTTGGCACGCCGGCAATTGTTGCGGCGCCGCTACTAATGGCACTAGGGTTTCGACCAATTGTCGCCGCATCGTTGGCGCTGCTTGGTGATACGGTCGCGGTTACGTTTGGCGCAGTCGGCACGCCGCTAATTGTTGGTCTTGAAAATTTGCCGCAATATTCTACTGATCTTGTCTGGCAAGTTGGCGCGCAAGTAACTATTTTTGATCTTGTGATTGGCGTTGTGGTACCGATGTTATTGGTGACACTGCTTGTTGTCGGGTTTCGGCGTAAGGGTGAGCGGCCGCAGTGGCGTTATGTATGGGAAATGGCACCGTGGGTAATGCTTGTCAGCTGTACATATACATTCAGTGCCTTTGCTGCAGTACGGCTTTTCGGTGCAGAATTTACGGCAATCATTGGCGCACTTGTTGCACTGATTGTTGCAGTAGCGACTGCGCGAAAAGGTATTTTGTTGCCAAAAACAATCTGGCGACATCATGCTGCTGAAGATGTCGTTGCGAAAGAAGAGCTTGCGCATAAAAAGGCCACAATGAATATTATGAAGGCGTGGCTACCGTATGGTGTCGTTGTGGTGCTTTTACTTCTGACACGCGCTGTCGAGCCAGTGAAAGACTTTACGACGACCGTGCTCAACATCAGCTGGACGTCTATTTTAGGGTATGACACGATCAACTCTACCTGGCAGTTACTCTATTCGCCTGGAATGATATTGCTTGTCGCTGCGTCGATTGCTGCGTTGGTGCAACGTCGGTCGATTATGCCGATGTTTGGCGCGATGCGGCAATCGGTCGGTGTGGTTACCGGAGCTCTTTTGGCGCTTGTGCCAACCTTGATGATGGTGCAGATTTTTAGTAATTCTGGCAATAATACGGCCGAGCTTGCATCGATGCCAGTATTTATTGGTGAATCGTTTGCGGCTGTTTTTGGTAGTGTTTGGGTCGTGGCAGCACCGCTACTTGGTGCGATTGGTGCGTTTATTGCTGGTAGCTCGACAGTTTCTGCGTTGACGCTTGCGGTTGTGCAAGATAGTGCGGCGTTGTCGGTGGGGTTGCCTCAGCAAATCGTTCTTGCGCTGCATATGATTGGCGCAGCAGCGGGGAACGTTGTAGCGATTCATAACGTTGTAGCGGCTGCGGCAGTGGTTGGGCTCGTGCACCGAGAGGGGTTGATTATGCGCCATGTCTTTTCTTCGGTCGTGGTATATCTCGCTGTAGCAGCGCTTCTTGGCGGTGTTGCATTCGTGGCTGTTACGCTCGTGCAGTAGGCAACAAAAAATCACTCGTACAGAGTGATAATTGCGATAAAATCTTTGTGGTGGGCGCTGAGGGGCTCGAACCCCCGACCCCTTCGGTGTAAACGAAGTGCTCTAGCCAACTGAGCTAAGCGCCCTTACCTTTTAGGGATTATAGCGAATTGAAACTGAGAATGCAAGGGGTTTGTCGGCGGGGGTGGAAAAAGTGTCTGCAGTCATCCGCAAAAGAAGCCAGCTGCTCTAGCGTAACCATCCAAAAAATGCTACAATAACCCATAAGGAGACTCGGCATACCCGAGTATATTTTATGAAAGACCCAAAGAACATACGCAATATTGCGATTATTGCCCACGTCGACCACGGCAAAACTACTATGGTGGATGGGCTGCTAAAGCAAAGTAAGACTTTCCGCGACAACCAGGCGGAAATGAACCAAGACCTGATTATGGATAGCGGCGACCAAGAGCACGAACGCGGTATCACCATTACCGCCAAGCAAACTAGCGTGTACTACGGCGACTACAAAATCAACATTATCGACACGCCAGGCCACGCTGACTTTTCTGGCGAAGTGGAGCGCACGCTTAACATGGCCGACGGTGTATTGCTTGTTGTAGACGCGCAAGAAGGTCCAATGCCGCAAACAAAATTTGTGCTTTCAAAGGCGCTTGAACTTGGCTTGAAGCCAGTGGTGATTGTCAATAAAATCGACAAGCCATCTCGCCGTGTTGATGAAGTGCTCGACGAAGTGTCAGACCTTTTCTTGGAGCTGGCCATTAGCGACGACCAGCTACAGTACCCAGTGTACTTCGCAATTGGCCGCGACGGAAAAGCCTGGAAAGATGTGCCAGAAAACCCAAGCGAACATGCAGATTTGACGCCAATTTTTGAAGCAATTATTAACGATGTGCCAGCGCCAGATGTTGACCCGAATGGTGCGTTCCAACTGCTGGTAACAAGCTTGCAATACGACTCGTTCCTTGGTAAATATGCGATTGGTCGCGTGTCTCGTGGTGTTGCGAAAAAGAGCTTGGCAACAGCGCTGATTAAGCGTGATGGTACACAAATTTCTGGCCGTATTGAAAAGATTTTTGGTTACCGCGGATTGAATCGCGAAGAAGTATCTGAAGCGGCGGCAGGCGATATCGTAGCACTAACCGGTATTTCGGAAGCGCACATTGGTGATACGATCGCCGATAAAGAAAGCCCAGAAGCATTACCGGTGATTGACATTGAAGCGCCGACGCTGAGTATGTATCTTGGTCCAAACACGAGTCCACTTAAGGGTAAGGAGGGTGAATTTTCAACCAGCCGTCAAATCGGCGACCGCCTCGCGCAAGAGCTTGAAACAAATGTGAGCCTACGTGTTGTCGAAGACGGCATCGGCTACACCGTATCTGGTCGCGGTGAATTGCACCTAAGTGTATTGATCGAAACCATGCGCCGTGAAGGTTACGAATTTGAAGTCGGTCGCCCGCAAGTGGTCACCATCGAAATAGACGGCGTTGAGCAAGAGCCCGTCGAAGAGCTATTGATCGAAGTTGCTGCTGAATTTGTCGGCACGATTAGCCAAGAACTTGGCGCTCGCCGGGCAGAAATGCGTGGGCAGGAGACAACTGCCAGCGGCACTGCGCGCATGACATATATTTTGCCAACACGTGCGTTGATTGGCCTTCGTAACACCTTACTAACCGCTACAAAGGGAACGGTTATTATGAACAGTTTGCCACACGGCTATCAGCCTGTGAGCGGCAAATTGCCAAAAACTCGTAACGGCGTATTGATCGCTTTTGAAGCTGGCGCGACAACCGGCTATGCGCTGCAAGCAGCAGAAGCGCGCGGTGATTTGTTAGTTGGTCCAGGTACAGAAGTCTATCCAGGTATGATTGTTGGTGTATATAACCGCCAAGAAGATCTTGAAATTAACGTATGTAAAGCCAAGCAGCTAACGAATATGCGCTCAAAATCTTCAGACGGAGCTGTGCAACTTACGCCGCATACCGAACTGAGCCTCGAGCAGTGTATCGACTTCATCGAAGACGACGAGTTACTTGAAGTAACGCCAAAAAATCTTCGTCTTCGCAAGCGCTACCTTGACGCAAACGAACGAAAGCGCGCGGCGAAAAAATAAGCCCGTCTGAAAATTGTCACACTACCGAGTGTGGCAATTTTATTATTTTTGCAACAATGTTGCACCACTGCTACCACTAGAGTAAGATAGCAGGATGAACGAGTGGCTTTTTTTATTATTCGCTGCGACTATTGGCAGCCTTGTCTCGCTTGTGGGCGGCATATATTTGCTATATGGCACACGTGGGGCAAAAAAAATGCAAAAGTACGCCGTGCCATTTGCGGCTGGTGCGTTGCTTGCTGCCGCTTTTACTGATTTACTGCCAGAAGCATTTGCTCACGGCGAAGCACGGCCAGTTTCGCTCACTATTCTGCTGGCGTTTTTGGCGTTTTTCTTTTTAGAACGCGGCTTGAGTTGGTTTCATCACCATCACGAACACGCCGATAAAAAAGGTCACACCGAAACACACCGTACCGTGCCCCTTATTGTTATTGGCGACACGCTCCATAATTTTATTGATGGCTTAGCAATTGGTGCGGCCTTTTTGGTCAGCCCTGCGGTTGGTATGGTAACGACGCTCGCAATCGCGGCGCATGAAATCCCGCAAGAAGTTGGTGATTTTGGATTGTTGCTTTCACGCGGCATGAAAAAACGAAAAATTGTTATAGTGAACGTCGTCAGTGCGCTTGTTACGGTGGTTGGTGCCAGCTTGGCTTTTGGGCTTGGCGGTGCGGTAGAATTCTCGCAATCACTTTTGCTTGCGTGTATTGCCGGATTCTTTATTTATATTGCGGCGAGCGATATCGTGCCAACAATTCATCAAGAGACAGAACGTCGGAAAGCGAACCTTCAGGCGCTTGTGCTGCTATTCGGTGTTATTTTTGTGGGCATTACTACGACAGTCGCCCATGAGTTTATTGCACATCCAGGCCATGAAAATAATGAGCACCACGATCACGAACAGGATTATGATGACCACGATCACGATTCTGGCCAGCATCACGCACACGAATAAAAATTGAGTGTAAAACGCTTCGCTTCGTTGCTATAATAACTATATGGCGCGTATGCAAAAAATGGTTCCTCATCGATTAAAAACTGCTCTTGTGCAAACAACAGGTCGGTTGCTTTCTGGTGGAAAAAGCCCTGAAGAAGCATTTGGTGATCTATTTACCGAAGTGCAAACGTCGCGCGTATATGGTGACGGGAAGACATTTGTTGATCTTGTGCCGCGTCGTCGTACGCATGAAATCATGCGCGAATATCGGTTAGCAAAAAAAGATCCCAACTTTAATCTTTCTGAATTTATCACACGTCATTTTTACGAATTTGCTCCACACAAAGAGCAAGTGTACATTATGTCGCCAGAGCGCAGTCCGCGTCAGCATGTGACAGAATTGTGGCCACAACTACAGCGTCGCAACCGCAAAAATCGTGGGTCACTTTTGGCGCTGCCGTATGAATATGTCGTGCCGGGTGGACGTTTTAGCGAGCAGTTTTACTGGGACACGTACTTTATTATGCTTGGTCTCGCGGCAGATGACCGCTGGGATATGATTGAAGGCATGATGAAAAACTATGTCTACATGATTAAAAAATACGGGTTTATCCCAACCGCAAACCGATCTTATTTTTTGAGCCGTTCGCAGCCGCCATTTTTTAGCTACATGGTGCGACTATTGGCATCAAACAACGGCAAAAAGCGCACCTATTTCGAGTATCTGCCACAACTTTTGGCAGAATATCGATTTTGGATGAAAGGGCGTACGACGGTAAAAAGCCATGTTGATCGCCAAGCCTATGCCCGAATTGTGCGCATGCCAAATGGTGCGACAATGGGGCGGTATTATGACAATCAGGTAACACCACGCCCTGAATCGCAGTACGAAGATCTTGAAACTGCCGAAAATGCAGCTAATAAAGATAAGATTTTTCTAGATCTTCGTGCCGGTGCTGAAAGTGGCTGGGATTTCAGCTCTCGTTGGTTCCGCAATCCACACGATATCCGCTCTATCCACACGACTGATCTTGTTGCAGTTGATCTCAACTGCCTGTTGTACGATCTTGAAACGTTAATTGCCGAAACATACAAACACCTTAAGCAGCCTCTCCTTGAAAAGAAGTTCCGTCGCTTTGCCGAACAACGTGCCGACGCAATCCGTCGCTATTGTTGGGATAGCGAAGACGAGTTTTTCTATGATTTTGATTTTCGCGTTGGCGAAGTAACGAAGCGTCCGACACTTGCTGCTATGTATCCTTTAGCGAGCGGCATTGCAACGCCTGAACAGGCGGCTGCTGTGGCAAAAAAGATTGAAAGTGATTTTTTGAAGAGCGGTGGACTTATCTCAACATTGCTAGACACGGGGCAGCAATGGGATGCGCCAAATGGTTGGGCACCGTTGCAATGGGTGGCAATTAAGGGATTGCAGCGCTATGGCTACACCGATCTTGCTAACGAAATCAAGCAACGCTGGATGGCATCAACCGAAATGGTGTTTTCAACGCGTCACAAAATGATTGAAAAATACGACGTCGTGAACGAAAACCGGCTTGGCGGCGGCGGGGAATATCCACTGCAAGATGGTTTTGGCTGGACGAACGGTGTGTACGCCGCGCTGCACGATGAATTTTCGCTGTAAGTTACGAGCGTGATTCGGTAATTTCATCGGGCAAATAACCCTTTTCGTGCTTGAAATTTGCGTCCCATTTGTAGCCTTTGTTGTAGCCAAGGTCTTTCATGAGTTTGGTGGGGGCATTGCGAATATGGAGCGGTACGGGCGCATCCGGGAACTGTTTGGCGAGCGCTTTGGCGCTATACATAAGTTCAGATGATTCGCGCGATTTTTTGCTACGCGCCAGCGCTGTGGCAACGTGAAACAAGATATAATTTGCTTCGGGCATACCCACGCGCTCAACCGCTTGAAACGCTGTCAAGGCGAGCTGCAACGCGCCGTTTCCGGCAAGGCCAATATCTTCGCTAGCAAAAATGAGCATCCGCCGTGCAATAAACTTCGGGTCTTCGCTGGCATCAATCATGCGTGCAAGGTAGTACAGCGCTGCCTCCGTTTCACTCGCACGCATACTTTTAATAAACGCACTAATCACGTCGTAGTGCATGTCGCCCTTTTTGTCGTAGCCGGGCACGCGTTTTTGCGCGGCGGCTTTTACAATATCGGGCGTAACTTTTTTCTTACCAAACGAGAGCGAGAGTTCTAGGTTTCCTAATGCTACACGTGCATCTCCACCAGAAAGTTCCGCCAAATAGTCAATGGCTTCTGGTGTGACATTTTTGGTTTTATCAAGCGTTGTAAGCGCACGTTCGATAATCGCTACAATTTCTTCTTTTTTGAGTGGCTGTAATACAAGCACGCGCGTTCGGCTCAGCAGTGGCGTGATTACTTCAAAGCTCGGGTTTTCGGTAGTGGCGCCAATCAGCGTAATCAAACCAGATTCTACGTGTGGCAAAAAGGCATCTTGCTGGGCTTTGTTAAAGCGGTGAATTTCGTCCACAAATAAAATGGTGCGCAGCTGCAAATTCCAATTTTGGCGGGCATGTTCGATGACTTTTTCGACGTCTTTTTTGCCGCTGGTGACAGCCGAAAGTTCAATGAACTCTGCCTCAACCTCGCGAGCAATAATACGCGCCAACGTTGTTTTGCCGGTGCCAGGCGGCCCCCATAAAATTAGGCTGACTGGCTGCTTATTTTTAACGATATTTTGCAGAATCTCGGCGTCGCCCAGCAGGTGTGTTTGCCCGATCACTTCTTCAAGTGTGTGCGGGCGCAACTTTTCGGCCAGTGGCTGACGCGTATTCTCCAAATCTCGTTCCATACTTCTAGTATACCACTCATAAAAATCACCCCTAGAATAAGGGGTGATTTTGGGGTGATAAGGAAATCGTTACTTGCGAATTGCTTTCAAGATCCACAACAAGATAACTGAACCAAGAAGTGCAACCACAAAGCTCCAGATGTTAAATCCAGTAATGCCTTGTCCGCCGACGAGATTTACAACAAATCCACCGACAAATGCACCAATCACACCTATGATAATGTTTGCAAGAATACCCTGCTCTTTATCTGTATTCATGAATTTTGATGCAATCCATCCAGCTAGACCACCGATAACGATCCAGCCAATAAATCCCATTTGTTCCATTACGCACCTCCTTTGTTAATGCACTTTTAGTATAGCACATTTTACTACATGATAGGCAATGAAAAAGCGCCGGAAATGACCGACGCTTGATCGCGTTTCTTGCTAGGCAAGTACCTGGGTTGTGTAGCGCTGCAGCAGCTTGCCGTAGCTAGCTTTCTTCAGATGGCTCTGCAGAGAGAGCGCTTCAAGCTGCTCAACAGTGATGCGTCCCGCCAGGAAGGCGGCAAGCTCTGGACTGCCGTAGACTTCGCCCTTCAGCTCCTGATACTCCTTGATGTAGGAGGCGGCGGCAAACAGCGATTCGGCGGTGCCGGTATCAAACCAGCGAACGCTCGGATCGATTTTGCTGACCGTCAGGTTTCCCTTCCGAAGATACTCTTCGTTGACCGACGAGATTTCGAGTTCACCTCGATCACTCATCGGCACCTGTTTGGCAATATCTACCACAGATGAGTCGTAGATATACATGCCAGGAACGGCGTAGCTCGACCTTGGATGTGCGGGCTTCTCTTCAATCGAGAGTACCGTGCCTCGCTCGTCAAACTCAACAACGCCGAAAGCTTCGGGATTGTCCACTTCGTAGGCAAAGATGTGAGCACCTTCAACCGGTTCACACGGCGCAATGCTGGAAGCAAAGTCTGGTCCACAGAAAATGTTGTCGCTAAACATCAACGCAACATTATCGCGCCCGATAAACTCCTCACCAATGATAAACGCATCGGCAATACCGCGCAATTCGTGCTGGACATCGTACGAAATTGCGATACCTAGATTTGCGCCATCGCCAATAGCGTTGCGATACTGATCGACGTTGTCCGGTGCTGCAATGATCAGCACATCTTCAACGCCCATGCCGATCATATCGGCGAGCGGGTAGTAGATGGTGGGCTTGTCGTACGTCGGTACGAGCCCCTTGCTGACGGCGCAACCGGCACTGGTCGCGCCACCGGTCACTGGACCCAAACGGGTGCCTGCGCCTGCTGCCAGAATGATACCAACGAGCTTCGTCATGAGAATCTCCTTACAGAGAATGAAACAGAATGTACAGATACAAGATGCAGGAATGCAACCTATATATAATTCTAACATATTTCTACAAAGTGTAAAGAGGCGAAGCGGCGACTATAGCGATACGTTGCCTATTTTTGTGTTGTGCGATGATGGTAAAATGCCACAAGCGCGCCACACGAGAAGATCGGAATGATTATCGCAAAAATAAACGACACAATATTGCCAAGAGTAGAATTTGCATACGGATCTGGCGTAGTTAAAACGCCAACCACAATCAATACAAGAAGTAGTAGTAGGACGCCTTTTACTATAAACCATTGGCCACCGTTGGCAAGGAGTTGCTTGCTACGATTCAGTGTGCTGAGAATTGGTGTTTTTGGCTCAAACACGGCAACATACGGAACGAGCGCAAATCGAACAAAGCTAAAGTACATCCATACAACCGAAGCGAGCATGAGTATTGGAACGATTGCGTATATCGCTGAGCCGCTTGTTTGGTTGCCCAACACAAACAAAAGCGGTAGGAAAGAGATAGCAAAAAGCGGTAAAAAGGTGATAGCACCAAATAAAATATTCGCTAGAACAACGCGCCCGAGTCGCGCAAAGCTTGTCGAAAGAACGGCGCCAAGTGAACTTTTTTGTTGTTTCATGCCGTCGCGTAAAGAAAGCGCAATGGTTGCCGTAAGCAATGCGCCTGCAAGCGCCGACCAGAGGGCGTAAACTGCAATAGCGCCAAGAATGAATTGGCCAAACCCAAATGCGCCCATTGCGACGGAGTCAAAGGTTGGCACCGCCCGAAGGCTGCCATACAGTAGTCCAACAAATAGCATAGAAGCAAGTACAAGCCCAATAATAGCAATGACGTAGCTGCACACAACCGAACCAGCAAAAGCCGCCGCATTGTACTTGACGGCTGCGCATACGTCACTTAGCGCACCAAAAAGTGTATACTTTTGCGGTAGATCAGACAGCGACGGTGCAGTGGGCTGTGTATCGTCTGTTGATGGTGAATCTGCTGGCTGTCGTGCTGCCGTGATGGCCTCGTCAATCAGTGTCGGTTTCCAGTCTCGATCAATCAACTTTTGGCGAATAACATCTTCCGACGTTCCTTTTTCAAGGAGCGTACGGATGTAACGGGTGAGTTCTACAGAATCATTTTTCATGCGTTTTAATTCCTTTCCAACCTTCTTCTTCAACTGCCACTGACACAAAGGCGCAAATTGGTTTATCTTCTACAACGCCTTCAATCATATCAATAGTGAGCGATGTTTCGTCGAGCGTAAGGCCGCGCGTGGTAAAAAGGTCGCGGAGTGATTGCTCGAGCGATTCGTGCACTTGGTCGTAATTATTTCCTTCTTGCTCGACAAAAATCCCTTCGCCATTCTCGGTACTTCGCGCCCAGGCAATGCCAGCTACTGCGCGTTCGCCCTTTTCTACTGCGGTTTGACTTGCGTAAACAAGGTAGAGCTTGTCGCCCCATTTGAAGTTTTCGCTTGGTGTGTAGCGTTCAACGTGTTGCACTTCTGCGCCTTTTGGCAGTACAGAAGAAAGTCGTATAAGGTTAAAGTTATGTACGCCGGCTTTGTAGAGTGCGTTGTCGATCGCTCCAAGAGCAGTTGTTGCGCAGCCGACTGCTTTTGATACGTATATGATCATGTCATCACCTTTCCGCGTGCTTTTTACGGACGCGCGTTGCTTTTTTCTATTGTAGCACCGATTGCAAATACCTCTAGTTTGTTGCAATAAAAAAGAACCCAGCAATTCGCTGAGTTATTTTTAGTGGTGCGGGTTAGGAGACTCTAACTCCTGGCCTCTTCCATGGCAAGGAAGCGCTCTAACAACTGAGCTAAACCCGCATGATTTAGCTTTATTATGGTAGCAAATAGCATGCCATAATTCAATACTTGGTGGCTCCTCCCAGATTCGAACTGGGGACACAAGGCTCTTCAGGCCTCTGCTCTACCAACTGAGCTAAAGAGCCACACTTGTATGTGCAGTGAACTTCTACAAGATCACGCTAGAAGTATCTTACACGATTTATCTTCACTCTGCAAGAGGTGAGAAAAACGAAAAAGTTTGCTATACTACGGATAACAACCACAATGGCGCCTTGGCGGAGTGGTGACGCAGCGGTCTGCAAAACCGCGTACACGGGTTCGATTCCCGTAGGTGCCTCCAGAATTGTTTTAGGAATGTAGCGATTGTGCTACATTTTTTATTACTCCTGATATATAATGTAAAACGAGTAACTACCATATTAAGACATTACTATGCGCGAGTGGCGGAATAGGTAGACGCGAGGGACTTAAAATCCCTTGGATGAATAATCCGTGCGGGTTCGATTCCCGCCTTGCGCACCAGAAATTATGAAACACCTTCTTTGAAGGTGTTTTTTATAAAAGTGTTATCCTGTGCAATGCCAACTCATGCTAAAATAAAAGAAGTAAATCTAAAACCGAAAGGAATACTATGGGTTTTATTATTTTTCTTATCATCGTTGTGGCGGTTTTTATATTGTCTGGTCTGAAGGTGATCAACCAGTACGAACGCGGCGTTGTGTTAACACTCGGTAAATTTACCGGCTTGCGTGAACCTGGCCTGCGGGTTATCGTGCCAGTATTTCAGCGCATGATTCGTGTTGATATGCGAACCACACCAATGGACATCCCAAAGCAAGAAGTCATTACCGGTGACAACGTAACAGTTGGTGTTGATGCAGTCGTCTATTTTAGGGTGATTGACGCGCCAAAATCAGTGCTTGAAAACTCCAATTTCTACGCATCAACTGCGCAAACAGCTCAAGCAGCACTGCGTGACGTTGCCGGGCAAGTTGATCTGGACGATCTTTTAAGTAAACGGGACAAAATCTCACAAGAAATTAAAGCCATTGTTGATGCCGAAACTGACCACTGGGGTGTTGATATTCAAGGGGTAAAACTGCAAAATATCGAATTGCCAGCTGACATGCAGCGCGCTATGGCAAAGCAGGCTGAAGCCGAACGTGAACGTCGCGCCAACGTTATTAACGCTGACGGCGAAAAAATGGCTTCACAAACGCTGGCAGACGCTGCAAAGATTCTTTCAGCCGTACCGGGCGCGCTCAACTTGCGTACGCTCAATTCGATTGAACGCATTAGTACAGAGCCGTCACAGAAAACCATGTTCCTCTTCCCGGTGGAATTGATTGATGCGATGCGTGGTGCCTCAAGTGTGATTAAAGCTGACGCACCAAATCACAAAAAGTAAGCATAAATTAGGCGGATGCTGTTAATTTTGCTATAATATATACAGACGATTAAGTTAAGAAAAGGGGAATTAATTTAAAATGATGTGGTTATATATCGTACTTGGCCTACTGGTAGTACTTGGTATTTTCTTGTGGGTAACGTACAACTCGTTGGTAACGTTGAAAGTTCGTGTTGATGAAGCATGGAGCGACATTACCGTACAGTTAAAACGACGTGCCGACTTGATCCCAAACCTTGTGAATAGTGTGAAGGGATACGCACAACACGAAAGTGGTGTATTCGAAAAGGTCACTGAAGCTCGTTCTGCTGTAATGAACGCGCAAGGTGTACAAGAAACTGCCGAAGCAGAAAACATGCTTGAAGGCGCGCTAAAAAGCCTGTTTGCAGTAGCAGAAGCGTACCCAGACCTTAAGGCGAACGAAAACTTCTTGCAACTACAGAATGAACTTGTTGACACTGAAGACAAGATTCAAGCATCACGCCGCTTCTATAACGGTGGTGTACGCGATCTTAACACCAAAATTCAGGTGTTCCCAAACAACGTATTTGCCGGCATGCTTGGCTTTACACAGCGCGATTTCTTCGAAGTTGAAGATATGGCAAGTGTTGAAAAGCCAGTAGACGTACAGTTCTAGGAGTGTCTTAGCTGTATGTATAACGCAATCACAGCCAACAAACGTAATACCGTCATTATCATGGCGGTGTTTGTTGGTATTATTAGCGCCATTGGTTGGGCACTGAGCACGATGTATGGGAATACATATATCACGCCGTGGGTGATTGGTGGTGCATTGGTATATGCGTTGATTCAGTACTTTGCTGCCTCAAAATTTGCCGTGATGGCAACGGGTGCAAAAGAGATTCAAAAGCGCGACAATCCGCGTATGTATCGCATTGTTGAAAACCTGGCAATTACCGAAGGTATGCCGATGCCAAAGGTATATATCATTAGTGATCCGGCGCCAAATGCCTTTGCAACGGGGCGCGATCCAAAGCACGCAATTGTGGCAGCAACCACTGGCTTGCTTGACATTATGGATGACAAAGAACTTGAGGGCGTGTTGGCGCACGAACTTGCGCACGTCAAAAACTACGACATTCGTGTGTCGATGATTGCGTTTGGCTTAGTGAGCGCGATTGGTCTGCTTTCTGACGTGGCACTTCGCATGATGTTCTTTGGTGGCGGCAATAACGACAATCGCAATGTGCCGCCACAAATGTATATTTTAGGATTAATTATTATTATCCTTGCACCTATCACTGCCTTTCTTGTACAAATGGCGGTCAGTCGCCAGCGTGAATATTTGGCAGATGCGACCGGGGCTATGACGACTCGTTACCCTGAAGGACTCGCAAGTGCGCTCGAAAAGCTGCAGCAGCATAGTCGACCAATGCAGCGCCAAAATACGGCAACCGCGCACCTTTTCTTTAATAACCCGCTGAAAAAAGGTTTCCTGAGCAATCTGTTTAGTACACATCCGCCACTCGAGCAACGTATCGCTCGTTTGCGTAAAAATGCCGATAAGTTTTAGTATAGATTTGTATGTCAAAAGCAAACCCAAAAAAACACGTGTCTAAAAAACGTACGCCTGTAAAAAAGGTGTCAGCTTCTTCAAAGGTGTCAAGAAAACAGGCAAAAAAACTACCAACATATAATCCATTTGTACTGTTGTGGCTATTGGTGAAGGTGGTCGGCCGCAAGCTGCGCGCTGCAGGTCAAGCGCTTCGTACTCGTTCAAAAAACTTTTTACGCCGCCGACCACATCGTTCGTTTCGTTTAACAAAACGCCGTGACTACAAACGTTCCCTTAAGATGCCTGGCTATTTTGCGTTCACCCTTGAAGTTTCACGCTTGCTATGGCGCAACAAAAAAGTATTTATCTGGATGGCGATTGTCTATATTGTCCTGATGGTGGTGTTTGGCTTGATGGGTTCGCAAGATATTTACGGACAGCTACGTGACTTAATGATGACTACAGCGCCAGATTCTTTATTTGATGGCGCAATCGGGGAAGTCGGCAAGGCTGGTGTCCTATTGTTCGCCACAGTTACTACAGGAATTACTGGTGAGCTTGAACCACTCCAGGCTGTGATTGCTGGCTTTTTGGCGTTATACGTATGGCTAACGACAGTGTGGTTGCTACGCCGGCTCGTGGCTAACAAAAAGGTCAAACTACGCGACGGGCTATACAGTGCTGGTGCGCCGATTCTCCCAACCTTTTTGGTCGTAATTATTCTTCTTGTGCAGCTTGTTCCTGCCGCTGCGGCCACTATTGTAGCGGGCGCAGCCTGGCAAAGTGGCATCGTTGATGGAGGGGCGGCTTCGATGGCGATTGCGCTCGGATTGTTACTTATCATCGTCCTCTCGCTCTATTGGGTGACAAGCACATTTGTCTCACTGATTGTCGTAACGCTTCCTGGCATGTATCCCATTCAGGCACTTACGATTGCTGGTGATTTAGTGGTCGGTCGGCGCTTGCGAGTGCTGTATCGCATCTTGTGGCTACTCTTCTTTGTGGTGTCGTGGTGGGTCGTGTTGATGGTACCGATCATTCTATTTGATGGCTGGATTAAATCAATCTTCGAGCAGATTGATTGGCTACCGATCGTGCCGGTCGCGCTCCTTCTTTTCTCAACCGTATCGATTGTGTGGGCGTGCACCTATGTCTATTTACTCTACCGAAAGATGGTTGATGACGATGCCAGCCCAGCCTAACGAGCGAATTGCCGAACTACGAAGCTTGCTTAATCGCTACAGTCACGAATACCACGTGAATGATGCGCCAAGTGTCAGCGATGCTGTATACGACGGCTTGTTTACTGAACTGAAGCAGCTTGAGGCAGTACACCCAGAACTTATTACACCGGATAGTCCAACACAGCGCGTCGGCAATGCGCTAAAGGGCGGCTTTCAAAAGGTGGCGCATTCATCACGCATGCTAAGCTTGAACGACGTGTTTGACCGCGCGGAAGTCGAATCTTGGGTGGCACGAATGGATAAGTTACTACCAGGCAGTACGCACGAGTTTTTTGCTGATGTTAAAATGGACGGCTTGGCCTGTGCGCTAGTGTACGAAGACGGTATATTCACGCAGGCGATTACGCGAGGTGACAGCTATATTGGCGAGGACGTGACGAATAACGTGCGTACGATCCGCAACGTCCCTTTGCGCCTGCACGAAAGCAAGAAAGCGGCCACGTTTTTACGCGGACGCACCGAAATCCGCGGCGAGATTGTTATGTTAAAAACTGACTTCGAAACACTCAACCGCCGCCAGCGAGAACGCGGCGAACCTGAATTTAAAAATCCACGCAACCTTGCAGCGGGTACGATTCGCCAGCTCGACCCAGCCTTGGTGGCGGCGCGCCCGCTTACGTTTATTGCCTACGATATGCTGCGTAGTGATGCCAGCGACATCCCGACAAATTCGTTTGCCTACGAAGCGCTGAGCGCACTTGGCTTGCGCCGCAATCAGCAAGCCAGCGTATTTACGAGTGTTAATGACGTCATGCGGTTTGTTGACGAATGGGACGAAAAACGCCACGAATTGCCGTTTAACACCGATGGCCTAGTGATAAAGGTCAACGACCGTGTGCAATTTGCTGAACTTGGTGTGGTTGGCAAGCAGCCGCGTGCTGCAGTGGCATACAAATATGCCGCCGAGCAAGCCACGACAATCGTAAAAGATATCGTGGTCTCGATTGGCCGTACTGGCGCCGCGACGCCGGTAGCTGTGTTCGACCCGGTGCAAGTTGCGGGTACAACCGTGCAGCACGCCTCGCTCCACAACGCCGACGAAATTGCCCGGCTTGATGTGCGCCGTGGCGATACGGTCGTGATTTTTAAAGCGGGTGACATTATTCCACAGGTAGAAAAAGTCATTACCGAACTGCGCCCAAACGACAGTCAACCGATTGACTACGAAGCAGAATTACAGCGCCAATATCCTGAACTTGAATTTGTCCGCCCATCCGGCGAAGCAGTGTATCGCGTCAAAGGCCTGACTGGCCCAGTGATTTTGAAGCGCGCGCTGAAACATTTTGCCTCCAAAGCCGCGCTCGATATCGATACGCTTGGCGAAAAAAACGTCGAAGCGCTGGTGGATGCAGGCTTGGTAAAAGACCTGGCGGACATCTACACGCTCACCGTGGCGGATTTGCTCAAACTCGAACGTTTTGCGGATATCTCTGCTAAAAAACTTATCAACGCCATTACGGCGAAAAAAACGCCAGCGCTAGAGCGCTTTGTGTTTGGCCTTGGCATTCGCCATGTGGGCGTGCAAACAGCGATTGATCTTGTAAAAGCGTTTGAAACGCCGGACGCGCTTTCGGTAGCAACGATCGAGCAACTGCGCGAAGTTGATGGCATCGGCGAGGTCGTAGCAGAATCGGTGGTGGCATGGTTTGCCGACGAAGACAACCGGCGCCTGCTTGCAAAATTTGCGGAACTTGGTGTAACACCAGTGTATGAAAAAAGCAGCGGGCAGCTTGAAGGCGTGAATTTTGCGATTACCGGCACGCTCAAAACGATGTCGCGCGACGAAGCGGCTGCGAAGATTCGTGCGCTGGGCGGCGTGTTTCAGTCGAGCGTTGGCAAAGATACGGCGTACTTAGTGGCGGGTGGTAAAGTTGGTGCGAGCAAACAGCAAAAGGCCGAAAAGTTTGGCACAAAAATCATCGACGAAACCGCTTTCCTAGAGCTGCTGTGATCTGTCACAAGTAAAACGCTTGCGCTTTTCGCCAAGCAGACGTATACTAACGACATGAGCTGGTGCGCTTTGGGGTAACCTTTTGCGTACATCAAACATAAAAACATGATAAAACAAAAAAGTGCCCCGGGTGGGCGCGTAGCAGCTCTTTTTTGGGGCATTAGCTCATTTGGCTAGAGCGCTTCGCTGGCAGTGAAGAGGCGAGCGGTTCGAATCCGCTATGCTCCACCAGAACGTATTATCAGCAGCTTAAATAAAGCATCGATAATCGAAAGTAAAATCGTACAATAAGGTCGCTCTTTTGAAGCGACTTTTTGCTATTTGCACCCTCTGTATATATGGGGTATGCTATAAAAGATATGCTTAAAGATTACGTCCAGAAGAAGATTGAAAAGCTCACGCGCAAATACCTTGAAACGCACCAAGATATTAAATTGGTATGTGTCGCCGGTAGCGTTGGCAAAACAAGCACCAAGCTTGCGATTGCTACTATCCTTAGTCAACAATATCGTGTGCGTATGCACGAAGGTAATCATAATACCGAACTCAGTGCACCGCTCGCTATTATGGACATTCCGTATCCTGATAATCCGCGTAGTTTTTTTGCATGGCATAAAGTGTTTAAGCAAGCAAAAAAGCGTATCGCTGAGCCGAGCACTGTCGATGTTATCATTCAAGAGCTTGGCGCGGATCGCCCAGGCGATATCCAAAGCTTTGGCCGCTATCTGCAGCCAGATATCGGCGTTGTTACTGCCGTGACGCCAGAGCATATGGAGAACTTTGGGACTATTGATGCGGTTGCACAAGAAGAATTGAGTTTAGCTAATTTTAGTAAAATTGCCATCATTAATCGTTACGATATTGACGGACGATTTGCGCAGTTTTTGACAAATACTACTATCGATACCTATGGAACAAGCGATGTGGCGGAATACTCGTTTGAATCACAGGATTTTTCACTTGAAAATGGCCATACGGGCGTGTTCCGAACGCCTGAGTTTGGTGATAGCTTGAAAGCCACCGTAAAAGTGGTAGGCGAACATAACATTAGGCCAATTGCTGGTGCGGTGGCTGTGGCCGCGAGATTTGGTATGGCACCAGAGGTTATCGTGGCAGGTATTGAAATGGTGCGCCCGGCACCAGGTCGCATGAACATGCTCCACGGGATGAAAGATTCCATTATTCTTGATGATACGTACAACGCAAGCCCTGCAGCGGTAGAGGCGGCAATTCAAACTGTCGCAGGATTTGCTGCACCACAAAAAATTGCTATTTTAGGGAGTATGAATGAACTTGGTGCAACCTCACCGGCCGAGCATGACAAAATTGGCCGCTTGTGCCGGCCAGAAGTGTTTGATTGGGTAGTAACGATTGGCGACGAAGCAGCTCGTTACATTGCGCCAGCCGCGCAAGCAAACGGGTGCTTGGTGCGGAGTTTTTCTGATGCAATCAGTGCTGGCTCGTTTGTGCATAGTAAGCTTGAAATGGGCGCTGTAGTACTTGCAAAAGGGTCTGAAGGTGGTATTTTTGCTGAAGAAGCAGTGAAAGTAATCCTACGCTCAACGAGCGACACGAAGCAACTTGTTCGACAAGAACCAGCCTGGCTTGAGGCGAAAACTCAATTCTTCTCAAAGTTCTAATGTGTCAAAAGTACTATGCTATACTAGCTATACGATAAGCGTAAGTGTAGAGGAGATCGTAGTGGAAACGAACGAAACAACTTCAAAATCGCAGGAGGAAAAACAGCCTGTGTCAACGCCACCACAAAAGAAAAAGGCCAAGAAGAAAGGTGTTATCGCCGGGAGCATCATTGCCGTTGTGGTAGTGCTTTTACTCGGAGGCGGCGCACTCGCGTACAACATGTGGTACCAAAATGCAGACAAGGTCGTGCATGATGCGATGGTGAACGCTATTAAAGCCAAAACCATTCAAGCAACCGGCAATATTGTAGTAAAGTCAGATAACACTACGGTAACGATTGATGTTGATGGCCAGTCGACAACAGTTGATGGACTTGTGAACGTGTCAGCAAAGATCGACGCAGGCCAGGGAAGTGGTGCCATGTCAATCGACATTAAAGGGTCTGGCATGTACAAAGATGACACGCTCTACGTAAAGTTTGATGGCGTACAAAAGGTTGTTGATACGTTTGTTGCGCAGTATCCAATGCTTGATGCGCAGGCGTTAGCACAAATTGAACAGATTGTTTCAAAGATTGATGGACAATGGATTAGTATCCAGCCGTCAGACTACGAAGAAATGAGTAAGCAAGTTGCCGACCAGCAAAAATGTGTTACTGACGCCGTGAAGCGTTTGAGTGAAAATAAAGATGCAACGAATGAACTCGTTGATGTCTACAAACAAAACCAAGTGGTTGAAGTAAAAGAAGAGCTTGGCGCAAAAGATGGCAGTCTTGGCTACGTTGTTGGCTTTAACAAAGAACGCGCCGCCGCAATTGCAGAAGCACTTGACGATACAACATATGGCAAAGAGCTGAAAAAGTGTGATGATTCTATTGACTTTAAGGCCGCTGCCGAAGATATCAAGAAGGCAAAAGACAGCGAAAACCCACCACGTGTTGAATTGTGGGCGAGCCGTTTTGGCCACAACATTACTACTGTCTCTCTGACACAAAAAGACGACAAGAGTTCGGTCGACATGAAGCTTGAACCAGAATTCAACAAAAATGTTTCGGTTGAAGCGCCAGAAGATGTCGTTTCACTGAAAGACTTGATGGCTGATATTGAAAAGCTCGTACAGTCATATCAACCAGCTACACCACGCGCTGCGTATTAATACGCCACGAGTGTGTAGGGACTGCAGAGGTGCCTTTCGGGGTACCTCTGTTTTTTTGTGGTAGATTTGATACAATAAAAGCATATGAAGCGTTACAATCCATCTGAAATCGAAGCAAAATGGCAACAAAAGTGGGAGCAGGACGGCACGTATGAGGTCGATTTGCATGACACTTCACGGCCAAAGTACTATGGGTTTAGTATGCTACCGGGAATTACCGGCGCAGGGATTCACATTGGCCACGGACGCACGTATCAGTTCTCGGACATTAAGGTGCGCGCCAAGCGCCAACAAGGCTATAACGCCTACCATCCAATTGGCTGGGATAGCTTTGGCCTGCCGGTTGAAAATTACGCCATTAAAGTGGGTAAAAAACCACGCCAAGCCCACGATGAAGCGAAAGAGAATTTCATCCGCCAGCTTAAACGCTTAGGCTTTAGCTTTGATTGGTCAAAAGAAATCTCAACCGCCGACCCAGAATACTATCGGTGGACGCAGTGGATTTTTACGAAACTATACGAACATGATTTGGCGTACCAAAAAGAGCAGCCGCAATGGTGGTGCGAAACCGACAATACGGTACTTGCCAACGAACAAGTTGAAAATGGCAAGTGTTGGCGCTGCGGCAATCCCGTCGTTAAGCGCAACCTCAAGCAGTGGTTTTTCCGTATTACGGCGTATGCAGATGAAATGCTCGAAGCGACCGATGAGCTAAATTGGACCGATATGGTAAAAACCATGCAAAAGAACTGGATTGGCCGTTCGGTGGGCGCTGAAGTTGAATTTTCGGTAGAGGATTCTAACGAGATTATCACCGTCTTCACGACGCGTCCAGACACACTATTTGGTGCGAGCTATGTTGCGCTCGCACCAGAAAGTCCACTTGCAAAACAACTTGCCGTAGGTGGCGCTCACCAGAAGGTGGAGGCATACATTACCGATGCGGCTGGTAAGTCTGAAGTTGAACGCCAAGAAAACAAGCAAAAAACTGGCGTCTTTACCGGGCGTTATGCAATTAACCCTGTCAGTGGCGCCAAAGTACCAATTTGGGTGGCCGATTACGTACTTGGCGGCTATGGTACTGGCGCGGTGATGGCAGTGCCGGCGCACGACGAACGTGACCATGAATTTGCCGAAAAGTTTGATCTGCCAATCATTCAAGTGATCGAAAAGCCAGAGAGCGAAGACGATGCCGGCGCCTACACTGGTGAAGGTGAACTTGTGAACAGTGGTCGGTTTGATGGCCAGCGAAGTGCTAGCGCACGTGAGCAGATTGTGTCATGGCTTGAAGAACGAAACCTTGGCCGCCTAAAGACCACATACAAAATGCGCGACTGGCTTATCAGTCGCCAGCGCTACTGGGGCGCGCCAATCCCGATTGTGCATGTTGAAGGCCGCGAACCAATCGCGGTGAACGAAAAAAACTTGCCAGTTGAATTGCCTGACGTTGATGATTTTAAGCCAAAAGGCGGCAACACGTCGGTCTTGGCGGAAATTGACGACTGGGTGCGCGTGTGGGTCAATGTCGACACCGGCGAAACCGCACCAATTACCGAACCAAAGCCAAGCGGCGACGCCTGGGTGGAAGGCAAGCGCGAAACCGACACACTCGACGGCTACGCCTGCAGCAGCTGGTATTTCATTCGCTACATCGATCCGTTTAACAGTGAGCAAGCGTGGGATCCAGAACTCGCTAAAGCCTGGATGCCGGTGGATTATTACAACGGTGCCGACCACGCCGTAGCGCACCTGCTCTATAGCCGGTTTTGGATGCGATTTTTCTACAAACTTGGCTTGGTGCCTACGCCAGAGCCATTCAAACGCATGATGTACAACGGCTATATCATGGCGTCAGACGACAGTAAAATGAGCAAATCAAAGGGTAATGTCATCGACCCAATGGAGATTATGGACTCCGGTTATGGTGCTGACGCATTGCGTGTCTACGAAATGTTCATCGCGCCATATGATATGGATGCACCATGGGATACCCGAGGTGTGCCGGGCACCTATCGGTTCCTTAGTCGTGTCTGGACGCTTGTTCAAGAATATATTGCTTCATCAGAGAAGGGATCGGCTAGCGAAACGGAAATCTTGAAATTCACACACGCCGCTATCAAAAAAGTTACCAGCGATATTGAAGACGAAAAATTTAACACCGCCGTAGCTGCCATGATGGAGCTCGTGAATAAGCTCTACAAGATAAAAGAGGCCCAACCAGTCGCGAAAACTGAAGCGTGGACATTTGCTGTTGAAAGCTTGCTGCAAGTTTTGGCACCATTTGCTCCGCATGTCACCGAAGAACTTTGGCATGAACTTGGTCACACCGACACTATTCATCGTGACCACTGGCCAAAGTGGAACGAATCGCTACTAGTGGCAGACGCGATGACGATTATCGTGCAGGTAAACGGTAAACTTCGCGCTAAACTTGAGCTAGCAAAAGACACGCCGCGTCCAGATGTCGAGGCGGCAGCCTTGTCTAACGAAAAAATTGTGCAATTTTTGGGCGATAAAAAACCAGCCAAGGTGATTTATGTCCCTGGCCGGTTAGTCAATATTGTTGCGCCGTAAGGCTTATTTGTCGTTGTCTGCGTATTCAACAGAGGCGCGTTGCTGGTTGATCCAAGCAATACCGTCTTTGTCTTTTGAAAGCGCATCCGCCTTGTCGGGGAGGACGGTTTCAAGATCTTCAACGTTAATGCCGTAGAAGTCACCGTTTACGGTATCGACTCGGTAAACGTCGTGCCCTGGTGTAAGGGTGATGTGTTCGCCGCTATTTGCGAGGTCGCCAAAATCAGTGGTAATCAGCTCATTTGAATATCCATCCGTATTGTATGTCTTGATGGTAGGATTCTCGCGGATGGTTGCATCATCGGCAATGTGAATTTCTTCGACGGCAATTTTATTATTTTCTAAACGACTTTCGTCTTCTTGTGTTAGCTTGTTGTAGCCGGCAACCAGCGCGACGCCAACGCCGGCAACTGCCATGCCTTTTAGCGCGAGCTCGGTCATAACTTTACGGCCATTTTCGCGACGAGCCTTCCTTACTTCAGGGGTAACGGGGCGTTCGCTGTAGGGGATGTGTTTATTGTGGTGTGATGGTTTTGTTCGTTCCATACTATACATATTAACATAAAGCTTATGTTGTGTCAATATCTTCTTGAAAGTTTTCTTTATGTCCTGTATAGTACGTAGTGAATTGTTTAAATAAAATATAAGGAGTTTTCTACTCATGGCACAGCCAAAGAAGCAAACCAGCCCGCGTAAAACCGGCTTGCGTCGTAGTCATCTCGTGCTCAAACTTGCACGTCGTGTAAACGCATCGTCACCAGTAAAAGCCCACACCACAAAACGTGAAACTGGCAAGAAAAAGGCTACTGCGTAAGTCGCAGTTTCTCTTTAGATAAACATAATAGTAAGAAAGAACCAACGATATGGCCTCTAATCGCCACCTAGGTAGGATCGTCGCACTTCAAACCGTCTACGAATATGAGTTTCGTCACTCCGACGAGACCCCTGTTGATGTGGCAGAAGTTGTCGCTCGCAATCTTGAGCGCTACAAGGATGAGATTGGTGATATCGCTTTTGTGGAGGCGCTGGTGCGTGGTGTTGTCGACAAGCTTACCGAGCTTGATGAAACATTGCAACCACTCGCCCCTGATTGGCCATTGGCGCAAGTAGCGCGCATTGATAGGAATATTTTGCGGGTGGGGCTATACGAATTATTGTATTGCCAAGACACGGTCCCGGCGAGGGTCGCTATCAACGAAGCGGTAGAGCTTGCGAAATCGTTTGGTTCTGATAACTCAAGCAAGTTCATAAACGGCGTACTCGGTACGGCGTACCGGACGCTTGTCGAGGATCAGGACGATGGCAAACGCACCAAAGTTTGATAAATTTAAAAAGTATTTTAATCGCAAAAAGCCGTCGATTCAGGAAATTGTTCGTGAGCCGACTGCTGGCGGGATTGTATTCCGACGAAACGAAAAGAAGCAAATTGAAATTTTGCTGATTCAAGACGCCAAAGACCGCTGGACAATTCCAAAAGGTCATATCGAAGAAGGCGAAACAGCCAAACAGACAGCTCAGCGTGAAATTGGTGAAGAGGCGGGGCTTCATGAAGTTGATGTGCTTGATTGGCTTGGCAAAATCCACTTCCGCTACCGCCGCATCGATAAGCTTGTGTTGATGACGACGCAAATTTATCTGGTGCGCGCGAAGGGCGATACCAATGCTATCCAAAAAGAAGAATGGATGAACGGTATTCAGTGGTTTAGTTTTCATGACGCGCTTGACGCTATCGAATACGAAGACATTGGCAAATTGATGCTACTTGCGATGAAGAAAATACGACAAGGAAATCTATAATATGTCAGGAATGCAAAAAACGCCGTACCAAGAGTTTGCGCGTGACACCCTTGGGTTTGAATTTGAAAATATTGACCTGTTGATTACGGCATTAACCCACCGTAGCTATGTCAACGAGCATAAAAAAAGCGTTAGTCACCACAATGAGCGCCTAGAATTTTTGGGTGATGCAGTACTTGAGCTTGCGGTGACTGACTATCTATTTAACAACTATAAAGAGCCAGAAGGTATTCTAACTAGCTGGCGCGCAGCGTTGGTGCGTACAGAAAGTATCGGGGATGCTGGCGATAAGCTCGGCTATGAACCGTTAGTGCGTATGAGTCGCGGAGAGAAACAAGGAAGCGACCGTGCGAGGCAGCAAATTCTTGCAAATGCTTTTGAAGCGGTGATCGGCGCAATCTACCTAGAAAAGGGCTACGAAGTTGCCGAGCAATTTATCGCGCGTCATATTCTTAGCAAGCTTGAAGGGATTTTACAGACCGGTGAATGGCGTGATCCAAAATCACATTTGCAAGAGGTAAGTCAGCGAGTCGATGGTTTTACGCCACAGTATAAAGTGCTTGATGAAGTCGGCCCAGATCATGATAAGGTCTTTACACTTGGTGTATTTGTTGGTGAAAAGCTGATGGGGCGCGGTACCGGTCCGAGTAAGCAAAATGCTCAACAGGCGGCAGCTCGTGCGGCACTGCAAAAATATCAGTCTGAAGGAAAGTAATAAGCTTTCGTCTGCCCGAGAGTTTTTGATTGACTCTTGGGGAAAATTGGTGTACAATCATATGAGAATTTAGGTTAATTTTAAAGAGTTAAGAGGAAAATACGTTTTTATGCTCGCAATCCGTTTGCAACGCCTGGGCCGTAAAGGATACCCAGTCTACCGAGTAGCAGTACAAGAAGCACAACGCCACCCATCAAGCGGCCGCGTTGTGACGTATCTTGGTAGCTACAACCCACATACAAAAGAAGCTAACATCAACAAAGATGAGGCGCAAAAGTACCTAGATAATGGTGCGCAGCCAACTCCTCGCGTAGTGAAGCTTTTGAAAGAAGCTGGCGTAAAATTGCCAAAGTGGGTAAAAGAAGCGGACAGCAGCCGTCAAAAGGCGATTAAGAACGTTGAAAAACTTCGCAAGAATCAGCCAAAAGAAGAAGTAGCTGAAGAAGCTCCAGCAGAAACACCTGCGGAATAGTCGCCCAGAAATCAAAAAAAATACCTCCTCTCGTAGGGGGTATTTTTTATAGGAAAGAAAATAGCCTTGCTGCAAAAAGCAAGGCTCTACGGCAGAAGCCGGACGTGCGTGTGCACGGTTCTATACTAGAAGGTCGTCTAGCGGCGAGAAGAGCGGATTAGTCGAGGTTGTGCCACCGACGCCAAGCTTTGTCTTCCTCGTTGGCGACATCCGCCAAGGTGCTGACGTTGTCATCGTGCTGAGGCTGATTGGCTGCGGGGGGATCGACGGCTTCCGTCTTGGGTGTGTCGGGACGCTTTTGGTTCGACATACTGTTCCTTCCAGAGAGGGAGATGCACAGACAGCTGTCTATGCTGTTCGTGATTATGACACGCCTTGTTTTCTTTGTCAATATTATACTACCGAGAGGCGAACCCGCTTGCGGTTATTGTGGACGAACGTGGTACAATAGCAAGTACGATACTAGATGAACGTCCGAACGACGGTAATGGAGGGCATATGTCAACAATAGACCAGCAATTTGTGGAATATATCGTAAAGTCATTGGTGGGAAACCCTGATGATGTACAGGTAGAGCGCATTATTGATGAAAAAGGGGTGCTGCTAAGCTTGACAGTCAATCCAGACGATCTTGGGCGTGTGATTGGCAAGCGGGGAGCGACGGCACAAAGTCTACGTACATTGCTACGTGCGCTGGGGACAAAGAACGATGCTCGGTATAACCTTAAAATCGTTAATAATGACGACGATGCTGGCAATTTTAGCCGCAATGCGCACGGTGTTGAGGGTGCTGTGGAAGACTCAACAGATAGCGCTGTGGAAAACCGCTCAAGCTTTGCAAGTTCATCACGAAAAGAGCTTGCAGAACTCGACGACCTTGATATATAATCATAAGTAGTTCAGGACATGAACTGCGAGAAAGAGCTCTATGCGAGCAACTTTTATAAGAGTTGAGAGCCTTATATGTCTGAAAAACCGCCCTTACTATGGGGCGGTTTTTTGGTGTCATAAAAATAATGATGAATAAAGAAAGACCCTCAAGAGTCTGAAAGCCAAAGCTTAGTGATACCTTGAGGGGGTAAAGCGGCTGATACGACGCGTGGCGTCAATGATATCAAACGCTTTGAGGACTTCTCCTTTCTTTTTGGGCCCGTATCTTCGAAGAATAACGAAAGCTTCTGGGTCGAGGCGCGCTGGGTTGGTGTAGTAAACAGCGAGTAGCTCGCTGATGTCACCATGATTTGCTTCACTGATAAGTCTATCGACTGCTCTTGCGGTTTCACTTGAAAGTGCTGCTCGCAGTGCTCGCAGCTGATCGATCGAAACCGGCTTGGTGTGGTCGTAGCTTTTGAACGGTTCGGGCAATGTAGAACGGAGCATTTTATGCACCCTTTCGAGGGGAGAAGTTCAACCTTAGAAAGAAAGGCTGGTTATATATTAAAACAAAGTATAAATAAAGTCAAATAAAATACCCCTTCAGGTAAGCAGTATGCTATTGAAGGGGTGCGGTCTATTGGGGTGGATAGAGGGGCGATGTTATTCCTCGCTCAAGAGAGCGGGAAACCGATAGACAAGTAAGTCTTGCAGGTTATGAAGACGCTTGAGAGCGATAGTTGCTGCGACAACTCCGTTCATTGATGGATGGGTGGTTGTGTGCGGCACAAGGCTCGCTTCTGCTTTCTCTTTCTCGACCATTGTAATGCGCCGGTGCAACGTTCTGAAATGGGCTTTTGCTTGTTCAAACGTGGTGATGCGGCGGATGACTTCTTCGTTAATGACATGAGTCATAGACGGATCCTTTCAATCAGAGAGACCGTTTTGTATAATACTATCATTTTTAGGTTTGGTCAAGAAGAGGGACAAGAAAAACCCCGAAGCTCCGGAATCGTGTATGGACTCGACGGGGTTTCGGGGTGGTTATGGATTGATGATATCTGGATGGATGTCGATGGCGAGAATGGTGATTGTCCAGTCGGGGTAGCTTTTGGCGATCAACTTCTCGCAGAGCTTTTTTGCTTCTGGCGGCGACATCGGCTCGTTAAGCTTGATGTAGCTGTGCATGTCGGCGTGTGATGGCTGATGAATTGTCCAGAGGTCCTGGGTTGACTGCTGACGCATATCGTCAGGCGGCGGAAAGCCACGAAACGTTACGGATAAGTAGGTCATGACATATCCTTCATATCAATCGAGTAGGTGTACTCTTACGGAGGTAAGAGGTAGGTATAATTATGCATATTATTTACAAAAAAGTCAACGCCTTGTATACTGTTACAGATGAGAAAATTCCAAGTGATTACGCTGTTTCCGGAAATGTTTACGGGCGTGTTCGAAAGTTCGATGATGTGGAAGGCGCAAAAAGACGACATTGTGCGCCTGAGTACGGTTGATTTACGCCAATTTGGCATCGGCCCACGTAAGCAAGTTGACGATACGCCGTACGGTGGCGGCGATGGCATGCTGTTAAAGCCAGAGCCGTTATTTGCGGCAGTGGAGCACGCTAAAACCATCGACCCAACCGCAAAGGTGGTGCTCATGACGGCACGAGGTGAACGGTGGAATCAAGCTACTGCGCAAGCGCACGCCGACGATAGTGAACAGGGGTATATTTACATTTGTGGGCGCTACGAAGGCTACGACGAGCGTATTATTAGCTTGGTTGACGAGCAGGTGCGTGTTGGTGATTACGTACTCACCGGAGGCGAACTCCCCGCAATGACGATTATCGACAGTATTGTGCGCCTCATTCCCGGTGTGCTTGGCGGTGAAGAGAGCGCTGTGATTGAAAGCTTTTCAGACGGAGAGACACTCGAGTTTCCGCAGTATACGCGCCCCGCAGAGTTTCGCGGTATGAACGTGCCAGACGTATTGCTGAGTGGAAACCACGGCGAAATTGCCAAATGGCGCGCCGATCATTCTGAAAAAGCAGTGCTGTAAAATACCCTTCCACGAGGTAACCCCTGGAAGACCAGGGGTTACAGGAGTTGTGGTGGGTAAATTACAGCGAGAGCTACAAAGCTTTCATTTGTTCTACAAACAAACTGTTTTTAGTGCAATGTTTATTTTTGTAACGTTTCGCTTGTTAGTAACTATACCCTAGCTTTTGTGTGAGCACAAGCATAATGGTGTAAAACACAACGAATAGTACAAAATACGCACCATGTAGTACAATAGAACATATGACACAGCAAGAAAAAACAGAGAAGATAACACGAAAAATGCAGCGCTATGGCCAGTATGGGTATCTGGCGTATGCGGCTTTTATTGCGCTCGTTGTGGTGGCGCAGCTGTATAGTTTTGATGTTATGACCGAGCAGTTTACGTCGCTTGCAGGGCGAACGCTGTTGATTTGTATGGTAATGAGCGCGGTATTTAGTTTGCCTTATATTCTGCAACTTCGTACGCCGGTTGCTATTCGCACAGTGTCGTGCGTACTGACGGTGCTATTGCCGTTTTTTTGGCTTGCGTATAGCATCGCCACAACGCCACTTGCCGATATTGGTATGCTTGGAACGGTTGTTTCACAAAATTGGGCAGGAGTAGTCGCTGTAGGTATCGGCATGATCGGTTCATATCTGACGATCAAGCGTCGCGGTATCCCATTAAATAAATCTTGAAAAACACCGGCCAGCTTGCTATAGTAATGACAGCTAATGGGATGTCGCCAAGTGGTAAGGCACCGGTTTCTGGTACCGGCATTCGGGGGTTCGAATCCCTCCATCCCAGCCATTTCAGAGTAAAAATCCAAATCTTCGCCCGAATGGGCGATTTTTAGTTTAGATTTCCAATGAGGTAGATTTTGTCAGTCTCAAGACGCAGGACTAGTGACGTATATTCGTGAACGTGCGTTCAGCAGTTAATTTATTCCCTTTAGTAAAAATAAAACCCCTTCTGCTAGATTGGAGGGGGTGAACTTTCATAGAAGTGAATGCAGGTATCCGGAGAGGTAAAGTTTTCAAGGATCAAGATCCAAGAATACAAGACCCCTTCGGATACCAAGGAACCAAGGTTCCAGTATCAGCACTCCCTGACCGACGGAGACGACCAGTCGTCATCCCGGTAGCCAGCCCAGCCGTCGTACAACTCCAGCCGGCGGTCGCCGCCCCACCGGCCGAGGCACGGAACGTGCGACCAGTTCCCGTCGTACTTGAGCTGGTAGCCCGTGAGGTTCGGAGCCGAAGCACCATTGAACCACGCGAGTGACCATTCGGGGAACTGGATCAGCGCCGAGAAGACCTCGCTAGCAGCGGTGTCGGCCTGACCCCAGAAGGAGTCGGGACGCTCACCCTTGCCACGTTCGGGGTCGAAGGCCAGCCAGACAGGCTCCGTGAACTCACTCTTGTTGGGCGAGAGACGCAGATTTCGCTCGTCTGACTTTACGCGATCCAAGCGGTACTTGGTGTGGCCGACGGGGGCGTCGACCTTATCCCAGAGGGAGTCGAAGCTGTCCGGAACGTGCAGAAGCAACACCTCGGACTTCGTCCGGGGTGTGAACTCCTTGGGCGGCTCGGGCAGAACGACGTTTGGCCAGAGCTGACGCGCACGCGCGAGCTGCTGCTCAGGGGTACGCCACCAGGATGGCAGGTCGTAGCTGGGTCCGAAGAACTCGCTCTCGATAATGATATCTTGAAGCGCTCGCTTGACAGCGGTCGGGTTGAGTGAACCGTCCTTGACGCATTTGGTAATCTCGTTGAGTTGGGCGGTGATACCGTCCAACTGCTTGATAGTAGCCACGATGACTCTCTTCTTTACCGTAGACTTCTCCGATGCGATTTGCAGCGGTGATCTCAACTGTCGATTGAGAACGGCGTATCACATGCAAAGTTTGTATGCAAAACGCCGTCCTCAAGGGAGTGTTAAACTGTTAAGGTTCAATAGTTATTATAGCACGAAAATGAAAAATAAGCAATACCGATTCTTGCGCGTTTATAGCGTCTATTTGGACAACGTTGGTAGATTCTCTATTTTACCCCGCTCTAGGATATTCTATAAAAGTGCTACAATAACTATTATTATGATCATCACCCTTCCTGGCAATGTTCCGTCGCTCAAAAACGACAAAAAAATCATCTATTTACGTCGCAATGGTAAAGATACGCCATCAATCGTATCGTCTGACCGTGTGCAAATTTGGATGGGAAGCGCGATTATTGCTTTGCGACAGGCCTTTCGTGGTTGTAAAATTGTCGGCTACCCAGTGTCGTGTACGATGACATTTTACTTTGATAATGATCGTCGTCACGATCTTGATAACGCTGCTGCAGGCGTACTTGATGCTATGACCGCCGCCGAAGTGATTGAAGATGATAACGTAAAATATATCAACCGGCTAACACTTGTTTACGGTGGTGTCGACAAGAAAAATCCACGTGTTGATATTGAATTTGAAGATTAGTCGTCTAGAGTCTGGGCGCACTTCACGACAGTTGCTATACTACAAGTATGATAGATGAAATAAAAGATATAGACTGGATGTTGCTTGGTGAGGTGATTGCCGAAAGTACGATTATGCAGGTGATGATCACGGTTATCGTGGCGCTCATTGTACAGGTTATTTCTGGAATGATTATTACGGCTACAGTAGGGCGCATTTTGCAACATCGTCGCCATATTGTGGTAAAAACGGGTCCAATACTAAGCAAAGAAGACGTGACGAAGCAAGAAAAGACGTTACGGGGCGTGTTGCGCACGATGGCAACGGTTATTATTTGGATTATGGCGGCGATTGCAATTTTAGGGCAGCTCCACGTTAATCTTGCTACACTTGCCACGGGAGCTGGTCTATTTGGTGTTATTTTTGGGTTTGGTGCGCAAAATGTTATTAAAGATTTTGTGGCTGGTCTGTTTGTGATTGGTGAAAACCAATACCGTGTTGGTGATGTAGTATCGATGACAGTTGCTGGCGTAGAGGTGTCTGGCTCGGTTGAAGATATTACTATCCGCATTACCCGTTTGCGTGACCTTGATGGTAATTTGCACATTGTAAGTAACGGGTCGGTACAGGCGGTGACGAACCTTAGTTTTCAATATGCGAACGTCAATATTGATATTCAGGTGCCGTACACCACGGACATCGACACGCTTGAGACGGTGATTAATGAGATTGGTGAAGAGATGTCTGCTCACGCTGATTGGGCGAGCAATATTTACGAGCCAATTGCTTTTTTGCGGATTGATGATTTTACAGATGCTGGAATAAAGATTAAGGCACTCGGCAAGGTTGTTCCGGCCGAACAGTGGGCGGTTGCAGGTGAATTTCGGCGTCGGCTAAAAGCAGCATTTGATCGTGAAGGAATAGCAATATCGTATCCGCATGTAATCGTGCAAGACGAAAAGCCAGCTGTAAAATCGCGCGCATCAAACAAAAAATAAGCGTGCTATAATAAAAGCAATATGGAAACCATAAGCGTCTATAGCATGGCCTTTCTTGTTTTGGTGGGCGCCATTACTATCGGCTATCTTTTTGTACAATTGCCTGGCGTGCGCCGAGCATTTTTGCCAGCAAGCGTGATTGCGGGTATAACGCTGCTACTTCTTGGGCCTGAAATCCTTGGGCAGTTTCCAACTGGTTCTAGTATCGCAGAGAATTTATATCGGGCGTGGGAGCCGCTTCCGGGGTTATTAATTAATGTTATTTTTGGCGCGCTCTTTTTAGGAAAGCCGCTCAAAGGGCTAAAAAGTATTTGGAAGTTAGCTGCACCTCAAGCCGCCTTTGGGCAAATGATTGCGTGGGGATATTATGCATTTGGTGGCATTGTTGCGCTACTGGTGTTGATTCCATTTTTGGGTGCGCATCCGCTTTCGGCAGCGCTACTAGAAATTAGCTTCGAGGGCGGTCACGGAACGGCCGCTGGTATGATTCCTGTGTTTCAGGAGTTCGGCTACACGACCGGGCAAGAAATGTCGGTGGCGCTTGCTACAACAAGCCTTTTTGCTACGCTCATTGCAGGTTTTTTGTTGATTTCATATGGTCGTCGTAAAAAATATATCGCACAGCAAACACCTTATTCGCAGGTGAAAGGTATGATTTACCACCGCCGAGTTATCTATCAGTTGCGCAAAGCGGGCATCTCCCTTCGTGAAGAGCTCGGCTTTTTTAACGTGGTAGCGCACATATTGCTGATTGTTGCGAGTGTGGCCCTTGGATGGGGGTTGCACTGGGCGCTTCTGCAAATAGAACTGCTGAGCTGGGGAGCTGACGGGCTAAAGATTTTTGGTTACATGCCGGCCTTTACCTTCTGTATGTTTGGTGGCATGTTGGCGCAAATGATATGGGTGCGGCTGGGGCTGCGTATTTCGCGACCGGTTGTTGAGTTGTTGAGTGGCGCAGCGTTGGCCGTGTTGGTAACATCTGCTATTGCCACGATGAAGCTGAGCTTTTTATCTACCGACGGCCTCACTTTTCTGACACTTGTAGTTACGGGTGTCTCGTGGGTGTTGTTTAGCTTTTTGGTGTTGGCGCGGCGCATGTTCAAAAAAGAATGGTTTACTAACGGTATTGTTAGTATGGGGCAATCGATGGGAACAACTGCAACGGGTCTACTGTTTGCCCAAATGGTTGACCCAAAACAGCGAACGGGTGTCGTGGAAAGCTTTGGCTATAAGCAGCTTTTGTTTGAGCCGGTTGTTGGCGGTGGTATTGTGACGGCCCTATCGATGCCGCTCATTATGCTGCTTGGCTTGCCAATCTTTACAGCTATTTGTGCCGGCGTGTGTGTTACTTGGATGATTATAGGAGTGGTAATCGCACGCGCTCGATAGTAGACGGATCGTGGTATACTAAGAATATGGAAATGCTTATTATTGCGCTGGCAGATTGGCTGGTTATTCCAATCGCAGTGGTAGCTGCAGGTGCGCTTCTATTCTACGTCCCTCATAGTAAAAAGATTGCCGTGTATAGCAGATTACTCGTTGCAGGACTTACCTCGTACATGGTGGCAAAATTTATGGCGTTGGCATATCAACCTTCAACGATGCGCCCATTCGAGATTGCAGGTGCGGCACCAGGCGCATCATATCTTGACAATCCAGGGTTTCCGTCTGACCATACCTTGTTTGTATGGGTGATTGTTTTTGCGGTGTGGTACGGTGTGCGAAAGCCATGGCTTGCTGCAGTATTGGCATTGGCGGCATTGGCGGTAAGTCTTGGTCGCGTGGCGGCATTGGTGCATGCGCCAATCGATATTATCGGTGGATTCATCGCAGCAGCGGTCGGTGCAATATGGTATTATGGCGCACGTCAACCCAAGAAGGACGAGAGCTTGCAAAAAAGTCAAAAGTAGTATAAAATAAAAAGAGAAGTATAGTTAGTGGAGTAAACAATCACATGGCGGAATACGTGTATGAATCAAAACCGGCAATAATTGAACAAAATAAAGGCGTTGCACTGCGCGTGGCTATTACAGGCGCGGTTGTTGGGCTTGTCACGTGGATGCTTGCGTATGCATTGCAACGTTTTGTGCTTGGATCGCTGTTTTGTGGAGATGACACAACGTGTGAACGTGCGGTTGATTATTCTGGCGCGATTGCCCTGATTGTTACGGCAATTGTCGGTGTGATCGTGTTGGTACGTTCGTTAGTGTATCGCCCACTCCTTATCGTGCTTGGTGCGGTAGTAAGCTTGTGGGGAATTGTTAGCTGGCTTTCTGGCTTAACAATTCTTGAACAAGTTGGCTGGATGGTACTACTGTTTGCGCTCGCATACAGTGCCTACGCATGGCTGGCCCGTGTTCGCAACGTCGTCGTGATGCTGATTCTTGTGGCATTATTGTTGATTGCCTCTCGCGTCATTCCAATGATGATCTAAAGCGCACGCCTTCACAAAAGTGATATACTGGGCGTATGGATATAACGCTTGTGATTATTATTGTTGTTTGTATGGCGCTGGGGTTTGTAGCGCTGGCTGTGGTGCTGCTTGGCCGCATAAAGCAACTTGAAAAGTCGGACACGACACAGTTATTAAAAGCAGACCTTACCGAGCTGAATCGCTCTATTGTCGCAATGCAAGACCGCGTAGGTGACAAACTCGAGCGAAGTAATGTTGCCATGCAAACTTCTATGCAGCGGCAGTTGTCACAAAGTGCGCGCTTAGTAGCAGACGTAAGTAGTCGTCTGACAAAATTAGACGAAACGAATAACCGAGTTATTAGCGTAGCTGACGATTTAAAGACGCTCCAAAATGTCTTGCAAAATCCAAAACAGCGCGGTGTTTTTGGTGAATTCTACCTAGAAAGTGTACTCGACAACGTGTTGCCGCCAAAGCAATTCCAAATGCAATATTCTTTTAAAGACGGGGTGATTGTTGATGCGGTAGTCTTTTTAGAAAAGGGCATGATCTTGCCAGTGGACAGCAAGTTTAGCCTTGAGAATTATAACCGTATGGTGGCAACTGAAACGAAAGAAGAGCGTCTGAAGTTACTGGCAAAAGTTCGGACAGACCTGAAGGGGCGCATCGATGAAACCGCTAAATACATTCGCCCGAACGAAAAAACCATGGACTTTGCTTTTATGTTTATTCCAAGTGAATCATTGTATTATGACTTGCTGATTGGTGACGTGGGGACGGGTGCTAGTGCGCGTGATTTAGTAGAGTATGCGTTTGTTGAAAAGAAAGTAATTATTGTGAGTCCAACAAGCTTTATGGCGTATTTACAAACAGTGTTGCAGGGGCTTCGTAGCTTGCAGATTGAGGAGCAAGCGAAGGAGATTCAAACGCGCGTTGGTCAGCTTGGGCGCCATATCGCTACCTACGAACAGTTGATGCAGAAGCTTGGTAGCAGCCTAGGGACGACGGTAAATCACTACAATAACGCACACAAAGAGCTGAAGAAGATCGATAAAGATGTCGTCAAAATTGCCGATACCGACCCAAGTGTAGAGCCACTTTTGATTGATCGCCCACAAAAAGACGAATAAAGTAATTAAAAACTCCGCTCTGAAAGCGGAGTTTTTAATTGAGTAGCTTACTTTATTCAACCGCTGCTGTATCTTCTGGTGAAGTGTCTTGTCCGCGGAGAAGATCATACAAGAAGAAACCGATTGCACCACCAAGGATCGGTGAAACGATGTAGACCAAGATCGCAAAGATGTCCTTTACCGGCCATTCGATTGCTTGAAGGCTCAGTGCAAGTGCTGGGTTGATGATTGCGTATGCTTGTGCAAACATCGCTGCACCACCGGCAAGCGCGAGAGCAATAAAGAAGCCAAGGCCAATTGTCAATGCGCGAGCTGTCTTGTCGTGGTGTATACGTAATGCTGCTGAAACGGCAAAAGCAAAAATAATCGCACCAATCATTTCAGCAAAGAAAAGGTGCCAAATGCCTTGAGTGTCTTGGTTAACTTGTGTCACCTGGAAGAGTGCCTGCTGTGTCCCCATCATTGCTGCTTGTGGGTCTGGTTCACCGGCCAAGTTTGCGTAGCTTGTCATAACAACAAGGGCGAGCATACCACCAAGTACTTGTGCAGCAACGTATCCGAGCGCACGTTTGCCGCTAATTTTGCGGGTTACCCATGCACCTACGGTCACAAGTGGGTTTACGTGTGCGCCAGACAATGCGCCAATAGCGAGCACGATACCAACGAGAGCAAATCCCATAAAGAAGGCATTTCCCTGTAGTGAAAGTGCTACAGCGGCAAGGATAAATGTTCCGATAAACTCAGCGATTAAGGCTGTAGTGATCAGTGATTTATTTTGCATAGTGAGCGTTTTACTCTTTGTTGAACTTGCAACAGAGCTCTTTGGTGTAGCGGCAGCCGCCTTAACGGTCGTTACTTTAGTTGTGGTTTGCTTCTTCGCAGCGGTCGATTTTGACTTCTTCGCGGAAGCGGCTTTTTTCGTTGCCATACAATTTCCCTCCATATGTTATAGAAATATGCATTTAGTATAGCATAAGCCAAAAGTGGTATACTAGCCTGTATGGGATTATATGTACGAAAAGACGACCAACGTTCAAAGCTACAAGAGCGCATTGCTTCAGAGATGCGTGAAAAAGCGCGCAAGGCACACGACATGGAAACGCCACCTGTTGTTGATGGTATAGATGATTCTGGCTTTATTGAAGGAACAAAAAGTTCTTCAACGTTACTTGGCGTCTGGCTGGCGCTATTGGTGATTGGCGTTGCGGTGATTATCTGGCTGATTGTTCGCTCAAGCTAGTGTATACTAGTAACAGATATGAACGAGATTGAATCAGTAAAAAACGAGTTGTTAGCGCGCGTCGCTACATTAGACGCGCCACAGGAGGTGTTGCGAGCATCTGAATTAAAAGCGCTATATGCGAGGATTGCCGAATTACCCGGACCGGAACGAGGTGCTTTTGGCAAAGCGGTGAACACTATGAAGCAAGAGCTGCAAACGGCAATTGACGCCCGAGAAGCAGAGCTAGCGAAAGTGTCATTGCCACCAATCGACGTGACCGCGCCAATGGACGTGAATGCGCCGTTGCCGCCGCTTTTGCCAAGCGAACAAGGTTCGATTCATCCGCTCATGCGCGAAATCGAAACAATCTCTGACATCTTCAATCGCATGGGCTACGTTACCGAAGAGTCGCGCGAAATTGACGACCAATTTTATATGTTCGAAAGCCTCAACTTTCCAAAAGATCACCCAGCCCGCGATGATTATGATACGTTCATGACCGAAGAAACCGATGCGAATGGCGACCGCCTAATTGCCCCGGCGCACACGTCGAATATGCAGAATCGTACGCTTAAAAAGTACGCTCACCAGCTTGCAAACGGTGAAGCGATCGCCGCAATCGTGCCTGATAGGGTGTTTCGTAACGAAGATTTAGACGCACGCCATGAACATACGTTTTACCAGGTAGAAGGCGTGTATGTAGCAAGGGGTGTAACTGTCGGTAATTTGATTGCGACGCTGCAAGCGTTTTTGCAGGAATATTACGGCAAAGAGCTTGAGGTTCGCGTAAATCCGTTCTACTTTCCGTTTACGGAACCAAGCTTTGAATTTGCACTGAGCTGTCCGTTTTGTGAAGGCAAAGATGCTAACTGCAAGGTGTGCTCTGGCGAAGGGTGGATTGAGTTGCTCGGATGCGGCATGATTCATCCAAACGTACTAAAAGCTGCCGACATCGACCCGACTGTGTACACCGGATTTGCGTTTGGTTGCGGCATCGACCGCCTCGTGATGATGAAATACGGCATCGAAGATGTGCGCCATTTTCAAAGCGGTAAATTAGACTTTTTGAGGCAGTTTTAAGGAGGCGATATGAAAGTAAGTTTGAACATAATAAAACAATTTATCGACGTCGACCTCCCTCCGATTGACGAGCTGGTAGCGCGCGTGAATGCGCAACTTGGCGGCGTGGAAGAAGTGATTAATCTTGGCGAAAAATATAAAGATGCGTGTATCGTGCGAGTTGCTTCAGCTGAAAAACACCCTGATGCCGATAAGCTGACTGTGTGTAAAGTGGATGATGGCGGTGCGGTTGAAGGCATTGATCGAGATGAAAATGGCTACGTACAGGTGGTGTGCGGTGCACCAAATGTAGCGGCGGATATGTGGGCTGTATGGTTGCCACCAAAAGCAACCGTACCAAGTACCTATGGCGACGCCGAACCGTTTGTGTTAGATGCGCGCAAGCTGCGCGGTGTGTTGAGCCAAGGAATGCTCGCCGCGGGCGATGAGCTTGCCATCAATAGCGACCACGATGGCATTATTGCGCTCGAGAAGCGCGATCTTCCGAACGGGAAAACTTTGCAAGCAGGCGCATCGTTTGCGGATGTCTTTGATTTGAACGGCTACGTGATTGATATTGAAAACAAGATGTTTACGCACCGCCCAGATTTGTTTGGACAGCTTGGCGTGGCGCGCGAAATCGACGCAATTCTAAAAGGTGTCACTACGCCGGAAGATGGTTTTCAAGATACACGCTACAAAAACCCAGATTGGTATTGGGACTTGCCGCAATTTAGTGAAATTGCCGAATCGCTCCCACTTGAAACCTTCAACGACGCGCCAAAAAACGTACCGCGCATTATGTTTGCTGTCATGAAAGACGTGCAGGTTGCGCCGAGCCCGTTATGGTTCCAGTGCGCGCTGGTGGCAATGGGCGCAAAGCCGGTTAACAATGTGGTTGACGCGACAAATTACCTTATGTTGCTGACTGCGCAGCCAACTCACGCCTACGATTACGATAAGATCCGGGGGCAAAAAATTGGTGCTCGCATGGCCACGCAGGGCGAAAAAATCACGCTTTTGAATGATAAAACGTACGAGCTTACTGGCGATGATATTGTAATTGCCGACGCCGAAGGCCCGATTGGCCTGGCCGGAATCATGGGTGGCGCGGATAGCGAAGTGAGCGAATCTACCAAGACAATCGTACTGGAAGTTGCTACATTTGATATGTACGCGGTGCGAAAAACCGCCATGCGCCATGGTGTGTTTACCGACGCGTTAGCGCGATTTAACAAAGGTCAGAGCCCGTTGCAAAACGGTCGTATTGTGCAACAGCTCATGCACGCCGTCGCTGATTTAGCAGGTGCAACACAAGCCAGCAATGTGCGTGATGAAGCACACACCGATTGGAACCAGGAAGTGACGGTGCACGGCGAAATCGTGCTGCACACTTCGTTTATTACCGACCGCCTTGGCGTTGCGCTCACGACTGATCAAATTGGGAACTTACTGCGCCGTGTTAATTTTGCATCGTTTCCTGCCGAGGATGACAAAGATACGCTTCATATTACGGCACCATTTTGGCGTACCGATATTGAATATCCAGAAGATATTGTTGAAGAGGTCGGGCGATTGTATGGGTTTGACAAGCTGCCACGCGAATTGTTACAACGCAGCACAAAACCAGCGCCGAAAAATCCGTTGCGCGAAACAAAGCAGCTCGTGCGCGCAAGTCTTTCACGCGCTGGCGCAAATGAGGTGCTGACGTATAGCTTTGTGCACGAAAATATCTTCAAAAAATCTGAACAAGACGCGAGCGAAGCATTCAAGGTTTCGAACGCATTGAGCCCGGATTTGCAGTACTATCGCCTGACGGTATTGCCAAGTTTGCTTGATAAGGTGCATGCCAACATTAAGGCTGGCCACGATGAATTTACGCTGTTTGAAATTGGCAAAGGTCACAACAAAAAGCATCACGCAGACGACGATGAAGGTTTGCCGGGTGAAAGCAATTTTGTCGATATGGTGTATGCGAGCAAGGAGCAAAAAGACGGCGCGCCGTATTACCGGATACGACGATTTGTTGAACAGCTTGGGGTAGAGTATGGCCTTGAACTGCGATACAAACCAGCAGTTACCGATCAAGCATATCCAGTGACTGCACCATTCGACCTTGAACGCTCTGCGCTGATTGAGACAGCAGACGGTACTTTTATTGGCCTTGTTGGCGAGTTGAAGCAATCAGTAGTTAAAAGCTTTAAGTTGCCACAGTACGTTGCCGCGGCCACGCTTGATACGGAAGGTATACATACAGCACTGTCGCGCCAAGTGGCTCGATACACACCGCTAAGTCGCTATCCATCAGTAAGTCGAGACGTCTCTGTTTCGATAGAAGAAACCGTGTCGTATGAGACGGTGCAATCTGCCGCTCAATCGGTGCCGTGTGGCAGAGACATTGTTGTTAAGGTGATTCTTGCGGGTATTTATCAGCCGAAAAATGCCACAACAAAAAATGTGACACTACACGTAACAGTGACACCATACGAGCGAACACTTTCTGGCTCAGAGGCAAACGACATTGTTGCGAGCATCGCTGACGCTGTGTGTCGAGCGACAAACGGCACTATCGTGTAGCAACAGTCACTATCATAAAAACTCCCGCTATTTACGCGGGAGTTTTTATGGTTCAACGTTTTGAGCAGTTTCAAGGAGTGTCATGTCTTTATTTTTAGCGCGGCCTTCTGCATCAACTTCATATTCAAGCGCGCATCCTTGAATCATTTCCATTTCGCCAATTTCGTTATCGCTAATATTTTCGATATATTTAATTAACGAGCGAATAGAGTTGCCGTGTGCAACCACAAGGATATTCTGTCCATGGCGAAGTCGTGGCAAAATAATACGCAAGTAGAACGGAATGACGCGTTCGTACACATCCTTGAGTGATTCACCACCTTCTACTGGTCCATCCCAGCTACGACGGAGGGCGTCGTATTCTGGTTTGCCGATCACTTTTTTAATATCGTCCTTTCGCATGCCGGTGTAAATACCGTAGTCACGTTCATTAAGCGCTTGAGCATTTTCGTAACGAAGATCGAGCTGGTTTGAACCATTCTTGAATGCTTCAAGTGTTTCCCGGGTGCGGATTTGCTGGGAAATGTAGGCATAATCAAACGGAATATTTTTCATAAGCGCGCCAATCTCAGCCGATTCGTCGATACCTTGTTCGGTAATGTGAACATCGGTTGTGCCTGTCCAGCGCCCAAGCGCGTTCCATTCACTTTGGCCGTGGCGAATAATCACTAGTTTGCCCGAGCTTTTTGGTGCTGTGACGCGGTTTGGCGACTTGCCGTACCAAAAATCAATAATATTCTGCGCAGTGCAGTCGTTGATGCGCTTAATGGCATCGGCCGTATTGTAGGCAACATGTGGCGTAATCACCACGTTTGGCATTTTCATAAGGATATTTGCTTCGGCACTATGAACGTGGCTTTCTGGTGAAGCTGCTTTCTCAACAATATTCTTGATAGCAATTTCAGAGTGAAGATAGCGTCCACCTTCAAGTGTATCAAGCCCAGCGCCAGCAATTTCGTCGTTATGGAGGGCGGCGATAAGCGCACGGTTTTCGACTAGTTCGCCGCGTGAAGTATTGAGTAGGATGGCGCTATTTTTCATGCGCTCAAGCGTTCCCTGGTTAATCATGTGATAGGTATCTGGATTAAGCGGCGTATGAAGCGAAACAACGTCACTTTGCACTAAAAGATCGTCAAGTGGAACATAAGAAAAGCCAAGACGCTCGGCGAGCGCGAGATCTTCTTTTTTGTCACTGGCAAGAATTTTCATACCAAACCCTTTGCCAATCGTTGCCATGTACTCGCCAATTTCCCCCATGCCAACAATGCCAAGTGTGCGCCCAATTAAGTCGATGCCAATATGGTCTTTCGAGCTATAGATACCTTCTTTTGTTTCGGTAACAGTTGCAGGAATACGCCGAACGAGCGCCAAAAGTAAGGCGAACGCGTGTTCTGCAACGGTATTCTCACCAAAACTCGGCACATTCACCACGATAATATTACGCATGCGAGCATGGTCAAGGTCGATGTGATCATACCCATTTGAACGTATGGCAATAAGACGCAGTTTTGGCATTGCATCCATTACTTCGCGTGTTACAACACTGTTTACAAATACCGATACAACTTCAGCGTCGGGGTTGGCGTTTTCTACTGTGAGCGGCTTTTCAACATACTGCCAATAGTGGTCGGTGACCGAAAGCTTTTCGGTCAGTTGGTGAGTGTCGACAGGACTCGATTCGTAGAAAGTAATAACAGCCATATATTATGCCCCGAATGGATGCGCGAGTGTTAGGTGTGGAGCGGCTTCGCTGATGCGTAGCAGCTCGTTATATTTCGCAATGCGTTCGCTGCGGCTAAGTGAGCCAGTTTTGATTTGCCCGGCGCCAAGCCCAACGGCGATGTGTGCGATGCTGACATCTTCAGTTTCGCCCGAACGGTGCGAAATAATAGTCCGCCAACCAGCTCGTTTTGCAGTAAGCACGGCGTTGATGGTTTCGGAGAGTGATCCGATTTGGTTCGGCTTAATTAAAATAGCGTTTGCCGATTTCTCAGCGATAGCACGATCAAGTCGCTCTTTGTTTGTGACCAGCAGGTCGTCGCCGACGAGTTGCGTGTTTTCACCAAGCAGTTCCGTCTGTCGTTGCCAGGCACTCCAATCGTCTTCAGCAAGGCCATCTTCAATCGAAAGGAGCGGATATTTTTGTGTGTACGAAACGAGTTCGTTAATCATGGCGTTCGCATCAAGAATTTTCTGCTCTGTTTCGAGATGATAATTGCCGTCGCGGTAAAACTCGCTTGCTGCAACATCAAGCGCAAGGCCAATATCTTCGCCAAGTGTATAGCCGGCTTGAGTGATGGCGGTTTGAATATGTTCAATTGGTTCTTTGTTGCCGTGCGCGACGCGTGGTGCATAGCCACCTTCGTCACCAACTGTTGTCATGTAACCAGCCTCTTTGAGTACCTTTGCCAGCGTATGAAATACATTTGCACCCATTTCAACCGCTTGATTAATGGTCGTTGCACCTTTTGGAATAATCATGTATTCCTGAATGTCAGTGCTGCCTGCAGCGTGTTGACCGCCGTTCATCACGTTCATCATTGGTAGCGGTAGTGATTGTTGATCTTGTGTGCCGGCAAGCGAGGCGATGTGTTCATGAAGTGGTACTTGTTTTTGCAGAGCAGCGGCTTTTGCGCACGCTAAGCTTACTGCCAAAATGGCATTTGCACCAAGTGCAGCCTTGTTTGGCGTACCATCAAGATCAATCATTGTGCGGTCGATTTCTTGCTGCTTGGTAGGGTCTTTGCCGATAAGTGCTGGTGCAATCTTTTCGGTGATGTTTGCAATTGCTTGCTGTACACCTTTGCCTCCATAACGATCGCCACCGTCACGCAGCTCGATCGCCTCGTGGCTGCCAGTGCTTGCACCGCTTGGAACGGCTGCTCGCCCACATGTTCCATCTTGCAGAATGACATCTGCTTCAACGGTTGGGTTTCCGCGAGAATCAAGAATTTCTCGTGCTTTTATTGTAGAGATGCTTATGCTTTCCATGCTTTCTATCATAGCAAAAACCGCCACATCATCATAGAGCGGTTTTTGTTTTCGTTTCGCCTCTGGTGGTATAATAGTCAGAATGAAAGAAATTAGTCGACTATTTAGCTATGCCAAGGGCATGACCCGCTACGTGTGGATTGCCGCACTTTCGTCTGTCATTTTGGCAGGACTGAGTATGGTGATGCCGTTTGCGATTAAATTCGCCACCGACGAGATTGTGGCAATTGCCGGTGGTGCGCCGTATGATAGCGGTCTGCTGTTTGGCGTTGCCGTGGTGGTTGGTGTGGTGAGTGTCGTCTCTGCGGTGCTGCGTGACTGGAGCGGTTACATCGGCGACATGTTGGCGATTAAAATGCGCCGCCAATTGTCGCAAAATTATTACAAACATCTCCTTAGTTTGCCACAAAAATATTACGACGAAGCGGCCACTGGTAAAATCATCAATCGACTGAACCGCGCTATTACCGACGTAACGCAATTTTTGAACGCGTTTGCAAACAACCTGTTACAAATGTTGCTGACAATCGTCATCTCAATTGGTGTGATGTTTTGGTATAGTCCATGGATTGCGCTCGCAATTTTGGTACAAATTCCTATCTATTTGTGGATTACCGCGCTAACAAGTAAAAAATGGCAAGCCTACGAAAAAACAAAAAACGAAGCATTTGATATTGCCAGTGGACGTTTTGCGGAAGTAGTTGGCCAGATTCGTTTAGTAAAAAGCTTTGGCAGCGGCAAACGCGAGCTTGCCAGTTTTTCGCAAAAATATCGCCAGATTCAGGCAACGACCAAAAAGCAGTCGAGCTATTGGCATATCATGAACTTTTATCGCATGCTAGCGCAGGCACTAGTGTACGTAGTGGTGCTACTGGTGCTCTTCACTAATGCAGCCGAGGGTAACATGAGTATTGGTGACATGGTACTGGTATTAACACTAGTGCAGCAAACAACCTTCCCGCTCCAGAATATTAGTTTCTTTGTTGACATGTATCAGCGTGCGGTGGCTAACAGCAAAGATTACGCCGAAGCCATGAACGAGCAGCCTGAAGTTACAAACGAAGCTGGCAAAGAGACGCTCCAAGCGAAAAGCGCGACCGTACGATATGAAAATGTTGCGTTTACCTACACTGACAAAAAGCGCGTATTAAGCGACATTTCGTTTAAGATTCCTGCAGGCAAAAAGCTAGCGTTAGTGGGTGAGAGTGGTGGCGGTAAAACAACAATTGCCAACTTGTTGATGCGCCTCTATACGCCGTCACAAGGTGTTATTCGCATTAACGACAAAGATATTAATCAACTAACACAGGCGAGTTTGCGTGAACATATTGCGACCGTGTTCCAAGACGCGTCGCTCTTTAGCGGGACAATCCGCGAGAACATCGCCTACGGCAATCCAGATGCAACCGACGAAGAAATTCAAAGGGCAGCTCGAGCAGCCAACGCACACGTGTTTATTAAAGATTTAAGTGATGGGTACAACACGGAAATTGGCGAGCGAGGTATTAAATTAAGTGGCGGCCAAAAGCAGCGTATTGCGATCGCGCGGGCTGTACTAAAAGATGCGCCAATTCTCATTCTTGATGAAGCCACGAGTGCGCTTGATAGCCGTAGTGAAATGATTGTTCAAGATGCTTTGCAACGCCTTATGAAAGGTCGTACCGTGCTGATTATTGCACATCGCCTGAGTACAATTGCCGATGTTGATACGGTGGTGACCTTGAAGAAAGGTCAGATCGATGAAATTGGCGCGCCAGGTGAACTTGCCAAAACTGGTGGTATTTACGCTGAGCTACTCAAACTCCAGTCGGGCGCTGCTAAAACCGCCGAAGAAAAGCTCAAGAACTTTGATATTGCCGCTTAAGTGGTGCAGTGCGGTATGCTATACTAAAAAGAACGCATACTGATAGTACAAAGAGAGGGAGTGTATGGCGACGTCAAAGGCGCAGCGAATTGGAATTATTATTATGGCCGTAGTGATGGCTGTTGGTACGATTGGATCGTTCTTGATTGTTATTGTGGCGAACAAAAATCAAGAAATTGATATGCGAGCCCAAGAAGAACGGAGCAAGGAAACGCAGGCCGCGTTAGAAAAGTACCAAAAGGAGTACGAAGCGTATCAAGAAAAGCAAAGTGAAGAAGCTAAAAAGCTTTCGCCAAAATATTATGATTTGGTAAAGGGGTACGAAAAGAACGCGTCGTCGTTTGATGCCTCAAAGGTAAAAGAGCTTGGCAAGAAAGACCTTAAGAAAGGCGATGGCGCAGAAGTAAAAAACGCGAACGAAGTACGTGCGTACTACATCGGCTGGAATGACAAGGGTAAAATCTTTGACAGTTCGATTGATGGTGAATCACTCAAGGCGCCGATTGAAGTAACGCATACGATCCAAGGCTGGCAAGAAGGCGTGGTTGGTATGAAGATGGGCGGCGTTCGTGAGCTTACCATTCCAAGTGAAATGGCGTACGGAGAACAAGGTTCCGGTGAAGATATTCCTGCTAATGCACCATTGAAATTTATTGTAGTTGCATTGCCGCTCGGCGATTTGAAAGAACCAGAAATGCCAGAAGCGCTCATGCAACAAATGATGAGCCAACAAGGCTACTAAACGAGCGAAAACTGCTATACTAAAACAAGAAGAAAAGGAGTATTATGGCTGACTATAATGTTGTGTTAACCCCTGGTGATATCGAAAATGGTCTTGTGACTGTTGTGAACGAAATTCCAAAAGGGTCAAATCATAAAATTGAATGGGATCGTGAAAAGGCGCTCTTTACGCTTGATCGTGACGAGCCAATGGTGTTTGCAAAGCCAACCAACTACGGCTTCATTCCGCAGACGCTCGATGAAGATGGTGACGAGCTTGACGTGTTGTTGCTAACAGAAGAGCCGCTTCCAACGGGAATTTACCTTGAAGCGCGCATTCTTGGTGTAATGAAGTTTGTGGATGATGGCGAAGTGGACGATAAAGTGGTGGTAGTGCCAGCAGATGATCGTCATACTGGCAACGCCGTGCAATCACTCGAAGACGTTCCAACACAGCTGTTGAAACAGATTGAATTCCATTTCAATCATTACAAAGATTTGAAAAAACCAGGCAGTACAAAGGTGGAAGGCTGGCAGGGAATCGAAGAAGCGAAGCACGTCATTCGTGAGTCGATTGAACGCTGGAATAATCGATAGCCGCACCCGATAAAAAACCGAGCAGTATTAGCTGCTCGGTTCTTTTTCTATTTCAGTAAAAAGTGCAAGGTTTATTTATCTTTTTGTTGCTTACGCGAGGCCTTATCTCGGATAATTGCAGCCGCCTGAGTAAGTGTTTCAATCACGCCGAGTTGCTTTAGTTGTGCGCGGATTTTTGTACGCGCATGACTTGTTTTTACAAGGTCGATCCACTCCTTTTTAGGTTGAGTTGTTCTACGCGTGACAATCTCAATCATGTCACCGTTTTGCAGGGGCTTGTTAAATGAGTGAATATTGCCATTTACCTTGCAGGCATAGGCGTGTTTACCAACGTCGGTGTGCACTAGATAGGCATAGTCAAGCGGCAAAGCACCTTCTGGTAGGTTAAAGATATCTCCCTTTGGTGAATAGACAAAAATGCGGTTTCCAAACAAATCGACATTCAATTGCTCGCGACTAATGTCTTCATGATTTGTTAGCTGTTGGGCAATTTCTTGCAGGTGGCTAATCCACTGCAGCTGTGGCGGCAATTGCGAAACACCACCTTTTGCGTAGCCTTTGCTTGATTTTTGCTCGTGGTAATGGAAACTAGCTGCCAATCCGCGTTCGGCGTATTCGTGCATATCATGCGTGCGAATTTGAAACTCCACAATCTGCTTGTTTGGCGTAATGACTGTGGTGTGGAGACTTTGGTACCCGTTTGGTTTTGGCACCGAAATGTAATCTTTAATACGTGCAAGCATCGGCTGGTACATACTGTGCAAAATTCCTAGCACACGGTAGCAATCTTCTTTCTTATCGACAATAATACGTAGCGCCATCAAGTCGTAGATATCGTCCATGTTGCCATCAACCTTGCTAAGCTTTTTATACAAACTATAAATACTTTTGACGCGACCATTAATTTCAAACGAAATATTTTCTTTTTTGAGTCGTTCTTCTACCTCAAGGCGCACCGCACCAAGTTTGCGGGTACTTTTGCCAAGACGCTTTTTCATGGCGTTTTTAAGACGGGTGAACTCTTCTGGGTCGAGGTAGCTAAACGCTAGTTCTTCGATTTGCATGCGTACCTGCCCCATACCAATACGGTCAGCTATTGGACCAAATACATCGAGGCTTTCTTTGGCGATTTTCTTTTGCTTTTCGGGACGCATGTGTTGCAAGGTGCGCAAATTATGCAAGCGATCGGCAAGTTTAATGATTACCACGCGCACATCTTGAGATACTGCAATTAATAACTTCGAGAGATTATCCGTGGTTTGCGGCAAATACTCACCAAGATCGTGCATGCCCGCACGCGCTTGGCCAACTTTGGTCACGCCATCAACCAAAAAGGCAACGTCGCGGCCAAATAGTGATTCAATTTCCTCTAGTGTCGCGTCGGTATCTTCGACGGTATCGTGCAAAATACCGGCCAAAACTGTGTCGATATCCATCGCCCAATCTACCAAAATAGCCGCTACCGAGAGGGGATGTGTAATGTAGGGCTCGCCACTTTTGCGCTTTTGGCCTTCGTGAGCATGTGTGGCAAAATCAATTGCCAAATCAAGCTCAAAGATTTCGTCTTCGGTGTAAAGCTCTTTTGCAAAGGTGATAAGATCTTGCCGTTTCATATGTTTATTATAGCACGCAGCTGCTGAAAGAACTTTTGCACTCGCCATAAAAACCCGCTATAATCAAAATTAACAACGCTAATGCTAACAAAGGGAGAAAAGATGGGCGTAGTAAGGGTGGCAATTAATGGCTTTGGGCGAATTGGCCGAAGTGCATTCAAGATTGCATTTGAACGCGGCGATGTTGAAATCGTGGCAATTAACGATCTAACAGATAACGATACATTGGCATATTTGCTAAAGTACGATAGCAATTACGGCGTATATCAGCACAATGTAACGGCTGATGAAAGCGGTTTGACGGTTGATGGCAAACATATTAAAGTGCTGAGCGAACGCGACCCAGCTGCATTGCCGTGGGGCGATTTGCAGGTTGACGTGGTGATTGAATCGACCGGTTTGTTTACCAAAACTGAAGATTCGAGTAAACACATACAAGCTGGAGCAAAACGTGTGGTGGTGAGCGGACCGACGAAATCTGACGACACCGACACAGTAGTGATTGGCGTGAACGATGACGCGGTAGAAAGTGCGACGCCAACTGTGAGTAACGCCAGCTGTACGACTAATAGCCTTGGCGCGGTGATGGCGATTTTGGAGCAAGAATTTGGTGTAGAAAAATCAATGCTGACCACTGTACATAGCTACACAGCCAGCCAAGCTTTGCAAGACGCGCCAAAGAAAGACCCGCGCGAAGGTCGCAATGCTGCTGAAAACATCGTGCCAACGAGCACCGGTGCAGCAATCGCTGTGACGAAAGTTTTACCTGGCCTAAAAGGTAAGTTCGACGGCATTAGTATGCGTGTTCCAACACCAGTGGTGTCAATTAGTGACGTGACGGCGCTGCTTGCGAAAGATGTGACGGTTGATGACGTCAATGCGGCATTTAAAAAAGCTTCAGCTGAGCCATTTTACCAAGGTATTTTGGACATAACAGACGAGCCACTCGTAAGCCGCGACCTTATTGGTAATAGCCATTCGGGTATTGTTGATTTGGCGCTGACTCGCGTGGTTGACGGCAATCTGATTAAGGTATGTGTTTGGTACGACAACGAATGGGGCTACAGTAACCGTTTGGTTGAGCTTGTCGTTGATGTAGCGCGCGCTATTAAATAAGTTTACATAAACAACTATGAAAAGAGGGTGAAAGTTGCAATAACTTTCACCCTTTTAACACCTTACTGATCGACCGTCCAGTTGCTACTGGTAACGGGTGGGGTAGTTGGCTGCTGATGACGCTTGGTCTTCTTCCAAAGACCCCAGCCGAGGAGCATGCCGACAGGAATCTTCCACCAGACAACGACAGCGCCGAAGCAAAGGAAGAGGAGTGCCCACGTGCCCGAAAGCTGTGACGCAAACAGCGTGAGACCGATGATGATCGCCACAAATTCCACAGCGAATACCCAGCCAGCTGCCTTCCGGCGACGCTCGTTCACTAGCTTCAACATCACAAGTGCTGAAGCGATGTACAGGCCGTACATGAAGATCCCGATTAGCGCAGGGCCGGTCGAGTAAATCAACGCCCCCGAAAGAACGAAGAACGTGACAGCCAGTGCCGCGCCCACTACCTGCAGGATAACCCCGAGGGAGATGAGCGCTTCCAGTCGGCTTTTGCGTGCCTGTCGTGCTGTCCAGTCGCTGAGATTCGTCAGCGATCGGCCAAGCATGGCGAACAACGCACTGATACGATGAAGAACAAACATGATACTGCTCGCTTTCTAAGGTGCCGTCATAAGCACCTTACGTTGATACAATCAAAGAGATGTCTTAGGACAAGTATATTTTAGCATCACTCGTATAAAATGTCAACTATTGATTGCAATAACCACTCAATCCGCTTATACTTACTACTATGAAGATATTTCTAGGAGCTGATCATAATGGCTATCAATTGAAGGAAGCGGTGCATATATATCTCGCAAAGCGCGGCTATGAGGTTGTAGATGTGAGTCCAAAAGCACCACATCCTGATGATGACTTCCCAGAATTTGCGCAAATGGCGGCATTAAAAGTACTTGGCGAAGAAGAAAAAGACGACCCACGAGCAATCTTGCTGTGTGGTGGCGGCCAAGGTATGTGTATGGCAGCCAACCGGTTTCGTGGCATTCGCGCCAGTGTGATTTGGGACGAGCACGAAGCAAAAATGACGCGCAACGACAACGATAGTAACGTGTTGTGCTTGCCGGCTCGGATCTTAGAAAAAGATTCTCAGGAATGGAAAAAAATTGTCGATACGTGGCTTGAAACACCATTTGCGAATGCGCCACGTTTTCGACGACGTAATGCACAGATTGATGAGGTGGCGTAATGAGTGTAATTGTCCCAGCAGTATTGGCAGAAACTGCCGAATTATATAAAACACAGGTTGAAAAGGTGCAGCCCTTTACGCAGCGTCTTCATATCGATATCAGCGACGGCGAATTTGCGCCAACCTTTACCGTCAGTGCGCAAGAACTATGGTGGCCAGAAGGCGTAAAAGCGGATATCCACGCCATGGTACAGCGTCCTGAAGAATATTTAGCGTCATTGATCCAACTAAAGCCGCACATGGTTATTCTTCATGCCGAGGCGGAAGGCGATATCGCTGCGGCAATGAATACGCTCAAGCAGTACAACATTAAAGCTGGCTTGGCCTTGCTTCGCCCAACCGTGCCGGTTGAGGTGTCTGATTTGATTCATTTAGCCGACCACGTCATGATTTTTACTGGCGAACTTGGTAAATACGGCGGCACAGCGAGCTTGATGCAGCTTGAAAAAGTTCGTTTGGTGAAGAGGATTAATTCTGCAGCTGAAATTGGTTGGGATGGTGGCGTTAATGTTGATAACGCCTACACGCTCACGCAGGGTGGGGTGAATGTGCTCAACACGGGCGGCTTTATTCAGCGTGCGGCTGATCCAGCGCAAGCGTATAAGCAACTTTCATTTGAAATTAACAAGCACGGCGTTTTGTAAATGCAGCAATTGGGTGTGGCTGAAATTGAGAAAAAAGCAAATGTCATTCGACAGGATATTATTTCGATGCTCGAAAAAGCTGGCAGCGGCCATAGCGCTGGTCCACTTGGGATGAGCGATTTGTTTGCGGCGCTGTACTTCTCGATTTTAAAATACGACTCGCAAAACCCGGAATGGAACGAGCGCGACTATATGATTTTAAGCAATGGCCATACCGTGCCTGTGCAATATGCCGCCATGGCCGAAGCGGGGTTTTTCCCAAAAGCAGAACTTGCGAGTCTGCGAAAACTTGGTAGCAGGTTGCAGGGTCACCCAGAGCGAAAATTGCTGCCCGGGTTAGAAACGACCAGCGGGCCGCTTGGTTGTGGGTTGAGCCAGGCGTCGGGCATTGCGTACACATTGCAGTATCTTGATAAAAACTTGCAGAGATTTGTCTATGCGGTGATGGGCGACGGTGAGCTGAACGAAGGTAACATTTGGGAAGCTGCCATGTTTGCGGGCAAGTATAAACTCAGTCAGTTGGTGGCGTTTATTGACCGCAATAATATTCAGATTGATGGCTCGACCGAAATGATTATGCCGCTAGAAGATTTGCGTGGCAAGTGGGAGAGTTTTGGTTGGCATGTGCAAGAAATTGATGGGCATAATATCGAAAGTATTATTGATGCGGCCAGTATGGCGCGCTCTATTACTAACCGTCCGAGCGTGATTATCACGCATACAATTCCTGGCAAAGGCGTTGATTTTATGGAATATGATTACAAGTGGCACGGTACGCCGCCAAACCACGAGCAAGCCAAAGAAGCACTCCAAAAACTGCGCACGCTGGGCGGAAAAATAGAGGTAGGTGAATAATGCAGTACCGTATTCAAGAAGCGTTTTGGCACGGAAAATCTGACATGGAAGCGACACGCACAGGGTTTGGTCGCGGATTAAAACGCGCTGGCGAGGAAGACGAAAACGTCGTGGCGTTGTGCGCTGATCTTACCGATAGTGTGCAGATGCGTGCATTTGCCGACACCTTTCCGGAGCGGTTTGTGCAGATGGGCGTGGCCGAGCAAAATTTGGTTACCGTGGCGAGCGGCATGGCGCGAGCGGGTAAAATTCCGTTTGCAGGCAGCTATGCGGCGTTTAGCCCGGGGCGTAACTGGGAGCAAATCCGCACGACAATTTGCTTAAATGATATGCCGGTGAAAATCGTTGGTAGTCACGCTGGGCTAAATGTTGGCCCAGACGGCGCCACGCACCAGATGCTTGAAGATATTGCACTCATGCGTTCATTGCCAAACATGGCGGTAATTGCACCGGGCGATGCGATTGAGGCAGAAAAAGCGACACTGGCAGTTGCTAAAACCAAGCAGCCAAGTTACCTGCGTTTAGCGCGTGACAAATCGCCAATTTTTAGCGATAAAAACGCGCCATTTACAATTGGCAAGGCATATGTGGTGCGCGAAGGTTACGACGCGACGCTACTGGGCACTGGTACGATGACGGCGCAATTATTACTGGCAGCGGCAAAGCTGGCTGACAAAGGTGTTCAGTGTGAGGTCGTGCATGTGCCAACTATCAAGCCACTTGATACCGATACGATTTTAGCGAGCGTGAAGAAAACCGGCCGCGTCGTAACAGCAGAAGAAGCGCAGATTGCCGCAGGCTTTGGCGGTGCAATTGCCGAACTGCTAGCGGAAGAATTGCCGACGCCATTAAAACGACTTGGCGTGCATGATCGTTTTGGTGAAAGTGGCTCGGCGGCAGAATTGCTTGACCACTTCGGCTTAACGGCCGAAAAAATGGCGCCAAAAATCGCTAGCTTCGTACAGCGCGTACCAAAGTATCACCAGTAAACACGCCTGCACGAATGCGCCAAAACTGCTATACTAAGCACAAGTAGAATAACAAAAGGGGAACAATGTGGGACTAACAATTCGGGAGATTCGTGACAACACGACACGTGCACGGCACTTGTATCAGCGTGCTAAGGCGCAGCATTTTGCTGTTGGCGCGTTTAATATCGACAACCAAGAGACGCTGATTGCGGTGGCGAAGGCTGCGCAAAAGCTACAATCACCAGTGCTGGTAGAAGTGAGTGCAGGTGAGGTAAAAGCACTCGGTCTCGAGAACGTGCGCAATTTAGTCGATAATTACAAAGCAGAATACGGCATCGAAATGTATATCAACCTCGATCACAGCCCAAGCGTACAAGATTGCAAACGCGCCATTGATGCTGGGTATGAATTTATTCATATTGATATTTCGCAGGCAAATCACGATGCGAGTGAAGAAGAAATTATCGCCAAAACCAAAGAAGTTGTAGAGTATGCCAAATTCACTGGCGCGCTGGTAGAGAGCGAACCGCACTATTTTGGCGGCAGTTCGAATGTACATAACACGGATATCGACTACGAAGAAATCAAAAAGACCTTCTCGACGCCAGAAGGCGCTACGGCGTTTATTGAGGCGACGGGGATTGATACGTTTGCAGCGGCTATTGGTAATTTGCATGGGAAGTACGCGGTGCCAAAAGAGCTTGACCTTGAGTTGCTTGGGCGGATTAACGATGCAGTTCCGGCGTGGGCGCACATTAGTTTGCATGGCGGTTCAGGCACACCGCTGCATTACTTTGAAGAAGCGGCGCGCATTGGCGTGAGTAAAATTAATATCAATAGTGATATGCGCTACGTCTTCCGCACGACGCTTGAAAAAGTCTTGCAAGAAAACCCTGATGAATATGCGATTGTGAAATTAATGCCGCAAGTGTACGGCGAAGTGCAAAAAGTTGTGGAAGAAAAAATCCAGGCATTTGGCAGCGCTGGAAAGGCGGTGTTGTAATGAGCCAGACAACAGTGCTTTCAATTGGTGCGGCCATTCAGGATGTATTTTTAAGCCATAGTGACGAGTTCGCGCCAGTGTGTAAAAATCCGCACGAATGTTTTATGCAGCTTGAACTTGGGTCAAAAGCTGATGTGAATAATATTCATTTTAGCACCGGCGGCGGCGCTACAAATGCAGCTGTGACGTTTGCTCGTCAAGGGCTTCGTTCGGTGTTTATGGGGGCGGTTGGTCGCGATCCGGCTGGCGATGCAGTGATGGCGGATCTTGACCAAGAAGGTGTTGATACGGGCTGGGTGACCTACTCTGAAAAGTATAAAACCGGTTATTCGGTGCTATTGTTAGCGCCAAATGGTGAGCGAACCATCTTAACATACCGCGGCGCGAGTACGCATTATCACGTGAATCAGTTCCAAATCGCACAGGCAAGAGCGGACTGGCTGTATGTTTCAAGCTTAGCGGGTAACATGGATATTCTTAATACTATATTCCACCAAGCACATGAACTTGGCATGAAAATTTGCTTTAATCCAGGAAAAGGGGAATTGAAGCAAACCAAACAGCTCAAATCGCTACTTGAAGACGTTGAAGTGCTGTTGGTAAACAAAGAGGAGGCCGCCATGCTGGTTGATGGCGAATCAAGCGAAGAGATGGTACGCAAATTACTGCGATTTGTGCCAGTGGTAATTATTAGTGATGGCACAAATGGCGTGCTTGCATCTGACGGCAAGACGATTGTCGAAGCTGGACTATATGAGGACATTCCATCCGTCGACCGAACCGGCGCGGGTGATGCGTTTGGCTCAGGCTTTTTAAGTCAATGGGCGATGGGGAAAAGTTTGCGCGAGTCGGTTATTTTTGCCAGTGCAAATTCAACGTCGGTTGTCACTAAAATTGGTGCAAAAACGGGTATTCTTCACCAAAATGCACAATTACACAACATGCCACTGAAAGAGCGGGAGCTGTAGCTGTGGCGCGTTCGCTTGCGGTATTATTGGGACGTTCGCGCGATGTGCTTTTTTTGCAAACGATCGAACAGCTGGAAGCGGCAACTGGGCAATCTGGCGTTGACGTGCGGCTTGTGGGTGAACTACTTGAGGCAGCACACACTACTGCGCGTGAACTTGGACTTGATAGCAACGATAGTACAGCGCTTGAGCTGTATAATGCACTGCGATCCCAGGCAAAAAAGTTGCCCTCAAGGGGGGCTGCCTTACGTATTGGCATGACGGTGCAGGGGACGGTTCTTTCGTTTAACCAAAAAGATCTTTTAGATGACGAAGCAAATGGTGCGTCTCTATCACAACGTTCTTTGCAGCATATGCAAACAGCGCTACTTACAGAGCTAAAACGGCGCTACGAAAAAGCAGCCGGCGACCGCAATCGTGTGGCAGCGCGACTGCTTGCATCACTATAACTAACTATAGCTATTTTAGTGATCACAGTAGGTGCGATTAGCGCGCACAAGCTCAATTACTTCTTCGACGTCATCGGTAATCGTGTAAAGGTGCTCGTCACCAGGGGAAATAAGGTGTTCGTCGTCGCGAAGTTCTTTCTTGACGAATTCGTCAAATGGTCCCCAGAATTTTGAACCAAAGAGAATAACAGGGGCCTTGACCGTCTTACCTGTTTGAATGAGCGTTAAGATCTCAGATAATTCATCGAGCGTACCAAAACCACCAGGAAAATAAATGTAAGCATCGGCGTAGAGCGTCATAACGATCTTGCGCGGCGCAAAATGGGTAAATGCAAATGACTCGGTGGTGTAGTCGTTCAAGCTTTGTTCGTGTGGCAAGGTAATATTAAAGCCAACCGAGCTACCGCCCGCCTCGTATGCGCCGCGATTAGCAGCCTCCATAATGCCGTGTCCGCCACCAGAAATTACTGAGTAATTATGCTTGGCAAGCTGGCGAGCAACGGCGCGTGCCGCTTTGTAGTATTCGCTTGTTTCAGGCAAACGTGCAGAACCAAATATCGTCACCGTTTTGTGCTGTTGGTGAATAACGTTGTAGCCTGCTTGGATTTGCTTTTCGATATTGCCAAGACGGAACATTGCCGACTGAAGGAGAATTTCGCGTGGCGCGCAAAGTGGTGCTTCTGATTGTGTGTCTATTTTTGGTTTCATATTGCTTATGATTATAGCAGAAAAACCACTGAAGGAAAAGCCGCCCCAGAGAGATTTTTCTACAAAAATGTGGTAAAATATAGGGATGAGTGCGTTCAAACTAGCCACAAAATATCAGCCAACGGGCGACCAGCCAACTGCTATCAAGCAATTGATCGGTGGGCTTGATAGTGGCGAGCGCGAACAGACGCTTCTTGGCGTAACCGGGAGCGGAAAAACCTTTACGATGGCAAATATTATTGCCGATCGTCAAGTGCCAACATTGGTGCTGGCGCATAACAAAACGTTGGCCGCTCAGCTGTATAGCGAATTTAAAGCGTTTTTCCCGGATAACGAAGTGCATTATTTTGTGAGCTACTTTGATTATTATCAGCCAGAAGCCTACATCGCCAGCAGCGATACCTACATCGAAAAAGACAGCAAAATCAACGACGAAATCGACCGTTTGCGCCACGCTGCTACGACCGCATTGTTGACGCGCCGCGACACAATTATTGTTGCAAGTGTGAGCTGTATTTACGGCATCGGTTCGCCTGATACGTACACCGAAATGTCAATCGAAATCAAAAAAGGCGAGCGCCGCCAGCAAGATAAATTTGTACGCTTGCTGACCGACATCCAATATCAGCGCAACGATATCGATTTTGACCGCGGTACCTTCCGCGTGAAGGGCGATGTGGTTGACGTCTTTCCGGCTGGCATGGATACAGGCTACCGTATCGAATTTTTTGGCGATGAGGTTGATCGCATTACGAGGATTAATCCACTGACGGGCGAGATTTTGGGCGAGCCGGCGGCAATTACTATTTTCCCAAGCAGCCACTATGCGACGCCAAAGGAGCGTATAACACATGCGATCGAAGGGATTCGAAAAGAATATGAAGAGCGTGTCGAGTGGTTCGAGAAAAATAACAAGTTGCTTGAAGCGCAACGCCTGAGTCAGCGTACCAAGTACGACCTTGAAATGCTGGAAGAAACTGGTTTTGTGAAGGGGATCGAAAACTATAGCCGCTACTTGAGCAACCGTGAACCAGGCGAGCAGCCGGCAACACTGATCGATTATTTCCCAGATGATTGGCTGCTATTGGTGGACGAAAGCCACATGACATTACCACAAGTGCGCGGGATGTATAACGGCGACCGTGCACGTAAAGAAATGTTGGTTGAACATGGCTTTCGTTTGCCGAGCGCGCTCGACAACCGCCCGCTTAAGTTTGAAGAATTTTATAAGCACATTAATCAAGCGATTTACGTTTCAGCGACACCTGGCGAGTACGAACTTACGCATAGCCCTGAGCCAGCTCAGCAGGTGATTCGCCCAACTGGCTTGCTTGATCCGCCGGTTGAAGTGCGACCGGTTGATGGCCAGGTTGATGATCTTATCGACGAAATTCGCGAAACGATTCAAAAAGGTCAGCGCGTGCTAGTAACAACCTTAACGAAGCGTATGGCCGAAGATTTAAGCCAGCATTTGCTCGATATCAATATTAAAACCGCCTATATTCACAGCGAAGTTGATACGCTCGAACGCGGTGATATTTTGCGTGATTTGCGCATGGGAACGTACGACGTGCTGGTGGGAATTAACTTGTTGCGCGAAGGGCTCGACCTGCCAGAAGTAAGTTTGGTGGCGATTATGGACGCCGACAAAGAAGGCTTTCTGCGCAGTGAAAGTGCGCTCGTGCAAACAATTGGGCGCGCCGCTCGGCACGTGGAAGGCCGCGTGATTATGTACGGTGATGTGATGACGCGCAGCATGAAGGCAGCCATTGATGAAACAAATCGCCGCCGCGATATTCAGGAAGCTTACAATACCGAGCACGGCATTACGCCAACTGGCATCGATAAAGAAATCGATGAAGGTTTGCGCGCAATTATTCCGCAAAAAGAAGATACCAAGCCGAAACTCGACCTAAAGAAAATTCCAAAAGACGAATACGACAGCCTTGAAAAAGATCTAACAGCACAAATGAATTTGGCGAGTGCGAACCTTGAGTTTGAAAAAGCTGCCGACTTGCGCGACCTTATCTCTGAAATTCGTGCAAAGCGCTAGCGGTTTGTGGTAAAATGGGGGCAATTATGCAACCACAACAACCATACCAACCACAGCAGTCGCCAATGCAGCCAATGCAGCCAAGCGCAAAACCCAAGAAAAAACCAACGGCAGCCGGTATCTTGCTTATTGCGATGATTATTGCGGGTGTTGTGTTGGTGATTGCGCTTATTGCGTGGTTAGTACTTAGCTTTAAAACGTCGTCCGACACAGGCAAAACCTTGGCTGGTGCAGCAGCGGTGATTGAGCCAGCTTCGGCATCGCCACAGATGGAAACGATCGAGTCGTCGCTAGGTGTTTCTATTCCGTTTAACACGCGTGAACTTGCCGGCTTTGGGTTTGCCGATGAAGTGACATATTCTTCAAGTGACCTCACCGAAAAGCGTCCATATACTGTTGTTCGCTTGCGCCCAATTGAGACAAGCCAAGCTTCACGGAGCGAAATTACAATGATGTCGCCAGAACTTCGTATCACCACGAGCCTTGATGGTGACTTTTGGAAACAGTTTGATGGCAAAAAGGAGTACACCGACCTTTCGAAGATCGATCAGTTGGTGCAACAGACGAAGCTGCAGCGTGAAACTGATCGCTGGACGACCGCTGGTGACGTTGAGGTACAAACGCACGGCGATACAGAATATCGAAAACTTGTCTTTACAAGTAAAAACGAAGAACACGGTGTGACGAGTTTACGTCGCGAAGATTGTTATATGACAGTGCAGCACGATCGTCCATTCGTGGCATGTATTAATAATATTCGCTCGGGTAATTTTGCTGTATTGCCACAGTTGGAAGGCGTGCTTGAACAAATAACCTATCAAGAGCCTGAAGCCGACGCACTTGTAACTGATAAAAGCGCAAAAGATGCAAATAAAGCAATGCTCAATGACGAAAACGATGACGAAGTTGATGCCACCGATGAGAACACGGCGAGTGATGACGCCGTAGAAGATACGCCAACAGAAGACGAACCAGCTGGTCAGACGGCGCATATTTCCCCGTATTTGAGTGAAAGTTCTGATTTCTATGTTTTTGCGCGAGCAGCGCCCTCGGTAGTGCGTGTCGGTGCAATTTACTGTGCAGACGTCAAATTGACGCTGCCGTCAGGTGGTGAAGGTCCGTTGTTAACCGGTGCTTGTGTTGATAAAGCTGGGACAGGTTTCTTTGTGTCGCGTGATGGGTTGATTGCGACATCAGCAAGTACAACAAAAGTTAAGCCTGAAGAGGCAATTCGTTCATATATCATTAACGCCCCAGGTTCGTCGCAAATGTACGAACGGCTTGATCGCGTGCTTGACTATATGGTAGAGGCTCGTTTGATTATGCAAACCGATGCCGATGCGATTGTGGCGGGCGTACAAGAGCGCAACCAAGACGTTGTTGAAAAGGTAAATGCATTGAGCGCAAAAATATCACCTGAAAATATCTCTATCGCGAAAGAAGAATATAGCTATGCAGTGCAACTACAAGACAAGCCAATTGTCGTTAATGAACGTGGTAACGGATCGCTTGAATTCGCATTGTCAGACAGTGTAATTGGGGCGGAACTTGAAGGTGATCGCTACACTACCGATAAAACACAAGAGCAAGTGTATAACGGTGATGTGATTGCCGACGATATCGCACTGCTAAAAGTTGGCAACGACGGTACATATCCTGGGCTTTCGCTTGCGTCGGATATGAATATTCCGCAAGACACGCCAGTTGATGTGATTGGTATGCCGATGTATGCGGTGGGAACGCTAGCCTCAGGCCAACTGCGCACAACGCCGCTCTTTCGACAAGGTGCAGCTGGAGAAGTGTATAATGGCAGCAACGCACAGCGCATTCTCTCGATCAGGACTGCATCACACGCTGGTTTGGCGGGTGCACCAGCCTTGAATCAAAGCGCGCAGGTGATTGGTGTAGCGACGTATAATAACCTCAACTGTCCTGGTGGAAATTGTTTTGCAAGCACGGTGCTGCGTGATACGTCAGAAATTGGTAATATTGCTCGCTCGCGAAACGTATCATTGCACGCAGAAAGTCCTGTCACTGACACGTGGGATCGTGCTCTCAAGGAACTTGTGAAAGGCAATTACACACAGGCTGCCGAATTCTTTAACGATTCAGCACGTTTGTATCCACAAAATTATCTCGCAACGCCATTTGCAAATTATGCAAAGTCGCAAATTGGTAGTGCAACTGATACCTCAGGCTTTAATACAGGCGTGTTGATTGCACAAATTGTAGCGCTTATTGCTGGATTAATGCTGATGTTGCTGATTATTGCGCGTATCATGGTAAAGATTTTTGTTCGTCCAAAGTATGAAACGCAATATGGAGTAACCGCAGGTGGTCAGTACATTAACGCAAATCAGTGGCGACCAACACCAACACCGATACCGTCGTATGGTCCGCAACCATCAACGCAGACACCTACTCCACAGCAAACCGTTACTCCATCCGTGCCAAACCAGCCGTATGTACAGCCAGCGCCGCAGACACCAGCTCCTGATCAAACACAGTCGCCACAGCAAACGCCACCACAAAATCCAACCAACTGGCAATAGTAATCTGTTGCCTTGGCGGGTTGATTTGTCTCTATAGAGTGGCTACAATAAGAGAATGACACATATTACTACAGAGACGCTAGAGCGACTTGCTACCCTTAGTGCGCTTGAACTCACCTCCGACGAAGCGGCAGGCTTGACGACTGATATCGAGAGTATTCTTGGGTATGTTGACCAGCTCGGGGAGCTTGATACCAACGGTGTCACTCCAACTTACCAAGTAACTGATTTGCAAAACGTATGGCGCAACGATGAAGTCGATACAGCATTGCCATCTCGTGATACGTTGCTTGCAACTGCTGGCGACAATGTTAGCAATAATCAAATTAAGGTGCCAAAAGTATTATGACGATCACAGATGTACAAAAAGCTATCGCCGAATCGAGCGCAACTGCACAAGTCGAAGCAGCACTGCGCGCAGCTGAGGCTACAGCTGATCACAACGTGTTTTTACACCTTACGCGAACTCGCGCACTAGAGCGTGCTGCGGCAGTTGATGCTGGCGAAATTACCGGTAAGTTGGCGGGGGTGCCGTTTGCACTCAAAGATAACTTCCTTCATTTTGATGGCGCAACAACTGCTGCCAGTCGATTCTTGGACTCGTTTGAAGCGCCCCTGCAGGCTGAGGCGGTTGAGCGACTTGAAGCAGAGGGTGCTATCTGTATTGGTACAGTGAATCTTGATGCATTCGCACACGGTGGTGGCACCGAAAATTCGGCCTTTGGCGTCACGAAAAACGCGGTTGACCCAGAACGTGTTGCTGGCGGTAGTAGCGGTGGTTCTGCTGCGGCAGTTGCGCTTGGCGTGGTGCCGTTTGCACTTGGAACAGATACGGGCGGTTCTATTCGCCAACCAGCTAGCTTTAACGGTGTGGTCGGATTGAAGCCAACCTACGGCGCAGTGAGCCGATATGGTGTTGTAGCGATGGCGAGCGGCACCGATACTATCGGTGTATTGTCAGCTTCAGTCGCTGACACTGAAGTGGTTATGGGCATTATGGCCGGACGCGACAGCAAAGATATGACCACTTTGCCAGATTATTTCACACCTGCCACATCTGCACCAGCCACGAAAAAAGTTGCCGTTATCAAAGAATTTATGGCAGACGGAGTGAACGAAGGGGTGCGAGCACGTATCCAAGCAGCTATTGAAGTACTGAAGTCACAAGGCTACATCGTTGAAGAGGTGAGTTTGCCGCTTCTGAAATATGCACTGGCAGTGTATTACGTGGTAGTGCCGGCAGAAATTAGTAGCAATCTGGGCCGATACGACGGCATTCGCTACGGTAATCGATCAAATGACGCCAATGTGCTCGACGACGTTTACCGAAAAAGCCGTGCAGAGGGCTTTATGGCAGAAAACAAACGCCGTATTATTATTGGTAGCTTTGTACTTTCAAGTGGTTATTTTGATGCTTACTACCAAAAGGCGCAGAAGGCTCGGACGTTAATTATCGAACAATGCAACGAGGCCCTACGTAAATACGACGCGCTAATTGGCCCAGTTGCGCCAAATACAGCGTTTACCCCTGGCCGTGAAATCGACCCGCTTACTGTCTACCTGGAAGACGTCATGACAGTGCCAGCAAGTATTGCCGGCTTCCCAGCAGTCAGTGTACCTGTGGGCGAAAGCGACGGCTTGCCGGTCGGTTTACAAATTATTGGAGCACGCCAAAAAGATGCCGATATTTTAGCAATTGCTCGCGATGTGGAGAGTGCGCATGAGTAATAGTACTGTCGTAATCCTTCTCTTTGCTATTGCCTTGATTGTTGGCGGCGCAATTTTGCTTGCCATCGTAACACGTAATCAAAGGCAGCTCGATCAGCAAAAATATCGTACAAAATGGATGGCGATTGAAGGTTCACTCAAAAAAGATAACGAATCGGCCTGCCACATGGCAATTTTGAACGCTGATAAATTGCTTGATGCGGCACTGAAAGAAGCCAATTACAAGGGTCAAACAATGGGTGAGCGTATGAAAAGCGCTACGGCGGCGTTTTCGAACGCTAATGCGGTATGGGCATCGCACAAATTGCGCAATCGTATCGCGCACGAAACTGACGTAAAGGCAGATTATAACGTAGCTCGGCGCGCGCTCGCAGGGTTTAAGCAGGGATTGAAAGACGTAGGAGCGATTTAATGAGTGTATATAACGAATATGATATGACGATCGGCATTGAATGCCACGTGCAGTTAGCGACAAAGACGAAGTTATTTAGCGCTGCTGATAACGACTCACGTTTTTCTGAACCGAACGAGCATGTGAGCCCAGTTGATTATGCTTTGCCAGGAATGCTGCCAGTACTCAATCGTGAAGCGGTGGTGTTGGCGGTAAAAGCTGCCGCTGCACTTGGGAGCGATGTCGCGCTTGAGAGCCGATTTGATCGCAAGCATTATTTTTACCCGGATTTGCCAAAGGGCTACCAAACCACGCAAATGTACCAGCCGATTATTGGCCCGGGCATCGTGGAAGTTCCATTAGAAGACGGCAGCACGGTGAATGTGCGAATTCATCACGCACATATGGAAGAAGACGCCGGCAAATTGACGCATCACGGCGACCACAGCTTGGTCGATTTGAACCGCGCCGGCACGCCATTGATTGAAATTGTGTCTGAACCGGATATTCATTCGGCAGAAGAGGCCCGTGCGTATGCAACCGAGCTGTACCGTCGCATGACGTATGCGGGTGTTACGCACGGCGATTTGTACCATGGCAACATGCGCTTTGACGTAAATATTTCGGTCGCAAAAAAAGGTGCAACAGAACTTGGGAAACGTGCTGAGGTAAAAAACCTTAACTCGTTCCGCAGTGTTGAGCGCGCAGCTGAATACGAGTTTAAACGCCAGGTTGATTTGCTTGAAAGTGGCGAGCGCGTGGTGCAAGAAACGCGTGGCTGGAATGACGACACGCAAACCACCACAAGCCAGCGCAGCAAAGAAGATGCACAAGATTACCGCTACATGCCCGATGCGGATATTCCACCGATTGTTCTTACCCCAGAGGAAGTCACCGATATTCAGCGTACCGTGCCAAAACTTCCAAGTGTCTATCGCGAAGAATGGGCGCCACTGGGGCTTGATCGTTCGGTAGTTGATGCGCTGCTTGGTGTTCAAAAACACGCTCAGATTTTGAGCGCTGTACAGACAGAGGCAGGTGACGAAGCGGCAACCAAAGTTGCGCACTGGTTTGCCAGCGCACTCGGCCGCAGCGAAGATGATGCGCCGGCAATTGTACAGCACGACAACTCAGGTGTTTTTATTGAACTTGCCACAATGGTGCTAAAAAAAGAACTCTCGAGTTCAAACGCAAAAGAAATTTTCCTTGAGCTTGTAGCGAGTGACGAATCTCCACGTCAAGTAGCAGAACGTCGCAACATGTTGCAAAATAGTGACTCATCGGCAATTGAGGCAATTGTTGATGCGGTGCTCGCTGATCCTGCGAGTCGAAAGGCAATCGAAGATATTAAATCAGGCAACGAAAAAGCGATTGGCTATCTGGTTGGCCAAGTGATGAAGCAGTCGAAGGGGCAGGCAAACCCGGCGATGGCTACCGAAATCATCAAGGCAAAACTGTAGCTTACGCTACATTCGTAGTACAATAAAAGTACCACTATCTAACCAATTGAAAAGAGGGAAGATGAAACAACCAACCAAGGCTGTCATTTGTGCTGCAGGGCTCGGGACGCGATTTTTGCCGCAAACTAAAGCGATGCCAAAAGAAATGTTGCCGATTATTGACCGCCCAGTTATTCAGCTGATTGTCGAAGAAGCGGTGGCGGCTGGCGTGACGGAAATCATTATTGTCACGGGCAGTACAAAACGTTCAATTGAAGATCACTTTGACCGTAGTGATGAACTCGAAGCCGAGCTGCGCGAAAAAGGTAAAAACGATAAAGCCGACCAAATTAAAAACATCGCCGAAATGGCTAACTTTATCTACGTGCGCCAAAAAGGAACACCAAAAGGTAACGCGCGTCCAGTGCTGAACGTGCAACATTTGATTGATGACGACGAGCCGTTTTTTGTGTTCTTTGCGGACGACTTTTTCCGCGCTGAAGTGCCACGCGCCGTGCAGCTATTAGAAGCGCACAAGGCGACCGGTAAATCGGTGATTTCACTGATTGAAGTCGACAAAAAAGATGCTGATAAATACGGTATGGCAGCGATTAAGTCTGACGAGCAGAGCGGTGCTTACCAACTAACGAAGTTGGTTGAAAAACCAGGTGAAGCAAATGCACCTAGCAACCTTGCGAGTATTGGCGGCTACCTGCTCACGCCAGATATATTGCCACTTATTGCCAAAGAGCAAATTGATAAAAATGGCGAAATTACCTTAGCGGATAGTATTAACGAGCTCGCGCAAAGCGACGAAGTGTATGGCCGTATTATCGAAGGGGTATGGCATGATACGGGTGACCAGCTGAAGTATATTAAAGCGGTAGTTGATGTGGCACTCGAAAGTAGCGAATACGGCGAAGAGCTGCATCAGTATTTGGTTGAGAGGCTTACGTAAATGGATGGCGCAGCAGGTATTCTCGTTATTCTCCTTTCGATTGTCTTGATTATTTTCTTGATTTTGCTGAGTTTTTTGGTGGTATTACTCATTCGTATTAGTCGGCAAATTAAGCATATTGCAGATGATACCGAACGAACTATCACCAAGGCAAATAGTCTGATGATGAGCGTTGGGCGGTTTACGAAGCCGGCCCTTGCTGGTAGAATGGTGTTAGGATTATTGAATAAGCGACGCAAAGGGGAATCCAATGTCAAAAGGAAGTAAATTTGCACTCGGTGCTATTATCGGCGCAGCAACAGGTGTTGTTGCAGGTATTCTAACTGCACCAAAGAGCGGTAAAGAAACTCGCGCTGATATCAAGAAAAAAGCAGAAGATATGAAAGATCAAGCTGCAGATAAAATGGACGATGTTCGCGCCAAGGCTGAAGAAGCTCGCGACACCGCCGAACAAAAAATCCGCGACTTGAAAAAATAGTCTCGCGTAAAAAGACCTCGTTGTTACGGCGAGGTCTTTTTCTATTGTGTAAACTACGGCAGAAAATGAGCCGACATGCGCTATAATAAGAAGAGCTATGGGGAGTGTAGAGACGGTCACAAAAACGGATATTGGGCGCGAATTGAAAGTGTCGGATTATGTGCATTTGCATAATCATACGCACCACAGTTTGCTTGATGGCCTGTCAAAAATCCCCGACCTTGTAAATACGGTCAAAGACATGGGTATGGAAGCCGTGGCAATGACCGACCATGGTACTATGAGCGGTACGATTGACTTTTATAAAGCGGCAAAAAAAGCAGGCGTTAAGCCAATCATTGGCATGGAAGCCTACGTAGCCGCACGTGGCCGCGCTGATCGTGATCCGCAAAAAGACAAAGCACGCTACCACCTTATTTTGTTGGCGATGAACGAAACTGGTTACAAAAACCTGATGAAGCTTTCGACGCTCGCAAACCTTGAAGGGATGTACTACAAGCCGCGTATCGACCATGAATTGCTGGAGCAGTACAACGAAGGCTTAATCGCGCTCAGCGCGTGTGCGAGTGGTGAACTTGGCGAGCAGCTGCGAGTTGATAACTATGAAGAGGCTAAAAAAATCGCTAGCTGGTACAAAAGTATTTTTGGCGATCGCTACTACCTTGAATTGCAGGACCATGGCCATCCAGATTGCCCAAGCAAGTGGGATGTGCAGGTTGGTATTAATAAGCATCTTGAGCGCTTGAGTGAAGAGCTTGATATTGAGTGTGTCGTCAGTAGCGACGGACACTATCTTAATCATGCCGACCAAGACGCGCACGAGATCTTGCTTTGTATTGGCACGGGATCGTACTTAAGTGACGAAAAGCGTATGAGTTTGAAGGATTTTGAGCTCCACGTTACTGATCCAAAAGATATTATCGCTCGCTGGAGTAAAACTAATCCACGTGCCGTAGCAAATACCAAAAACATTGCTGATCGCTGTAACGTGGAAATTAAACTTGGTGGTATCTTAATTCCAAAATTCCCAACACCAAATGGTGAAACAGAAAAAGCCTACCTCGATCACTTGGTGTATAAAGGGATGGCGATGCGCTACCTTGATAAAAGTGAGGAAGAAGCAATTAAGCTCAGTGACGCGCAAGTGCGTGAGTTGCTTTCAAAGGACCAGCTGGAGCGGCTTGATATGGAGATGGCCGTCCTTGATAATATGGGCTACAACGGCTACTTCTTGATTGTGCAGGACTTTATTAACTGGGGTAAAAGCCGTGGAATTATTTTTGGTCCTGGGCGAGGGAGCGCGGCCGGATCAATCATTGCGTTTGCGCTCAACATCACCGATCTTGATCCGCTCAAATATGATTTGCTCTTCGAACGTTTCTTGAACCCTGACCGTATTTCAATGCCCGATGTTGATATCGACATTCAAGATACGCGCCGTAACGAGGTGATTGAATATTGTACACAAAAGTACGGGGTTGATCGCGTGGCAAACATTGCGACATTTGGTACGATGGCTGCTCGTGCGTCGGTACGCGATGTGGCGCGTGTGTTGCAAGTTCCGTATGGTGAAAGCGATCGTCTGGCAAAGCTGATTCCACCGCCAGCGCAGGGTCGCCATATTCCAATTCGAAAATCACTGGTTGAAGATGCTGACTTGAAAAAGGAATACGAAACCAATCCAACTGCCAAAACAGTCTACGATTTTGCGAGTCAGTTGGAAGGAACGATTCGTTCTCATGGTGTACATGCCTGTGGTGTGGTGATTGCGCCGGACGATTTGGTGAAATACGTTCCACTTGAAATGGCGCAAAAAGGCGTGGTGGCAACGCAGTTCCCGATGGGCGAGGTTGAAGAGCTCGGGCTTTTGAAGATGGACTTCTTGGGTCTTTCTAACCTTTCGATTATCAATAATGCTATGCGTATCATTAAAAAAGTGTACGGCACAGAGATCGACCTTTCGACATTGCCGCTTGATGATGAGGAAGCTTATAAGTTATTCCAGCGCGGCGATACGACTGGAGTGTTCCAGCTAGAGTCTGCTGGTATGAAGCGTTATTTGCGTGGCCTGAAGCCGACGCGTTTTGAAGATATTATCGCGATGGTGGCGCTCTATCGCCCGGGTCCAATGCAGTTTATTGATAGCTTTATTAAACGAAAACACGGCGAAGAGCCGATTACCTACTTGCATGAAGGTATGAAAAACTCGCTCGAAAACACCTACGGTATCTTGGTCTACCAAGAGCAGTTTATGCAGATTTCTAAGGAATGGTGTGGGTTTACTGGTGGCCAGGCTGACACACTCCGTAAAGCCGTTGGTAAAAAGAAAATTGACCTCATGAAAAAGGTGAAGCCAGAGTTTGTTGAAGGTGCAATTAATGTCGGTGGTGCGACAAAAGAAATCGCCGAAACATTCTGGGATCAACTGGAAGAGTTTGCGAACTACTGTTTCAACAAAAGCCACGCGGCGTGCTATGCGTTAATCTCGTACTGGACTGCATACCTGAAGGCGCATTATCCGGATGCATTTATGGCTGCACTCATGACCAGCGACCAAGACGACACGGAGCGTCTTGCGATCGAAATGACTGAGTGCAAGCACATGGGGATCGATGTGTTGGCGCCAGATGTAAACGAATCTTTTATGGAATTTGCGGTTGTACCAAACGAAAGCACGATTCGCTTTGGTATGGCGGCGGTGAAAGGTGTGGGCGAAGGCGCGGTAGAGGAACTGTTACGTGCCCGCGACCTCGACGGCAAGTTCAAGAGCGTAGAAGATTTTGCGAAGCGAGTCAGCTCGCGTAAGTTTAATAAAAAAGCGTGGGAAGCGCTCATTAAATGTGGCGGTTTTGACAGTATGGGTGATCGATCTGATTTGCTCTACAACCTTGAAACGATTCAGGCGTTTGCTAGCAAGGTGCAAAAAGAAGCGGCGAGTGGACAAACTGACCTCTTTGGCATGATGGGTGACGATGCATTTAATGTGCAGCCGTCGGTTTCACTGACGCCAGCGCCAGCCAAACACACCGATAAAGAGCGCCTGACATGGGAGCGCGAACTGATGGGGCTTTATATTAGTGCACATCCGCTTGATAGCTACGCAACGTATCTGAACGAGCAGACCCAGCCGCTCACACAGCTAACACCAGCGTATGATAGTCGTAAGATGACCGTTGGTGGATTGATTAGTAGTGTGCGAACCATCATCACAAAAAGTGGTACTAAAATGGCATTTGTCGCGCTTGAAGATAAGTTTGGCGAAGGTGAGGTAATTGTCTTCCCGAATCTGTATGAGCAAGTTGGTGCGAAACTGGTGCAAGATGCTGTAGTGCGTATTAGCGGTAAAAATTCGGCGCGTGATCGTGACGGTAATTTGGGCGATGAAAGCAAGCTTATCGCAGACGAAATTGTTTTGGTAGACGATAAAGAAATTACTTCATACGAAGCCACTGGACGTAAAATGGATGGCCCGAAAATGAGTGGCCAGGTAAAAAAAGAGCGCCGCGAGAACTATAAAGCGATGAAGAGTGGTAAGTCACTACCCAAGAAGGTTTCTGCCGAGGTGAAAGAAGAAAAGAAAACGGTCGTGGCGCCGCCTGTTCCTGAAGCGCTTCATCAGACGCTCTATATTAAGATTAAAAACCCTGATGATCACGAAGCGTTGATGAGCTTAAAACAGGCCTGTAAAGCATACCCTGGTATGGTTGAAGTGATTTTAGTGTTAGGCGAAGAAAAGAAATCAGCAATTCGTTTGCCGTTCAAGGTGGAAGATAATGCCGCTTTGCTCGGTAGCTTGGTGAAAAGTTTAGGCGAAGATGCAGTCGTGCTAAAGTAAAGCATTACTTTAGCTTTCTTGAGAAAAGTGAAAACCACCCGGTCGGTATGACGCGGGTGGTATTCCTTTCTGATGGATGCTGTTACGGGACAAGTTGTCGCTTTTCAAGCTCTTTGATACGACCAGGCCGGAAGCCTGACCAATGTTCATCGTCGGCGATGACGACAGGTGCCTGGAGGTAGCCAAGCGCCATCACGTAGTCACGTGCTTCGTCGTCTAGACTGATGTCAATCAGCTCGTACGCAAGGCCGGCTTTGTCGAGCGCTTTCTTCGTGGCGGTGCACTGGACACACTCTGGCTTGGTATATACGGTGATCATGGCGATCGCCTACTCTCTGTTTCTGTAGCAGTTTTTTGTGAAAGGACATGGAAATCAAACCCGTAAACGGGAATCTTAAAGCTATACCCCCTAAAGAGTATACCGAAAGACTTCTACCTAATCTTCGGTGTTGATTCTGTACGTAGTATAGCGCTCTTGGTTGCAAAATACAAGACATATAGCGCCAGTTTGCAAAAAATACCGCTAGATGTGGTGGTATTTATACAGAGGTGGCCAAGAGGTGATAGAGCGCGATGCCAGTAGCAACACTTACATTGAATGATTCTTTTTGTCCAACCATCGGGATTTCAATAATGGCATCACACTGTGAAAGAAGGTGTGGCTCGATGCCGTGCACTTCTTCGCCAATTAGCAAGGCAATGTGATTTGGCGGACGATAGTCGGGGAGGTTGATAGAGTGCTCGGCTTGCTCAAGCCCAACAATCGTATAGCCATCGTTTTTTAGTTGTGTGAGCGGCGGTGTTTCGTGGTGCGAGAACGGCACAAGTGCTTCTGCACCAAGGGCTGTTTTGTGGATTTGCTTGGTGAGTTTTTCGGCAATGTGTGGCAATCGTGTATCGTGCGAAACCATCGGATAGGGTGTATAGCCGCTACAGATGACGTGCTCGGCACCAAATCCTTCGGCTGTACGAAAAATTGCCCCTACGTTATGCGTGGAGCGAATATTGTGAGCAATGATAGTTACCTTCGTCATTTCACCCATTATAGCATTGGTAAGACCATAAGCTTTTTGCTATACTAAAACCAATGGACGAGAAAAAAATTCAAGAGGCGAGGCGTAATCACGATGAGCAGTCGACGCAAAAGCGTGCCTCGATCTTAGGTTTACAGTATCTTGATGCGCGCGAAATTGAAGGTACGTTGCCGCTCATTAAAGATTTGATCACCATCAAAGAAATGCACCTTAATAAAATGGTGCCGCTGGTAAAAGGTGACGACTCTTCAACGACGCGCTTTGGTGTGACGAGCGATACGCCGCAGACTATCATCAAAAAGATCGAAAAAGAGTATAACGATGATGGTAAAAACGTGCAGTTTTTGCTAATTAGCAAGTCAAGTTACAACGCTTTTATGCTGCGATATGATCCACCAAGAGAGGTTGTCTACGATGATATTGAAATTGCCAAAGAGGGCGACAGCCAAACAATTGCCAGTGTGAGTCAAACGCTGAACTCGGTTGGTACGGATTTAGTGTTTGATTATCTGGTGGATCAGGCCGACAAACTTGGCGCATCCGACATTCACATCGAAAATCAGCGAACATTTATTCGCGTGCGTATGCGTGTTGACGGCGCTTTGCACCCGGTAGCAAATCTTGAGAAAGATCGCTATCGCGTACTGATGGCAGCGCTGAGTTCACGCGCAAATATTTCAACCGCAGCCACCACTCCGCAATCCGGCCACATGAACAAAGAAGTCAATCGTGACGGGGCGACGCACTTGCTTAACCTTCGTGTTGAAGCTGTACCAACCTTGTATGGGCAAGATGTGGTAATGCGTTTGTTTAACTTTGATACGGCGCAGCTAAATCTCGATTTGCTTAATATCGCTCCGCGTGAACGTGCCGAGATTGACGAGGTAGTGAGTCACCCACGCGGCATGCTTTTGATGGTTGGTCCAACTGGTAGCGGTAAGTCGACTACACTTTATAGTATTTTGAACGCGCTCAATACCGATGACCGCAAGATTATCACTCTGGAAGACCCAGTTGAAAATAGTATTCCTGGTATTACACAAATTCCAATCGACACAACTGGCGGCGCCAAGTTTGCCGACGGGCTACGTTCGGTCTTGCGTCTCGACCCAGACGTTGTGATGGTGGGTGAGGTGCGTGACCAAGAGACCGCCAAAACGGCAATTCAGGCGTCCATTACAGGGCACTTGGTGCTGAGTTCATTCCACGCTAACTCCACCAGCGCAGCGTTTAGTCGTATGATTGACATGATCGGTCAAAACCCGATTTTTAGTTCAGCAGTGCGGCTATTGATCGCACAGCGCTTGGTGCGTAAATTGTGGGATGAAAGCAAAGAGGCGTATGAACCGGACGAGGCGACCAGAAACTGGGTGAAGGAAGTATTAAAAGGTATTCCAGACCACGTTGAGCACCCGGATCTTGATACGTTCAAGCTGTACCGCCCTGTTCCAACAGAAGAGGTGCCATTTGGTTTTAAAGGCCGTGTGCCGGTAATGGAACAAATGGTCGTGAACGAAGAAATTCAGAAGTTTTTGCGTGGCGACGTGACCGATGTACACACAGAGGCGATCGAAGCTGTTGCTCGCCAAAACGGCATGATAACACTTTTGCAAGCGGGCGTGTTGGCGGCGCTCCGTGGCGAGACAACACTTGAGGAAGTGAATAAGACAATCTAGCAGCTCTTTTAATAAAACCGCGCTTCATTGTGAGCGCGGTTTTTATGTGGATGCTGTTAGCGAATCACGTTGGCAATACTTGGTACGAGCCGATCATCAAGTACGCTTGGAATCACCATATTAGCAGTTGGAGTTTCGACTAAGCTGGCAATCACTTCGGCGGCGGCAATTTTGTGCTGGTCGGTAATCTTTTTTACACCGTTATCAAGCGCCCCGCGGAAAATACCAGGGAAGGCGATGGCGTTGTTGACTTGGTTCGGCAAGTCGCTGCGGCCAGTGGCAACAATGGCTGCGCCGGCTTGCTTGGCAATGTCGGGCATGATTTCTGGGATAGGGTTGGCGAGGCCGAATACAATAGCGTCCGAGTTCATAGCGGCAATGTCTTCTGATGAAAGCATGTTTGCCTTCGAAATACCAATCACAATATCGGCGTCGTGCAAAGCTTCGTGGAGCGACTGTGGCGCATCACCTTCAAACGAAGCGTAGCTAGCCAGACGCTGTTTGTGCTCGTTTAGGTCAGTGCGATCGGTGGTGATAACGCCTTTCGAATCAACCGTTACGATGTTTGGTTGCGCATACAGATACAACAAATCCGCAATCGCCACCCCAGCGGCACCTGCGCCAATCAATATAACTTTGCAATCAGCCAAGTTTTTACCTGTTACTTTCATGCTGTTAATGAGACCCGCCAAGGTAACTACCGCTGTGCCATGCTGGTCATCATGAAAAACAGGAATATCGAGTTCTTCCTTCAAGCGGCGCTCAACTTCAAAACAGGCTGGCGCGGCAATATCTTCAAGGTTAATGGCGCCAAAGCTTGAGTGAATGGCTTTAATTGTGCGGATGATTTCTTCCGGTTCGTGCACATCAAGCGTAATCGGCACACTGTCGATATCAGCAAAGTATTTAAACAGCAAGCCTTTGCCTTCCATCACCGGCATGCTGGCGCGCGGGCCAATATTGCCCAGGCCAAGCACGGCCGAACCGTCGCTAATTACCGCTACAAGGTTGTTCGTCCAGGTGTATTCCGGCAGGCGTGCTGGGTCTTCGGCAATGGCGCGGCTCACTTCGGCCACGCCAGGGCTGTAATACGCGCTGAGTGTGTCTTTATCGAGCGTACGCTCATCGCGCAAACGTGTCGTCAATTTGCCCTTATATTTTTTATGAAGATCGAGTGCTAGTTTGTTGTGATCCATGGTTCTATCCAAGCGATAAGACTCGTGTGCTGACGACAATACTAGCTAGTAGGAGAAGCGTAAGCAGAATCCCCGCTATTATAAATCTTTTACGATTATGTTCTTTTGCGTACAAGGTACAGATCTGAACCGCTAATAAAATAATTCCAATTAGCACGGGTGATAATCTGATAATTTCTAGAAATATGTTCATATAACTCCTTCTGTTCTAGTGTCTTGGATGAGCCCGCACTTAACAGTAGTTGAGTGCGGGTGGGTCTTAGGACCAGCCTGTTTCAGTTACTGGCGTAAAAGTTCCGTATGATTGAACTCGACCCTTAACTCGTTTTACGGGCGAGTATATCATAGGCGTCCAGTAGTTGACCGAACTGTATGTGTTACAGGTCATCGGTACAACCTTGCTTTGAGTATAGCCTCCTTCCTGGATGGCATCGAGATAGGACTCTTTGACGCACCTCAGGCCCGTTGGGTATATGGTGACCCTCGCCCAGTTTGTCTGGCAAGACGGGGACCATCTCACCTCAAGAATGCCAGTTCCCAAGTCGGCTGACACGGTAGTGAAGGCGTCTCCTGCGCAGCCTGCGGCTTGAGGATCTTGACCCGAGCACCAGTCACCATAGCAGGTTGCTGCTTCTGCTTCTGGGGCGCCCACTGTTGTCGAGAACACTGAAGCGGCGGCCAAGGATAGTGTGAAGACAAGTGCCTTGGTTTTTTTAAGGACCATGACAATCACCCCTTACTTGTGTGTAGACGGACTAGTCTTAGCTTTCCTAAGACCATACCAATAATGATAGCACAGCTAAGTCTACCTGTGGAAGAGGCAGCCATGATTAAAGGCTGCATCCACCTCTTCCAAAACCCGCAAAACTATGCTATAATCAACGATTGATTGTATATATTAGAGTAAGCGCCGAAGTGAGATAGGTGTGGAGCCGTAGGGATACAACTGCGTGGCCAGCCAGCATCGATATCGGACACCAAGAGGATAATTAAAATGAGTTTTTCACTAATTCAAAAAGTAAATGACGAGCAAAAAAAGCACGCGGTTGTTGACGTACGTAGCGGTGACACCGTACGTGTGCACCAAAAAATTAAAGAAGGCAACAAAGAACGTGTGCAGATGTTTGAAGGTGTTGTAATCCGCACCGACAACAAGAAAAGCCACACCGCACGTGTGACTGTACGTAAAGTTGCCAGCGGTATTGGTGTTGAAAAGAGCTTCTTGCTCCACAGCCCATTGGTAGAAAAAATCGAAATCGTTCGCCGCAGTAAAGTGCGCCGTAACTTCCTTAGCTTCTTGCGCCAACGTAGCGGTAAGAGCGCTCGCCTAAAGGCAGTAAAGTTTGACCGCGAAGCGGTAAACACTCTTCCAGAAGCACCAAAGGCAGAGGCTCCAAAAGAAGAAGCTGCGAGCGACGAAAAGTAGTATATCTGTAAACAAAATCGCCCTTTCAATGATGAGAGGGCGGTTTTATGTAGTCGTTGCGCGGCTAGCTCAGTGGCTGAGCTTAATTTTATTATATATTATCATAAGCTTTTTGTCAATAGTGGTGAGCGAGAGAGGCGAAAAGCCTGTGGTTATTTTGTGGCGAATATGGTAAGCCGAGGGGGTTTACATCTAGAGTGAATCTCCGCACGCGGGGCTTTTGAAGTAATTTCATATGCAAACGGGCAGCCATTGCGCGAGTATGGAATTAGTTCTTTGCTCTAGGTGTAGACAGCCAAATAGTAATGGCTGTCCTTTTTTATGGGCGGCAGATGAGAGGATTTATAATGAGTAAAGATAAAAAAGAGAACTGGTTTTCAAAGCATAAAATACTAACAGGAATTATTGCCATCGTTGCGCTTATTATCCTGGTGAGTGCGCTGAGCGACGGCGAATCAGCCACTGAGAATACTGCTCCTAACGACACGACTACTAGCGAGCAGCAAGTTGAAAATGTTACCGAAGAAGAAAAAGCGGATGAAAGTGTGCCGGCTGAGTATAAGTCGGCTTTAAGTAAGGCGACGTCGTACGCTAATACGATGCATATGTCTAAGGCGGGTGTTTTTGATCAACTTACTTCGGAGTATGGCGAAAAGTTTTCTCAAGAGGCGGCACAGTACGGTATTGATAATGTGAAGGCGGACTGGAATGAAAATGCTTTAAAGAAAGCTAAGAACTACCAAGAAACAATGAGTATGTCTCCGGCTGCAATCCGTGATCAGCTCGTTTCAGAACACGGCGAGAAGTTTACTCCTGAAGAAGCAGACTATGCGATGCAACGGCTAAATAGCTAGTAGTGCTCAATTAAAAGACGCTCATTCACCCGAGTGTCTTTTTTATTGCTACAATAAAGACATGATTCTTGGAATAGACGAAGCTGGCCGCGGGCCATGGGCGGGCCCGCTGGTGGTTGGTGCTGTCGTACTCGGTGGCGCAGAAATCGACGGGCTGACAGATAGCAAAAAGCTTACAAAAAAGAAGCGTGAGTTACTTGAGCCGCTCATTTACGACATGGCCCTGGGCGTTGGCCTGGGCTGGGTGAGCGCTGCGGAGCTGGATGAAATTGGTATGAGCGCGGCGTTAAGGCTTGCGACAGTCCGCGCCGTGCAGGAGATCACTTGTACGTATGACGAAATTATTATTGATGGCACGGTGAACTTTTTGAAGGAAACTGGCAAGGGTAAGTATGTTAAAGCCATGCCAAAAGCTGATTTGTTGATTCCAACTGTGAGCGCGGCGTCGATTGTGGCGAAAGTGGCACGCGATAGATATATGAGCGATTATGGTGAGAAGTTTCCGGACTATGGATTTGCTAGCCATGCAGGGTATGGCACGGCAAAGCATCGGGCGGCAATTGAGGCGCATGGCGTAACGCCAGAGCATCGGTTGAGTTTTGCGCCGCTGCAAAAGTACGCTAACGTAACGAGTTTGTCTGTTTCGTCAACGAAATCTCCAGTAACGGCTTCGCGCCGAGCCTCTCTTGCGTACGCAGCAGGAGAGGTTCGGGCTGCAGATATTGCTGTCGATTTGCCGACGAACGACTCTGCGATAAAAACCACTAAAACAATTGGCGACGCCGCCGAATCCAAAGTCGCCGCTCAGCTCGAAAGTGATGGTCACGTGGTGTTTGCGCGCAATTGGCGCACAAAGTTTTGTGAGATTGATATTGTTTCAGTGAATGACAACACGATATATTTTACAGAGGTAAAGTATCGCAAAAGAGCTAACTGGGGCGATGGATTGGCGGCAATCACCAACAAAAAACAGCAGCAAATGCGCTTTGCTGCTGAATTGTTTGCCGTCCAGCACCCGCACTTTGCTCGTTACGATCAGGTATTGATGGCGGCGAGCGTCAGCGGGGAAGAGTTTACGATCGACAACCTATTCGAGCTCAGCTAGTGCCATCGCAACAAGTGGTAATTCACGCTCGATTAGCTCGATTCGACCTTCGATTTCGCCTTCGCCAATAGTAATGGCGCGTGCCAAACTTTGGTTTGATTTATGTTCGGCAAAGAATGCTTTGTATTCAGCAAATTGTTCGCGTGTGCGCAAAGCGTTTGCAGAATAGCGCGGGAAATAATCGAGGCTTTTGTCGCCACTAAACTGCCCATCAATCCATTGCCAGTTGTCTTGCATCCATTGCCAGGTTGTGGCGCGGGCGTAGCGGTTGCGTACCAAATACGCAAACCAGCGGAAGACGTCTTGCGGGCGAATGATGTTCGCATCTTGCTGTGCGGCCAGTAGTTTTTCGACCATTTCGAGCTTGCGCGTGCCAGTTAAGCCACTGGCGATGTCACCCTGAATATCGCCATCGGTTTCTTTGCTATAACGATCAAGCAACGCTGCAAACGTGCTATTATCTTCGTCGAAGAAGCGAATCTCGTTGGCAATCAGCCCGGCACGAAGTTCTGGATCTTGTGCTTCAAGCGGCTGGCTAGCAAAGCGTGTGTGCGCTTCGTCGATGACGTCTTGGGCCTCTGCGTAGAGCAGTAGGCCAATGATGGTGGCGCGCAAAGTGGTGTCGTCTTCCGACTCGCCGTCCTTTTTATCCCACCCAAGGCGTTCAAACTGTTTGTTTGCCAGCGACGCAGCAAATGCACGGAGTTTCGCCTCGCTTTTTTTGTCGCCTTCAACAATACGGCGAAGTTCTGCAATCGCGAGCGACATAATGCCCCATACCGCTTCGTTCTCTTCATTTTTGTAGGCGCTTAGGAGTGGCAATAATTCTGCCGTAGAGATGAGCCCGGCCCGAGCGAGCAGCGTTTGTTCATGGAGGATTTGCAAACGCGTAATTTCGTCGGCGTTTCCTTCAGTGATATCGCTGATGATGCGCATGAGCTGGTCGGGCTGGTAACGCGTAATAAAGTGCGCAGTAGCACCATCATTCAAGCGGAAGGTGGCTGGCGCGCTGATAGTAAGCGAGTGTTCTTCCATGAGCGCTGGCACGGTTTTGTCGGTCGCATTGAGCGGAATTGGCCACAAGCGCTCGGTTTCAACGTGCGGTCCAACAAAGAATTGCTCTTGCTCAAGCACCGACTGATCGCCGCGCGGCATTACGCTGACGACCGGGAAGCCAGGCTGCGAAATCCACGTGTTCATAAGGTGGGCGATATCTTTACCGCTGGCAGCCGAAACTTCTTCCCACAGTTGGTTACCCACGGTATTTTGGTACGCATACTTTTTAAAATAACTTTTTAGCGCTTTACTAAAATCTTCATCACCCACGTAATGTTGCAGCATGCGAAGTAGGCGCGCGCCTTTGGCATACACAATCGCGCCATCAAATAGTGTGCTAATTTCGTCTGGGTGATTGACGGCCACATGTACTGGCTGCACGCCATCAAGCGAATCGCGATGGAGTGCCATGACGGCTTCTTGCGCGGCAAAATCACGCCAAATGTTCCATTCTGGGTAGAGCGCATCGACCGCCAAGTATTCCATCATAGTGGCAAAACTTTCGTTCAGCCAAAGGTCGTTCCACCATTTCATGGTAACGAGGTTGCCGAACCACTGGTGGCTGAGTTCGTGTGCAATGACGGTAGCAATGTAACGCTTGGCGCCGATACTAGTGTTTTTGCTCGCAAGCAGGGCGGTTTCGCGGTAGGTAATGAGCCCCCAATTTTCCATGGCACCGCTGCTAAAATCAGGCAGCGCAACGTGGTCGCACTTTGGTAGCGGGTAGGCAGTGTCGAAATATTCGTTATAAAATTCGATCGCTCGTACGCTGGTATCAAGCGCAAAATCAAGACTTTCGAGTGGGTGTGCTTTGGTTGACCATACGTTTACTTCAACGCCATCTTTCGTAGTGGTGGTGGCTTTTTGCAAATCACCCACAACCCACGCCAGCAGGTAGCTGCTCATTTTTGGCGAGGTTTCAAACTTTGTTACCAAGCCTTCTGGTTCGGTGCGTTGCCAATCGATTGGCATGTTGCCAAGTACGGTAACGCCTTCTTCGGTGGTAAGTGTCAGGTCGAAGGTGGATTTTGCGGCTGGCTCATCTACACACGGGAAGACTTCGCGGGCGTGATGGCTTTCAAACTGTGTTGCCAAAAGTTCTTGTTTTTGGCCGTCAACGTCAAAATAACAAGGGTAAAGGCCATGCATTGCATCGGTAATTGCGCCGGTAAATTGCAGTACAATAATATGTTCACCGGGAAAAAGGCCGCTGTTTGTAAGGTGTAGTTCGTCGTGATCGCTTGTGGCGACGTCGGCAGTTTTTCCGTCAATGGTTGCCGCGGTGATTTCGAGTTGCTTGGCATGGAGTGGGAGATAGTCACCGCCAGCAAATTCACCAGTGATCGTGACGGTGCCACGAAAGGTGCGCGCTTCTCGCTCAAGTGTGAGCGAAAGGTCATAGTGATGAGGAGTGAATGTATCAGTAAGTCTCGAAAATTGTGTCATATTACCATTGTAGCACTTTGACGCGGCGCGCCTCAACCAAGCGGTGGTATACTGGTGGCATGGTTAAAAAGCATAAGCCTAACTACCGTGCACGGCGATTTGTCGCGTTATTAGTTGTGGCGATTGCGTCACTCGGTGGAGCTGCAATTGAGCTCGGTGCGCGCAACTGGGAATTGTTCCCGGCCACGCAACCTATCGCACAATCTGAACATATTCCAGCGGGAGAAACGAGCGCGAAAGAGGCGCTCGCTACATTAGAAGTAAAAGGCCGTGCGCCAAAAACAGATTACAAACGCACGCAATTTGGCAGTGGGTGGGCGCGTGGAGCGAACAGGTGCGATACGCGCAATGCGATCTTGCAACGTGATCTTGAACAGGTCGTAATAGACGAACAATGCAAGGTGCAGAGTGGTATGTTGCATGATCCGTACACAGGGAAAGAAAAGCAGTTTGTGCGTGGTCCATCAACGAGCGCCGATGTCCAAATTGACCACGTTGTTGCATTGAGTAATGCGTGGCAAACTGGGGCACAATTGCTTTCGCCTGAGGTACGAACGGAGCTTGCGAACGATCCGCAAAATCTTTTGGCGGTTGACGGCAGCGCTAATCAACAAAAAGGTGATGGCGATACGGCAACGTGGCTGCCGGCCAATAAGAACTTTCGGTGTGCCTATGTGGCGCGTCAAATTGCCGTCAAACAGCACTACACGTTATGGGTGACGCCTGCTGAAAAAACAGCAATGGAGCGCGTTTTGGCGCAATGTCCCGCGCAAGTATTACCAACGGAACAAGAAAAAGTCCCTTAGCATTTCGCCAAGGGACTCCTTCACAGGTCGAGAAAATCACGCAGCAACGGGTTCGCTTCTGCGTGTGCGGTAATCGCTGAGATTGGTGCAGTTGTTGTTCGGCTGACGAGACTTGTTTGGCTTGCGCCAATAGAGGACTTCTTTCTCTTCGTCACACATCGTATGAATAACGATGTGCCCGTGTTTTTTACGCATTTCGCCTGGCGACTTCCCTTTTGGTTTACCGCCGTAATAGATGTGCGTATTATTTCCTCGCTGTCTTACAACGATTCCTTGCGCATCTTTTGCGGGTACGTCAAACACTTCTTCAAGGTAATGACGCCAGTAGGATTCCGATGCCTCACGCTCTTTACGCAGCAGTGTATGCGGTTTTTGCCGTTTGATAGCAAGCTGCCGCTGACGGTCTGCTTGTGATAGCTGGGGGTCGGTATCAAAATGCTTTTCGTAGCTGAAAGAGGGCGAGCGGACAGTTTTACGAATGCTTTGCATCTCGTGACGATCCTGAGCGCGCAACTTTTTACGTGAGGTAACTTTGTGGCTCGATCTCATGATTTCTCCAGATTGTTGTGAAGGAACAAACATACTATCGGTTGATAGTAGCCAGTACTATTATAACACAGTCATGTTTTATAGCAATTTTAAAACCCTTTTAATCGCATAATGTCAATCATGTCGTCTGGTGTGATGTCATCAGGGGTAGTGTCGATACATTGCGTAAATAAACGGGTCATATCTTTTGTATCAAGCGCAACGCCAATCGCCACAATATCACTGGCTGGCGTTTCGTTAGCGCGCCATTCTTCGGCGTGTTGCGTAAGGTGCGTTCCCACTTTATGCACAACCACTTTTTGTTCAAATCCTTTCATGCCGTAATACAGCACAGCCTTCAGGCGGTAGATGTTTGCGGGAAGCTGCTCTAGCATTGCCTGAAATTGCTTAGGACTGAGCGGCTTTTCGGTATGAAAACTCACAGAGGTGAAACTATCATGAAGATGCGTGTGATGATGTGCTTCGGGCGAGGCTGTACCAAGACTAAGTTGTTGCGCTTCTTTGGCGGTATGGTCAAATAGTAGTTCGGGGTTGAGCTGCCCTTGTGTAGTTTGTACGATCGGCGAGCGATCATTTACTGCGGTGATTGCCGCCCGACACTCGGCAAGCTGCTCGCTTGTGGCAAGATCAGCCTTATTGAGAACGATAAGGTCGCTAGCATGAAGATGGTTGTTGATTTCGGGATGTTGCGCCTGTGTTTCAGAGAAGTGAAGCGCATCCACCACATATACCACGCCGCCAAAGCGAAGATTTTTGTTTGGACTGTAAAGAATCAACTTTTTCAGATCAACAGGTTCGGCAATGCCGCTTGCTTCAATGACAATAACGTCTGTCGTAGTGCCAGGGTGGGCAAACATTGCTAGTGATTCTTCTAAATCGCCATCACTAACTTGGCAGCAAATACACCCGCCAGAAAGCTCCATGGTATTCTCGGTTTGCTTGCTCACAAGCAGCGAATCGATATTTACCTCGCCAAAATCGTTTACAATCACGCCAATTTGCTGGCCGTTATTGTGGCGCAAAAGATGGTTTAAGAGCGTTGTTTTACCCGCGCCAAGAAAGCCTGCCAGGATGATGACAGGAGTGGTATTTTCAAGAGAAGAAGTGTTCATAGGTTTATTGTAGCGCAGGCTAACCAAAATCGTCCACTCGTAGTGTCGCGTCGTTGAAGTGAATGCAGTAGCGCTTGCGCCCTGCAAAAAACTACGCTATAATGAGCCGTAAGAACCGGCCGAAAGGTCGGTGTTTTTCATAACAAGAAGGAGAAATCATGGAAGATATTAATTTGAAGCAATTGACGCTCGCAGTGCGAACGATTGCCGAAGAGAAAAACTTGCCAGAAGAAACCGTTCTCGACGTTATCGAGCAGGCAATTGCCGCTGCATGGCGCCGTGACAACGGTGAACGCGAGCAAAATGTTCGTGCAGAATTGAACACGCAAGAAGGTACAGCAAAAGTGTTTGTTGTACGCGATATCGTGGAAGACCCAATTAACGATTTGATTGAAGTTGGTTTGGATGAAGCGAAAAAAACCAACCCAGACGCTGAAATCGGCGGCACCGTAGAAGAAGCACACGAAGTGACGCACTTTGGTCGCGTGGCGGCACAGACTGCCAAGCAAGTAGTACTGCAGCGACTACGCGAAGCTGAACGTGAAGTGGTTTTGGAAGAATTTGAAGACAAAATCGGCACCGTGGTAACGGGAGTTGTGCAACGTGTTGAGCCGCGTGTTGTGCGTGTTGAACTTGGTAAAGCGACGGGTATTTTGCCACAAAGCGAGCAGATTCAGGGCGAATTTTACAGCATCGGCGCGCGCATTAAGGTATATATTAAAGATATTGAGCGTGAAAACCGTGGTCCGCAGCTTATTTTGAGCCGTGGCAACGAAGCGTTTATCGAATACCTCTTTGGCCAAGAAGTGCCAGAAATGGAAGCTGGTGCAGTAGAAATTAAAGGCATCGCTCGTGAAGCTGGCCGTCGCACAAAAATCGCGGTGGCAAGCACCGTGCCTGGCGTTGACGCTGTTGGTACGTTTGTTGGCGGGCATGGCACACGTGTGCAGGCCGTCATGAACGAAGTGGGCGACCAAGAAAAGATCGACATCGTGCCGTTTGACGAAAATGCCGATATGTATATTCGTAACGCACTAAGCCCTGCAGAAGTGTTGTCGCTCGATATCGACGAAGAAAACAAGCGGGTAAAAGTGTTTGTGGCAGAAGACCAACAGTCGATTGCGATTGGACGCGGCGGGCAAAATGTTCGTTTGGCAAGCCGCTTGACTGGCTACGAGCTTGATATTGAAGCTAAAAAACGCGAAGCTGAAAAACCACGCCAAAATGTGGAAGATAGCTTGTTTGATGCACTCGAAGGTTCAGACGAAGAGGCGTAATTCTTTGGTGTAAAACATAGCTCCGTTACGGTTATTGGTGCGGAGCTATTTTTATAATATTTTCTTTTAGCACTCCATTGACGAGAGTGCTAGATTGCGTGTACAATAAAGAGTGAAACAGCTTGCGTTTGAAGCCGAAAGGAACGATAATAGTAGTATGTCAGATGACTTTAGTGAATTCATTTCACACTTAAGCGAAAATGCCCGCACGAGCTTGCAGTATGCAGATTCGATTGCGCGTGGATATGGGAGTCGCTACGTAGGAACGGAGCATCTTTTGTTGGGGATTTTGGCGCAAAACTCAAGCGTTGGCGCGAAATTATTAGCAGATGCAAACGTAACGCTAAACAAGGCAGAGCTTGCTTTGGGCTTGAAGCCTGTTGTGCAAGCGGTCCATCTTGAAGTAAATATGCTCAGCGAAACTGCCAAAGTGACGCTACGCATGGCATGGGAACTTGCCCAGCAATATGGTCATGATCATCTTGGTACCGAACATATTTTGCACAGTTTATTAGCACAGCAAAGCGCACGTGCCACAGTGTTGCTGCGCGATATGGGCGTCGATCTTGAAACGCTGAAGTCTGATGTTGAAACCTTCTTTGACCGTCAGCAATATATTCGCCGTGCCGAAATTATCATCGAAACAGGGCAAGCAGACGGCGTAAAGCAAAACGACGAATTAAGTGCGTATGGCGTTGACTTAACGGCAAGTGCAAAAAACGATGAACTTGACCCAGTAATTGGCCGCGATAAAGAAGTTGATCGTATGATTACTATTTTGAGCCGCCGTCGTAAAAATAATCCTTTACTAATTGGCGAGCCGGGCGTGGGAAAGACAGCGATTGTCGAGGGATTGGCGCGTCGTATTGTCTCAGAAGAAGTGCCTGACCACTTACTGGGCGCACGCATTATGCAACTTGACGTGGCTGCAATTATTGCTGGTACAAAGTATCGTGGCGAATTTGAGGAACGTATCAAACATATCATTAAGATTGCTAAGGATACGCCAGGGCTGATTTTGTTTATTGATGAACTACATTTGTTGGTTGGTGCCGGTGCGGCTGAAGGTGCGCTTGATGCGGCCAATTTACTGAAGCCTGCTTTGGCTCGCGGCGAACTACATTTGATTGGTGCTACGACGCTTGATGAGTATCGCAAACACATCGAAAAGGATGCTGCACTTGAGCGCCGGTTCCAAACAATTATCGCCAAAGAACCTCGTCATAATGAAGTAGTAGCGATCTTGCGTGGATTGCGCCCTCGTTACGAAAAACATCATAGCGTATCGCTTGACGACGAAACGATCGAAGATGCGGTCTACTTGGCAGATCGTTACATTAAAGACCGCTACATGCCGGACAAAGCGATCGACGTGCTTGATGAAGCTGCTGCGCTCGTGCGAGTGCGCGAAGGTCGTAAACCGTCGAAACTTCGCCAGCTCAATAAGGAAATTGCTCAACTTGACGCCGAAGTAGAAGAAGCGGCGAATCGGCAGGATTTTGAAAAAGCTGCGGTTTGTAAAACGCGAATGCTGAAATTGCAGCACGACGTTGACCGTTTGAAGCACGAGCAAAAGCGAAAATCACTCCCTGCGCTGCAAAATGACGACCTGGCGAAGGCGGTGGCAAATATGACTGGTATTCCATCAGCCAAGGTACAAAAAAGCGAAGCTGCGATGCTTTCAAAGCTTGAGCAACATTTGCAAAAACGCATTATTGGCCAATCAGAAGCCGTTACGAGTGTGGCGCGCGCAGTTCGCCGAAGTCGCAGTGGTGTCGCAAGTAGCAAACGCCCTATTGGTAGTTTTGTGTTCATGGGGCCAACTGGTGTTGGTAAAACTGAACTTGCTCGTGTGCTTGCCGAAGAAGTGTTTGGCAGTCAAGATGCACTCGTTAAAATCGACATGAGTGAGTTTGCCGAAAAGCACACCACCAGTCGTTTGCTTGGCGCACCAGCTGGCTATATTGGCCATGATGAAGGTGGCCAACTCACCGATACGATTCGGCGCCAGCCTTACAGTGTGGTGTTATTTGATGAAATCGAAAAGGCGCATCCAAGTGTCTTCCATATGCTACTGCAGCTACTTGAAGACGGTAAGCTTACTGATGCCAGCGGGCGTAGTGTTGATTTTACGAATACGATCATTATTCTTACAAGCAACCTCGGTTCGCAAGCGATGCAAAAAGAATCTGAACTCGGGTTTGAGGTTGTTAGTAGACAAGACGAACAAGCGCTAGCAACAGTCCATAAAAAGAATGCTAAAGCCGCGAAAGAAGCGCTGAGTCAGTTTATGCGGCCAGAGCTTATTAACCGTTTTGATACGATTGTGACGTTCAAGGCGCTGACGCGAAAAGACATCGGAAAAATCTTTGATACGGCTATAAACGAGCTGAAGGGTCGGATTGCGAAAAAGGGCATTGCTATTAAGGTAAAGCCATCGGCTAAACGCTTGCTGATGGATCTTGGTTACGATAGGCGTAATGGCGCTCGTCCGCTTCGCCGAGTGATTGAAGACAAACTTGAACACAGTATCGCAGAAGGAATTTTGCGCGGTGAATTTACATCGGGGTCACTTCTTGAAGTGGCCACACACAAAAAGGAGATTGTTGTGAAGGGTGGACATGAGCAGTCATAAAAAAGGGGGATCGATTGCGTCGTTGCTGTGCCTTGTAGTGGTGTTGGCGATTGCCGGTTGGGTGTTTTGGCAGCGGCAGTATCTTCTTGATCAAATACAAGTGTGGCAATTTACACCTTCTGAAGAGGTGTCCGCATTGGCTGATCGCACCACGATGAATGATCGCGGGCGGTTCTTGTACTATGTGGCGCACCCGAGTTTAGAAACGTCAGAAACGTTCAACACGCACTGTGAGCGTCAAGAGGGTAGTAGTCCAATTCTCGGCTGTTATCGCAACGGACGAATTTATGTCTATGATATTACAGATGAACGGCTCGACGGCATTAAGGAGGTAACTGCTGCGCACGAAATGCTCCATGTTGCCTACGAACGTCTTTCTGATAGCGAAAAAACTCGCATCAACGCACTTCTTGAAGCTGAGTATAAAAATCATGCCACTGAGGCACTGCAGGAACGTATGGAATATTATGCGCGAACTCAACCAGGGCAGCGCACGAATGAGCTCCATTCAATTATTGGCACGGAAATAGCTGACATTAGCGATGAACTTGAAGCGTATTACAAAACCTATTTCACCGATCGACCAACGATAGCGAAGTTGTTTGCTGGTTACAATGCTAAGTTTGAAGAAGTAAAAAATGAAGCAAACGCGTTGCGTGCGGAGCTTGAGTCGCTTGAGGCGAGTATTAATCAGCAGACAGAGGCGTATGAACGTGCATTACAAGTGCTCAATCGAGACATCACTGCCTTTAATGAGCGGGCTGAAGCTGGTGAATTTACCAATCAGAGTGAGTTTGATGCAGCCAGGGCGCAACTGGTGGCGCGGGCGCAGTCGATTGAAACGCAGCGATCAACCATCGAAGGAAATATTAACGATTACAACACGAAGCAAAAACTGCACAACTCGCTCGTAGATGAATCGAACAGCTTGCAAGAATCGATTGATAGCGAACTGACACCGGCACCTCAGCTACAAGGGGCAACGCAGTAATGGCCAAAGCAAAGCAACAATTTACCTGCCAGCAATGCGGCGCCACGTTTACTAAATGGATGGGGAGGTGCGAAAATTGTGGCGAATGGAATACCCTAGTAGAGCAAGCGCCGCTGAGTACAGGCAAATCTGCTGTGGCAAAAAGCGCTAATAGCGGGCAGGTGCTTTCGGCACAAACGCTTGATTCGATCGAGGCGGAAGAAAGTTTGACTCGCCTAGCGACAGGGTTCCCCGACCTTGATACGGTGCTGGGTGGCGGGATTTTGCCAGGCGGAGTGACACTCTTGGCGGGTCAGCCGGGTATTGGCAAAAGTACGTTGCTTCTACAGGTGACGGCCAAAGTTTCTGAAAAATATCCTGTATTGTACGCCAGCGGCGAGGAATCAGCGCACCAAGTAAAACTCCGCGCTGAACGGCTGGGTGCTTCAAAAAGCGACCAACTAGGGTTTGTCGCCAGCACCAGTGCCGATGATATTGCGGCAACCATTCGCAGCGGCAAATACCAGTTGGTGGTGATTGACTCTATTCAAACGCTTAGCCTGGATGAAATTACCTCAGCGCCCGGGACGGTCAGCCAAATCACCAATAGCAGCAACGTGATTATTCGCGCCGCCAAGGAAACGGGCGCAGCGGTGATCTTAGTGGGCCATGTGACGAAGGAAGGCTCGATCGCTGGGCCAAAGGTGCTTGAGCATTTGGTAGATGTCGTGCTGCAGTTTGAAGGCGATCGCTATGGCGGCTTTAAAGTAGTGCGCGCGATGAAAAACCGTTACGGTTCCACAGCAGAAGCCGCAATCTTTGAAATGGCAGAAAACGGTTTGGAGGTGGTATCCAACCCGTCTGCCGCGTTGCTGGCTGAGCGCCGAGATGAAGACGGATCGGTGGTGCTGGCCACGCTTGAAGGCACGCGTCCGCTTTTGGTAGAAATTCAGGCACTTGTCAATCCAACCAGTTTCGGGTATCCTAAACGTACGGCTAGCGGGTTTGATTTAAATCGCCTGAATCTTTTGATCGCGGTGCTAGAACGCCGCACGAAATTGAAATTATCAGATAAAGACGTGTATATAAACGTTGTGGGCGGCATGAAACTCAGCGACCCAGCAGCCGATTTAGCGATTTGTATGGCGGTGGCAAGTGCTGCTGCAGGGCGCAAATTACAGGCCGGCACGGTAGTGTTTGGCGAAGTTGGGCTTGGTGGCGAAGTTCGCTCGGTCATTGGTGTAGATAAGCGCATCGCCGAAGCGAAAAAACTTGGCTTTACCCACGCGCTCGCGCCCGCCACAACAAAACACGCATTTATCCAAGGTGTGTCTGATATGCGTTCGGCATTCATCGACCATCTACAAAAATAAAGGAGAACTATGACAACAGAAACAATTATTATGATGGCGATATTGCTCATCATTTTGCTCGAGACCAGCTATATGCTGTATCGAATGCAGCGCAAACAGCTGCGCAACAACAATACATCGGTGTATGTGGATACGTCGGTGCTGATGGACGGACGCATTTTGCCGATTGCCGAAACGGGCTTTATTACTGCAGAATTGGTGATTCCACGCAGTGTGATTGGTGAACTACAGCTTTTGGCTGATGGGTCTGATCATGAAAAGCGCGCACGAGCTCGTTTTGGGCTTGATTTGGCACAAAAACTACGTGAATGCGAATCTGTAACGGTGACGCTTTTGCAAGACGGCAGCGTGGCAAAAGAAGGTGTTGATGAGCGCCTATTGAACTTAGCCAAAAAGAACGGCGGTATGATTTGTACTATCGACTACAACCTAAATAAAGTGGCGCAAGTGGAAGGTATCAACGTATTGAACGTGAACGAACTTGCCAAGAATGTGCGTTTGTCGCATCTTCCTGGCGAAGTGATTCAGCTTGCAATTACGCAAAAAGGGCAAGACAATCATCAAGGTGTCGGTCACCTAGAAGATGGCACGATGGTTGTCGTTGAGAATGGTAATAAATATATCGGGAAAACGGTTGCCGTCGAGTTTATCCGTGCTTTACAGACAGACGCTGGACGCATGATGTTTGCAAAACTTGCCGCAGCGCCATCGGCTGATGATAAATCAAAACAACAACCAGCCGGTCGCCGCCACGTGGTAAAAAAGGCAGGGGTGCTGAAGAAGAAACAGTCCACGACGAAAGAGACTGCGGTGCAGCAGCCAGTGAAGCAGGTAAAATCAGCTTCGGTAAAGCCACAACGGGCAACTGAACAGCAAAATGACGGGCAACGTCGCAACAAACAGGCGCAGCCGCACAAACAGCAGCGCCGTAAAAAGCCGACCTCTCGCAATACCGAAGATCGACTACTTGACCTAGTTGAAGGTCAATCAGACGCATAGCAGATAAGTGCGCCTACTATAAAACCCCGCCTCGTGACGGGGTTTTATATTTTATAACGCAGTATCTTTAATCGTCATCGTCTGAATTATCACGGGGAGGACGATTATTACCGCTTTCTCTTGGCGCTCTGTGCTGCTCTGTGCCCGTACCACTGTAGAGCGCATCGTCTTTAACGGTTGCTGAAACTTGTTGCGAGCCAGAAATACTGGTGGTAACAGAGTGGCTTCCTGACCCGTTCACCGGTACATCAGCGACGACATTGCCGCCGACGCTAATCTGAAGTGAGGTGAGCGGGTGGGTTCCTTGCGTGTAGGAAACAGATATTTCATACTGGCTTCCGTTTTTCTTAGAGATGCTGATACCGCCAATACTTGGCTTTGCGTCCTCGCACTTGTGTTTGTCGTCTTCTTTGCTGGCATCGTATCCATCCGGCGCAATAAAGGTTGGCTGTTTTGTGATAGGGTCGGTGGTTTTGTAAGCGGCAATCTCAACACGAGCTTCTGGCGGTGTACAGTCGGTCGCGCGCTTTTTTGACACGCTATCAAATGTAAGCTTTTCTTCACTGCGGCCAGCATTTTGGTCAAACCATGAAGGATAGACATCGGTGCGACCATTAATGGCCATATCTTTGATGCCATCAGGGCGAGCGAAGTCTTGGTTTACTTCCCATTTTTTATCAGGAAGATAAACGTTCATGTGCACCGCTTCGTTGTAGTCGTTTGAAACGCGCCGCACGACAGTATTGTCACTTGAAGAAAGCGGCCGTCCATCGTGATTACCCATCCACACCCCTGTAGCAACTACAGGAGAGTAGTTCATTAGCCATGAGTCTTTCGCTTGTCCGTTACCATTTTCAGTTGTACCTGTTTTGGCTGCCGTAACGACGTTTGGCACAACAAATCCAAATGATTGACCTTGTGAGCCGAAGGTAATACTTCGAGCATTAGCATCCTTTAAGATGTCGGTCACCATATAGGCAACCTGTGGATCAACCGCCTGTTTTGGCTTTGGGTCTTCCCACTTCTTCAAGGTTTCACCAACAGAGTTTTTCACCTCAAGAACGTATGAAATTGGCTTGTAGGCGCCGCCACGAGCGAGCGACGCATATGCGTTAGTGTGTTCAACTTGACTGACGGTACAGCCACCACCGATTGCGGCAGAAAGCCCGGCGGTATTATTGCCTGCACAATACGAAACGTCACCAAGGTCGTGGGCAGTTTTAAGTGACTCTTCAACACCAGCAATGTGCATCGCTTTTACGGCTGGTCGGTTAAGCGATCCAGCGAGTGATTGACGGATCGTCACGCTGCCATAGGTTTGGCGTGTGTAGTTTTGCAGTGTACATGAACCCTGGTAACCGGCACAGTAAATGTTGTCGATGTTTTCGTCGCGCAACACTACGCCTGGAGCATAATTTGGTCCTTCGCGTTGCTTGAAGAGCGGTGCGAAGTCGACAATCGGTTTAATGCTTGAACCTGGTTCAAGTGGTGATGTGGCGCTATTCTGCTGGCCATATCCTTCGTTCGAATAGCCAATACTTCCCACCATGGCAATAATTTGACCGGTGGTTGTATCAACCGATGAAAGCGCAAGATTGTCAGCGCCGTATCCTGGTAGCATGCCGGCACCAGTTGCAACTGCGGCTTCAGCAGCTTGCTGTGCTCGATAATCGAGCGTGGTTTTTACCGTCAAGCCTCCGCGGCCAACTGTAGCCTTGCCAAGCTCTTTTTCAAGCGCTTTTCGTACTTCTAGCACAAAGTGTGGCGCTTTGATGTCTTCATTCGTGTTAACGGGTGGTTTGATGTTCTCAAGAATAGGATAAGCTTTAGCTTCCTTGGCTTCTTCACTAGTAATGAAGCCTTCTTGTAGCATTGCATCAATCACTCGGTGCTGTCGTTCAACGAGCGCTTCATGACCCGCTTCGTTGTAGGGGTCGTAGAGACCCGGCTGATTTGGAATGCCGGCAAGAAGAGCAGCTTCCGCAACTGTTAATTCGGTGGCAGATTTGCCAAAGTACGTTTGCGCTCCACTTTCGACGCCATTACGACGTCCACCAAATGGTGACTCGTTCAAATACAGTGTCAAAATCTGGTCTTTGTCATACATTCGTTCAACTTCAAGGGCTAGAATAAGCTCTTTGATCTTACGTGGAATACCCGCGAGACCACGTTCGTGCGCTTCATCAGAGAAGAATACCTGCTTGACAAGCTGTTGTGTTAAGGTCGATCCACCTTGTGTGCTCCCGCCACGAGCATTGTTAAGCGTGGCGCGTGTCAAACCAGACACGCTAACGCCGTTATGTTTATAAAAGTCTCGGTCTTCAATAGCGACGGTGGCGTGCTTCATAGTCTCGTTGATTTCTTCACTCTTTACCACTTGCTTGTAGTCGCCATCACCTTTGTCTTCCCATAGCAGCTCTCCGTTGCGGTCGTAATAGCGCGTAACGGTTGTTTGCACTCGCTTGGCAAGCTCGCTTGGGCGGATTGAATCAAGGTCACGACGGTAGTAGGCGAATAGCGAGCCAATTGCTAATACACCAACCAAAATCAACACACCTAAAATCTTTAGGAGCATCATGCCGCCACGCTTACTAAACCAGTACCCAGCTACTCGCTTTGGATGGAGTCGATAGAAAAAACGTTTTACCGGATGTTTTGGGAGCGTCGCGAGGTATTCGGCGCGTTTGCGTGCCTTAACGTCTTTATTGGTTTTTCGTTTGTGTGATAAATTCGCATACACGCTCATTTTGCGTGGAGCACTCTTCTTACTCTTCTTATTCACGTCCCGATACTTCTTTCATAAGCGTTATTTCCCTCATTATAGCAAATGTACTAGGCGCCTTGCTAGTCTATTTGTTACAATAAACTGCAGAAGAATAAAGATAAAAGGAGTGGCTATGACCCTGGCTGAAGAACTGAGCTGGCGTGGTTTTGTAAATCAAACGACGTTTGCAGATATTACTGATGTAAATACTCCCCGAACGCTCTATTTAGGTGTTGACCCAAGTGCCGATAGTATGACGATTGGTAATTTGGCAGCCATGATGATGGTGCGTCATTTTATGGATCATGGTCACAAAGTGATTTTGCTGGCGGGCGGTGCTACCGGGATGATTGGCGACCCGGACGGCAAAAAACAAGAACGTGATTTGCGTGAGATTGACACGGTAGAAAAAAACGTTGAAGGCCTAAAAAAGCAATTTGCGATGTTGTTCGATGGCAAACCGTTTGAAGTAGTGAATAATTACGACTGGTTTAAAAACATTAACTACATTGAATTTTTGCACACGGTTGGTAAGCACGTAAGTATGACGCAACTTTTGGATCGCGATTTTGTACAGCAGCGTATTGGCGAAGGCGGCAGCGGTATTAGTTATGGTGAATTTAGCTACAGCTTGATTCAGGGATACGACTTTTTGCATCTCTTCCGCGAAAAGGGCGTGACGCTGCAGTTGGCCGGCGCTGATCAGTGGGGCAATAGCATTACTGGTGTGTCGCTGGTGCGAAAACTTGGCGGCGGCGAAGCGCATGTGTACACGACACCGCTGGTTATCAACAAGCAAACGGGCATCAAATTTGGCAAAAGCGAAGGCGGTGCGGTGTGGCTTGACGGCACAAAAACCAGCCCATACAAATTCTACCAATTCTGGTTAAACGTAGATGACGAAACCGCTGAAGATTTGATTAAAATCTACACTTTGCTGCCCAAAGATGAGGTATTTGCGCTGATTGAACGTCATCGCCAAAATCCAGGTGCGCGTGAATTGCAAAAAGTGCTTGCTGCTGAAGTGGCTCGTTTGATTCATGGCGAGGACCGTGCAAATGCAGTGCAAAACGCTAGTCAAGTTCTCTTCCAAAAAGATGCTTTTGCGCTTGATGGTGCAACGATTGACGTGCTACACGACGAACTGCCAGTTCAGCCGTTAGGTGCCACTGTTATTGAAACACTGGTTGCAGCTGGCGTGGCAAAAAGCAATGGCGAAGCACGGCGGCTTATTGATGGTAACGCTATTTCGCTTAACGGTGAAAAAGTTCATGACGACAGTGTAATTTCAATACCATCACTAGTAAAAAAAGGCAAGAACAGCTTCGTGCTTGTGGTGGGCTAAAGTGAAAGAATTTTTGCAAGGAAAAGGTGGGGAAATGCTTCGTCGTTACAAAAAATCACTTCTATGGCTGGCGACAATAACGAGTATCCTTGTGTTAGCGAGCGTGTTGGTGTGGTTTTTTGTTTCACCGTACGACGCCTCCATCGACAAGACAGAATCATTCTATGTTTCAGAAAATGCGCCAAGTCGAACGTCGGCTCGCGCAACTGTGGTGGCGATTGAAGGAGGCAAAGGTTCAGTTAAGATCGAAGATGGCGCACGTCGTGGTTTAATAGTTGACGTGACATTTATCTCTGTCCGACCGACGCCAGGCGACCGCGTCTTGGTTGATATGGATCGCAGCGGCTTAACAAACGGATATGCTACTGAGTTTTGGCGGATTCCAGGCATTGCTCTTTTGGCATTTTTGTTTATTTTATTGGTGGTCATTGTGGGTGGTAAACAAGGTCTTATGAGTATTGTTGGATTAGCCACGAGCGTATTAGTGATTGCGGCGGGGCTCATTCCTGCAGTATTAAACGGTGTGAACGCATTTTGGGCGTGTGTGGCGGCGGCGTTTGGAATTGCCATCATTTCTGTGGTGGTGGCTCATGGATGGCGCTGGAGAACCGCAGTGTCTCTACTAAGTATTCTTTTTATCTTGTGTGTGGCGGTTGGGTTTGCATTGCTCGGCGGGTGGCTCGGACACCTTACCGGTATCTATGACGAAACTTCATCACTTTTAGCGACGACAGAATCAGCAATTGACTTACGTGGTGTGCTGGTTGGCGGCATCATTATCGCTACGCTCGGTGTGTTGGATGATATCGTTACCGCCCAAACTGCCGCTATCGATGAACTGCATAAAGCACAGCCGAAACTAACGTTTAGCCAACTTTTCACTCACGGACGATCGGTCGGGCGAGAGCATGTGGCGTCGCTGGTGAATACTTTGGCACTTGCTTATATTGGCGTCTCGCTGCCAATTGTGCTTTCAATGGTGCTCAATTTTGATCCAACGCGCTCGATTCTCCTTCTGTTTAATAGCGAGTTTATTTCGCAGGAGATCATCCGTACGTTGGTTTCAAGTATGGCGCTAGTGCTTGCGGTGCCCGCTGCAACAGCAATTGGCGCGTTTCTCATCCTGCATAAAAACCAGATTTTTGCTACACTAAAACGTAGTAAGCCTAAAAGTGGAGGACAATAATGCAGCCGATTGACGCAGTAAAAGGGAATGTTTCGCCAGCAGCCGAGGCGAATATCGCAACGTGGTTGACGCAGCCAAAATATGCCATGTATCAAGACGAACTCCGTCAGATGATTAGCGATGAACGTTGGCAAGAACTTGAAGATGCGTTCTTCAAAGAGGTAGAATTTGGTACTGGCGGCCGTCGTGGGATGACAGGTATTGGTTCGAATCGACTCAATAAAGTTACTGTGGGAGAAAGTGCGCAGGCGTTATGTCGGTATGCGCTTTCGGTTGATGCTGAGGCTGGAAAAAGGGGTGTAGTAATCGTGCATGATACACGTCTTACGGCTGATGAATTTACCACTTTCGCTGCGCAGGTTTGTGCGGCAAACGGTTTTAAGGTCTACCTGTTTGATGGCTTTCGTGCGACGCCAGAGCTTAGTTTTGCTGTGCGACATTTGCAAGCAGCCGTTGGCGTGGTGATTACTGCCAGCCATAATCCACCAACCGATAACGGGTTTAAAGCATATTGGGATGATGGCGCACAAATTGTGCCACCACACGATACGGGTGTTTTGGCTGAAGCTGCGAAGGGTGGCGAAATTGACACTGTCGATTACGATGAGGCGGTTGCGGCTGGTACTATCGTGGTGCTGGGCAACGATGTCGACGAAGCGTACGTGGCTGCGGCGGCTAACGAAGCAATGGGCGCCGCCCGTGATCTTTCAATTGTTTATTCGCCACTGCATGGTGCTGGCCAAACAAATGTGATCCCTGTGTTGCAAAAGGCTGGATTTAGCGATATTCGCCCGGTTGATGAACAAATGGTACCTGATGGTAATTTTCCATCGATCCCAAGTGGAAAACCAAATCCTGAAGAAAAAGCAGCCAACGAACTTGCTGTACAAAAAATGATGGACGAGCGCGCTGACATCGCCATTACAAACGACCCAGACGCAGACCGTATTGGAGTGGTTGTACGCCAAAATAACGAGCCTGTATATCTAAACGGTAACCAATCGGCGGCGCTAGCTGCAGATTACGTACTGCAGCATATGCAAGAAAGGGGTGAACTGACCTCTGAACATTATCTAGCAAAAACAATTGTCACCACCGACATGCTGAATGCGCTGGCGCACGGTTATGGCGTGAATATTTACGACAATATGCTAATCGGCTTTAAATATATTGGTGAATTGATCCGTAATAAAGAAGGCTCAAGCGAGCAGTTCATTATCGGTGGCGAAGAAAGTTATGGGCTGCTGAAGGGTACCTATGCGCGTGATAAAGATGGTGCAAGCGGTGCGTTGTTATTGGCAGAATATGCAGCAGAATTGAAAGAAAAGAACCTTACTCTGTACGACCGGTTACTGCAATTATTTGCCGAATATGGATTGTATGTTGAAAGCTTGGTGAATGTGCAACTGCCAGGCGCTGATGGATTTAGCAGGATGCAAGGTATTATGCAGCATCTTCGTGATGAAACGCCTGAGGTGCTAGCCGGATACGAAGTGACAGCTGTGCAAGATTATAAAACGTTAGTGCGCCGTGATACGCAAACTGGTACCGCGACACAAATTGACTGCATCAATGGTAATGTATTGGTGTTTGAGCTGGGTGACGCACGCTGCCGTATTACCGTGCGTCCGAGCGGCACTGAACCAAAGCTAAAGCTATATATGCAGTGGTATGAGACTGCAAATGCGCAAGATATTGACGCAGTGGCGAAGCAATTGTCTGAAGTGCAGTCGCAACTTGCCGAGCTTAGTACCGCGCTCGAAGCACAAATTACCGCACTCTAACGTATGCTGGCGTCCTCTGTTTCTGAGCTCAAGGGAGTGGGCGAAAAGCTGACGCAGGCGTTTGCTCGCGTGGGCATTCGTACTGTTGGCGATTTGATTGATTGGTTGCCGCGCCGACATGAAGATTTCTCGGCTGCTACCAGTATTGCGCAATTAGAGCCGGGCAAAGTAACAATTTTGGCGCGCTGCGAAAAAGTTGAAACGAGGCAGGTGCGCCGTGGCTTGCGCGTCACGACTGCTACACTCACCGATGGCAAAGATAAGATCCGCGCTGTGTGGTTCAATCAGCCGTATCGCGCTACGCAACTTTCACCCGACCAAGAGTTTTTGTTTAGTGGTACGTTCGAATTTACTTACAATCGCTATCAACTTACCAATCCTGCGGTTGAAAAACCGCGCGCTTTCGCCGAAGCCGAACCGACCGAATTTTTAGCGCCAATTTACCGCGTCATTAAAGATGTGAAACCTCAGCAATTGCGCAAATTGATTGAAAGTGTGCGCCCCACGATGGTCATGCTGCCTGAAACACTGCCACAAAGTGTTATAGAAACGCAAAAGCTGCTTTCGCGAGGCGATGCGTACGTAGAAATGCATTTTCCTTCCAGCGAAGAAGCGCTCGCTCGTGCCAAGGAGCGCCTAGCGTTCGAAGAATTATTTGAACTACTGATGGCGAGCCAGCTCAACAAGCGCGAAAATAGCAAGCTACAAGGTTGGGAGATTCCGTTTGAGCAACCGCGCGTAGCGGAGTTTGTGAAAAACTTGCCGTTTCCGCTAACAGGGGCGCAGCGCCGAGCAGCGTGGCAAATTATCCAAGATTTTGCGTCGAATGAGCCGATGAACCGGCTGCTGCAGGGCGATGTTGGATCGGGAAAAACAGTTGTGGCAGGTTTAGCGGCGTATTCGTGCGCGCAGGCAGGTCTGCAAACGGCCATTATGGCGCCGACCGAAATTCTTGCTTCCCAGCACGCCGAAACACTACACGGATTACTTGCGTCGTTTGGCATGAAAGTTGCGCTGCTGACAGGGAGCGTCAAGGGCGCGGCTCGTAAAACGTTATTGCAAGAACTTTCGAACGGAAAAATCGATGTGATCGTTGGCACGCACGCGCTCATCCAAAAAACCGTGCACTATCATAAACTCGGTTTTGTGGTGATCGACGAACAGCACCGTTTTGGCGTGAAGCAGCGCCAAGCCTTGCTCGAAAAATCACCCCATATGCCGCATCTTTTGGCAATGACCGCCACGCCAATTCCACGTTCGCTCCAATTAACAGTATTTGGTGAGCTCGAAGTAAGTGTGCTTGATGAACTGCCCGCTGGCCGCCGCCCAATTGCTACAAAAATTTGGCAACCAACCAGCGCCGAAACGCTCTATGAAAAAATCGACGTTGAACTTGCTGCTGGTCGCCAAGCTTATATCATTTGCAGCCTGATTGATGAAAACCCCGAAAACGACGTAAAATCTGTCGAAGCCGAATATCGCAAACTGCGCAGTACAGTGTTTCGGCATCGCACGGTTGGGTTGCTGCACGGTAAATTATCTGCGGCCGAAAAAGAAGCTGTTATGCAGCAATTTGCCGATGGCAAGGTTGATATTTTAGTCAGCACCACGGTAGTAGAGGTAGGTGTAAACGTGCCAAACGCCACAGTAATTTTGATCGAAAATGCGGACCGATTTGGCTTGAGCCAGCTACACCAATTACGCGGTCGCGTGGGGCGAAGCAGCTACCAAAGCTACTGCCATTTGGTTACCAGTGACAACAAAAAGCCAACCCAGCGTCTGCGCGAAATCGAAAAATCAAACGATGGATTCTACTTGGCAGAAGTTGACTTGAAGCTACGCGGCCCCGGTGAAATCTACGGCCGCATGCAGCACGGCGCGCTTAATCTGCGCATTGCCACGCTGGCCGATACGAAACTTATTGCTCGCGCTCAAGCAGAGACCAAGCGATTTATTGATTCGGGCGAGGATTTGGTACAATATAAACAGTTATCAAGCCGCGTACACAATTACCAGCGGCTTACAACACTAAATTAATATGTACGCAGGAACCACTTTTCGAACAAAATCTGGCCGCATTATGGGCGTCCATCAGCGGATCGACCGAGTTGCCAAGCGCCAACTTCGGCCGCTTATTCCGCATGATGTTACGTTTCCTGAAATAAAGCACATTTTGCATTTTGAAGGCAAAAACGGCCCCGATGGTATTAAGCGCAAAAGTCCCGCTAAAGACGAACCGTGGCATTTTATCAACCCAGAAGATCCAAACGATACGGCGCTGCTAGATATGATTACCGAACATCAGGAAAATCTAGCCGCCGCTTTGCAAGAAGAGAATATGGAGCGCGCTGCCTTTGAAGCTGCCTGGATGGCGCACGCGATTACCGATGGTTTAACGCCGGCGCATCATTATCCGTTTGAAGCCAAGCTTGAAGAACTTCGTGGCGGCGAAGGGATTGAAACGCGTACCAGCGCAAAAGGAAAGATTTTGATGCCAGGCGAAACGCGGCTCGAGTCGATCGGCAACAATTGGGAATTTTGGGGCACAAAGGGTGTTATGACGACACATCTTAGTTTTGAGCTGGGCATCGCGGTGGCAATTTCGACCGCAAAGCTTACGAATGTGCACCACAAATTTAACGGGCAAGATATTGCTGCGCTTGAAACGCATGGTTTTCGCAAATTGTACGTTGATATTATGAATGAAGTCCACGCCATGAAAATGTATGACGAGTTCCAGAAAAAGGGCTGGACACGGCACTTAGCGAAAGAAACCACCAAAGAATTAGTGCCGTTAATCATTAAGGCGGTAGCAATGGGTTGGTACACCTCAATTATGATGACTGAAAGGCGACGTTCATGAGGGTACGTATTGTTGGTGGAGAATTTGGTGGACGTCTGCTTGATTCGCCGCGCGGTCGTGGAACACACCCAATGGGCGAGCGGATTCGCAATGCACTGTTTAACTCAATCCAGCATGAGCTAAAGGGCGCCGAGGTGCTTGACGCGTATGCTGGCACGGGTGCTGTGGGCTTAGAGGCGTTAAGTCGCGGCGCAGCGCACGTTTCGCTGATTGAGAGCGGGCGAGTGGCGCAAAAAGTCATCGCCAATAATATCGATCGACTTGGCCTCGACGAAGAACGGGCTAAGCTGTATCGTACGCGCGTGAATTCGTGGATTTCTACCAACCCCGATGCAAAATTCGACGTAATCTTTGTTGATCCTCCGTATTATGATTTTGAGCGGCATTTATCCACAATCGAACGGCTTTTAGGGCTTCTCAAACCAGGGGCGCTTATGGTATTATCTAAACCAGGTAAGTGTGAGGAGAGTGTTAATCTTAGAGATAACAGGGACGTTGTGGTGGACGTAGCTCGAAGTTATTCTGGTGCTACCCTTGTATTTTACCGCAAAAAGGCGTAGCAAAAGCTCACGCCTTTTTGTTTTGGGAAGAAAAACGCTAGCCGAAATAAAAAAAGTTTGCTACAATAACACAGAACAAAGCCCATCGCCAAGCGTATGCAGGTGTGGTGGAATTGGTAGACACGCGTGCCTTAGGAGCACGTGCCGTAAGGCGTGAAGGTTCAAGTCCTTTCACCTGTACCAGATGGGTTTATCAAAAAGGCCGTCCGTAAGGGCGGTTTTTAATATACAATCTACATTGACATTTGTTGTAAATAATTCATAATACCCCTTACACTTTTATCAGTAATGTGAAAGTGCGAACCTCTTGTATCGACATGAAGGGAATGATCATGAATTTCGTCGTGCTGTTGCTTTGTCTTGTGGCATTTGCGTGCGTGGTCGTAGTAACAGTGGCACGCTGCGCAAAGCCTGATGTTGCGAAGTTATTCGCAGTAAGCTGCGTTGTGATCGTGAGTATCGTTGGTGCGGTGGCTTACTTGTTGAGTTACCACAATGAGCGAACCGCTACCTGTCATATGCTGAGTAAAGAACGTTCGCATAGTGGTGATATGGCGCACTACCGTTTATATACGGCAGATTGCGGCACGATTACCAATGCCAACAGTGCGCTTCGTATGAAGTATAATTCTACAGCTATTTGGCATGATGTGCCCGCGCAAGGCGATGTAACGCTTCGTGTTGTGGGCGCACGAATTCCGCTTTTTCAATGAATCCGAATGTCCTTGAGGTTATTCCGGCTGAGCAATCGCCGTGAAGTCGCCTTCGTGAGCGTCTATATCGCGTAACGAAGGCGATATATGCATATGTGTATCAATGAAAAAACACCGCCGTGAAAGCGATGTTCATTCCTTGGTACAGATGAGAGGACTTGAACCTCCACGTCCCGAAGGACTCTAGCACCTGAAGCTAGCGCGTCTACCAATTCCGCCACATCTGCGTGTACATCAAGTATACCATATTGGGAAAAAAGAAAAGTAGCCTCCCAGAGTACGGCAGGCTACGTGAGCGCTTAGCTGTGCTCCGGGAGGCGAGGAATGCCGATCGGGTCGGTTTCCTCTGGCTGCGTCGGATCATACGTGATGGTGACGAGCTCGTCCTGTAGAGGGGTCAATGAGGTGAACATTTCAACCGCAAGCGGCGCGTTGGTGTCGTTGACTGCTGAGGTGACGTCTACGATACTTGCAGTGAACGAGCCTTCGTACACGTGGCGATCGTTGCAGCCGTTTGTCCTTCGTATGAAGTCGTAGGCAAAGACGACGCTTGTGTCGCCCGTGCTGTCACGCGCTGCGATCAGCTCTTCGGCAGTTGGTCCACTCTTGATCTGAACGAATCGGGTAAACGTTTTAGATGACATCAGTGTGCCTTTCCAGGAATGTCGATGAAGCCCTCGACACGGGCGTTACTGCGTGCGCAGCCACCTTGCTGTGGAGCGAAGGGATTATCTATATTTTACCAAGTAATGTATAAAATGTCAAAACCGCTAGAATACACAACCTGCCGTAGAATTTGGTATGATAGAGGTATGAAGAAGCTAGGAATATACATCGCAATAGCAATGGCAGCAGTACTAGCAGTGCTCTCGCCACAAGTAGCCTCGGCGGGAGTCAATGACTTCACGTTCAAAGATTTTGTTGGCGACTATTATTTGTCGCGCGACAATGAGGGGCGTTCAACATTGAAAGTCGTCGAAACATTTACCGCCGAATTTCCCGAAGATAAAGACCAAAACAAAGGTGTTGTGCGAGCTATTCCAGACGTCTACGACAAACATCCAACCTCGTTTCAGTTTGAATCGCTAACGCGTAACGGTAAAGAAGAGGCAGTCTACTCGCAGGAAAAGCGGGGTAATGATATTGCTATTTCAACGGGAACAGAGGAGTATCTGCGTGGCGATCAAACATATATACTAACGTATACGCTACGTGATGTGACTAAAAGCTTTGGTAATCACCAGGAGTTTTACTGGGACACTGTCGGTACGAGTTCGCCCCAGCCATTTGGAAAGGTGACGGGCCGTGTCCACCTTGATGATACGACACGCAATTTATTTGCTGATGATAGCGTTTGTTACGAGGGGCGTTTTCGATCTGACAAAGAATGTCGCGTTTCGCAAAGTGGGGATGTGATCACCTTTACCTCAAACGGCGAATTACCAGCTCGTCAGAACGTTTCAATGGTACTGAAGTTTAAGGAAGGTGCTTTTGAGCCATATAAGGAAGGTGCTCTTGATGCGTTTATGAATACGTACGCGCCAATACTTGCGGTCGGACTTGGGGTCGCCTCGATTATTGCGATGTTTGTTGCACGCCGTACACGAGGTAAAGATGAGCCGGGACGTGGTACGATTGTGCCCGAATACTTGCCGCCAAAAGATATTTCGGTGTTGCAATCTGCAGCGGTTGTGTCTGGCGCACGAGCGGAACTGCCGGCGCAGTTTATTGATTTGGCGGTGCGTCATAATATACAAATCATCGAAACCGAGACAAAAAAGAGTTGGTTTGGCGGTGAAAAACACGTCTACAAACTCAAGTTGCTAACAGTAACTGATCTCACTGCGGATGAAAAGAAAGTTGTCACGACGTTATTTGGTGCCAGCGCAAAAGAAGGATCTACCTATACACTTGATGCAGCCGATCAAAAAACCGGAGCGAAATTACATAAGTTAGTCTACGAAACAAAGATAGCCAGTGCTATTTCTGAAGGATATCGCAAAAAAGTAAAAGCCGCAAAATTGCCAATTGTGCTTGCGTTCCTTTCTCTTGCTGCTGCGGTGGTGGTGTTTATTTGGCAAACGAAAGACGGCCGCGAACCGGGAGTATCAGCGATGTTGGTAGTTCCTCTGTTCTTTGTGGTGGTGTTTGTAACGATTATGGCACTTTCAATGCGACCGCTCACCAAAAAAGGAAGCGAAATGAAAGAATACCTCGAAGGGTTAAAGATGTATATCAAGCTAGCTGAAGCTGACCGGCTGAAGGTGTTGCAAAGCCCGCAAGGTGCCCAAAAAACCAAAGTAGATACAAACGACACAGAACAAGTCGTACGGCTGTATGAGCGAGTGCTGCCATATGCAATTTTGTTCGGGTTAGAAAAAGACTGGGCGAAAGTGCTCGAAGTCTCCTACAACGACAGTGGCACCGACCCAAGTTGGTATAGTGGGCAAAGCACCTTTAATGGTGCGATGATTGGATCGGCGATCTCAAACTTTTCGACAACTACGTCAGCCACCTTCATTTCGAGCGACGGTAACTCGAGTGGTAGTGGTTTTTCAGGTGGCGGTGGCTATTCTGGTGGCGGCGGTGGCGGCGGAAGCTTCGGCGGTCGATAAAACAAAGTTGGCCTGATCTAACCCTATGGATAAAAGAATCGTTATGCTTGGCGCAACCGTTGGAATGTCGCTGGGTGGCTATGTCCCGACGCTTTTTGGCGCTGAACCCTTTGGCGGATGGAGTATCCTGGGCGGACTTATTGGCGGATTGATTGGAATTTGGGTGGGAGTGAAAGCGAAAGACCGACTTGTATAAGTTCTATGTAGCTTTAAGAAGAAAAACTGAAATATATCTAGCGATACTTATTTAGAGGAATAAGTATCGCGCAACTTCATGAAGTGTTGCTACTTGCTGTACGTTTGACGGTAAAATCGCCGTAACATCACTGACTTTTGCTGGCACGTAAAATCCCTTTGAAGGCTCGCTTGGGAAGCCTGCGAAACTCTCTGCTTTGTCATCGATGAGCACGACACTGTCTGCAGTAACCTCTGTCCCAAAAAGTTCGCGCGGCAGTAAAAATCTTCCATCGGGCTGTTGCCAGCTGGCGATTAACGTACCTTTTTGCTTTTGTTGAGTGATATGCGTCGGGATATTTTTTGCAGGATCATCGTTCTTTATAAAGCCGGCGGCACGTAATTTGGTGGTTTGCCACTGCTCGCCACCGTAGGTAAGAACCATGAATTTTTTGTCCTGTTCCTGCAGTTTGATGAGCAACTCTTTCGCGCCCGGTAAGAATATTCGGGTGGTGTCGGTGTATCGTGCGGTATTTGCAAGTGCTTCGTAGACCGCAGTCTTGCTGGCTACGCTCGTATCGAGCAAAGAAGTAATCGGGTCAAACGATCCGCCCGAGGCTTCTATGTTTGAGCGTAGCTGCAAGGTAGTTTTGTGCACTTCGCTTCCACAAAAATGTTGCAATTGGCGTATAAATTCACCATACGGTATCTCAATATCAATCAGACAGCGGTCGAGGTCAATAAAATAAACAGTAGAATAATGCATCATGCAGTAGCCTCACTGTACCATAAACAAGTCAGCGGGGCTATGTCGTGCGCAAAAACACTAGCTATAGTACAATAAAGGCATAAGAATAAAGGGGAAGTTGTGGCTAGCAAAAACGATACGGTGATTGAGGTGTATTCACTCGTCAAAAAATTTGGCAAAGCAGTGGCGCTTGATGAGTTTGATTTACAAATTAAAAAAGGCGAAGTGCACGGCTTTTTAGGGCCAAATGGCGCTGGAAAATCAACAACAATTCGGATTTTATTGGGTGAACTACGCAAAACGAGTGGCGATGTGGCGTTGTTTGGTGAAGACCCGTGGAAGCATGCTGTGAAACTGCACAAGCAGTTGGCGTATGTACCGGGCGATGTAAACTTTTGGCCCAACCTTACAGGTGGTGAAATCATTGATATTTTAGGGAATCTGCGCGGCGGGTTAGATGAAGCGCGACGTGCACGGTTGCTTGAACGGTTCGAGCTTGATCCACGTAAGAAATTTCATACATATTCAAAGGGTAATCGCCAGAAAGTTGCCCTGGTGGCGGCGCTGGCGAGTGATGTTGAACTCTATATTCTTGATGAGCCAACGAGTGGACTTGATCCACTGATGGAACAGATTTTTCAGGAAGAAATTCGTGCGTTAAAGACGGAAGGTAAAACAGTGCTGCTTTCGAGCCATATTTTGTCGGAGGCGGAAGTATTGTGTGACCGCATTACCATCATCCGCGAAGGAAAAACAGTGCAAGTCATGACGCTCGCCGAGCTCAAACAAGACCACGACAACCTCGAATCACTCTTCCTAAGCCAGTACAGGGAAAAGTAGTAATGGCGGGATTGTGGACGCTGATCAAGCTTATTTTACGGCGTGATCGTATTAAATTACCGTTATGGATTGTGGGGTTTGTGCTGCTTTTGATTGCAATGGTGCCGCTGTTACAGGATGTGTATGGCGACCCAGAAAGCCTCGCGACAATGTATGCCACACTTAATCTTAACCCGGCAATGCTCTTTATGGTTGGACCAATGGACGAGCCGACGTTTGGTGCATTTATGATGGTTGAAACATTGCTGTGGTGGGGGTTGGCGATTGCGTTTATCAATACGCTGTTGATTGTGCGCCACACTCGTCATAACGAAGAAATTGGCGCGCAGGAACTGTTACTTTCGGGGCAAGTGCACCGCGCTGCAGGGCTTGTAGCGGCGCTGATTGTAGCATTTGGCGTTAATGGAGCGATTGCCCTTGGCATTGGTGTTGGCATGGAAGCGATGGATCCTGCATGGGGTACTGGGCAATCATGGCTTTATGCCGTTGCGATGGGCGCGTTCGGCTTTGTATGGGCGGCGATTGCGGCAGTGGTAGTGCAATTGGTCGAAAGCGGGCGAAGTGCTAATGGCATGTTGGCTGGATTAATTGGCGTTGGGTTTTTGCTTCGAGGCGCGGGTGACTTTCTGGGCCGAACGAATGCCGATGGAATTCATGAACCCGCCTGGTTGAGCGCTCTTAGTCCATTTGGCTGGTTGCAAGCCACGCGTCCGTTGACGGTGAGTGAATGGTGGCCATTAGTGATTTCTGGCGGCGTGGCCAGTGTAGCAATTATAGTAAGCTTGCTACTACTTGCCCGTCGCGATGTTGGTGCAGGACTACTACCGAGTCGTGCTGGTAAAGTGCGTGCGAGCCGATTTTTGCGCACTCCACTTGGGCTGGCGTGGCATCTGCAAAAGAATGTATTTACTGGATGGTTTATTGGCCTGGTGGTGATGGTTGGCACGATCGCACTATTTGTGCCACAAATGGGCGAGATTTTCGATAGTGCAGATGGTATGCGTCAAACAATAGAAGCAATTGGCGGCGTTGGTGCATTAATTCCATCATTCATGTCAGCAATGATCTCGATCGCTTGCTTGATGGTGTTCGGTTACGCTATCCATGCACTCGGAAGGCTGCGCAGTGAAGAATCTAGCGGAAGTCTTGAGAGTGTGCTTGCTACGAAGCTTTCGCGCTTGAAGTGGATCGGGCAGCATTTGGCGATTATCCTGGGAGGCAGTGTCGTCATGTTGATGGTTGTGGGATTGCTACTTTCTGTGATGACAAATGCGTTTTCTGACTATCGTGCTGATATTGGTGAATATGTACTAGCGGCGCTTTCGTATGCGCCAGTACTGCTCGCGTTCGTAGGGATTTATGTGCTGCTCTTTGGTGTGCTACCGCGGCTGGCAGGTGGTGTAGTGTGGCTTTATTTTGGCTTTGTGGCGTTTGCGTTATGGCTTGGCCCGATTGTGCAACTAGAGCAATGGATCATGAATCTTTCGTTGATGGAGCACCTTGCGACACCACCACTCGAGTCTATCGATTGGTTGCCACTTAGTCTTATTGCAATGGGAAGCTTAGCTGGGCTTTTAATCGGCGTAGCGGCGTTTTGTAAACGGGATATTCACTATAGCTAGCATGCTCGACATGCTACTATGGGTATATGAACAGCGAACAACTCCAACGAATACAACACGATAAAGGATTTATCGCCGCGCTTGATCAAAGCGGTGGTAGTACGCCTACGGCGCTTGCAGCCTATGGGGTTATGCAAGACACCTATAGTGATGAAGCGTCGATGTACGACTTGGTTCACACTATGCGTACGCGCATCATTACCAGTGAGTGCTTTAACAGCCAGGCAATTTTAGGCGCAATTTTGTTTAAGCAAACCATGAATAGCCAGATTGAAGGACTTGATACGGCCGATTATCTATGGCAACAGAAAGGTATTGTGCCATTTCTGAAGATCGATGATGGTCTAGCCGAAGAAAAAGATGGTGTGCAGCTTATGAAGCCTATGCCAGCACTCGATGACTTGCTTCATGAAGCCAAGCAAAAAGGTATCTTTGGCACAAAAATGCGCTCGGTGATTAAAGCGTACAACGAAGACGGCATTGCTCAAGTGGTTGATCAACAGTTTGAAGTTGCGCGTCAAATTTGTGCAGCGGAGCTGGTACCCATTATCGAGCCAGAAGTTGACATTCACGCTAAAGACAAAGCGCAGGTTGAAGAGTCGCTGCATGACTTTTTGTTGGCATCGCTTGATACTCTTCATGTATCGCAAAAAATAATGTTAAAACTTACCCTTCCGTCGGTGGACGATTTTTATGCGCTTCTGGTTGAGCATCCAAATGTGGTACGCGTAGTGGCGCTTTCAGGCGGCTACTCACGCGATGAAGCAAACGAGAAGCTTGCCAACAACCATGGAGTGATCGCGAGCTTTAGCCGTGCGCTTAGTGGTGATTTGCGCGTTTCGCAAACAGACGAAGTATTCAACGAAACGCTTGGTGACGCTATCGATAGTATCTACCGCGCCTCGATTTCGTAGCGCCTTTTACTATAAAAAGAAAAGCCCCACTCCTGTTGAAAGAGTGGGGTTGCTTTATGCTGCAGTGAGCATAAAGACGTCCTTGCTACATAGCAAACTTCTTCTGAAGCACCGCGCGGTGTGCCGCTGTTTCGTGATACCGTTCGATGACGCCGATGGTTCGGAAGCCCTTGCGCTGGTAGAAAGTGACCATAGCAGAATTCTCCGTCGAAACCATCGCCCCGAGTTCGTGGCAATCGAACGAATGGGCAAACGTTTCCGCATGTTCGAACAGCTTACGCCATACATCTTCTGCGTCAGGCTGAACAGACAGCAGCGAATGGATGGTGGGCAGCTCGCGCCGATCGTAAATCGTCAGGTGAATACACCCGGCGAAAACGCCATCCTTCTCGGCGATGAACAGATGATGAAACCGTCGTGAAGTGCCAGGAACCTCCTTGTCGGCGCCACGATGGCAGGTGTCGAACGTGTGCTCTGCTAGCATGCGAGCGCGCTCGCGAGCAACGTGGTAGTCGGTTTCAAGCTCGGCTTGCAGTAGCGCCACGACATCGTTGCGATCATTGATGGAGCGCCCACGAAGCATCACAGGACTGCCAATCTTCGAGATAGACATAGGGTTCACCTCTCGTCAGTACTACGAGGTAGTGTGGATAGGACATTTTTATTATACGACAAATATTGACAAAAGTCTAATAACTCTCTATAATAAATCAACCTTACATCGGTGTAGGGTAAATCGCACATTGCCCTATAGGACGATCGAACCTTGAAAGGATGAACGATGAGAGAATGAAGAGTATTCCCTCGTTATTACGAGCGGACCTGATCGCGACCTACTGATCGACACCATGCGTTATGCGTATGATTGGAATAAATGGCCGATTGGCGCTCGGCGCCCCGGTGTCGTACAGTTTATTGGAAGGCTGCTGCGTCGTCTGGAAGATGTAACGCACATTGTGGCAGAGGGTAGGATTTTTATCTTTGTGTTGAATGTGACAGAAGACGGCACCGAACACGATCTTATCGTTGATGGTGTGCTCGACCACATCTCTCCGCCCTATCTCGAGCGACAGCTGAAGTGGCAGATGCATTCGGCTCCGAATGCGTTTGTCGAAGGAGCGTACCCGCTTCGCTTTCGCTATAACAGCGCACATCACAACGGTCTTTTCGACCCATCCTACCAAGATCCCCTCAACCTCCCGTAGTAGGCAAAGCCTCCGGAAGGTTGGGGGTTTTGTTTTTTGGAAGAGTGTCAAACATAAGCATTCTACGGTACAATAAAACGTATGAACACTTCTTGGCACGACGTAAATGCAATCTATCAAATTTATCCGCGCAGTTTTAAAGACGCAAATGGCGATGGCGTGGGTGATATTCGCGGGATCATCCAAAAGCTTGATTATCTAAAGTCGAAAGAAGATTCACTTGGAATCGACGCGATCTGGTTTTCACCAATGTTTCCGTCGCCACAGCGCGATTGCGGTTACGATATTAGCGATTATCGTGGGGTTGATCCGCTATTCGGCACGATGGATGACTTTCGCGAGCTGCTCGATGAAGCGCACAAGCGCGACATAAAGGTGCTGCTCGACTACGTGCCAAATCATTCTTCCGACCAGCACGAATGGTTCAAAGAAGCCGCTAGCTCGCGCGGTAATCCAAAGCGCGATTACTACGTGTGGCGCGACGCCAAGCCAGATGGTTCGGCGCCAAACAACTGGCTCAGCATGTCGGGCGGCAAGGCCTGGACGTGGCACGAACCAACGCAGCAATATTATTTGCATTCTTTTTTGCCAAGCCAGCCAGATCTTAATTGGGATAACCCAGTCTTGCGCGAAGAAATGCTCAACGTGCTGCGCTACTGGATGGACATGGGCGTGGATGGCTTCCGCGCTGATGCCGTGTGGCCAATTAGCAAAACCTTTGAAGATAACCCAATGAACCCCGATTATTACGGGGGCGACGATAATTATGGTTCGTACGTGCACTGCAACAGCAAGGGTGGCCCACGCATGTTGGAATACTTAAAAATGATGACTGATGTAGTGGCTGAGTATCAAAATCGCTACATTGTGTTTGAATTTTACCCAGACGACCGTTTGGGTAGCCGCCTCGATCAATATATGCAGTTGCAAGATTTGAACCCGCACGTCGCTGGCACGTTCTTCTTTGAAGGTTTCCAGATTGAATGGTGGGCGCGGCAATTCCAGTACAACTTTAACCGCATGTTTGGAAAGTACGCCAAAGAATTGCCTGTGGCGGTGCTTGGTAACCATGACCAAACGCGCATTGCGAGCAAATTTGGCATGGCGCAGGCCAAAGCGCTTGCGATGATGCAGCTGACATTGCCGGGCGTTCCGTCGGTGTATTACGGCGAAGAACTTGGCATGCTCGATGTTGCTATTAAACCAGAAGAAGCGCACGATCGGTTTGAAGGTGGCGCCGGAATGGATGCGCGCGATGCGTATCGTACGCCAATGCGCTGGAACGCAAACGACGACGCCGGCTTCTCGACAGCGAAACCATGGTTGCCGGTTGGTCCGCACAAAGAGTGGATGAACGTGGCGTATCAGCAAAATGACCCAAGCTCGTTCTGGAAAATGTACCAAAAGTTGCTGCGTTTACGGAAAGACGAGCCAGCGCTACGCTACGGCGAATATACTAATTGGCAAGAAGATCACGATGAATACATGACCTTCAAGCGCTACCTAGATGGCAAAGAATTCTACACCGCGATTAACTTTGCCGATTACGACGTGCAAGTTACTTTGCCGCGCAAAGGCCGCGTGATTTGCAACACTAATACGCCACACGAATACGACCTCGAATCAAACGTCGTTACGCTCCATCCATTTGAAGCAATATTGGTGTGCGCAGAAAATGCCTAAAAATCCTGCAAAAGAAAAAGAATTTTGTGCTATGATAGTGGTAAAGCTTAGAATAGAGGAGTGTTATGAGTAAAATTGCTCACTACCTAAATGAACACATCTTAGGGGATGTAACAACAGACATAACGGCACGAAAATCACTTGCAAATGATGCAAGTATTCTGACGATTACCCCTGATATCATTGTATATCCTCGCGTCACAAACGACATCCGAAAAGTAACACGATTTACGCACCAATTGGCTGAAAAAGGCCACGTTATGAGCGTATCGGCGCGCGGTGCTGGTACCGATCAGACAGGTGCAGCGCTGACAAACGGCATTTCAATCAACACACCAGCGTACATGAACCGTATATTTGAATTTGATAGTAAGCAGCGATTAGTGCGTCTGCAGCCAGGCGTGCTGTTTGGTGAACTGAACCAAGCACTCCGTTTACAGGGATATCATGTTCCTGGAGCGCCAGAGAGCGAGCATTACAGCACCGTTGGTGGAGCTGTCGCAAATAACGCCAGCGGCCCGCTAAGTGGTCGTTATGGGGCGATGGAAAGTAGTGTTGAAGAGCTTGAAGTGGTGCTTGCCAACGGAGATGCTATCCAAACACGTCGTCTTAGCAAGCGTGAACTCAATAAGAAAAAAGGTCAGCAAGACTTTGAAGGCGAATTATACCGCGCTGTTGATAACCTCATCGAAGATAACCAGTCAATGATCGACAACAAGCTTGATCCAGACGGTTTCGATAACAGTGGTTATGCGAGTTTGGCGCGTGTGAAAGGTGCTGGTGGAAGCTTTGATCTGACACCACTTTTCGTGGGTGCACAAGGGACACTTGGCATTATTTCTGAAATGATTTTGAAAGCCGAATTTTATAATAGTGAACAGTCGGTTGTTGCATTGGCCTTTTCGTCATCGCAAGATTTGAACGATATGCTCGATGAAATCCGCAAGCTTGAGCCAGAATACGCATCGCTTTTTGACATGGAACTTTTCCGTGTTGCAGTGAGCAATGGTAAGCGCCACGCTTTTATCGCCAATGCGATTGCCGATAAGAAAAAACTTGCTGGCGTAGTATTATGCCGTTTTGCCGACTTCAGTGAACGCACTCGTAAGCGAAAAGCCAAAAAAGTGCTAAAAAGTGCTACAAAGCTCAACGCTAGCTACACGCAATTGGCCGAAACGCAAGATGATATTGACGAGCTAATGGCAATTGAAAGTTACGTCCGTGCAGCACAACAGTCGGACAATAAAGATATTGTGACGCCAGCGCTGTTTAGGGGTGTTTACATTCCAGCAGAACGATTTGAAGATTTCACCAATGCGATGCACAAACTGTCGCTTGAACATAAAATTACGCTACCGTTTTCTGGCTATATTAATGACAGCATTTACCACTTTTGGCCGCAATTTAATCTGCGCACAGTAACGGACAAGCAAAAAATGCTTAAATTATACGATGCATTTGTCGCAATTGTTGTGTCGCATGGTGGCTCCGCTGTTGCTGAAGCGGGTGAAGGGCGCTTAAAGGCGCCATTTAGTAACAAGCATAACGGCACCGAACTAACAGGGCTATATGCAAAGCTAAAAGCGATTTTTGACCCGTACGGAACGCTTAATGGAGGTGTGAAAAACGCGACAGAACTTCGCTCCGTGGTGTCACATTTACGTTCTGACGTGGGCACGATTACCCAAGCACCATACGGTCAGTAGGAAAAGGTAATGCGCTTGACTTTTTACAGTAATCTGCTAAAATAACAATCGCGAACCTTAATAGCTAGTGTTACATATGTAAGAACGGCGCACTGGAGAGTTGATGGCTCTGTAGCGCGCCGTTCTTAACAATAAGATCTTACCGTACTGTATCAGATATGCAGAATTTACGGGAGGTCGCGGTGATCCTCTGAAAGAGGTTTCGATATGTTTCGTCAGAAAATGTCCAAGCAGATGGCTCGTCCCGCTGTACTCATCACAGCGCTGGCGTGCGCGAGCGCGCTCGTTGCTTGTGGTAGCGGCGACAGTGAATTAACCAAGCAGGCGAAAGCCGACAATGCAAGCTGCCAGATCAGCGATCCTCGACCACTTTCAGAACAAGCAGATCTCATCGCCGAAGAAATTCGCGATGAGTGGGAAGAGCATCAGGTGCCACTTGAAGATCGCGTCGTCGAGTACGGCAAGATCCCTGATGAGCCCGAGTACCTCTGGCTCAATGAAGCCAGTGCCAGCCTGAGTAAGTCGGAGCTTGAAGGTACTGTCATCGCAGGTCTTTATGATCTGGTTGATGGTGACTTCGACCTTGAGGATGGGGAAGTGGCGTTGCTCCACTATCCGTCTCCAGTGCAGCATGATGAGACGCGGAACGAAAGTTCGCGTGACAACATGACCCGCTGGATGGACTTCTTCATCAGTGATGTGGCGGACTACAGGGAGCCTTCACGCCTGTTTGATATCTTTGATCTCAGGATGCGCGAAGAGTACGATTCCTTCGATGGGTTCTCTTCCGAGTCAATTGAACCGGTTGTCTTGGCGTTTAATCCGTGTGGTACCGTCGTTCGTGATGATGATCACCTGAAGGAGCTGACTGGCCAGGGCGACAAACTGGTCGGAAGCGAGTTGATATCCGCTGTAGGGTTCTTCCCTCAGTGGGTGTATGGTTGGCGAGACAACGGTTACGCTGCGCTCAACAATCGCTACTCGAACGAAGAGTTTGGGACTCTCATCATGACCGAGATGTACTCCGAGTATACCGGTGAGATTGAGGGTGTGACGCACACGGGAAGTAACGTCAAGGCGACGGTGGTTGACGGTGAGTTCGTGCCGCTGCCTGGTGAGCTTGACGCTCAACATGCGGAAGATAACCCGGATCTCAAGGGGCAGTCAGCAGTAGATGCTCTCATCGATGCCGATATCGACCTCTTCCTGCCGTCACTGCGCGTGCTCTCCTCGTAACACTATCCATGACAGGTTTGCTGCCGCCCGCAAGGTGAGATATTTTTACATCTCCTTTTCGGGCGCACATTCCATACGTACAAGACAGCCTCTTTGAAGAGGTTATTTTTATATACTAGTTTATGGATTACGACGCTTGCGCGCTTCAGTTGCTAGCATAGCAGCGACAGTCCAGGCCTGAATCTCTTGTGGTGGCTGCTCAACTTGGTTCAATTTGCCTGTTTCTGTGTCACGCACAGTAATGGTGTAGGTGTTGACTGATGGCTCATCGGCATTATCGCCACGAACATATTCAGGGAATGTGCCAAGCGTACGATTAATTTGTAGCAATTTATCATCGAGCGAAGTGGCGGCATCAAAGTAACCTTGGCGACGCAACCCTTTGGTGATGTGGTGTGTATCCCATGGCCACACGCTGCCGTTGTGATAGGCTCCAGGCCGAAAGCGTACCTCATCGCTTGCCAAGGTACGAATACCGCTCACATTTTGCATTTCTGGTGTGGTGAGTTGGCGAGCGACGGCTTCACGTTTGTGGACAATCTCAGGATCGTCACCTTCAAGAAGACGAGAATTAAGCGTATGCCCCATGTTTGAAGTACGAATTTTCATCTGTCGAACATTATTTTGGCCATCTCGATCAAGCCCAAGCACAAAATAACCGCCTTTTTCTTCCGTCCAAAAGAGCTCTAGAATAGCCTTTTTTAAGTAACGTGCTTTACTTTCAAGCTCGTTGGCGCGGCGGGGTTCATCAAAAATATCACGGAACATTTCGGCAGCATCGAGGAGTGCGTCGTAAGCGGTAACTTGCACTTCGATCGAAGCAATACCTTTGTTGTGGTTGGCAATAGTGCCATCGGCATGATGATAGGCGTCAGGAGAATCTTTCCAGACTTGGTTTTCAATTCCGTTAGGAAGTGGTGATTTGTATTCAATAATACCTTCGGTATTGCTATTGATGCGCCGATCAATCCACGACAGCGCTAGCTCTAGCGCATGGCTAATCGTTTGTGTATTGCCATGGCGATCAACGTATTCTTGCGATAAAAAGGCGGCGTTTTCTTCGGTGCGTTGGCAATAGGCAGTGAGCGTACGGATAAATTCCGGCGTAGCATCAACTGAACCGTAATATGGCCACTCCCAGCCGCGTTCTTTGGTGAGGCGCTGGGCAACCGGGTCAGTAAGGTCGCGCGATTCGTGAGCGATACGCCCCATTTCTTCTTCGCGGGCAATGTTGTCTTCAAGGCCTTGGAGCTCGGCAAGTCGTAGTACCGATGCGCGGCATAGTTCAGGGTGTACTGAAATAAGATCAATGGCTGCGCGCAAAGAATCTCGTCCAAACACTGCTTCATAGAGGCGAAGATGCTCTGGAGTGTCGCGTGGGTCAACTAAATCGCTCGCTTCGATGGCGATGGCTGCGAGCGCAGGGCCAGTTTTGCCGATATTTTCAGGGGTTTCTGCGCGGGTGAGGCGAAGCAGCTGCTCTAGGCTAGAGAGTGTTCGTTTTGAATGTCGAGCGCCATGATCAATCACCGACACTAGTTCTTCGTTCGGGAGAAGATGGAATCCATCAGGTACGGTAACGTTGTCGTACTGTTCCTTCATAGTACCTAGTATACGCCATTTTATGATAGTATAAAAATATAATGACGAAGAAAGCTAGTTCATCATCTGATCATAGAAAGAAGCCATTAAAAGTTGCAATGATTGCGCCACCGTGGCTGGCGATGCCAATTAAAGGCTATGGTGGTATCGAGTTGGTAGTTCAGGGGATTATCAACGAAATGAAAAAGCAAGATGATGTTGTCGTGGAGGTGTTTGCTAACGGAAAGCACACGATTCCAGGAGTAAAAACTCACTCTGTATATAAAGAAGAGTTGTTTCGAACAATCGATGACCCGTACTACGACGCACCGCTACAAGTGATGCAAGCACATCTAAGTTATGCGCTTAAGATTATTGAAGAAGCGGGTGATTTTGATATTATTCACGATCACAACCCGTACATTGGGCCAAGTTTTTTCTCGCCTGTAAGTCGTATTCCTGGCTTGCCGCCAGTGCTACATACTTTTCATGGGCCGCCTTTTTCAACGAAAGATACAATTAAAACTGGCCAAATCGACAATCGCCCTCAGCTGCGTTACATGAATCCAGGTCGACTTTATACGGTGTGTATTTCTAACGCGATGGCAAAAGCCGCACCGCAAGAAATTACCGATCATATGCTGCCTGCGGTGCAAAATGCGATTGAGTACGAAGCGTTTCCATTCGTTAAACAGAAGAAAGGTTATTACATTACATTAGCACGCTTCACGCACGATAAAGGCCAAGCGATCGCTGCCGAATTTGCGACAAAGCGTAAAAAGCGCCTACGTATGGCAGGTATTGTGGCGGGGATCAGTTCGAACCGCAAGTTGTTGGTTGAGCTTTCAAACCCGTTGAGTAAATATCGTCGCAATGAAGAATATCAGTATTATTACAAAAAAGTGATGCCGTATGTGTTAAAAAACCCACGCTTGACGTACTCTGGTAATTTAAGTGGTGCAAAAAAGATGAAGTTTATTTCTGAGGCAAAGGCGCTGCTGTTTCCAATTCAGTGGGATGAGCCCTTTGGTATGGCGGTGATTGAAGCGCTGGCATGTGGAACGCCAGTCGTTGCTATGAATCGTGGCGCGATGCCAGAAATTATTGAGCATGGCGTGACAGGTTTTTTGGCAAATACGAAAGAAGAATTCTTTGATTACGCTGAGCGAGTTGATGAAATTGATCCAGAGGCTTGCCGAAAGAGTGTTGAAACGCGTTTTTCTGCCCAAACGATGACGGCAAATTACCTTGATCGTTACCGAGAAGTGATCGAGCGCACCACCTCCCATTAGCACTCGGTCGAACAGTCTGCTATACTGGGAAGTACAAACAAGTAACGAAAGGATGTATCCATGAGCGGACTTGATGACAAACTTAAGGGATCTGCCAAAGAAATGGCAGGCAAGCTAACCGGCGACCAAGAACTCGAAGCAAAAGGGAAGACCGACCAAATGGTGGGCGAACTCAAAGACAAAGCCGAAGACGCCAAGGATAACGTTGGTAATAAAGTGAACGATTTGCTCGACAAAGCAAAAGATTCACTCAATAAAGACGACGAACAAAAGTAATCGTCTGTCGTGCAACAAAACAACCCGCTCGTGATGGCGGGTTGTTTTTATGTATTATGCTACACAAACCAGCGCCACAAAAAGTAACGCAAAATAGATTGTTTCATAGCTCCAACCTTCGGGCGTCTCGCTCCATTGAATGCGTTTGGCAAATGCAAAATACTTTTTAAGCCACGACACTTTTCCCTCAATAAGCCACAGAAAATCAGGCAATGTAGCAAAAAACGTGCCAATGAACATCAGCCACCATTTGTCGGGGAATAACCATATACCGCCAGCGAGTACCAAAAAACACATCAGCGCATCAAAAACCAGTAACCATTTAAAAGGTTTTGTGTACGGCTTAAATAGTTCACTTCCGCCAAAATGCGGCAGCGCATCCATAATGAAATGGCTCATGAGCGCCACAACGGGGACATAAGGTGCAGGAACTGTTGCGGCGATAATAACGCCGGCCATCGCATGGTTAAATCCGATCATCTCTTCCAGTAGTATAGCAAATTTGCTACGCTATCTCTATGAATACACCAATTGGCGCCCCACCACATTCAATACCGTGGCCAGAAGGCGAGCAATACGACCCCGAGCTACTGCAAAATGGCGATGCTCGTAATGTTGAAGATAAGTATCGCTACTGGACGATTGCGGCAATTAAGCAAGATTTGGCGACAAGTGCCAGTGACGTTGAAGTGGCGATCGAAAATTGGCAGCACGATTTTAATATCGGCACTATTGTGCGTAATGCCAACGCATTTAATGCGCGTAAGGTACATATTATTGGAAAACGTCACTGGAATCGTCGCGGGGCGATGATGACTGATGCATATTTAACAATTGAGCATCATCTAACCGTTGAAGCATTCGTGCAGCGCGTAAAAGATAAGGTGATTGTGGCGGTTGATACCTATGAAGGTGCGCGTGATTTACCAGAGGTGACGCTGCCTAAAAATGCTGTTCTTGTTTTTGGAGGGGAAGGCCCGGGCTTAAGCGAAGCAATGGTGCGCGCCTCGCAACAATTAGTGCGTATTCCGCAACACGGGAGCACACGTTCCGTGAATGTTGGAGTTGCAAGTGGTATACTGCTGTACAAGTGGGCGGAACAACACAAATACTCTTGACATATAAACATAAACATGCTAATATGAAATCATAACGTAAGGGAGTTTTATATGCGTGGAGTATCAATAGTAAATAAATTCCGTTATCTTGCAAGCTCGAAAACAGCGGTGGCTGCTTTATTCGTGCTCACACTTATGCTGACAGCAGGAATCGGAGTGTATAAAATGGGCTTGGGACAAGCACAAGCCGCAACGGGTGACTGTTCAAGTAACTCAATTATTAAGTGTGGCGTCTCAGACTATAACGGTTTGACGGCTGCCTACGACAAAAACGAATATGGTGATATCCGTAACATTATGGATCATTACTGGATTAAGCGTACGCCAGCTGCTGGTGACCGTGTTGTCATGGGTCACGCTAACAACAAGGGCGAAGTTATCGCTGATGGTCGTGTTGTCGCAAATAACGCTGCGAGCATTGGTCGTGAGCCGATTGCGCACAGTAATCCAATTGAGATTAAAGGCAAAACCTATTACCAAACAACACACGTTGGTGGACTTGCTTTCAAAGATCGCAGCTCATCACTCAAGACGATAGTAGTGCTCGACGCAAAAGGTAACTTCAAGTACGCGATTATCCTTGCTTGCGGTAACCCAATCTACGCAAAGCCAGTACCGCCACCAAAGCCAGAGCCAAAAGACATTCAGGTATGTGACCTTGAGTCAAAGAAAATCATCACCATTAAGGAAGATGAATACGACCAAAAGAAGCACTCAAAGAATCTGCGAGACTGTCAAGAAAAGAAACTGCAAGTATGTGAGCTTGAAAGCAAAAAGATCATTACGATCAAAGAAAGCGAATACGATAGCAGTAAACACTCAAAAAACCTAAAAGATTGTGAATCAAAGCAAATCGAAGTATGTGAACTTGCAACAAAGAACTGGATGACGATTGACGAACGCGACTACGACGCAACAAAGCATTCAAAGAATAAAGCTGATTGTGAAACGCCAGCGCCAACGCCAGTTGAGCCAACTCCACCGGCTCTAGTCGAACTTCCAAAGACAGGTGCAGCAGACGTACTTGGGGCAACCTTTGGCCTGAGCAGCATTGCACTCGCAACTTATTACTACTACCTTAGCCGCCGTAACGGATAAGACATAAGCAACCATACACCCTCTCATGCAGCATGAGGGGGTTTTGCTTTTGCTTGTATTTTTGTGTAAAATATGCAACAATATAATTTAGTATGACAACACTATCTTCGCAACCGTACAAAGGAACACGCGACTTCTACCCAGAAGAAAAGCGTTTACAAACCTATATTTTTGACACCTGGAAAAAGGTTGTCCAACGCCACGGATACGAAGAATACGGTGCACCGCTACTTGAGCCGCTTGACGTGTATACGGCAAAAAGTGGGCAAGAATTAGCTGGTGAGCAGACGTACGCATTTGAAGACCGTGGCGGGCGCACGGTGGCAATTCGCCCAGAGATGACCCCAAGTATTAGTCGTATGGTGGCGGCTCGCCGACAAGAACTTGGTTACCCTGCACGACTATTTTCTATTGCAAACTTTATGCGCTATGAACGCCCACAGCGTGGCCGCGAACGCGAGTTTTGGCAGCTCAACGTTGATATGTTTGGGGTAGATTCTGTTCGCGCCGACGCAGAAATTATTGCGATTGGTTACGAATCTCTCAAGGCATTTGGCGCACACGACGATATGTTTGAAATCAAGGTTAACCACCGCAGCTTTATTAACCACATGATGAGTGATTATTTCCAGCTCGATGCCGTACAATCACACCTGATGATGAAGCTATTTGACCGCAAGAACAAAATCACGCCAGATGATTTTAAGGCGCAGGCAACAGAAATTTTTGGCGAAGAGGCAGCGAAGCAAGGCCTTGGCAAAATTGCTGCGATTCTTAGCGCTACGACCATTAAGGAACTCCCCTCAGAACTAAAAGACAGCGACGTGTTTAAAGAAATCCGTGACATCTTCCAGCTCCTTGAAAAGGCTGGCGTAAGAAACGCGCAGTTCGATGCAACACTTATGCGTGGACTCGACTATTATACGGGCATGGTGTTTGAAGTCATCGATAAAGCGCCAGAAAACAACCGTAGTATGTTTGGCGGCGGTCGATACGATGGCTTGGTCGGTCTCTTCGGTGTCGATGCTGTGCCAACAGTTGGGTTTGCACCAGGGCTAACGCCGTTATTACTTTTCCTTGAAACGCATCACTTATTGCCGCAATTGCGCCCCGCTACCGACGCAAGTATCGTTGTGCTCGGCGATGCAATAGATGGCGCAGTAGCATTGGCGGCCGAACTTCGCAATGAAGGCCTGAATATCGAAGTTGATATTAGCGGACGAAAAATTGATAAGCAAATTAAAGCAATTGTGAAGCGACAAGTACCGTTTATGATTTTTGTTGGCGAAGAGGAGCTAAAAGAACGCTTCTATAACCTCAAAGAAATGGCGACTGCAAAAGAAGAGCGATTGTCGTTTGAACGCCTCGTCGTGCGCCTGGCAGACGAACGTAATCGCACGAGCGGCGATGACATCGACGAGCTAATTGGCTAGTTTTTAGCGTCCCACCTTTTCATTACCTCTGAACGCTGCTATAATAAACAGATATGAAGAAATCTGTAAAACACCTATCCGACACAAAGGTAGCGATTACCGTTACTTTAGATACTAAAGAGTTGAACGACGCCGAACAGGTTGCTTTGACGAAAATTGGCCGCGAAATTAAGGTCCCTGGTTTTCGTAAAGGAAAAGTACCTGCCAGCGTTGCAGCTAAGCACGTTAACCCAGATACGCTTGCTCAGCAAACGTTAGAGCAGGCGCTTTCAAAAGCAGTTGCCGATGCGTTTATGAGCGAAGAGCTTCAGGCGCTGGATCGCCCAGAAGTAGAAGTGAAGAAGTTTGTTCCAGGGAGCGAGCTAGAATTCGTGGCTGAGTCTGAAATCTTGCCAAAGATTACCCTTGGTGACTACAAGAAGCTGACTGCTAAGCCAGAAGCGGTAAAGGTGGCTAAGAAAGACGTCGATGAAATCATTGGCCGCGTTAAGCAAGGCTTTGCTGAAAAGAAGCCAGTTGATCGTGCAGTAAAGAATGGTGATGAAGTCAACATCGACTTTGAAGGTAAAAAAGATGGCGTTGCATTTGACGGTGGTAAGGGCGAAAAATACGACCTCGTGATTGGTAGCAATAGCTTTATTCCTGGGTTTGAAGAAGGTATTGTTGGTAAGAAAAAGGGCGAAACATTTGATCTTAAAGTAACCTTCCCGAAAACCTATCATGTTGAAGACCTTAAGGGCGCTGACGTGGTATTTACGACGACTATTAACGAAGTAAAAGAGGTCGTCGAACCAGAACTAACCGACGAACTTGCGGCGAAAGCTGGTCCGTTCAAGACGGTAAAAGAGCTGGAAGATGATATTAAACGCGAAATTACACAGCAAAAAGAGAACGAAGCTAACGAAAAGTTTAAAGATGCGCTTGTGAGCGAAGTGGTCGACAAGTCGACCGTGCCTGTGCCAGAAATTTTGGTGCAAGATCAAATGCGCTCAATTGAACAAGATATGACGCAAAACTTGATGTATCGCGGGCTGACACTCGATAACTACTTGGCCGAAAAGAACTTCAAAGATAAAGAAGACTGGCTGAACACTGAAGCGAAAGATGCTGCCGTGCGCCGCGTGAAGGCTGGCCTTGTGCTTGCGGAACTCAGTAAGGTGATGAAGATCGAAGCAACGCAAGAAGAATTGCTTGAAAAGATGAACCAACTTGGTACGCAATATCCAAACGACGAAGTGCGTGAACAGCTGAAGTCACCAGAAGCCCAACGTGATATCGCTAACCGTTTGTTGACCGATAAAACCATTGCAAAATTGGTAGAACTCAACACGAAATAGTCGCCGGGTAAAAGAGAATTTAGCACTCAATTGCAACGAGTGCTATTTTCTTGTATACTGAAAATATGTATAAACCCAACGATTATCTTGTCCCAACAGTTATTGAAAAGTCGCATGAAGGCGAGCGTGCATTTGATATTTACAGCCGTTTACTTAACGAGCGCGTGATTTTTCTTGGTGAAGATGTGAATGAACATACGGCCAATTTAGTTGTGGCGCAGCTACTACACTTGGCGTACGCTGATCCAGAAAAAGATATCAAGCTTTACATCAATAGCCCGGGCGGTAGCGTGTATGATGGGTTGGCAATTTATGACACGATTCAATACATTACGCCAGATGTACAAACCATTGGTATTGGGCTGCAGGCAAGTATGGGTGCGTTTTTGCTTAGTAGCGGTACGAAAGGCAAGCGTGTAGCGCTGCCAAGTAGTCGCATTATGATTCATCAGCCATCAAGCGGCACACAGGGGAAGATTAGCGATCAAGAGATTGCCCTAAAAGAAGGCTTGTATCTTAAGCAGCAATTGAACGAAATTTTGGCAAAAAACACTGGTCAGAAATTGAGTAAAATTGAAAAAGATGTTGACCGTGATTTTTGGATGAGCGCAGCTGAAGCCAAGCAATATGGCCTTATTGACGAAATTATTGGCGCCACTCCTTCACCGAAGAAAAAGAAATAACCGAAGAAATCGCATGCTATGAACTGCTCTGTCCGGTACGTGTGACGGCTTGTTATTTGCATAAAAATACGGTACAATGGCACTAAGAAGTAGTGGAACTTCAGTTAATTGTGCTCGTACGTCCGGCATCGTACGTGTTTACAACTGAGGACAGAGATTCTTCGGCGCCGAATCGATTCACCAACAAATTAACTGCGAGGAGCAAAGATGGCAAAAACGTCACCTAAGGTGTCTGAACGTGTGTTTTTCACGGCAGACGACACAGCGTTACCAATCCCAGATCTCATCGCTCACCAGAAGGACTCTTGGAAAGAGTTCGTCGAAACTGGTTTGGGCGAGATTTTTGCGGAACTAAACCCGATTGAGGATTACACCGGGCAAAAACTTGAACTGCGTTTTAAAGAATACGCGTTCCAAGACCCAAAAAATCCTGAGCGATTTGCAAAAGAAAACAACATCACCTTCGACGCGCCACTGCATGTGAACGTTGAACTTACCAATAAGGTAACCGGCGAAGTAAAAGAATCAGAAATCTACCTTGGTGACTACCCATGGATGACCGAACGCGGAACGTTTATTGTAAACGGTACCGAACGTGTGGTCGTAAGCCAGCTGATTCGTTCAAGCGGTGTGTTCTTTACCGCTGATACGGTCGCTGGACACAACAACTACGGCGCAAAGTTGATTCCTGGCCGTGGTGCATGGCTCGAGTTCGAAACTGCCTCAAACGGCGTGATTTACGTAAAGATCGACCGTCGCCGTAAGCTGCCTGTTACGACATTGCTCCGCGCTCTTGGTCACGGCAAGTCAAGCGAAATTAAAGAATTGTTCGCTGATGTTGACACTGGGGATACAAACTACATTCAAGCCACCCTTGAAAAAGATACCTCACGTGGTTCAAACGAAGCCTTGATTGAAGTCTACCGCCGCCTTCGTCCAGGTGATTTGGCAACCGTTGACAACGCTCGTTCAATGATTGAACGTATGTTCTTTGATTTCAAGCGATTTGATTACAGCCGTGTTGGCCGCTACAAAATCAACCAACGTCTTGGAATCGATTTGCCAAACACGACCGAAAACCGTGTTTTCCAGATGAGCGACCTTATCGCTATCATTAAAGAATTGATTCGCCTTAACAATACGCAGGATGCACCAGATGACATCGATTCACTTTCAAACCGCCGTGTTAACCTCGTTGGTGAACTTGTAGCACGCCAGTTCCGCGTTGGTATGCTTCGTATGCAACGAAACGCCATGGATCGTATGAGCATGAGCGATATCGAAAATGTTACCCCTGGTCAGCTGATTAACGCTCGCCCAGTGGTCGCTGCAGTGCGCGAATTCTTCGCCAGCTCACAGCTTTCACAGTTGATGGACGAAACCAACCCACTTGCCGAACTGAGCCACAAGCGCCGCTTGAGCTCAATGGGTCCTGGTGGTCTTTCACGTGAACGCGCCGGCTTTGACGTTCGTGACGCCCACCCAACACACTATGGACGCCTTTGTTCGGTGGAAACACCAGAAGGTGCTAACATTGGCCTCGTGCTCAACCTTGCAACCTACGCTCGCGTAAACGAATACGGCTTTATTGAAACGCCATATCTTCGTGTAAAGAACGGTAAAGTAACTGACGAAGTTGTCTACCTTGATGCCGCACAAGAACGCACCGAAGTTATCGCTGACGCTGGTGAAGCACTTAACGATGACGGTACATTTGCCGACGAACGTGTGAACGCTCGTATCGAAATGCAGCCAGGTATGTCTGATGTAACAGAAGTGACGCTGATGGACGCTGCGCACAAGCAGATTCTTGGTTCAACCGCCTCACTCGTGCCATTTATTGAGAAGAACCGTATTGACCGATCATTGACCGGTTCAAACATGCAACGCCAGGCTGTGCCACTGATCTCACCAGAACCTGCCACGGTTGGTACTGGTATCGAGAAAGAAATTGCTCGTAACTCAAGCCAATTGATCGTTGCAGAAGCTGACGGTGAAGTGATTCGTGCAGATGGTGATGTTGTTGAAGTAAAATACGCTGATGGTGTGAAGAAATACAACGTTGTCCACTTTGATAAGAGCAACGACGACCGTTCAATCAACCAAAAAACGCGTGCTATGCGTGGCCAAAAGGTCAAGAAGGGTGACGTGCTGATTGAAGGTGCTTCGATCGCTGATGGCGAAATTGCCCCAGGTCGCGACCTCCGCGTGGCGTTTATGCCATGGGGTGGTTACAACATGGACGACGCGATCATTATTAGCAACCGTCTCGTACAAGATGACGACCTTACAAGCATCAACATTAAAGATTACATGGTGGAAGTACGCGAAACCAAGCTTGGTAACGAGCAAATTACTCGCGATATCCCGAACGTAAACGAACACAGCCTTCGTCACCTTGATGAAGAAGGAATCGTGCAAGTTGGTTCTGAAGTAAAAGCTGGTGATGTGTTGGTTGGAAAGATCACACCGAAGGGTGAACAAGAGCTTTCAAGCGAAGAACGCCTGCTGCGCGCCATCTTTGGTGAAAAAGCCAAAGACGTTCGCGATACTTCACAGCGCATGAACAATACCGGTGGTGGTAAAGTAGTTGGCGTTCGTATCTTTAGCCGTGAAAACGGCCATGAACTGAAGGCCGGAGTACTCAAGCAAATCCAAATCTTTGTAGCGCAAACCCGCAAGATTATGGTTGGTGACAAGCTCGCTGGTCGTCACGGTAACAAGGGTGTGGTGGCACGAATTCTCCCAGTAGAAGATATGCCATTCATGGAAGACGGTACGCCGATCGACGTGATTTTGAACCCACTTGGTGTCCCGAGCCGTATGAATATTGGTCAGCTGTTCGAAACACATCTTGGTATGGCTGCGAAGGCACTTGGTTACCGCGTTGCAACGCCACCATTTAACGGCGTGTCAGACGAAACAATTTCTGACGAGCTTGAAAAAGCTGGCTTCCCACGTGACGGTAAAGTACAACTAACAGACGGCCGAACTGGTGAACAGTTTGAAGAACGTACAACCGTTGGTGTGATGCACATGATTAAGCTGCATCACATGGTGACAGACAAAATCCACGCTCGTTCAACTGGTCCATACACGATGGTCACCCAGCAGCCACTTGGTGGTAAAGCACAGAACGGTGGTCAGCGATTCGGTGAGATGGAGGTCTGGGCGCTCGAAGCATACGGTGCCGCTGCAACCTTGCAGGAAATGCTCACGATCAAGTCTGACGATGTCTACGGACGTGCGAAGGCGTACGAATCAATCATCAAGGATGAACCGATTGTTGGCCCTAAGCTACCTGAATCATTCAACGTTCTTGTGAAAGAATTGCAAGGTCTTGGTCTGCGCGTTGACCTGATGGAAGATGTTGACGGTGACGGTGACATCGACATTGTGACAGATGCTGACGGCGTGATTGCTGGTACTTCAATGGGAACTGGTGAAGACGCGCCAACTGTTCGTACTGAAGAAGTCGAAGTTGAAGGCGATCTTGAAGATGGTGGTATCTCTCTCGAAGAACTGAGTGAACAAGAAAATGAACAACAAGCAGCTGAAGAAGCTGAATATAAGGAGGAGGCGTAATATGTCGCGAGTAGTTCCAAGCACAGGTATCGCAGATTTTGACGCAGTGCGCCTGGCCGTTGCAAGTTCAAGTGACATCCTAAAGTGGAGCCACGGTGAAGTAACCAAGCCAGAAACGATTAACTATCGTACCCAAAAACCAGAACGCGACGGCTTGTTCTGTGAGCGTATCTTTGGTCCAGTCAAGGATATCAACCCGCACGACAGCAAGCTCAAAGGCGTTCGTTCACGCGAAACTGCGGTAGATAAAAACGGCGAGCTCGTGACAAAGTCTATCGTTCGCCGTGAACGCATGGGTCACATTGAACTTGCCAGCCCAGTTGCACACATTTGGTTTATGCGTGGTACGCCAAGCGCGATGAGCTTGTTGCTTGGCATGACCGTTCGTAACCTTGAACGTGTAGCCTACTTTGCAAGCTATGTAGTGCTTGCGGTTGATACCGAAAAGCAAGAACAATTCTTGGCTGATCTTGAAGCAGAAACTGAAGCTGCACGTGCTGCCATCAAAATTCGTTACGAAAAAGAAGCGGAAGTTGAAGGCGCTGACGTTAAGCAATTGGCTGAAGCTCAAAGTCGTGAAGTCGAAGAACTTAACGACAACTACAATGTTAAGAAGTCACAGCTTGATAGCCTGGTAAAGGGTTCTATCATGAATGAAACCGACTACCGTAACTTGCCAGAAGAGTATGAAGAAATCATCGAAGTTGGTATGGGTGGTGGTGCGCTCAAGCGTTTGCTCGACGAAATTAAGCTCCCAGAGCTGATCCGCGAACTTTCAGAAGAAGTTGAAGGTGCAAAGGGTCAACGTGAAAAGAAGCTTTTGAAGCGCCTTAAGGTGCTTGAAGGGATGGAAGCTGCTGGTATTGAACCAGGTTCATTGACACTTACCGTGCTCCCAGTGATTCCCCCGGACCTTCGTCCAATGGTGCAGTTGACTGGTGGTCGCTTTGCAACCTCAGACCTTAACGACTTGTACCGTCGTGTGATTAACCGAAATAACCGCCTCAAGAAATTGATCGGTTTGAACGCGCCAGAAGTGATCTGCCGCAACGAAATGCGTATGCTACAAGAAGCGGTTGACGCATTGATCGACAACTCAGCTGCTCGCGGCAACCGTGCGGTGAACGCAACTGGTGGCCGTCGTCGCTTGAAGTCTATGAGCGATCAGCTCAAAGGTAAGCAAGGTCGTTTCCGCCAAAACTTGCTTGGTAAGCGTGTTGACTACAGCGGTCGTTCAGTGATCGTGGTTGGTCCAAAGCTCAAGATCCACCAATGTGGTTTGCCAAAGCAAATGGCCTTCGAGCTGTTTAAGCCATTCATTATTAGCTGGCTTTTGAAGCACGAATACGCTCATAACATTCGTTCAGCAACTCGTTTGATCGAAGCAGGTGAAGCAGTCGTATGGGACGCGCTTGATGAAGTGATTAAAGATAAGTACGTGTTGCTTAACCGTGCGCCGTCGTTGCACCGTTTGTCGATTCAGGCGTTCCAGCCCGTCTTGGTAGAAGGTAAAGCAATTCAGCTGCACCCACTCGTGGCGAACGGCTTTAACGCCGACTACGACGGTGACCAGATGGCTGTTCACTTGCCACTTTCTGCAGATGCGCAGAAAGAAGCCCGTGAATTGATGAGTGCAACCAACAACTTGCTGAAGCCTGCCGATGGTTCACCTGTGCTCAACATCAGTCAGGACATTGTGCTCGGTAACTACTACCTGACGTACGATAAGCCATCAGCGCAAATCAAAGAACGTAAGGCGTTTAGTAGCGTGTACGAAGCAGAAATGGCGTATGACAATGGTGTAATTGAACTACAAACGCCAATTCGCGTGCAAGCAAAGGGCGAAATCCGCGATACCACCCTTGGTCGTGTCTTCTTCAACGAAATTTTGCCAGCAGACTACCCGTACGACAACAACGTCCAGAATAAGAAGCAGCTGAAGAAAGTGTTGGCGCGTATTTTTGACAAGTACGGCGCTGAAGAAACTGCCAAAACTGCTGACCGTATGAAGGGTCAAGCCTTCCGATTCGCAACAACCGCTGCCATCTCAACTGGTAAAGACGATTACCTCAGTTTCGATGAAATTAGCGAATTTGTGGCAGAAGGTGACGCCAAAGCTGCGCTCATCTCTGAACAGTTCGACGAAGGATTGGTAACTGAAGAAGAGCGCTACAACCTCACAGTGAACACATGGCGTGCTGTCGACGGCAAGGTAACTGACTTCTTGAAAGAACAGCTTGCGCACATGGACACCAGTATTTCGGTAATGGTTGACTCTGGTGCTCGTGGTGATATCTCGAACGTGAAGCTTGCTTCAGCGATGATTGGTATCCAGGTTGACGCCGCAAACCGCGAAATCGAGCTGCCGATTCGTTCAAACTTTAAGCACGGTCTTTCAAGCTTGGAAGCCTTCGTGGCAACACGTGGTGCACGTAAGGGTCTGATCGACACCGCGCTCAAAACTGCCGACTCTGGTTACCTGACTCGCCGTTTGGTTGACGTATCACAAGATGTGTTTACCGTTGAAGACCAGGCTGGTGACGACGAAGGCTACGTTATCTACCGTTCTGAAACAGAAGAAACGATGATCGACTTTGGTAACCGTTTGGTTGGTCGTTACGCGGCAAAGAATGTTCCTGGCCACGTGAACGCTGACGAATTGATTACTCGTGACATTGCTGATGCAATCGATAATGACGATTCAATCAAGGAAGTAACCATCCAAAACGTGCTTTCAACCAACAACCTTCGTGGTATTCCACGCAAGAGTTACGGCATCGACATGTCGACTGGTAAGTTGGTAGACAACTCACAACCAGTTGGTGTGATCGCTGCACAATCTGTCGGTGAACCTGGTACGCAGCTAACGCTTAACACCTTCCACAGCTCTGGTGTGGCTGGTAGCGACATCACGCAAGGTCTTCCGCGTGTGGAAGAGCTCTTCGAAGCTCGTTCACCAAAGGGACAGGCGTATGTAACTGAAGTAACTGGTACGGTTGATTTGTGGGAAGATGGCAAAAAGTACATTGTGCAAATTACCCCAGAATCAGGCAAGGTTGAAAAGATTGAACTTGGTGAGCGAAAGCCAGCTGTAAAGAACGGCAGCAACGTAAAAGTTGGTGACGTAATTGCAACGGGCGAAAAGGGCACTGCACCGATTGTTGCACCATTCGACGGTGTCGTTGAAGCAACTGACGACATGTTGGTGATTGCAGCAAACGCTAGCGCACCTTCTCGCTACGAGATCCCAGGCAACATGCAACTTGTTGTAAAGGCAAACGACTACGTTGAAGCGGGTGATCGCCTCACGGCTGGTTCGTTGAACTTGCAAGATTTGATGCGCCTTAAGGGTACGCAAGCAACCCAGCGCTACATCATTAACGAAATCCTTCGCATCTACGCAGCGCAGGGTCAGGACGTGGCAGATAAGCACCTTGAAATCATCGTGCGCCAAATGTTCAGCCGTGTGCAGATCGAAGATTCAGGCGACAGCGCATTTGTAACGGGTGATATCGTTTCAAAGGCGGCTGTGGTTGATGAAAACGCCAAGCTGGCTGAAGAGGGCAAGGCCTTGGTTGCTTACAAGCAACTGCTCCTCGGTATTACAAAGGTAAGTATTTGGAGCGATAGCTTCCTTTCGGCGGCGTCATTCCAAGATACTACTCGTGTGCTGATTAACGCTGCAACTAGTGGACGAGTAGACCATCTACACGGCCTCAAGGAGAACGTGATCATCGGTCGCAAGATTCCTGTGGGAACGGGTGCTATTTCTGAAGAAGAAACAGCTGACATCGACGACATTGTGGTCGATGAAGATTTGAACGAAGCCTAAAAGATTCGTTTCTCATCACCCGAAAAGATCCGCCATTCTACGGCGGATCTTTTGTGTCTCGACAAGGCGTCAAAGGGATTGCTAATTGCTGGGGAATTTGTTATAGTAGTTGATGAGTTTCCTCTTTTTACTTGGTGCTTTGCAATGTATGTGTACACAAAACAACAAGGTGAAAAGAAAGACATGGGGCGGATATGCTGAATCCAACTCATAATAAAGTAAGTTAAGGGAGAATAAATGCCTACCATTAATCAATTGGTGCGTAAGCCGCGACGAACTGCCAAGAAGGCCTCAAAGAGTCCAGCGCTTGGTCGTATCCACAATGCTTTGCAGGTGCGCTATTACGACCAAAAGTCACCGCTTAAGCGTGGTGTCTGTATCCGTGTTACCACAAAAACACCAAAAAAACCTAACTCAGCGCTTCGTAAAGTTGCCCGTGTTCGTTTGACAAACAACCACGAAGTATGGGCGTACATTGGCGGTGAAGGTCACAACCTTCAAGAGCACGCCGTTGTGCTTGTCCGCGGTGGCCGTGTGCCCGACCTTCCAGGTGTTCGTTACCACATTGTTCGTGGTGCGCTTGACCTTCAAGGTGTATCAGATCGTAAGCAAGGCCGTTCAAAGTACGGTGCAAAGAAGGATGGTAAGTAATCATGCCTCGTAAAGTAACCCGTAAGCTCCAACGTGAGCTCAACCCAGACCGCAAATATCAAAGCGTGATGGTACAACGCCTTATTAATAAAAGCATGCTTGATGGCAAAAAGTTGACTGCGGAAAAAGCAGTCTATGCTGCGCTTGAAGCAGCTGCAAAAAAGCTTGATAGCGAAGATCCACTTGAAGTGTTTGAAAAAGCACTCAAGAATGTTGCGCCAAACTTTGAAGTAAAAAGCCGCCGCGTTGGTGGTGCTAACTACCAAATTCCATTCCCTGTACAGGGTCACCGTCAGTTGCATTATGCATTTAGCTGGTTGGTGCAGGCTGCTCGTGCCCGCAAGGGTATGCCATACTCACAGCGTCTTGCGCTTGAGATTGTCGATGCCTACAACGAAGCTGGTGCTGCCTTCAAAAAGAAGGAAGACACCCACAAAATGGCAGAAGCCAACCGCGCATTTGCGCACTTTGCTCGCGGCTAATTACCCGTGTACACACGAACCACCTCGCCAATTGGCGGGGTTTTTCGTGGTTATGCTTGAGTAACCCTTGCGAAGCTGCTACGATATGATGACTATGAGCGAATTATTTAACAATCCCTCACACGGTGGCAGTGAGCAGGTAAATCAAAAACTCTATGAAAACATGGTCGAGGGCAACTATCTTGAGATGAAGCGCCTGATGGAGGCGGCGCAAGAGGAGTATGACCAGTTGGGTGACAATGAAGCGTCGCAAGAGGATCTGCTGATCAACTTGCACGAAGAAATTACCGAACTTGATATGAACGTTTTTGATCGTAAGGTAATGTTTAGCGCCAAGGTTCGCCCAGAATTTAGTGAGGCAGAGTACGAGCTAAACTCTTTGACAGACGAGGGCGATAGCGCAGTAACAATCGCACACGATAATCTTGGCCCGTATGTTTACCTCACGAACGTGACTGGCTTCCAGGTATCGCAGCCGGGGCCGATTTTGACAGAAGAGGGTGAAAAAATTGGTCTTATTATTGAAGATGATTTTGACAATACGTTCGCTATTCTGCCAAATGAGATTGTTCGTTTTGGCGAAGACGATCAAAGTATTGAGACGATCTTTCGTGAAGTCGAGGCACTCTATCCTGACGCCGCTGAAAATATCCGCACGCTTACCCAAGCCGACACAGACAAGGCCTTTATAAAGGCACTCGCAGAGTTGCAAATTACCATTCCCGAGCATTGTATGCACGAAGATAATGAAACAGTTGCACGCAAGCTTGGTCGCTATGCGACAGCGCTGGTGAACCTTGATGACGCACCGCACACTATTTCATTTAAGGGTGATTACTCGGTGATGGATGGTTATGGCGATTTCGAGAGTAACGCAATTAGCAATACAGCAACTGTCACGGCTGATCTTAATGCAATTGACATGGATACCTATAAGGATGGTGACTCAAACGAATATATCTTTGAGCCAGATTTGAACATCTCTGTTGGCTTGCCAGGCAAAATGAACGCTTACGCAACGATGCGTGTACCTGCCGAGAACATTCGTTCATTTACTTCAACTCGCATGAAAGACATGAGTTTATTTAACGGCAATGAGATTGCGCAAATCGACCGACCAGTGGAAGAATGGGCACCTGTTTTTTACGGTGGGGAAGCGGGATATGACGACGATTCGCTCGAAGAATACCAGCGCGAATACCGTGATTTTACCTCGAGTAACGAATACACTGGCTATGTCGATAACGATCTTTCATCGCGTGAAGCACAGTTGCGCGATGCCTTTGACATGTATCGCACTCGTCTTGAAGAGTCATACGAAAGTATGCAGCGGTTTGTTGAAGGATTACGAGAGGTTCATTATCAAGAATACGACGCGGAAGATAGCGATATTACAGGTGTTATTGAAGAGCTTTGCAATACAGTAGGCGCTGCTGCTTTCAAAAATCAAGAGTACTGGCGATATGTTGGTGACGGGGTGATTACATCTGGCACAGTGGCTCGCGGTTCGATGGAACCAACCTTTGCAATGGCCTCAGGCAGCCTTGGGCCAGTTGTCGCTATGGCGGAGTATCGCCAAGATGCTGATGGCGACGTTGAACGCGTTGCGACACCGTACCTTATCATGGGACGTATGGAACCGGGTGGCTCTTCGGTCACTACTGTTGAGTTTGAGGTTGAAAATGTTGCACGGCTTCCGCTTGAGCAAGAGCATACGTCAAAGCAACAACAGATGTTGCTACGCGTTGCCGATCTGCAAGAGGCGCCAATGCCGTTCATGCTTGATGGTATGCGTCGCCGTGATGCGGCGCTTGCCACGGCTATTGATACTTACGGCCAAGATTCAGACATCGCTGAATGTATCGACCACTTTGTAACGGCATACAATCTTAACGTTGTGAATGCGGCAGATGAATATGTACAAATACCATTAGCAAAGCTCACTCGTACCCTTGAGGCTCATCCAGAATTAGCCGAAGAGGTTCGAGAGCTTTTAGCTGATGTGATCACCCGTTCTGTAGCAAGAATTGAGGGTGCGGCTCGGTTTGTTTATGCGCAAGACTCAGACAACCTTTCAACCGAGCCGAGTGAATCGATTATCACAGGTGTGTGTTCTGGCGACGTGCCAGGGTTTGAGGGTGAATCACTGGTCTTCTTGGCTGAAATGGACGGAAAGAGCGTCTACGTACCGCTTTCTGGCTTGCAAGATTTGCAAATCGGCGACTCGCTATACGAGTAGCAGTGAGCACTAGCATACACCGCTAAAATCTGTTAAAATAGAAGAGATGTGTTCTTTCGTATTGTAAAAAATAAGGAAAGAATGAAGGATAAATAAGTAAAGGATAACGAAGACGTATGGCAGAGAAAAAAACCGCCCTCGATAAGTACCGCAATATTGGTATTATTGCGCACATTGACGCGGGTAAAACAACCACAACCGAAGGTATTTTGTACCGCACTGGTTTGACACACAAAATTGGTGTCGTAAAGGGTGAAGGCGATGGTGCAACCACCGACTGGATGAGCCAAGAGAAAGAACGCGGTATCACAATTACTTCTGCTGCCGTGACGTGTTTCTGGAAAGATCACAAGATTAACATTATCGACACCCCAGGTCACATCGACTTTACGGCCGAAGTTGAACGTTCACTTCGCGTGCTCGACGGTGCTGTTACCGTGTTTGACGGTAAAATGGGTGTAGAAGCACAAACCGAAACGGTGTGGCGTCAAGCGAACAAATACGGTGTGCCTCGTATCTGCTTTATTAACAAGATTAACCAAACTGGTGGTGATTTCTACAAATCACTTGAAACGATTCACACTCGTCTTTCAAAGCACGCTTTGCCTATCCACTTGCCAATTGGCTTTGAAAAAGACATCAACGGTGTTGTTGACCTTGTTGACATGAAAGCTTACACCTACAACGACTACGCTGATCACGAGCTACAGCAAGGTGAAATTCCTGCCGATATGCTTGAAAAAGCCAGGAACGCTCGTAGCCTGCTCGTTGAAGCAGCGGTTGAAGCCGACGACGAACTGATGAACAAGTTCTTCGAAGGTGGTGAAGAAGCGATCTCTATTGATGAACTAAAGGGTGCGCTCCGTCAACGTGTGCTTGCTGGTGACTTCTTCCTTGTCACTGGTGGTGATGGCCGTGGTGTGATTGTTGAAAAGGTACTTGACCTTGTAAATGACTACTTGCCAAGCCCACTTGACGTTGATGCGATCGAGGGAACTGATCCAAAGTCTGGTGATGTTATTTTCCGTAAGCCTGCTGTTTCAGAACCACTTTCTGGCTTGGCCTTTAAGATTGCTACCGACCCATTTGTTGGTAAATTGATCTTTGTGCGTGTATACAGCGGTAAGTTGACTGCCGGCAGCTATGTCTTTAACAGCATTACCGGTAAAAAAGAACGTGTTGGTCGTATTGTTCGTATGCATGCTGACAAGCGTGAAGACATCGACGCGATTGAAGCCGGTGACATCGCCGCCATCGTTGGATTGAAAGACACTACTACTGGCGCAACCCTGTGCGACATGGCAAAGCCAATCGTGCTTGAAGGTATCGAATTCCAAGAACCACCAGTATCGATTGCGGTTGAGCCGAAAACCAAAGCCGACCAAGAAAAGATGGGTATCGCCCTGCAGCGCTTGGCTGATGAAGACCCAACCTTCCGCATTCACACCGACGAAGAAACTGGCCAAACGATCATGAGCGGTATGGGTGAACTTCACCTCGACATCCTCATTGATCGCATGAGCCGTGAATTTAACGTCGAAGCTAACATTGGTGAGCCGCAAGTTGCCTTCCGCGAAAGCATTAAAGGTACTGCCGAAGTGCAAGGTAAGCACGCCAAGCAATCTGGTGGTCGTGGTCAATATGGTGATGTATGGGTTCGCTTTGAGCCAAACGAACCTGGTAAAGGGTACGAATTTGTGGACGAAATTAAAGGTGGTGTGGTTCCACAAGAATACCGCCCAGCTGTCCAAAAGGGTATTAAAGAAACGCTTGAAGGCGGTGTGATCGCTGGCTATCCAGTGGTTGACGTCAAGGCGACCCTTTACGATGGTAGCTACCACGACGTTGACTCTTCTGAACTCGCCTTTAGCTTGGCAGGTAGCCTGGCAGCGCGTGAAGGTGTGAAGAAAGCAACACCAATCTTGCTTGAACCTGTAATGAAGGTAGAAGTAACCACGCCAGAAGAATTCATGGGCGATGTGATTGGCGACTTGAACTCTCGTCGTGGCCGTATCGATGCAATGGAAGATTTGCAAGGTGGCGCGAAGTTGATCAAGGGATTTGTGCCACTCGCCAGCATGTTTGGCTACACCAACGACCTCCGCTCAATGAGCCAAGGTCGAGCAGCCAGCACCATGGAAGTTGCGCAGTACGAAGAAGTACCGCCAAACGTGGCGCAAGAAATCATCGAGAAGCGAGCTAAATAAGCTCGCCCTCTCGGGGTTACGCTGCAGGTAATAATAAAACACCCTTCTTAGACGAAGGGTGTTTTATTATTTGCAAAGAAGACGGGTCTATAGTCAACGATATTCGTCTTTTGGTGAGGGAAGAAGTGCTTCCTTACGGCTCGATTGGTGGGCGAGGTTGCTCTGGTTCAGGAGAAGCCGGACTTAGTTTGCGGTAGGGGAGACGGCTATGGAGTTGCACCAGCTTGCGGCGCATTGGACGACCGATGATATTGCCAATGGTTGCGCCTGCAGCAATGGTCACTGCAATCAAGAAAGCTCGCAAAAGAATACTCACACCTTCGTCAAACTGCAACGTCCAGGCAGGGTTTTGAATCACATGCATCAGACCGTTATAGAGTGATAGGCCTGGCACAAGCGGAATAATGCCCGCGTTAATGACAGCCATACTTGGAACGCGCCATAGGCGTGAGAACATTGTTGCCGAAAAGCCGATAATTGCCGCGGCAATGCCGTACGACGGGATCAATCCGATACCAAGTTCTAATCCAAGGAGCGAGCTGTAGTGACCGAGCAGTCCGACGCCGCCAGCTAATAATACAGCAATAAACTTTGAGTTATTACCCAGCGCAAATGCTGCCGCAATAATACCCGATCCGAGGTATTGATACGTGGTTGTGGCCAAGCTTAATCGATCTGGTGTCGTTGCAAAATCAATCCCAAACCACTTTGTTACATAAAGTCCCACAGTCACGCCCATCACAATACCGCCAGTGAGCATAGTAACCTTTAAGAGGCGCGCACTTGCTGTGAGATAATATTCGTCGATAGCATCCTGAAGGGCAGCGACAATCGCCATTCCAGACACCAAGAGGACGATACCACCAATAATAATGAGCGTTGGATTGATGTAGGAAAGTATGTCAAGATAGCCGGCACTCATTGCCCACGACACCGTCCCTGCAGTTAGTGTGGCAAATAATGCCGCTGCAGCCTGTACAAAGAAGGCGGGGATGCCAATTTTGTAGAGCCGATCGATACCCCAGCTAATAATAAAGCCGATACAGAAGGTAAGTGCGACAATTGCGAGCGACCCACTGTAAAGAATGCTGACACCTGCGCCAATGCCACCACCTGACACATACTTGACCCACTCTGGGCGCTGTTTTGGCATTGCTAGGATGCGGTCATATGCCTTTTCTGCTGCGGTTAGGGTCAGTTGTTTAGAACGAATTGCCTTAGCGAGTTTTTGAAGACGTTGCACCGTTTGGTAGTTCGTGTCGGTTATCATGATGGTGCGCGTTAGCGTCAGTGGCTCTCGGTCGTTTCCACGGTCCTGCGACAATGTAATCACCGTGTAGCTAATGTCGATGTGCACCTTACGTGCGCAATAGGTATTTGTGATACCGAGCGCCATATGCGCAACATTACTAGCGCTTGCGCCCATCGAAAGCAGTTGACTGGCAATGCCCATTGTGAGTCGCAGAGCACGCATATTTGGCGATAAGTTCTCGCCAATTTTCTCAATTTCAATAGCCTCAGCCTCGCGCTGAGAGAGCATCGCCTTTTTAAGCGAACTTTCTATAAGATCGATTACTTTCACCTATTCAGTATATCATCAGGCGGGTAAAAACGGTAGTGCTCGGCTGATGCAGAAAAGGCTACATTTGCTGGGGTTAAGTAAAAGAAAAAGCCCCATTACTTCCCACATGGTATGCAGGCGGTAATGGGGTTCTATCCACGGTTAGCTCGGGTCGGGAACAACAACGATCCAGTAACGGAAGTTGTAGATGGGTTCAGATCGTCCCCACTCCACATCATCAGAATTGGAGGGGATCAGCTCGTTCATGTCGCCCGTTCTCTCGCGCCCAAACAGATCTCGCAGACCGCCATTAGCGACATGGTCGGGCATCCAGTCGATAGAGACGCCCATCTGCTGTGGAGCAATACTGCCAGCGTTAGGGCTGCGCTTTGTGGCGTAGGCGAGGATCTCTTCTTCAGAGATCAGCTCACCTCCTAGCTGTTCATCAACCAGTACGTACTCGTCGACATCCAGCGTCTGTACACGTTCTGCCCACGGCTGGTTCACAAAATCACTGTCAGTGATTTGCAGAGCAACATCGGTGAAGCCCGCGTTGCCATTCTGCCAACCGTAGATCTCAACCGGCTGGTCAAGATCAGCAAGGCGGTTGACGAAGATACGAGTTTCGTCGTATTCGCCAAACCCTCCATCGCGGATCGCGCGTTGCAGATTGGGGTCTACAGTGTAGGCATACGTATTCGGGGTGACCTGTTCGTGCACTTCACTCCACGAGCTGTCGTCTTGTTCGCCAGTGATGGCGTAACTCGGCGACTCCGGGGTTTCAGTGGCCTCTGGTGCGAGAACGTCAGTCGATACATCATTCTGATCGCTCGTGGTTGTGGAGCGAGCAGCGGTGTCATCAGAGCTCTCATCGTCGCTGCAGGCTGTCAGCGTCAACGCCGTCAGCAAAGTGGTAGCGATAACAGCGGTCATCTTGCGTCGGAACATAACGAACACTTCCTTTCAAGAAGCGTGGTGTGGATAGGTACAACAATGAACAACGGTTCATTATCGTGCATATAATAACATACTTCAAACAAAAAAGCAACTATAGAAAAAGACCACGCCAAATGACGTGGTCGAACTCGGGAACGCTACTAGGTGGTAGATGAATCATTCCAGCGAGCGGGTGAGGTGGCGGCGCGTTGGCGTTCAAATGCCATCTCGTTCTGAGCGCGGATTGTTTGAGCGTGTGATGGAGCGATGTCCGCTTTGCAAATCAGGCGCTCAAGCTCTGCTCGATCAAGGTACGCATCGTACATGATTTCTCCTTCTTATCGGGGTGCGCGGACAAGAACTGACCTAGTATACCGCAGTCATTTTACTGATGCAAGAGGTTTTTAAAAGAAAAGGACCGCGCTTCTCGTAATGAGAAGGCGGTCATGGTTCACGGGAGGTGTGCCGGGTTATCCCCAGCGACTGGTGACAGGGCGATTTGCTGGTGCACCACTGGTGCGCTCTGCGTTAACCTTGCGGCCTTCATTCGCAGCAACAATCTGCTCTGCACTTTCTTCGTCGATGCCGGCATCAGCGATCAGCTTCTGCAGCTTCTTGGCATTGAATCTGGTCATCGGTCTCTCCTTGATCGGTGAGTGTCTCTGAGGTGAACTCATTTATTATAACAAAATCTTTAGAATATTGCAAACTTGAATCCTCCAGTGCAAGAGCAGTCGCCCAAGTGATGGCGCGTTGGCCTGGGCGCTGGCTGTCTTCGGCAATTGCGTTGATTTTTGCGATATGACTTGACCAGTTCGACAACCAGAAGCTTGGCGAAACGCCTCCTTCGCAGTACGTATCAAATTCTTTTACTACTGAAAATCCAATGCGTTGATCAGGCAAGCCAACCTCAAGCATCGGATGAGCTGCCCTTAGCTGCTGACTTGCAACGATATACCCACTATGCGTCTGAAGTGCTATCAGCATAAAATCCCACGCACCCTGCAAGTCTTCGACACGGCGCTGTAAGAACGCAGAATCTGTTTGTGCACGCTGTTGCATGGCTTCAATAGAATCGCCATGAAGTACGTGACTGTGAAGGTAGGCGTAGAAAAGGTCGTACCCAATATCATCAAATGCTTTTATATAAGCATCACGCTGCGTATCGTTACTGTAACTTCCGTGGGTAATAATATCCCTGAACTGCTCGGCACTAACGTCGTAAAGTTTTGTCGGCAAAGCCTCAGTTTCTTCCTGTAGTACTATTGCGAGGCGATCGGTCTCTGGCAGGTAGGGCTGCGTGGTTTCAAAAGGTATCTTCGCGGCGTTGAGGCGAATAATCTCAGTACTTTTAAAAGTGAGCTCCAGTCCTGGCGCTGATCGTTCAAATTCGTGTAGATTGTGGTAGATTGTATCAAGCTGCGCCGAATCTTCTTCTCCGTAGCTTTCAAGCACGTCAAAATTTGCATCAAACACGACCCAGTTTTCCTCGAGTCGTACAAGATTGGCGGAATGAAAACTTTCTGGCGCGAAGGCGCTCACAATAGTGTCTTCCTCTTCTCGTGTCGTGTAAGAAAGTAAAAAATCACTCTGGTGATGGCTTGAAAGGTTATTTTCTACGTAGGTGCGCGTTTCGTAAAGGTTGTAGGCAAGACTGGATAGCTCGTTGCACTTTTGAGTCGCCATTACTCCTCCGTGGAGGTGCTGCGCGCCTGCTTGCTCAAGAAAGCTTGCCGTCATCATACCAACACTTAAACAGGTTGGCGAAGTATGAGTATTAGGATAGATGCCCAACGCTTTTGGTGAGAGGCGAACTGGATGGTAATAATCATCGGCAATATCGGCTGCTCTATCGAGGCTTTTGTCTGCTGCGCTAATAGCATGGAGACGATTGCCTACCCACGCCAAGATGTCTTTGCGCTCTTCATCTGTTGAGGCTGCTTGAAAGGCTTTAATTTGATCATGAACATCGTGTCCGAGGCAGCGATACGCATCACGCAAAAGGTCTTGGCCAAACTGCTTTGCTTCGTGGGCTAGGTGTAGGTCTGGGGTGTCGCTAAAAGCATGAGGTTTCCGTAACGGTGTATCGGCGAATATATACTCTTCATTCTCACGTGTTAGTCCCCTCGTTCGACTGTCGTCAGTAGGGGGAGATAGTATGCTGAAGTCTTTACTGCTATCAAGCGCTGTACGTAGGCCAGTCGCACCAAGAGCAGCAACGACGCGCTCATTAGGCGTTAACTCGGGGCGGTATGGTTCATGCTCGAACTCGCGAGGCAAACACACGCTGCGTGCCAGTTGAAGAACGTCTCGAAAGCGCACTTCATCGGTAAGTGTGTCGATAGTTCGTTGGTCGCGCATCTCATAATGATATGGGTTGCTCTCTGTCATGAAAGTTATTTTATAATAAAAACGTATATTTATCAATAGAGAATAGCTATTGACGATGCGGGGCAAATGATGTGTGAATATGATTGACGAAAAATATGCATGATGGTATATTATAGTCTAGTCTCTTACCGCGACAATCCAAGGAGGACGCGATGTCTGGTCGCATTAATTACGGCAAAGCTGCCGTTGCCCGATGTATCAACGAAGTTCGAGAAGCAGGCTATGTTATCTCTGAACAAGGCGAGCAGCGCCCAAAGCCATTCAGTGGCATCACTATCAGTACCGAATACGGTACGATGTGTGAAGTTAAAACCTGGCAAAATGGCGAAATGGTACGCCGGCGACAGATTGATACTCCTCAGCAGCGTTCGCGCCGCTCGGCCTTCTTTTTCGAAAACCGGCTCCGCAATGAGCTGAAGTCTGCCACGGCGTTACTTGATTCGTAACGGTCGTTCATGAGACTTCAAGCGCAGATACGTGAATTATCACTGTAGCTGCGCTTTTTTCTTCTCAGCAGTGACGCTATTTTTGCCCTCTTTACGTGCTCGTAAAAAGCATGTATAATGTTGGTATACGTCGTGGAGTGTCAACTTTACGCACGATAATCATAATAAATAATCCAAGGAGATTTACCCTACATGGCAGATTTCGATCGAAGCAAGCCGCATGTTAACGTTGGTACTATGGGTCACGTTGACCACGGTAAGACAACTTTGACAGCCGCAATTACTCACGTTCTTGCAAAGCGTCTACCTAGCGATGTTAACAAACCTCGTAACTACGACGAGATTGACAACGCACCCGAAGAAAAGCAACGTGGTATTACCATCGCTTCTTCACACCAAGAATACGAATCAGAAAAGCGTCACTACGCTCACGTGGACATGCCAGGACACGCTGACTACGTGAAGAACATGATCACCGGTGCTGCACAGGTTGACGGTGCGGTTCTCGTGGTATCTGCCGCTGACGGCCCAATGCCTCAGACTCGCGAACACGTCCTCCTTGCGAAGCAAGTTGGTGTGCCAAAGATCGTTGTGTTCCTTAACAAAATGGACATGGCGGACGAAGAACTTGTTGAACTCGTTGAAATGGACGTTCGTGAACTCCTTTCAAAGAACGACTTTGACGGTGACAACGCTCCAGTGATTAAGGGTTCTGCTCTTAAGGCACTCGAAGGCGATGAAAAATACGAAGACGCTATCATGGAACTTGTTGCAGCAATGGATGACTACATTCCAGAACCAGCACGTGACATGGACAAGCCATTCCTTATGCCAATTGAAGACGTATTCTCGATCAAAGGTCGTGGTACGGTTGCAACTGGTCGTATCGAACAAGGTATCGTGAAGCTAAACGACGAAGTTGAAATCGTTGGTATCAAAGACACACAAAAGACTGTTGTGACTGGTATCGAAGCATTTAAGAAGAGCCTTGACCAAGGTCAAGCTGGCGACAACGCTGGTCTCTTGCTTCGTGGTATTGAACGCGACCAAATCGAACGCGGTCAAGTACTTTGTGCTCCTGGCTCAATTACTCCACACACCGAATTTGAAGCTGAAGTATACATCTTGAAGAAGGAAGAAGGCGGACGCCACACTCCATTCTCAAAGGGTTACAAGCCACAGTTCTACTTCCGTACAACGGACGTAACGGGTGAAGTTGAACTTCCAGCTGACAAAGAAATGGTGATGCCTGGTGACACTATCACTTTCAAGGTGAAGTTACTTGCCCCAATCGCTATGGAACAGGGTCTTAACTTCGCTATCCGCGAAGGTGGCCGTACTGTTGGTGCTGGTGTTGTAACCAAGATCAACAAATAGTATCCACTATTAGCACAAAACTGCTCGAACTGTACTGGTTCGGGCAGTTTTTGTATTGTTGTGAGGTTTTTGACTTGCCGCGCGAGGTTTACTACAATGAAACCATAAGCTAAATCATAAAATAGGGGAGTTATGAGTAAACAAAAAGTATTTATTGTTGGCGGCGCTGGAATGGTAGGCGCAAGCGCAGCCTACGCACTCACGCTAAAAGAGGTGGTATCAGAAGTAGTGCTGATCGATTTGAACGAAGATATGGCTACTGGACAAGCAATGGACATGACTGACGCTGCAGCCTTTACGAATGACGTGACTGTCCGCGTAGGGGATTACAGCGAAATCGACACCGATGACATCGTGGTAATTACGGGTGGCGCAGCGCAGAAGCCAGGTCAGACGCGACTAGAACTACTAGGCATTAACGCGAGCATTATCCGTGATGTTGTTGGCAGGGTAATGGCTAATGGTAAAGAGATCTACCTTGTGCTCGTGACGAACCCAGTTGATGTGCTGACGTATGAGGCGTTGAAAGTGTCTGGTTTGCCGAAACATCGTGTACTTGGGACAGGAACAATGCTCGATTCTGCTCGCTTACGTGCAGTGATCGCGGAAAAGCTTGGTGTGCGCGCTAATGAAGTTGATGCGTTTACTTTTGGCGAGCATGGTGATTCGTCGTTTACGGCTCTGCTAAGTGCAACAGTTGGCTCCGTGCCGCTCCATGCTTTTCCAGGCTATAGTGACGATAGGTTGGCAGTACTTGATGAAGAAGTTGCTAAAAAAGCTTATCGTATCATTGAAACGAAGAAGTCAACCTATTACGGTATTGGACAGGTGATTTCAGAGGTGGTTGCCGCCCTTCGTAGCGAGAAGCCGCGTGTATTATCGGTATCATCACTGCTTGAGGGCGAATACGGATTGCACGACGTGGCAATGAGCGTACCAACACTGGTGAGCTCCCGGGGTGTGCAGCCGATTGACGGCTACCGCTTTAGTGATGAAGAGCGCGAGAAGTTGCATGCGTCTGCCGGCGTGATCCGTACGTCGATCTTTGAGTTGCCACAAGAGTAAAATAGTGCTATACTAATCCAGTATTATAAATCATCCCGAGAACTTGACCAGCCGTAAGTTTACGCAATGTAAAATATGATGTGAGCCAAGGTTACGGGGTACAACAAAGGAGTTTACCCTATGGCTAAAGATGAAGGCCTTAAAATTCGTATTCGCCTCAAGGCATACGACCACAAAGTAATCGATCAATCTGCAAAACAGATCATCGACACTGCAATCCGCACTGGTGCAACAGTAGCTGGTCCAATTCCACTACCAACTCGCCGCAGCACATTCACTGTGGTAAAGAGCCCACACGTGTACAAAAAAGGTGGTGAAACGTTCGAAATGCGCGTACACAAACGCCTTATCGACATCACAAATGCGTCGCCAAAAACTATCGACAGCCTGCAAAACCTCAGCCTTCCAGCTGGTGTTGATGCAGAAATCCGCATGTAGTTGATGCGTAGACAAAACACCCTCTTTCCAGAGGGTGTTTTTTATATTGGCCAACTGATAGTGCTTGTGCTTTAGGAGCGGGTTGTATACTATGAAAGATATGAATAGGCTCCATCGGTTCTTTATTGCCACGCCTCGTCGGAAAGGTACAGGGTTTACGATTGTCGAGCTATTGATTGTGATCGCCGTGATCGGCATCTTGGCGGCTATTTCGATCGTCTCGTATAATGGCATTCAAGAGCGAGCTCGTAATACTGATCGCATCACGGCTACGCGGGATCTTGTTAATGTGATTGAGGTCGCTAATATGCTGTCACCGCCAACCAATCTTGAACACCTGAATTACTTTTGTCTTGCCAACGAGCCGCCAACAAGATTGCCTAGTGGCGGATACAATTGTGGAGAAGACAAGCTGCCTCCGAGGTATACGTTTGAATATAACGAGGAGCTGATTACTGCACTAAAAAAAGTCACGCCAACCTTACCCTCGTTTATAAAAGTAGATGAGTGGGCGGATAATGATGCAACATTCTACAGCCCAGCATTAATCACCTATAACAGATGGTATTATGAAGATGGCAGGCAGCTAACAGCAATGCTTGAATTTTGGCTAGAGGGATCGCGGCGCAGCTGTGATCTGCCTACAGTGACGATTAACTATCCAGATGATGTGTGGGTGCCTGGGACCACTGGCACAATCGTGCCATCGTCTAACGGCTATTCGTACAGTGACTCAAGAGTAACGTACTGCTATGTGCCACTTGAGGCGGATGTTAGTTCGTGGCGCAGCTGATCAGGTCTACAAACCATAACCTTTTTACGCTACAATAGAAAGAATAATGACAAAAAAGAACAAACAGCGAACTTATGCCAGAAATCGTCCCGTCGTCAGTCGGCGCGGGCTTGAAAACATCTGGGAATCCGACGGCGTCTATGTACTAAAATTGATTCTTGTAACGCTTGGTGGGCTGCTGTGGGTGCGATTATCAGAGCCCGCTATCATCGCAGGCGTTCCCGTCGGTGCCTTTCCGGCAGGTGCACTGGTGGCGGCATTATTGATCTCATGGAAAGAAACCGCTCAATTTAACCGAAAAATTATGTACGCAGTGCTTGTTGTTGTAACGATCATCGGCTTCTTTGTTGACGCCGGTATTGTTGTGTAGCTATGAAAAACCCCGCTGTAAAAGCGGGGAGGCCAAGGCCTTATCGTACGGTTTCACCAAGGTGGGTAGGCTTCGGCATACAAACCGACGTCAGGATCCAGTCGCCAATGACGTTCTTGTCGAACGTGATCATGTCGAGGTAGATCGGCCGGTCAGGGTTACTACTTTCCTTGATGAGCTCGTGAGCAAGCGTCTGCGCTGCGTCGTCGTCGCTCGTGTCAAGCTGGAACCAAACGGCATGAAGGAGACCCTTTTCCTCGTTCTGCAGGTGCCGCTCGCCTTCGCTGAAGATCTGGTCGATAGTGTCAACGAGCCCCTTCGTCGTATCGATGAAGGAAACGTGCATGATGATGTTGTCCACGACAACACCGTCCTTTCCTGGTTGGGTACGATGGCCGGATAATGGCCATAACTATATTATACTAATAAAACTATATAAAGTCAATGCCTCTAATCCTTCTGAAGACGTCTCAATAAATATCTCTGTAAAACTCTTGACGATAACCTATAAATCATGCTACAATACCTAAGTTACTTTTATGTACAATAATATCAAGCGACCTTGGTGAATCGAAAGGTCCCGGAGCTGGAGGAGACGAAAGCAGCAGGGAAACCGTCGGCCACCAAGGGTTTTAAGTGGGAGAGTAAAGAGGGCTATGAAAGCACTTCTCGGTACCAAAATTGGTATGACCCAAATCATCAGCGAGGAAGGTGTTGCTATTCCAGTAACATTGATTCAAGCTGGCCCTGTGACTGTGACTCAGGTCAAGACCGTTGAAACAGACGGCTACAACGCAGTGCAAGTGGCATTTGGTGAGGGTAAGAACCTGAGCAAGGCCGTGGCTGGACACACCAAGTCAGCCAAAGTGAACCCGAAGCACATTCGGGAAATTCGCGTCACAGAACTACCAGAAGGTCTTAAGGTAGGTGACACGATCGATGTAAACGCGTTTGAACTAGGAGAGACAGTTCATGCAACCGGTACATCAAAAGGTAAGGGGTTTGCCGGTACGGTAAAACGCCATAACTTTAATACTAGTAAGAGCACTCACGGTGGAAACGGAAACGTTCGTAAGCCGGGATCGATTGGATCAATGTATCCACAGAAGGTCTTTAAGGGCAAGAAAATGGCTGGTCGCATGGGACACGATCGCGTTACTGTAAAGAATTTGGCAGTTGCGTATATCGACCCAGAGAACAACCTGATTGGCCTAAAAGGCGCTGTACCTGGTCCGAAAAAGGGTCTCGTAATGATCGGAGGGAAAGCGTAATGGCAGAAGCAACTACCAAAAAAGCAAGCTTGCCCAAAGAAGTATTTGCAGTAGACGTGCCAAACCACGAACTACTAAAATTGGCGTACGATAGCTACCTTGCTAACGCTCGCCTTGCAAGCGCGACTACCAAACAGCGTGGCGAAGTCCGCGGTGGTGGTAAAAAGCCATGGAAGCAGAAGGGGACAGGCCGTGCACGTTTTGGTTCGAGCCGTAACCCAATCTGGCGTGGCGGTGGTATCGTTTTTGGCCCACGTGGGAACGAAAACTACACCAAAAAGCTTTCGAAGACAAGCAAGCGCGTGGCAGTTCGCCAAGCGTTGACCCTTGCCAACGAAGCAAAGAAGATTGTCGTTAAAGACATTACAACAACTGGTAAAACTGCTGAAGTCGCCACATTCTTGGCTGACAACAAGCTTGAACGCAAGACATTGATTGTGGTAGACAAAAAGTCTCCAGAGATCATCCGTGCAACCAGCAACTTACAGCAAGTTCGCCTTGTATCTGCAATGTACTTGAACGTGTTTGATATTCTCAACGCGGATCACATTGTGGTAGCAAACGCGGCATTGCCAGTAATTACCGAATGGCTCACAAAGGAGGAAGCGTAATGATTAGTGTAATTCCACGCGCAACCGAAAAAGCCTACGGACAAATTGCCACCAAGAATACGTACGTGTTTGATGTACCAACTACTGCCAACAAGCAGCAAATCGCTGAAGCGGTCGCTGAACAATTCGAGGTAGAAGTAAAGGGCGTGAAAACACTCGTACAGCAAGGTAAAGCAGTACGTTTTAGCCGCGGTAAGAACCGTTACCCTGGCACTACAAAGCGTAAAGACACCAAGAAGGCGTATGTAACGCTTGCTGAAGGCAGCTCGATTCAAGTATTTGAAGAACAGCCCGCAGCAGAAGAGGAGAAGAAGTAATGCCAGTAAAGCAATACAATCCAACTACTCCAGCACGTCGTGGCATGACCAGCCAAGACCTAAGCGAGATCACAACCAAGAAACCGCTTAAAAGCTTGATTAAGACAAAAAAGCAAAACGCTGGCCGTAACAACCAGGGTCGCATTACCGTGCGTCACCGTGGTGGCGGTGTAAAGCGTCACTATCGTCTCCTTAACCACCGTTTGGCTGATGGCCTTACGTTGACCGTTGAGGAAATCGAATACGATCCAAACCGTTCTGCACGTATCGCACGTGTCAAAGACCAACACGGTTTGTACCACTACATCCTTGCTGACACACAAATGTTCAAGGGTAAGGTGATCGAAAGCGGCAAAGAAGCAACGATTGAAGCGTCAAACCGTATGCCACTGAGCCGTATCCCTGTTGGTACACAAATCTACGCAATCGAAATGGTGCCTGGTAAGGGCAGCCAAATGGTTCGCTCTGCGGGAACAAAAGCACAGCTTATGGCCAAAGAGGGCGATTACGCACTTGTAAAAATGCCATCAGGTGAAGTGCGCAAATTCCGCGTAGAATGTGAAGCAAACATCGGTGTTGTCGGTAACGTTCAGCACCAAAACGTGAAGATCGGTTCTGCTGGTCGTAAGCGTCGCAAGGGTATTCGCCCAAGCGTACGTGGTGTTGTAATGAACGCCGTAGATCACCCACACGGTGGTGGTGACGGTGGTGCGCACGGTCCAGGTAAACCACCGCAGACTCCATGGGGTCAGCTGACACTTGGCTACCGCACACGACGCCGCAAGGATACTAATAAGCTAATCGTACGAACTCGCCATGATGCGAAGAGGAAGAGGTAACATATGAGTCGTTCACTCAAGAAAGGTCCGTTCGTTGATGCGAAGCTTGCAAAAAAAGTTGCAGCGCTTTCAAATGACGATCGTACTGTTATCAAGACGTGGGCTCGTGCAAGTACCATCACTCCAGATATGGTAGGTCGCACGATTGCTGTCCACAACGGACGTGTCCACGTACCTGTGTTTGTTACGGAAAATATGGTTGGCCACAAACTCGGTGAGTTTAGTCCAACTCGTAAGTTCCGCAAGCACGGTGGAAAGGACAAGAAGTAATGGCCGATACATTGACTGTACGCGCCTACATTAAAGGCGTAGACCAAGCGCCACGCAAGGTAAGCATTGTTGCCAGCCTCGTGCGTGGTCGTACGGTTGCCGACGCGTTGGTTATTTTAGACCACACGCCACGTCGTTCTGCACTTGCAGTCAAGAAAGCAATTGCTTCTGCTGCTGCAAACGCAACTAACAACCACGGGCTTGATAGCAAGTCATTGGTCATTTCAACACTGAGCGTTACTACCGGTCCACGCATGCGCCGCTTTAAGCCTGCGAGCCGTGGACGTGCGTTGCCATTCGAAAAGAAGACCAGCCACATCTTGGTAGAAGTAACGGGCGTTGAAAAGCCAAAGAAGAAGCCAGCTGCAAAGAAGGCCGCTTCAAAGCCAGCTAAGAAAGAAGAGGAGAAGTAAGATGGGACAAAAAGTAAACCCAATCAGCTTCCGCCTGCAAGTTCACAAAAACTGGAGCTCTCGCTGGTTTGCTAACAAGCGCGACTTTAGTAAGTGGCTTACAGAAGACATCAAGATGCGTGAGCTTATTGAAGCGAAGTTTGCATCTCGTCCAACTATTAGCCGAATCGAAATTGAACGTTCAGCTAACCAAGTAACCATTACAATTCATACTGCAAAAGCAGGTGTCGTGATTGGCCGTGGTGGTGCTGGCGTGCAAGATTTGAAGAAGCAACTTGAAAAGATTTCAAGCTTGCCAGTTCGCATTAACATCGAAGAAGTAAAGCGCCCAGAACTTGCTGCAAAGCTTGTAGCTGAGAATATCGCTCGCCAACTGGAACGCCGTATTAACTTCCGACGTGCAATTAAAATGACTGCACAAAACGCCATGAATGCTGGTGCCAAAGGTATCCGTATCGAGGTGTCTGGTCGTTTGAACAATGCCGAAATGGCTCGCCGCGAAAAGGTAATCGAAGGCTCTGTGCCACTTCATACCCTCCGCGCTGATATCGATTTCCACTCAGCACGTGCAAACGCGCCAGGTGTTGGTATCATCGGTGTAAAGGTGTGGATCTACAAGGGCGAAAGGAGTGATGCGTAATGTTACTTCCGAAGAAAACCAAGTATCGCAAGATTATGAAGGGTAAAAACAAGGGTGTCGCAACTCGCGGTAACACTATCGCGTTTGGCGACTATGCCTTGCAAGCTCAAAGTAACGACGATGTAACGTCACGCCAAATCGAGTCAGCTCGTCAGGCGATGACCCGCTACATCAAGCGTGGCGGTAAGATTTGGATTCGTATCTTTCCGCACATTTCTCGTACTCGTAAACCAGTCGGTTTGAAGATGGGTATGGGGAAGGGGCAGCCAGAATTTTTTGCCGCAAAGGTAAAAGCTGGTACCGTTATGTTTGAAATGAAGGGTGTGTCTGAAGAAGTAGCGCGTGAAGCGATGCGTCTTGCGAGCCACAAGCTTCCAGTAAAAACTAAATTTATTAAGCGAGAGGACGCGTAGCGATGGCTGAGAAAAAAGCAACCAAAGCAGCCCCAAAGCCTGCACAAGAAGTAAAGACGCTCGCACAGCTCCACGAAGAGCTTGCAACCAAGCGTAAAGAACTTGTTGACGCAACCCGTGGTCTTCGTGCAGGTGAACTGCAAAACCCACGTGTCTTGCGTGCTACTCGCAAAGAAATCGCTCGTTTGTTGACTGCTATTAACGCAGCCCAGCAAGTAAGCGAAGAAGGAGAAAAGTAATATGGCCAAGACTTTGACCGGTATCGTGACTTCAGACAAGCGCGATAAGACGATCACCGTGACGGTAACTAGCCGTGAGACTCATCCGCTTTACGGGAAGCAGTACACGGTAAACCGAAAGTACCAAGCCCACGACGAAAAGAACGAAGCAAAAGAAGGCGACAAAGTGCAGATTTCTGAAACTCGCCCTGTTTCAAAGACAAAGTCGTTTGTGCTCAGCAACATCGAAGAGAAAGCGCGTGGTGCAATCGAGCTCAAAGAAGAAGTGAACGAAGCTGTGGAAGATAGCCGCGACTACGATCACGACGAGAAGGAGACTGCATAATGATCCAACAAGAATCACGTCTAAAGGTAACCGACAACAGCGGTGCAAAGGAAATCCTTTGTATCCGTGTGCTTGGCGGTACTGGTCGTCGTTACGCTCGTGTTGGTGATGTTATCGTAGCAACCGTTAAGGATGCAAACCCAACCGGAAACGTAAAGCGCAAATCTGTCGTCAAGGCCGTCGTTGTACGTACTCGCGACAAGATTCAGCGTAAAGATGGCTCAACTATCTGCTTTGATGATAACGCAGCAGTTATCATCAACGATGACAAGCAGCCAAAAGCAACTCGTGTATTTGGCCCAGTTCCGCGCGAACTTCGTGACCAAGGCTACAGCAAGATTATTAGCTTAGCACCGGAGGTACTCTAGTATGGCACGAATCAAGAAAGATGATACAGTAAAACTTCTTTCAGGTAAGTACAAAAACCAAACCGGTAAGGTACTGGAAGTACTCCCAAAGAAGAACGCCGTATTGATTGAAGGTGTTGGCGTTGGCAAGCGTAAGGTAAAGCCAAGCCAATTTAACCCACAAGGTGGTATGAAGGACATTCACGTTCCAACACCACTGCACAAGGTTGCTCTTGTGGTGGATGAAAAGGCGAGCACTGCCAGTCGTGTTGGCTACGTAAAAAACAACGACGGCAAGACCGTTCGCGTGGCTCGTCAACTAAAGAATAAGGAGATTAAATAATGGCAAAAGCTACCAAAACAGCTGCCTATGCTCCTCGCTTGAAAGCTTTGTATAACGATACTATTCGTAAAGAACTCCAAGCCGAACTCAAGCTCGATAACGTACACCAAGTACCAAAACTCGAGAAGATTGTCGTAAGCGTAGGCCTCGGTAAAAATAAGGATGACAAGCGCCACTACGAAGTGGTCAAGAACACCCTTAATAAAATCACTGGCCAAGCGCCGGTTGACCGCATGGCAAAGAAATCAATCGCTGGTTTCAAAATCCGTGCAGGCATGAACCGTGTTGGTATTAACGTTACCTTGCGTGACGCGCGCATGTACGAATTTATGGATCGCTTCATCAACGTTGCGATGCCACGTATTCGTGACTTCCGCGGTACTGGTGCAAAAGGTTTCGACAAGGGCGGTAACTATAACATTGGTGTGGTTGAGCAATCAATCTTCCCAGAGCTTTCGTTCGAAGAAACACAGCATCTTCATGGCTTGCAAATTACGTTTGTAATCGCCAACGAAGACAAAGCACACAGCCGAGCATTGCTTGAAAAATTCGGTGTACCGTTTGAGAAGGAAGGAGATCGACGCTAATGGCTAAGAAATCAATGATCGCACGCGACGAAAAGCGTAAGAAGATGATCCTAAAGTATGCCGAAAAGCGTGCTGAACTAAAGGAAATGGGTGATCAAGAAGGTTTGCAAAAACTTCCTCGTAACTCAAGCCCTGCACGCTGGAAGAACCGTGACGTTTTGAACGGTCGTCCACATGCATACATGCGCCGATTCGGTTTGAACCGTATCAATTTCCGCGAAAAAGCCTCAAAGGGTGAAATCCCAGGCGTAACAAAGAGTAGTTGGTAGGAAGGAGAAAAGATATGTCTATGCAAACTACAGACCCAATCGCTGACCTACTTACTCGCATCCGTAACGCAAAAATGGTTGGCAAAACGGAAATCCGTGTTCCATCAAGCAAAATGAAGAAAGTGGTGGCAGAACAGCTGAAAAAAGCTGGATACCTTACTGACGTAAAGGTAGAAGCCGCAAAACCACGCGACATTTTGGTGGTAACGATTAACAAACCAGGTGAAAACAGCACTATCAACGAGATTACTCGTTTGAGCAAGCCTGGCCGACGTATGTACGTTAAATCAGCAGAAATCCCTAAAGTTAAAAGCGGCCGCGGCCTTGTATTGGTATCAACATCGAAAGGTGTAATTACCGGGCAAGAAGCGACAAAGCAAAAACTTGGTGGCGAACTTCTTTTGAAGGTGTACTAATCGAGTTATCCGGTAGAGAATACCTCCCCTTTATGGGGAGGTATTTTTTAGTGTAAAAGTATATACTCAAGTAAAATAGCCACATATGCATAATGAATATGTGGCTTAGTTCTTACCATGTCCTGTTGTCGCTCCTTGCCTTACTAGTCTCTGGCGTTGAAGCCGGCCCACTGCATGATGTAGCCGAAAGAGCATCCGACAGTGGAGGCTCCTTGGCCAACTGGCTTCCATTCTCCGTATCTGGTCTCGTAAAAGCCCAAAGGGCTCTTGCATCCAGCTACGACGCGGAACTCTCCGGTGCCACGCAGGCAGGTAGCTACGGCAGTGCCGAAGCCGCCGTTGAATCCTGAGGTGCAGTTACTTGGGTACGCATTAGCTGCGGGGGATGCCACTACTCCGAAGCTTAAGAGGGTTGTTACTGCAACTGTAGCTATTACGCTGCGGGTTCTTGCTCGTTTGCTTTTGAAGGACATGTTTTGTGCCTCATTCTGAGTTGACGGTGTGCATTGGTCGATCTAGCTTGACGATGGTAAGATACTGCACGATGAGTGTGCTCTGAGTATTTTTACATAGACCGAGCCTTGTGTGTAGGGTTGATTTGGGGAACTCTTTCATGGTAAACTGCCTACATGACAAAGAAAACACAAATATTTTATAATAAATATATAATCATCGTACTTTTTGCACTGCAGTTTGCTGTTATTGGTTGGCTTATCTATGCGCACCACTTGTATGATAACCATGCACGTTTGCAAGGTGAGAGTGATATCCGACGCGCAATTGACACTCTCGAGCTAAAATACTGCTACGAACGTGACATCAAACCGTGTAATGATACTGAAATTAATAAATGGAACGACGAACATCCAGACGATCAGTTCAATCGAACGATGTAGCTTAGAAAAACTCGGTAAAAGCGCCGAGTTTTTATTTTGAGCAAATTGGTGCAGCAATGATAATAGTTAGTCTTATCGTTAAAAATTATGCATCATGCTGAAAATAGCTTGGATGCCGTTTACGCACTGCTGCCACAAGGCTATCGATATTTAACTGCGCAAGTTCTTCGTCACGTAGCATGCTGAACTTTTTTGCAAGTGTAGGGGTTTGCAATACGGGATTTTCTTCAATAACAGTATCAAGTGCGACAAGACTGTTTTCCCTGTCAGAGGTGAATACAAGAAGACCCTGGCAGGCAGTTACACCTAGTTTGTCGATTGCATAGCCAAAAATCGCCAAGTCGTGCGGGTCTGTTCCTCCAATAGGGAAGAAGTTTTTAATGTTCTCGTGCTCCATCGTAGGGCTTTTTAGACGCACTTTGCCGAGCCGCTCTTCAAGCGAGTGTTCTTTTGGGTTAACGGCGTAAATGCCGGTCGTCTCAAAATACATAGTCAAGATATTATACCATGCTCTCACTAGAGTAGAAAGAACCCCGCACGGTGTTGCCAGAGCAATGTGTGCGGGGTGATGAACCGTGCGATGAAAGACGCCGGCTTACTTGAGTGTCGCGTGCGTAACGCGCAACTGTTGTGGTGACTTGAACGCGCCGAAAAGCGCATACTGAACGATGTCCACGATGGTGTTGTGCAGATGCACATCTGTGGTGATATCTTCACGCACCATCAGCGAAAAGCCGTACTTGTCACTGTAGATGATGGTGCCGTCAAGCGCGCCCTGCAGCTTCGTCGCCAAGGTATGCATTACCTTGAAGAAGTCTGCTCGGTAGTGCGCACTCGAGAGGTCGAAGACAGGACAGCCGCCCGCGTAAAGCATCGAGCCGCTCAGCTCGTATTCCACGTTCGTACCAACCTTCTGCATGCCTTCATCAATACTGAAGAGGACGATGGTGTGAACGGGAAGTTCACGGAAGGTGACACTCAGGCGCCCAGATGCCGCAGTCAGCAAGTTGTAGACGTCGGTGGTTGCCGGCTTTGCAGACGGTGCTGTGCGTCGCGTGGTTTTCGCGACAATCGCAGGAATTCGTCGCAGCACAATCTCTTGGCTAGACATGACGGTCTCCTTACACTCGCAGGTTCTGAAGTAGCGGATGCATACTTCGTCAATATATAATACAACGTAAAAATAATAAAGTCAATCACTACCTCTAGCGATGCGTGCCAAAAGAAAGATCCCCGTTCCTTTTGCAGTGAGAACACCGCAAGGACGGGGATAATGTATGAGCCTGCGACAGAGGCGGTTAACCCGCTTTCGTGTTACACCATTGAGAGCCGAGCACGGCACTTGCGACCACCATGGCGGTCTCTGTCTGTGCGACACGTTTATGCTTAAGCGTAGGCAGTCTCTCGGTAGTGGGCTCCTTCAAGTACAGAATAAAGCCGCACTCACTCTCGTAGATGATACTTCCGACGATATTGTCACGAAAGTAATCGAACAGATCATCCATGATGTGGGTGTAGATGCTACTTGTTTGTAGCAGTTCACCATCACGCGAGAACGGAACGCCTTGCGTGTGGAGTAAGTTCTCGCTTTTTGCAGGACTCATATACAGCTTGAATGGGGCAAGATGCTCAAACATCTCGACGTCGTCGTACTCGATTGTAAACACGATCAGGTCTGGGCTTGGATTGGCATCATCAAAGATGATCCGCAACGAACCATAGCTGACCGTCCAGGTTTCTTTGTAACGAGTTGACATGCTCGTCTCCTCAGGCTCGTAGGTACGGAAATGGCAGACGCGCATTTCGTCTTTATACAATAGTATGAAAATATTATTCGTCAATAGAGAATGGTGACTACACTGATATATCCATCGAGATGCATGTATCGGGGTAATCCCCAAGATTGAACGCTCTTGGGGTGGCGGCGTAGGAGAACCTACTAAGGCTGGGGCATTTCAGGTGTGCGGAGAGACGAACCGACTGCGTAGGCAGGACTGCTCCACGTTTCTTCCGAAACTAGGAACGAGTAAGTGCGGCGCTCGCCAGAGCGAGTGTTGCCTTCGACCGTTACCCAGTAATCTATTGTCGGCATATAGTAGGTGCCGCCCTTGCTTGTGTGATGGCTGACGACAGTTCCATACGGAACATACTCGTGCCAGTATGTCTTCTTATCTTTAAGCTTAGTAGTAATTACAGCAAAAAGACAGAACAAGGTTACTGACATGATGAAAACTGCGAGTGTCTTGAAAAAAGCATCAAGCTCCCACACAAGCAGAGTCATGACGGCGATAATGCCGCTCATCATAACGCAAATCAGCAAAACCGCACACGTCAGGTAGGACAGTGTGTAGCCCGTTCCGAGCGCGATTCGATGCTGAAAGCGTCCACTTGCAGCAAGAGGCCGTACATAGCTTGCCATGATACGTATCTCCAATCTGATGTCAAAGAGCCTTATCGGCCCTGAACGAATAAGAATAGTCGAGAGTCGATCAAAAGATAGTAGCATGTCCAGTATAAAAAGTCAATAACTAGCAAGCTTTTTAACAAAAATAGTGGAACGGTTGCCACAACTCACTGTAGATGACGAGCGGCCGTATGGAGATGTGTCTCGAACACGCTACTCGACAGGGCGCCTACAACGAAACAGCCGATTATGCGCTTGATTAGGCAAACTAGCTGGACGTTAGAGCATATCCTGCTATAAATCGGCTAGCATTGCTTGCGTTTGAGCATAAAAAATGCTAATATTGTATGGATAATAACTCACGCGAGTGGAACCGGGAGGTTTTGCGCTCACGATCGGATCGATTGTGTCAGCTGCCAAAAACAAACAGTTCGCTCGCACATAACGAAAGGTAAGTATGAGTCGAATCGGAAAACTACCAGTAGCAATTCCGTCCGGTGTGACAATCACGGTTGATTCAGAAGTGATTACCGTCAAAGGGCCAAAGGGCGAGTTGACTGTACCTCATCTGAGCGACGTGACTGTTGCTGAAGAAGACGGCAAAATGATCGTAACCCGCAAGGATGACGAACGAATCGCGAAAGCACAACATGGCTTGCAGCGTTCACTATTGAACAACGCAGTTGAAGGCGTTACGAAAGGCTTCGAAAAGAAGCTTGAAGTAAACGGTGTTGGGTTCCGCGTAGCAATGAGCGGCGCAGACCTCGAAATGCAGCTTGGTTTTTCACACCCAGTGAAATACAAAGCGCCTGAAGGTGTACAGATCGCTACAAACAAGATGGAAATTACCGTTAGCGGCATCGACAAACAACAAGTTGGTCAAGCAGCTGCGGAAATCCGCGCACTAAAGAAGCCTGAACCGTACAAGGGTAAAGGTATTAAATATGCTGGTGAGCAAATTTTGCGCAAGGCAGGAAAGGCAGGTAAGTAATCATGGCCGACTTGAAGAAAAAACTTCTTAACAAAAGCCTTCGCAAGAATCGCGTTCGTTCAAAGGTAAGCGGTACGGCTGAGCGCCCGCGCTTGACTGTAACTATCAGCAACAAACACGTGAGCGCACAGCTTATCGACGACGTCGCTGGTAAAACAGTAGCTGCAGCCACCACGGTTGGTGCAAAAGTAACTGGCTCAATGAGCGAACAAGCTGCCAAAGTTGGTACAGATATCGCCAAAAAGGCAAAGAAAGCTAAAATTAACGCAGTAGTGTTTGACCGCAACGGTCACCAATATGCTGGCCGCTTGAGCGCGCTTGCAGACGCTGCACGTAAAGAAGGAATGGAGTTCTAGTATGGCAGATGCAAAACCTGCTGCAGCAGCGAACGCTGCAAATACTACCCCTCGCCGGGGAGGTCGCCAAGATCGTCGCCAGCGTGGTGGTCGTCGCGATGACCGACGAAATCAGCGTGATGAAGCGCCGAAAGAGTTTGAAGAAGTAGTAATCAACATCGACCGCGTGGCACGTGTGGTAAAAGGTGGACGTCGTTTCCGCTTTAAGGCGCTGGTTGTGGTTGGTAACCATAAAGGTAAGGTTGGCGTCGGTGTCTCAAAAGGCCAGGACGTACAAACTGCTATTTCAAAAGCAACTGATGTTGCCAAGAAAAACCTCATCACCGTTCCTGTTACAAACGAAACAATTCCACACGACGCCGAAGTAAAGGTGAGTGGTGCGCAAGTGCTTATTAAGCCAGCTGCGCCTGGTACCGGTATTATCGCTGGTGGTGTTGTTCGTCAAGTGATTGGTGTAACGGGTATCCGTAACATGCTTTCAAAGAGCCTCGGTTCAACCAACAAGGTAAACATTGCCTACGCAACAATTGATGCGCTCAAGACAATGGTGCCACGTGAGCAGTGGATCGGTGCTGAAAAGAAGGCAGCGAAAAAGGAGACTAAGTAATGAAATACAACGAACTCCAAGTAAACGCAAATAAAAGCAAGATTCGTGTTGGTCGTGGTATTGCTGCTGGTCGTGGTAAAACGGCTGGTCGTGGTACAAAAGGGCAAAAAGCTCGTACTGGTAAAAAATTGCACGCAATGTTCCAGGGTGGTCAACGCCCACTTGCACAGGCAATTCCAAAGAATCGTGGTTTTAAGAGCTTGAAAGCTCCAGCGCAAGTTGTCTACGCAGATAATCTTAACGCAATGAAAGGTCTTGTCGACAACTTCAGCTTGTTTGAAGCTGGTATGATCGCAACACCATTTCACAAGGTAAAGATCATCATGCGCGGTGAATTGACGGCAAAACTTGATGTAAAGGTGCAGGCTGCCTCAAAAAGCGTACAAGAAGCGATTAAAAAAGCTGGCGGTACCTTTGAAAAGGTAGCAACACCGTTGCCAAAATCAACGAAAGAAGCCGAAGCAGAAGACAAATAGTCCTTCAAAACCAGCATCTACAAACGTCCCTGCAAGAAATTGCGGGGATTTTTGTATCCACCTTTGATTATTGAGGTACATCAATGCTATAATGGTTCAGAATATGGCTGACATGCCGAAATGAGAAAGCCGACTACAGAGATAGAGAGGGTAAAGGATGAATTGGAAAACTATTTTTAAATCGTTTAAGAACAAGGACATGCAAAAACGCCTGTTGATTGTCTTAGGCTTGGTGATTGTTTATCGCCTGCTCGCACACATTCCTGTGCCACTAGCAGAGCCAACGCAGCTCAAAGATGTCGTCACAAGCTTTTTGGCGGCAAGCGACTTTGGTGGCTTTATGAACTTGCTTTCTGGTGGCGCGCTTAGCCAGCTTTCTATTGTACTGGTGGGATTGAGTCCGTTTATTACGGCAAGTATCATCACGCAGTTGCTTACGAAAGCAGTACCAAAGCTTGAAGAACTCCATAAAGACGGCGAATCGGGTCGACGCAAGATCAACCAATGGACGCGTATGATCAGCGTACCCCTTGCAATTATTCAGTCGATTGCCTTCATCTACATTCTTCGTCAAACAGTACTGGCGGGCAACACAACCTCTATGGGTGAAACTACTTTAATGGAATGGTTTGTAGCGGTCACTGCGATGACTGCTGGCTCGCTTCTCTTGATGTGGCTTGGTGAGCTCATGACCGAACAAGGTGTCGGTAATGGTATTAGCTTACTGATTTTTGCCGGCATTATTAGCCAGCTACCAACGACACTTTCAACACTGATTGGTTCGTTGTTCGATACTTCTGGCGGTGGTTTGGCTGTCTTTGACTGGTTTACAATTCCCGTCAATCCGATGGTGTTCTGGGTAGCGCTAGCGCTCGGCAGCATTAGTTTGCTGACGCTCTATGTGCTCGTGAAGATCAACGAAGCGCAGCGTGTTATTACAGTAAATTATGCCAAACGCGTCCAGGGAAACAGCGCCTACAGCGGCATTAAAAGTGTATTGCCAGTGAAGTTGATCGCTGCAGGTGTGATCCCAGTGATCTTTGCGGTTGCGTTCCTTAGCCTTCCTGCCTTTGTCGGACAAGTTCTAAAGGCAACCGACAACCCTGCTTATAAAGCAATAGCTGACAACCTTATCAACTGGTTCCAAGCGCCAGACCCTGGTAGCTTTACAGGCGATACGTGGCAAGCATTCATCTACCCAATGTTCTACTTCCTGCTGGTGATTTTGTTTACGTATTTCTACACAGGCATTGTATTTAACAGCAACGAAATTGCTGAAAACTTGCAAAAACAAGGTGGTTTTATTGAAGGGGTGCGACCTGGTGTGCAGACAGAAAAATATCTGAGCCGAACGGTAAATCGTCTGATCTTGTTTGGTTCGATTGTCCTTGGCCTAATTGCAGTGATGCCGTTCGCCATCGAATATCTGCTGTATAATATCGCAGGAATTCAGAACGCCAACCTGGCTGTTGGTGGTACAGGACTCTTGATTGTGGTATCGGTAGGGCTTGAAGCATTGCGCCAAATCAATAGCCGCGCGTTGATGGTAACGTACGACGATTATAAATAATCCAACATCTTCAGCATAAAACCCTTGCAAAAAATAGTATATTATTGTACTATACATATGCACCACACACTGCTCACCACCATGGTTTGTAGCGAATAGTGGCGTACCTGACAGAGGAGAGTATGATGAATGCCTCGAATCAGTTCATCGATAAGATGAACGAAACATTTGCCGTGCAAGAAGGTATCATTGAGGAACTCGCGATGGAGATCGTTGATTTTGTCGAATCTCAATTGCGTCTCCTCACGGCGTGGCAGCGCCAACGGCTGTACCAGAACACCGCGTTCTCGTTCTTCGACACTCATCTTGACCACCGTTCTCGGCGGCTCGATACATTCTTCCGAGATCCCCATGTCCATGTGGACGAGAAGGTGCATGAGCAGGCTAAGCGCTACCATGCGTTTCTGCGTGGCGACTACCCGTTGATGGCGGTCGATGCTACGGTCAAGCGTGCTATCACAAGTTTGCTCCGTGCAGAAGTGTCTAACGAATTCATGCGTCGCGGCACACGCTTGCGTGTCAATGTGTACGCGTGACATCATGCTAGGTTCAGAGATCATCTCCTCTGTCCTCGCACAATGCTATCAATCGTATTGATGTCATTGTGCGGGTTTTATATTGTATTACCGTAAGCCTTTTTGTTATACTAAAGGGTATGTCGCGGGGTTTACATATACAAGAAAAACATAGTTTTAATACCACTGCCATGATACTATGGCTGATTCTCATTGCCGTTATTATACTTGGCGTCTGGTACGCGTATCGCTTTTACACAAAAGGTGATGTGCCAGCACCATTTCCAGTTGCTGCCACGCAGCAGGATGTAGACGAAACGCCTGTTTCGCCAGAAGCAAAAGATGAGCACAATGTCCCTTCATCGTATCCTCGATTTCTTTCAATTGCTGATCTAGGCGTTACCAATTCGCGTGTTTTTGCAATGGGTGTTGCCGATAACGGCGAGCTTGACACACCGTCAAATATTTTTGATACCGGTTGGTACCAAGAAAGCGCCTTACCGGGTGACGGTTCGGGCGCGTTGCTAATGGATGGCCATAATGGCGGCCCAACCCAAGACGGCGTGTTTAAGCAACTCCCGCATCTTAATGAGGGAAGCGAGATTGTGATAGAGCGTGGTGACGGGGAACGTTTTACGTATCGAACAGAAAGCGTTGAGATTGTTCCAGTTGAGGAGCTTAACAATGGCGGTATGAACGAACTTTCGCAGTCGATTGACCAAAGTACACAAGGCTTAAATATTATTAGCTGCACCGGTAATTGGGTGCCTGCACAGCAAACCTACGACCAACGAGTGATTGTTCGAGCAGCTTTGGTGACAGAAAACTAATGGAACCACTTTACTTACAGCAAAAACTCATGTATAATCTATATTTGTAATTTATGGCGAGTCAAAAGGAAGTAATCAAAATGGTTGGCAAGGTAGTCGAAGCACTGCCTGGCACTAAATTTAAGGTGGAACTTGAGAATGGCCATACAATTATCGCCCACATTAGCGGAAAAATGCGTAAGCATTACATTCGCCTAGTGCCGGGGGATAAGGTGGAAGTGGAGATGACCCCGTACGATCTTACACAGGGAAGAATCCGTTTCCGCCTAAGAGACGAGCGTCCGTCACACACGGCCGCAAAATAATAACAATGTAACTGGGTTTGTCCCAAGGGAGTTTAATTTCGCTCATGAAAGTTCGTGCGAGTGTAAAGAAAATTAGTCCCGATGACCAGTTAGTACGGCGTAAAGGCCGACTGCGCGTCATCAACAAGAAAAAACCTAAGAATAAGCAAAGGCAGGGTTAAGCATGGCTCGAATTTCTGGGGTAGTAATACCTTCTGAAAAGCAAGTGCACGTGGCTCTCACCTATATTTATGGTGTTGGTCCGAAGTTTGCACGAGACATCCTTGCGGCGGCAAAAGTAGAGCCGACCACTCGGGTGAAAGATCTCACCGAGGCTGAAGAACAGAAGATTCGCGAAATCATCGACAATGATTACACGACCGAAGGCGATCTTCAGCGCTTGGTAACAAATAACATTAAGCGTTTGAAGGAAGTGAATGCGTACCGTGGCTTACGTCACAAGGCAGGATTGCCAACGCGCGGTCAACGTACCCGTACGAATGCACGAACTCGTAAGGGTCGAGCAGTCGCAGTAGGCGGCTCACAACCTAAAGCAACAAGTAAGACCTAAAGGAAAGGATGAGAGACAATGGCTGAAAAAACGACAGCACGTAAGAAACAGCGTCGATCAGTTCCTGCTGGTCAGTTGCATATTCAATCAACATTTAACAACACGATCATTACGTTTACTGATAAAAAAGGAAACGTCTTGGCTGCAGCCAGCGCTGGTGCATGTGGCTTCCGTGGAAGCAAAAAGGGCACTGCTTACGCTGCACAGATTGCTGCCGAGAAAGCTGCTGAAGCAGTGAAGAGCCTTCATGGCATGGCAAGTGTTGATGTATTCGTCAAAGGTATTGGCCTTGGACGTGATGCGGCAATTCGCGCAATGAGCGGTCTTGAGATTACCGTCGACAGTATTAAAGATGTGACAGGCGTACCGCACGGTGGCGTTCGTCCTAAACGAGCAAGGAGGGGCTAGGATATGGCACGAGATACTTCTCCAATTGTGAAGCAAAGTCGCCGCGAAGGCTACGCGCTTCACCCGAAAGCACATAAAATCATGGCTCGTAAATCTGGTATTCCAGGTGAGCACGCTCATGGTCGTCAAGGCAAGCCAAGCTTGTACCTGACACAACTTCGTGAAAAGCAAAAAGTTCGTCGAGCATACGGCTTGATGGAAAAGCAATTTGCACGCCTCATGAAGGAAGCAACACGAAAAGAAGGCCTCGCAGGTGAAAACCTCTTGCAACTGCTTGAACGTCGCCTTGATAACGCTGTGTACCGCGCAGGGTTTGCAACCAGCCGTCGTGCTGCGCGCCAACTCGTGTCACACGGACACTTTATGCTCAATGGACGCCGCGTTGATATTCCATCAATCCGCCTGAAGGCTGGTGATGAAATCGTGGTTCGCCCAAAAAGCACCAAGAGTGGGTACTTTACGCAAATCGATGACGTCGTAAAGAACTCAAGCCAAGGCCCACTGAGCTGGATGAAGTCTGATGCAAAGAAATTTAGTATTTCTATCACAGGCAATCCAAAACGCGAAGAAGCCGAAGCAGAAATTAATGAACAGCTAATCGTTGAGTACTACTCACGATAAGGGTAAGGAGCTATAGTATGACAAAAGTTATTCACAACCCGGCATTGGCGAGCGTTGAAGATATTTCAGCGACAAGCGCAGCATTTGCGATTGAGCCACTCCACGCTGGGTATGGCAACACCCTCGGTAACAGCTTGCGTCGTGTTTTGCTCTCAAGTATTGAAGGTGCAGCGATTGTATCATTCAAAATTGAAGGCGCAACGCACGAATTTACCACTGTTGAAGGGGTAAAAGAAGATGTTGTTGACATCAGCCTTAACCTTAAAAATGTGTTGGTAAAAGCCCATACTGACGAGCCTGTTGAGCTTCGTCTTGAAAAGAAGGGTGCAGGTGAAGTGACTGCAGCTGACATCAAGACGACAGCGGACGTTGAAATCATCAATCCGGAACAAGTGATTTGTACGATTGATGACCCTAAGACGCAAGTAGTGATGGATATCGTGGTTGATTCTGGCCGCGGCTACCGCACTATCGATGAAGCGAGCGACACACGTCTTCACAGCGACCACATTGCGCTTGATGCTGTGTTTAGCCCAGTGCTTCGTGTACGTTACAAGGTTGAACCAACTCGTGTTGGACAAGACACCAACCTTGAACGTCTCGACGTTATCGTTGAAACTGACGGTTCATTGACTCCACGTGAAGCGTTTGAAGAAGCAGCAGCTATCTTGGTAAACCAGTACACTGCGCTTGCTGGCAGCACAACTGTCGAAGCGGCACCTGCACTTGGCCAAGAAGACGCCGAAGAAGACAACGAGCTCAACACCCCAATCGAAGACCTTAACCTTACGGCACGTACAGCGAATGCGTTGGTAAACAACGAGATCCGCACTGTGCAAGATTTGGTAACACTTACGGAGCAAGATCTTCGTGAGCTAAAAGGCTTCGGCTCAAAAGCACTTGATGAAGTAAAAGATAAACTAGCGGAGTTAGAACTGTAATATGCACCGACATGGATACAAAGGGCGTAAGTTCGGTCGTGAGCGCGACCAACGCCGCGCACTCATGAAGGGTCTGGCAACGAGCCTTGTCGAACACGGCAAGATCGAAACCACGTTGCCAAAGGCCAAGGAATTGGTGCGTTACATTGAAAAGCTCATTACTAAAGCGAAAAAGGGTGATTTGGCCAGCCGCCGAATCGTGATTTCAAAACTTGGCACACAGGCAGCTGCCTTCAAACTGGTTGACGAAATCGCACCACAACTTACCAAGCGTAATAGCGGTCACGTTCGGGTTGAACGTACGCGTTTGCGTGTAGGTGACGGTGCTCAGATGGCGACAATTGAGTTTGTTGATGAACTCAAAGCCGTTCCAAAGGAGGCTAACTAATGAATCCAAAAACGTTTTCACAAAAAGCCAGCGACGTAAACCGCGATTGGCTATTGATTGACGCAAGTGAATTGCCACTTGGTCGCCTTTCAACAATCATCGCAAACTTGCTCATTGGCAAAGGAAAGCCAACCTACACTCCACACATCGACAGCGGCGACTACGTTGTAGTAATCAACGCAAAAGATACTGTGGTAACTGGCGACAAGGAGCTCAAGAAAATCTATTACCGACACACAGGATTCCCTGGCGGTATCAAAGATGCTCGTCTTGAAGAAGTTCGCGAAAAATTCCCAGAACGTATTATCGAAAATGCGGTAAAGGGTATGCTTCCAAAGAACAAGCTCCAAGCTGAACGCATGAAGCGCCTCCGTGTATTTGCCGGAAGCGACCACACGCACACAGCGCAAACACCAAAGAAAGTTGAGGTAAAGTAGTATGGCGGAAGCAAAATACTTTTACGGCCTCGGCCGACGAAAAAGCGCTACAGCGCGCGCTCGTCTGTACAAAGGTAAAGGCAACGTTACAATCAACGATAAGCCAGCCGGTGAATACCTTTCAGGTAACACGACGCTCCTCGCTGAAGTAACCGACCCACTTGCCGTTGTAGGCAAGCAAAAAGAGTACGACATTACGATTCGTGTTACTGGTGGCGGTTTGAGCGGCCAAGTTGACGCAATCAAGCTCGCTATCGCAAAGGCAATTACTGCTGAGCACGGCGATCTTCGTTCGACACTCAAGAAGGCCGACATGCTGAAGCGTGACCCACGTGAGAAAGAGCGTAAGAAATACGGTCTTCGCTCTGCACGTAAGCGCGAACAGTTCTCAAAGCGTTAAGGCGTTTTACAACCAGCAAATATACCCTGCAATGTGCGGGGTATATTTTTGTTAGCACAAAATTGACGTTTATATAGTTTTATCGTATAATGATTGCAGCCTATCTTACCTATAAAGATAGGACGTCCCTACGATCAAGCCACATGCTTGAAAGGAGCTATAATGGCTAAGGAAAAGTCTTCCGAAAAGACGCAGCCCATCCCCGTTGTCGGCGACACCTTCGATCTTGACCGTATGCAGGTTGAGCGGTCGGTGATCATCCAGACGAAGGGAGGTGTCATGTATACGCTTACTCCGACGCAGTACAATGCGCGCGTTGGAAAAAAGGGGAACATGATCTGCGCTGTCCGCGTTACAACCAACAGTTCATCGTTAGCTGACGCAGATGTCGACCTGCAGTGCGCTACCGTCTCTCGGTGGATCACGCTCGATCGTTCATTTCGTGTGTACGATGACAACAATGTCGTCGCTTATGAGTCGGACGCTATCACCGGTATCGAACTCGACCCAGCTTGGGATGGCCTCGCCAAAGGAGTGCGCCTTCCGTGGCGCTAAGATCGTACGGGAACAACCCGCCAACAAACAATGTCTCTATAGTATATAGATAAACAACGTTTGAAGGCGGGTTTTTCATAGCCGTACTAAATATATCGTCCATTGACTTTTTATAGTATTAGTAGTATAATGGTGGTAGTTTACTCCAAAGAGAACGGAGTAAATCGTACCTCAGCCAATCAAGGTGCTTTTTCGCCCTTGAGGAAATGAGTCACCATGTCCACATTCAAGCAGAAGCTCGACCTCGGCCAGATGCCGATTGGTGAGCCTGTCTCCATCAAAACGAGCAACGACGTCATCACGTTCGTGCGGTTGGCCCGCTCAAAAAGAACGTTTGGCACCGTTAGCCGAGTGCTTGTTATTTCTCGCAACGGCGATACGTTCATTAATGAGTACGGCATGCGACACCACCACAACTACGTCAATCGAGAGATTGCCGTTGGCGAAAGCCTCAATCTTGGGTTTGCCATCCCCAAGGTGGACAGTCCGCGTACGCAATCGTATTTTGTGTGTGACATTTGGCTTGATCCTAACTGGAGGCAGTAGCAAGCTCGAAAGCTGGCACCATACAGGGTTCATCCCGCTCGTACATGTGTTACGAGCGGGTTTTTCATTATGTAGAACAGTATTATATAATAGTAAGATGGAGAAAATTCGCACGCGGTTTGATCATTTAGACGTGCCGAGGTTTTTAAAAGCCCCGGTTGATCGTCGTGTGAAAAAACCACGCACTACTATCGTTATGTTGCATGGAATTGGGAATTCTGCTGCTGGTTGGAACGCTGTCAAAGATATGTTGCCAGACGACGCCCGCGTTATTGCCATTGACTTGTTAGGATTTGGCGCTTCACCAAAACCGACTACCGCATCATATAACGTCCGCATCCAGGCGCGTTCTGTGGCGGCAACGTTATTAAAAATGCGGCTTTCCACGCGCGTGATTATTATTGGGCACTCGATGGGGTCACTTATTGCCACCGAAATCGCCAAGCGGTATCCGCTACTTGTCCGCGGCCTTATTTTGTGCTCGCCACCAATCTATCGTTCCATTGACGACCTTGCCGGCATGAAGGCGAGCACCGAGCAAGTACTGCGCAAAGTATATAATGTTGTCGGCAATGATATCCTCACACGCCCACAATTTTACATTGGTCTATCGCAAAAAATCGCTGGTAGGGTAGTGGTGTCTGATACGTTTCGTATTACCGACGACACCATCAACCCATATGTTGTGGCGCTGCGTGCAAGCATTATGGATCAGACCACCTATAAAGATATTCAAGCTCTGCAAGTTCCTGTGCGCATTATTTACGGCACGCTTGATCCGTTCGTGGTCGGGAAGAATTTTAAGCGACTAGCGAAAAAGTGTGATCACATTAGTGTAAAATCAATCATTGCCGGGCACGAGGTGCGAAAATCATACATAAAGCCGATTCTGCAAGCGGTCGACGCAACCATGCACCAGATGTAGTATAATAGAGGTATATGACAAAACAAGTAATCTTAACGGGCGTTCGCGCCAACGAAGAGCCAACCCTCGGGAATTTTTTGGGTGCATTTGTGCCGATGGTCGACATGCAAAAAAAATACTCCGGCCAGTACCAAATCAACATGTTTGTGCCGGATTTGCATAGCTTTACGACGCCAATCGATCACGGTTCACTCTACGAAAAAACTTTACACAACTTAAAATATTTTGTAGCGGCTGGGCTTGATTTGAATGACCCGGATACGTTTTTGTACCGCCAAAGCTACATTCCAGCGCACAGCGAACTGACCTGGATTTTGGACTGCTTTACCTATGTGGGTGAAATGCAGCGCATGACGCAGTTTAAAGATAAATCGGCCGAACATTCTGCCAGCGTGACGATAGGTTTAATGAACTATCCAGTGTTGATGGCGGCAGATATTTTGCTTTATAACGCAGCGTACGTGCCAGTGGGCGAGGATCAGTTCCAGCACTTAGAAATCACTCGCGATATTGCGACGCGTATCAATAATAAATTTGGCGAAATATTTACCGTGCCACACGCCACTACTGAACAAACCAAGTTTATTCAGCGCGATAATGGCCTGCGTATTCGTAGCCTCACGCACCCAGAAAAGAAGATGAGTAAGAGTTCGCCAGAAGAGAAGTCGAAGATTAGTTTAAATGACAATCCGGCAAAAGCGCGCAAGAAAATCATGAGCGCCACCACTGATAATGTTGGGTTCATTAACTTTAATTGGCAGACGCAGCCGGGCATTACCAGCTTGCTACAAATACTGAGTCTACTTTCTGGCACACCACAAGAAGAAGTCAACGAACAATGGGTTGGCACTGAACGCTATGGCGACTTCAAAAAGGCCGTAGCCGACGAAGTTGAGCGTTTTTTGACTGACTTTCAAGCACGTTATAACGCCATTTCTGATGAAGAATTGCTCGCTAAACTACAAGATTCTGAAGCCAAAATGGCCAAAACCGCCAACGAAACATTGCTTCGTGTGCAAAAAGCTGTAGGATTGCGCCGATAATGAAATACGATTCATCCGACATCCTTGCATTTTTGCGACTATATAACCTTGCTGACGACCTAACAACACCACGTAGCATTGAACGTATCGAGAAATCAAAGCCGCACGAAAAAAACGTGTTAATTCGCTTTAGCTATGGCAAAAAGAAGTATGCTATTTTGATTGATAGCGCCGCTGAAGATGACGTGCCTTACATTATGGAACAGGTGGTCGAACCAGGTATTCCGCACGAATATCAGCTCGTCGAAAATCCAAACGGCGAGGGCTTTTTAACCTACGCAATGCCGTGGCGCGGTAAAGAATGGTACTTACTTGTAGATACAAAAGCTAGCGGCACACGCCTCGATGTTGCGATAGTCGAACGGCTTGGCGAAAAATCGCGTAGTACGTACCAAAAACTCATTAAACGCGGAGAAGTGCTCGTAAATGGCACTGTCGAAACAAGCCCAAAACGCCTTGTACATCCTACCGATACAATCATGCTTGAAGAAGTTGACGCGACACAAGAAGCGCTGCCATACGAGGTTATCTACGAAGATGAGCATGTGTTGGTGATTAACAAGCCGGCTGGTATGTTAACGCACGCAAAGGGCGCTATTGCCGAAGAATTTACGGCAGCAGATATTATCAAACCAAAAACACACTACAAGGCTGACACGAACCGTCCGGGCATCGTACATCGACTTGATCGCGACACCAGCGGTGTATTGCTAATGGTAAAAGATGACGAGACCGCTTCGATGGTACAGCGCCAATTTACCAACCGTACCGTTAAAAAAGAATACACGGCTGCCGTGAGCGGTCGTCCTGCGCAAGACGAAGCCTTGATTGATGTGCCAATTGAGCGCAACCCTTCTGCACCAAGCACGTTCCGCCCGGGTATAAAAGGCAAGTCAGCTCAAACTGCTTATACGGTACTACAGGCAAATGACTCGCACAGTTTGCTACGCTTACGCCCAAAAACAGGTCGTACACACCAGTTACGCGTTCATACACAACACATCGGCGTGCCAATTGTGGGAGATAAAGTTTATGGCACTGAAGCAGCTGATCGAATGTACCTTCATGCAAGCCGGCTTGAGCTTACGTTGCCAGGCGGTGTTCGCAAGGTGTTTGAAGCGCCCGCTCCTACGCAATTTGCGGAGCAGGTAGCGTGAATGAGCCCCCGCAATCTTTGATTGTCACTACCGAGCACGGCCAAGATATGTTAGAGATTGGCCGTTCTTTCGCTACCCGAAAAAACGACCACATCATTGAACTGATCGAGCATAAAAAAGAAAACGGCACGACGGTTGGTGTTTTCGTCGACGACATTCGCGAACTCCGCGAGCTTGTTCGTACCAGCAAAAAGAACACTCGCACTATTGTTATTATTGCCGATGCTGCGAAGCTGCGTATTGAGGCGCAAAATGCGCTTTTGAAGCTGCTTGAAGAACCACGCGATCAACTGCATTTTATACTTGTAACACCGTCGCCAGAACAGTTATCGATAACAATTCTATCGCGTTGCCAACGAGTAAACGCTACGCCCGCAACCGCCGTCGACATTCCTCGCGAAAAAAAGGCGCGCATTATGTTCATGGCAGCAGGCAACCAGGCAGAAATGAACCGCTTGGCAACCGATGAAACCTATTTTAATCAACAAGTCGCCTTGTTTGAAGCTGCTAAAACTTTTTTGGGTGCAAAAAAATATCAGCGCATTACCACCATTGCAAGCGTAAAAGATTCCCGAGAAAAGGCCTTGGAACTTCTGCGTGCAACGCTTATTTTTGGCGATACACTGCTACGCCGTCGGTATTCTGCAACAACGCAACGCCAGATAAAAGCGCTACTTGAAGCTGATACCGCTATACGAAAAAACGGTAATGTTCGGCTATGGCTATTAAAAACTGTGCTATAATATAAATAATGTTTGGGTTATTAGTACTCGTTATTATTGGTGGGATTGTGGTGTTTCATCGCCAAACCATCACAGAGGTGGCGTCAGAATCGACGCTTAAGTTTGCTGATAAGCTTGATAAGCTGTGGCAGATTGCTCAAGAGTCTCTCAAAGACCAAAAATACCTCCGGGCCGAGAAAGCGCTTCTTACGATTTTGCGCGTTGATGAGCGCAACGCTACTGCCTACAATCGTCTTGGCATCCTGTACGCTAAACAACAGGCGTATGATGACGCAATTTCGTGCTTTGAAATTGCTCAGAGTCTTGAGCTGAGCGCCAGCAGCTTGCATAACGTTGGTCTCATTTATCTTGAGACAGGCAAGCTTGCAAAAGCCGAACTCGCCTTTAAACAGGCCATTGAAATGGGGCCAGAGGTAGCATCTCGTCACATTGCGTACGCAAAAGTGCAAGAAAAACTCGGTCGCCACAAGAAAATGCTTGAATCACTTGAACACGCCGTGAGTCTTGAAAAAACACCACAAGTGCTGCGTATTCTAGCGGACGCCTACGAAATAGCCGGACAAGCCGACAAAGCAGAACACCTACGCGAAGAAGTTGCCGCCATGCTTGCCCCGCGCCCAGCCAAGCCAGCGCCAGTCGCTAAACCAAAGAAGCAACCTCGCCGCGTCATGTAAACGCGGCGTTTTTGTATTGATACCGGCATATAAAAAAGTTAAAGCCCCTCTAAAGTAGGGGCGCTAACTCTGGTGCTGGAAGTAGGACTCGAACCTACGAAGCCATACGGCGGGAGATTTACAGTCTCCTGTGATTGCCACTACACGATTCCAGCAAATGGATTCATAAATGTGGAGCCGCTTCACGGATTCGAACCGTGGACCTACTGTTTACAAAACAGTTGCTCTAACCAGCTGAGCTAAAGCGGCGTAACACGATATTTATTATACCAATCAGAAGAGTAAAAGGCAACAACTTTTCTGACCCATCTATACAAAGTTGCCCATATTGACTTAACCATAAAACAGTGCTATAATACAAAATATGATTACTGTGATTAAAAACGCACTCACCGAATGGAGCACCACAACAGATGCGCGCGAAAAGCTACAACATACCTACATCGTAGCAGCCGTCGTTTTGGTACTTGCCGCTGGTATTATTGGCCTCATTAACTATGATCTAGGGCAAAAAATCCTGTTTGTAGCAATTCTTGCCATTGCAATGTTCTTTATTAACGCCGTTGCATGGGCGCTGCTTCAGTCATTTATTTTGCTGAAGATTGGAACAGACCAAGTCGCGGAAAAGATTGCTCCTGCAACAGCTCGCACCACCAAGAAGAAATCAGCACCAAAGGAGTAGTCGTTTCCTTGTCAAAAGGAGAAGAGTGCCCTATATAAAGAGCGCGCCCGCCAGGCCGTTAAGTACGGCAAAAGTAGCGAACAATCAGTTAACTACGCCAGGGGTGTGTCATCGCTCTGGGTAAGTATAGTAATATCAGCCCGATACTGCTATAATAGCGTGGATACAGTAGGCCGCCTTAGCTCAGTGGTAGAGCACTTCCATGGTAAGGAAGGGGTCTCGAGTTCAAGTCTCGAAGGTGGCTCCAAGTTCGGATTTTTACGGAAAGGTCGCCCGAAAGGGCGGCTTTTTCGGTGGCTGGCGCTGTGCGCCGCTACGCAAAAGGCCGCCCGTGAGGGCGACCAAATCGCAATTTTGTCCATTCTGGAGCAAAAGTGAAATATCGCTCCATGAGATCATTAGCCGCTCTAAAAAGAGCGGTTTTCTATATAAGAAAATCACCCCACGAGGTGAGGTGATTTTGTGTCTTTGAGCGAACTACCAGCTACGTCGACGGAAGCTGTTGTTGTCACCCCCACGTTGTGGGCGGTCTTCTTTTGGTTTCGCCAATACGACTTTGATCGCGCGACCATCAAGCTCTTGACCATCAAGTTGGTCGATTGCTTTTTGGTTGTTTGCCTCATCGGCAAATTCAACAAACGCAAAGCCACGTGAACGACCGGTTTCGCGGTCGGTAATTACACGGGCAGACTTTACTTCGCCAATTTGCTCGAAAAATGCTTTTACGCTGTCGTCTGCACTTGCGTATGCAAGGCTCGTTACGAAAAGATTTTGTGCCATTTTTTTTGGAATCTCCTTAATTATCTATCTGTCAGATCGACCTTTTGTACGCATTAAGAGAATTTCTACCTGGCACAAGGGTATATGTTTTATACCTCTGATCTTATTTAGTGTACCATTGATATGCTTTTTACGCCAGTTTATATCGACAACAAAGCATTATTCAATGCAATTTTTACTCGACAACACTTAACTGCTATACTACCCAAAAGGAGATTTACATGGCAAACTTTAGTTTCGATATCGTATCAGATTACGACAAAGCAGAAATGAATAATGTATTTCAGCAAGCCGAGAAGGAAATCGCTAGCCGCTACGACTTTAAGGGTACACCCGCTGGCATTGAATGGCTGAAAGACAAAGAGGGTATTAAGGTAGTTGGCAGCAACGAATGGCAGGTTGATGCCGTGCTTGATATTGTGCGCAAAAAACTAGCCGCACGCGAGGTGAGCAGTAAGGTGCTTGATCTTGAAAACGAAGTTGTGGAATCAAACCTGAAAGCCAGCAAAGAGGTGCCGTTCAAAAAAGGCCTCAGTCAAGAAAACGCCAAAAAAATCGCTAAAGCCATTCGCGATACGCATAAAAAAGCTAAACCGCAGATTCAAGGTGAAGAACTTCGTGTTACGAGCGCCAGCAAAGATGAGCTCCAGGCCGTGATGAGCACCGCACGCGAGCTCGATATCGATGTGCCGTTACAGTTTGTAAACTTCCGCTAACACTTGTAGCGAAAGCACTTGCGAGCGCCCGTAATTTTTGCTATAATAAACCACTGAAAGTCAAGAGACACTAAGAAGGAAAGATAATGGCAAAGAAGAGTACAAAGCGAAAGCTCGTCGGATTGGTAAGCGACCTTTCTAACCACCGTACGTACTACACGGTAAAGAATACGCAAAATACACCCGACAAGCTTGTATTAAAAAAGTATGACCCGATTGCTAAAAAGCACGCTACCTACACCGAAACCAAGAAGAACCTTGGTCGAAACGAAGTAAAGAAGCGCAAGGGCTAAATCTTACAAAAACACCTCCGGATGGGGGTGTTTTTATTTGCGATTTTGCGTCTCAAGCAGTGTAGCGATAGTGCAGGCAAATCGCATCTGCATAGCCAATGTCTTTTCGGTAACCGGCTGATTTGAGTAGTCATATACAAACAAGCTTGTGTCGTGCACTTCAAATAAATACGATTGCTTTACCTCAGCAATACACTTTGCCACCTCTGGCGTAACGTAGCGAAGTGACTGCGTAAAATGCTCTGGCCGTGTAAAAATAGAATAGCGCTGCTTAAAAGCAGGCAGGTAGCCGTCATCAGGCGAAAACGGCGTGTGGCGATGGTGAACATGGCGCTTTAATACTTCGGTAAATAAAGCCTCAGTAAGATCGTTTGGCAAGATAAAAAAATGATCATACGGATGAAGCGCGTGGAGATCGACCTCCGTAATAATATAACGTTGTTTGCCATCTTCGCGCGAAAGCATAATATAATCATGGTGCAAAAATTGTCCGACAGAATGATTTGTATCTTTGTGAGTGTTACTTGTTGTAAAGCCACGCACCAAATGTTGATTCACCGAATGAGCAGAAATTTCTCCCAAATAAGCTGCTTTTGCCGCGCGTGAATATTCTTTGAAGGCGCGCGATAACTGCTTTTTGGCCAACGCCGATGGGTTAAATTGCGATAAAATCGACATGCTACTCGTCCTTTGGTTGCGCAATCATATCAAGTAACGTTGAAACATACTCGGCATGCGCCCACAGTGAAAGCGGTTGCTTTGAAGTTGTGTCACTTTCGTCGATAGACACAGGGAGCATATCGGTTGCAGACGCCGCCATCTGCACCCATGTCAGAATATCTTTTGCACGATCGGCCATGCCTTTTTCAACATAGTATTGCGCGAGCCACAACGTCGCGACTGTTGAATACGACTGGTTACGCGATGGATATTGTTGTTGTACACCAAGTGTGTGCTGCGCAGCGGCTTTTTGCGCCACCGCATCAACTGATGCGGTTACCTCTACACCCTCAGCGCCAAATAGGCCAAACATAAATGAGCCGAATACACCAGCAGTGTCGATAGTTGTCGTGTCATTCATGTGAGACTGTATGGTTTTTACGTCGGTATTATAGAGCGCTTTTTGTGCCGCCGTATGCATATCAACCGCAGCAAGTCGCCACGCAACGGCGCCATCGGCATCATTTGCCGCTTCGGCAAGTTCCGACCCCGCCTGTAGTGCAGCATAGACGACCGCTGTTGTGTGGGTCGAAACAACTTCTTCGTCGCCCCACAATGGAGTCGCAGCCTTTGGCAACGCCGTGTGCGCATCAATAGCAGCAACCAGTGTACGAGCCAGTGGCTTCACGAGCGAATCGTAAAAATCAGCCAACACTGTTGATTGCGGATGTGCCTGCTGAAACTGCGAGAACATGAACAAAACTATCGCTGCTTCATTCAGATCAACACCAGATGTTGTTCGTGGACCTGGCGCGCCATCTGCCTGCATGATCGCGCAGAGCGAGCCGCCCGTTGCAAGTATATCTTGGCAAAATGCAAAGAATTGGCGTGGTTCTTGCTGATAGCCAAGGCGAATCAACGGCCATAAACTAATCGCGGCTTCGTACGGTCGACAGTACGCCTGGCCGTCGTCTCCACTCGCTGCACTAACAATTGCGCCATTTGCATCAATATGTGACTTGATATAAAGGAGACTTTTGATAAAGCTGTGCTGAAAATCTTCATCGATACGCTCAACCACAGGTGAAACTGGATGAATCCATTCGTGCCACCATTTTAACGTGCGTTGCACACGTGAATGCACGCCTTGTTCTTGGGCAATGTGATGTACTTTTTTCGCTTCATTGTGCGTATTGCCTGCAGCAATCCAATACTGCACATGTCGGGAATCGTGAGCCGGAATTGAGAGTGAGAACCGCACCGTGCTATCAACTTTTCCGACTGCCGATTGGTTCATACTCAGCTCACCATCATCAGCATCGCGGAAGGTGCCTTCTTGCCCTGGCGCACCAAATAGACCGACGCTGTATTGGTCAAAGCTTGGCGCGCCTTCCGCCTGGCCACCAATCATAAAAGCACGGTTCCCTCGATAGTGTAGCAGTGCCCGTTCACTCGGCATATAGGTAATCGTATCTGCACCAGTTTGCAAATCATCCATCGTGAAGGCTTGGTGCATAAAAAGGCGAACCTCACGAGGCGTATCGCGCATATTTACCACATGAATGTTACGCAAAAACAGCGGCTGCTCGCCATCAACTGCATCACTAAACTCAAGCAAAATACCAAGCTTTTTATTAACCACTTTCGTGGCGCCGATCAGCGCACGATACGGATAGCTTGAAGTAATACTCCAGTCGGCTGCATTATGTGTTAACCAGCTTATCGTGCCATCAACCCACACACCAATGTGGTGTTGTGTGTCGCGCCCAGACATATGATTATGCAACCCGGTATGCGGAAAGTGAAAGTCATCGACTTGCCCGTGTTGGTTGATGTTGACGTGTAGCTCACCGTTGCCCAGGACGATAGGATACATCATTCGCGCTATAATCCTTTCCTGTACTGCATTACGCGCCAACGGAGGTCGCGAATCGCGTTAATGTAAGAGAGGAAAGCGTCGTACGGTGAATCATACGGACTAAAGTAACTGTGCACGCTGCCGTCGGCGGCGCTCCATTTTGTCGCCATGTAGTAGGTATGATCTGAACTTAAGAGGTCGCGCCAATCAGCCGCCAATCGTTTATCGCCCGTATGCAAGATGTCGTCCTCAAGCGCGTACACATAACGAAGCGCCTCCTGCTGCAAGTGGTTGCCATTCCACGCACTTAGATCTCGTTCTGTATCAGCCCAAGTAACGGTCTGTGGCATGCTAATTTCGCCTTCAATAGGATTTTGTTTAATTGCTTCAGATACCGTTTGAAAAGTGTTATCTGGCGTTTGCAGCCATTTCCCCACAAAGTGATCAAAGAAATTAAAGATACCAGTGTCTGCCCATTGGTGCTCTCCAAAGGTTTCGTAGTCCATAAACAAATTCACAACACGACTACCTGGCGAGTTATGATTAGCCCATTGTGCAAATTTATGGGCTGTGAGTGGCCACTCTGCCCATGATTGATTACCAAAACGGAACGCAAGATCGTCGCTTAAACGGTAATTCTTTAACAGCAGTGCTAAGTGATCGGTGCCAGCAGCTTTGTAGACATGGTTTGGACTGCGCCAGTCAAGCACAGGATCCCAACCTTCAGCCACAATACCTTTGTAACCACGACGCTCTGCCCACGCGGCAAGCTCGTCATTATAGGCAAGTTCGGTATTACGGAAAACCGACGGCACCACACCAAACGTTTTGAAAATCTTTTCACGATGCAGGTTGACTTGACGCTCAAATTCAGCCTGGCTATAGAAGAACGCAAGCGAATGATGATATGTTTCTGCTAAAATCTCCACCTTACCAGTAGCAACCAGACGCTTGAAGCTCTCGAGCACATCTGGCGCAAATTGTTCAGCCTGCTCCATAAATGTCCCGGTAATACTGAGGGAGAGCTTAAAATTATCATGCTGCTTTAGCAACTGTTCAAGCAGCGCGTTCATTGGGCGGTATGACCTTTCGGCCACTCGCTCAAACACACGGCGGTTATTAAGATCGGTATCGCTTTCATCATTAAAATACTGATGATCACGCGCCGCATTAAAAATAGTGTACTGCTTTAAGCGGTGTGGCTGATGCACATGCAGATAAAGAACGATCGCTTTACTCATGCAAGAACCCTTTGGCGAGTGGTTTTGTAAATGGTTGTACAGTAGCCAGCCACATCATCCCACGAAATACGCGCATATTCGTTTTTGATATTGGCTTTCATTTGATGGAGTAGGGCAGGAGACGTCGCCAAACCAAGGATTTGGTCTGCCAATAACTGCGTATCCCAAAAATCAAAGCGGAAGATACTATCGAGCACTTCGCCTACACCAGATTGTTTGCTAATAATGAGTGCGCAGTCGTGATGTGCTGCTTCGAGGGCGGTTAGACCAAACGGCTCGCTCACCGAGCTCATCACAAAAATATCCGCAACGCTATACGCGTCACGCCACAATTTCCCGCGAATAAAGCCTGTAAAAAACACGCGATCGCTAATGCCAAGCCGCGCTGCAATCTCAATCAGTTCATCGCGCTGCTCGCCGTCACCCGCAAACAAGAAGACAATCTTTTCGTAATTATCACACACACTTTTTGCGGCGTGCATTAAGTGTGCTAAACCTTTTTGAACCGTGAAACGCGTTACCGTCGCAACAACTGTGTAGCCCTCTTCTTTAAGAGATTCAAGATAACTATAGGTTGAAAAATCATACAAATAACTCGCATCAAACGACTTTGTATCAATCGCGTTATATACCACTTCGATGCGGTCTGCCGGAATGCCGTAGTTTTGCACGATGATTGCTTTGGTAATATTGCTTACGGCGATAATCTTGTCTGCCATAAGCAAGGCTTGCTGCTCGATTTCGTGCACGATAGGGTTGCCGCCTAGTTCGCCGGAACGGTCAAATTCAGTGGCGTGGACGTGCACTACCAACGGAGCATCGGTGAGCTCTTTGGCGCGAACACCAGCTTCCATCGTGAGCCAATCATGCGCATGAATGACATCGACATCGTTCTTCTCAACAAAATCTTCAATAAACTGCACATAGCGTTTTTGCACGCCGCGCATGTCTTGCAAGTCGCTTGCATCAGCTTCAGACAACTTACCAGTGCGAACAGATTCGCTGTCATACGCACCTAAACCGTTGCGCTCTAATGGTGTAATTGGCGCCACAGGGTGAATCTTCATGAAATCAATATCGGGATGCTCAGCGTCGTAGGGGACAACAAAGTCAATAGACGACCCCTGTACCGACAGCGCTTTTGCAAGGTGATAGCAAGCTACCCCCAGGCCACCACTATTATGCGGCGGCAACTCCCACCCGAGCATTAAAATATTCATAACCCCTTTGTACGTTTTCCTTTAAACGTATCCCGCTCCTTTTTATTTAGCGTTTGCTTTCATTATAAGAAACGCTAGCGTTTTTTACAACCCTTATGCTAACTAGTTTTTACTATTGTGAGCATTCCACGCAGCTTGTGCCTGTACCTCTGGCAAAATCTGGCGATAGGCATTTAGTTCAAACCGACGACGTGCCACGTGCCCAAGGTAGCCATCCATGTAAATTCCCCAGCGCTCTGCGTATGCCCATTTTTCGCCAATTGGCACCATAACGGCTGGTTTTTTTGGCCGATACGCCTTAAGTGGAGCATTGCGCGACTTTCGAATAAGATGATCCGCCAAAAATGCCCCCATCGCAAGCGCAGCTGGTGCCGTGCCGCTCCCTTTGACGTTGGCATTGTCGCCTAGCACATAAATATCACGATATGCCTCAAGATACGGATTCACGACAACGCGCCTGTTTTTTGCCAGCTGAAAGTATTCTGGATGTTCTTCAAAGAAGGTATTATTTTTCGCACCGGCTGTCCAAACTACGGTCTTTGTGGGAATTTTTTTATCATCAAGCGTAATGTGTGTTTTGTTAAATGAGCGAACTTTTGTATCCACCAACACCTTTACGCCAAGTGCTTCAAGGCGCTGCTGCGCTTTACGACTCGCCGTTGCCGAAAGGGTAGGGAGGAGCCGATCACTTGCTTCTACTAAAGTAACGTGCACTTTGGTTTTGTGCACCATATGCTCTTTGGCGATGCGCGCAATATAGGGCGCAATTACGCCCGCAAGCTCTACGCCCGTTGGACCGCCGCCAACAATCACGTAATTTTTATCAAGATGATGATCTTTAATCATCTCTGTTTTTAAGTGTTTATGGAACGCTGAAATTTCTTCAAGCGTCTTCATACCGTAGCTGCGGTTTTTCATACCAGGAATGTTAAGGTAGCTCGTTTCAGAACCAATCGCGAGCACAAGCGTATCATACGCATACGAGGTGGCTTTTCCGACAACCATATTGCGCGCAGGGTCAAGTGATACGATCGTATCTTCAACTACATCGACACTATGGTATTCAGAAAAAATATCTTCCAGCGAAATAACCGTTTCGTGCGGGCTCGAACCCGTCACCGTGGCATAAAGCGCCGCATGATACAAAAAATACGGCTTGTTTGATATAAGTGTGACTTTTCCTGTTTTACGTTTTGCCAACTCTAGCGCTGCTTTTACGCCGGCAAAACCGCCCCCTACGATAACTGTATGCATATGCTTATTGTAGCAGAAAGCTGCCAGCAGGCGTAGTACCGTTTACAATTCGCCCCTGGCTTGCTATAGTTGAAGGCGGACGAAGGAGTATAGCTCAGTTGGCTAGAGCACAGGTCTCCAAAACCTGGTGTCGGGGGTTCGAATCCCTCTACTCCTGCCATATAAAAAAGATCTCGTAAATGAGATCTTTTTTATATTCCTCACGCCGTCTTAAAATTTTGGAATTTGGAAGTTGTTAATTGCAACAGAGAGGTCTGGCATTGCTGGTGCAGCTGGCACTTCAGGGATAAATGGTACTGCTGGAATTTCTGGAATGTATGGTGCGGCCGGGGTATTGTTAGCAAAATCTTGTGCCATTTGAATACCTTGGTCAACCACTTCAGGCGGAACCGATTGCGCCACATCTGTCCACACTTCAGCGACCTGCGTTTGTGCGTCTTGTACGACTGGGTTACTTTCAACCACTTGTGCGGCTTCAGAGAAGAACTGTTCTTGTGTACCCATATACGTGTCAGCGACCACTTGTGCTTCTGGTGCGCTAAGAGTGTCATGCACAACTTGGCCACTTCCTGGCATTGATTGTTCTGCAAGGACAGAGCCTGTGTCGGCAACTTCTTGCATATCCCAACGGCCATCTTCTTCACCACGAATTGATTCATAGAAATCATCTTGCTCGGCAGTCACAGGAATGTTATTTTTAGCCAATCCTTCACCAATACCACTTTCGATTGGCGTGCCGTTGGTTGCAACGTAGTCGCTATTAAGAATGATACGAGTGATCGATCCGTCTTCGTTAACAACGTCTTTATGTGCTGTTGTGCCGTCAATGTCAGCGGCGCTGTAATTGTGACCGTCACCGGCAACCGTTCCGACGATGCGGTTCAAAATATCACCAGGGTTGTTTTTACCATTTGTTGAAAGGCCGACTAAGTCGTTACGGTTCATAACGTAGAGCACGTTATCGCCACCCGGCATTTCTTGGTCAAGCTCAACACCGGCAGTTTCAGCCATTGGTTTGATCATCTTAAAGAGGTCATTTTCGCTCAATCGTTGGCCAGGGGTGTATGGGCCACCAATCATCACAACCTTGTCGTCTGGGGCAAGTTCGTTATCCTGGAAGTATTCGGCAATCGCCATCGTTCCTTGTGAGTGTCCGATGAACACATCAGAGCCATCGCCATTTTGCGCTACCGCTTCAGCGGCACGATTTGCCATATTTGCGTTCGATTCGTTGGCTGGTGTTTGCTGACCGGGTACTACACCGCCCATTTCGATATCACCACGACCAGAGGTAATCAATGTATCACCACGACCATTACTGAGGCCCGTCCGCTTTGCTAAGTCGTGTAAGTATGAATTACCACCGCTACCGTTTCCGCCAAAGCTATAAACATTACCGATCGTATTTGCAGTGTTCGAGAAAGATTCGGCAACACTGTGCGTCGTTGCATAGTCTTTTGTAAAGAGCGCCGTTGCCGCCACGCCAGCGGTTGCCGTCACTGCTGCACCCGCTACTGCGCTGCGAGTTGCCATACGACCAAGCCACTTTTTAGTACGAGTTCGGCGAGTATCAGTCTCTTTATCTGAACGCAGGTTATCCATGCGTTCACGATATTTACGTGCGGCGTTTCCTGGAGCAGTAGTAGCGCGGTCATACAAACCAAGTACTTTTGTATTCACAAACGCACCAATCCGCTTGTGAACTGGGGCGCAAGTATGATCAATCACCTCTGAAAGAGCAGCGATTTTTACTTCTCGATCATCATCGTTTGAAAGCGTGTGTTCAATTTCATTAACAAAGCGCTTGTGTCGGCGTTTACTAAGCTTGCGTCCGCTTTCGCTCAAGATGCTATCTGCATAACGTGCATACTTATCACGTGGCGTTGCTTCAACCGAAGTTACTTCTTCGGCAGGTGATGATGGGGTGATTCGTTCCATGGTTTTCATAGTGGTGGTGACCTCTTTTACAATTGCTCCATTACTTATGCTTACATGTTACCATAAGTTTTGTATTTTGTCAATAAGATGGTTAATTTAATCATACTATAATAATTTTGCAATAGTCGCTCAGTAGCTTCACCAAGGCCGTAGAAGCACGATTGACGTGGACATTATTTCTCCTTATAATAGGTTAGTTGATATGGCTTTGAGCCACACATGACGTTGTTACGTCATTCATTAATAGAAGAAAGTGGAGTATGGCAAAGAAAAAAACAACGCCGCAAACAGACGCAGCCTGCACAACGACCGACCTTGAGGGGATCGATCCAAAAGCATACGCTCACCGTTGGTGGATCTTAGGAGCACTCTGTGTCACGCTCCTTGGGGTAATGCTTGCAAACGGCAGCCTTAATATGGCGCTACCGATGATGGCAAAAGACTTAACCTTGTCGCAACTTGAGCTGACATGGGTGGTCAACATGTACACACTTATTTTTGCAAGTTTACTGTTTATCGCTGGTGCAATAGGGGATCGTTACGGGCGAAAAATCACCATGCAGATTGGGCTGGGTGTTTTTACGGCCGGTTCATTATATGCAGGATTCCTCGCACAAACCGGTACAGAGCTCATTATTGCCCGCGCTGTCATGGGAATTGGTGGTGCATTTGTTATGCCAACTACGCTGTCGATCATTAACAATACATTCCCGTCAAAGGAACGTGCTCGCGCTGTAGCGATTTGGGGGGCTGTGGCCGGTGTTGGTATGATGTTCGGCTCGATTATAAGTGGTATTTTACTGGAACACTTTACGTGGCATTCGCTCTTTTACTTTAGTGGTGCGATCGCAGTGCTCAGCTTGCTTGCGAACCACCTACTTGCGCACGAATCTCAAGATGAAAAGAAAACACCAATTGATTGGTTTGGTGGACTGCTCTCTTCGGTGGCAATCTTTGGCATTGTCTACGGCATTACCGAAGCACCATCAGAAGGTGTTACTGACCCAATCATCGCTACAAGCTTAATTGGCGGCATCGCAGCATTGATTGGATTTGTGTTCTGGGAGCTTAAAAACGATCACCCGATGCTCGACATGAAACTGTTTAAAAACCGTGGATTTGCCATTTCAAGCCTTACGCTGACACTAGTGTTCTTAGCGATGAGTGGCGTATTCTTCTCGATGAGTCAACTCATGCAGCTTGTAATGGGCTACTCGCCGCTTGAATCATCGCTCCGCATTATTCCTCTTATGCTTCCGATGATGTTTATTTCGCCATTAGTACCAAGCGTCGTAAAGATAATTGGTGCACGGCTCACGGTATCGCTCGGTTTGTTGGTTGCCTCGGTTGGATTTTTACTGATGACCACCTGGACAAAAGACATGACGTACTGGCATACTTTTGGCACCATGCTCGTGATGATGCTTGGTATTACCTTTGCGATGACGCCAGGTACAAACATCTTGATGGCGAGTGTGCCACGTAACCGCTCTGGTATGGGTTCAGCCATGAACGACACGACTCGTGAGCTTGGTGGCGCGCTGGGTGTTGCAGTGCTTGGTGCTATTTTAAGCGCAACGTATGCTGATCAAATTGCTGATACGGTCAGCCACTTCCCAGAGCAAATCCGTGAAGGGCTTGAAAGTTCACTCGCTGTAGCGCTTGAAGTTGCCGAAAAGCTCGGTCCGGCAGCTGGCCAAGTTGCCGATAAAGCAATGGAGGCCTTCATGGGTGGACTAACGCATGCCGCACTCGTTGCTGGCGGACTTATCTTCATGGCAGCGGTAATTGCGTTTTTCGGTCTGCCAAAGCACACCGAAAAAGACGACACAACCATCTAAATCGTTTGCAAGAAATAAAAAACATCCTCTCCAACACGAGAGGATGTTTTTATAGAAAAGCACCCTATACTGGGTGCGTCATAACAGTGTAATACACGACAAGTAGTTTAACTCGCCGCGCAGTACAGTGATGCCGTACAGGGGCGATTAGGCGAGACTGAACTCGTTACGCAAAGAACTAGCGTTCTGGATCAGATCCTCGATGGAACGGTGTTTGCCGTGACCATCCTTGGTAATGGGGTCTTGCGAATCAAGCGCATTCTGCGCCCAGCGAATAACCTCAAGGTCAGCATCCATAGCGAGGCCGACGTTGCGGTAGGTGCCGGGCATCGAACGGTCGCTCCGTTCAATCCTGAGAACGTGACGTTCGCCGAAGTACATCACATGGTCATTGTAGACACGGATGTCATTCTGCAGTCCAAGAGACTCCCAGCCGTTCGGCGTGCGAATCAGAAGGTGATACATATAAGTGGCTCCTAAAAAGAGTAAACTACTTGTCGAGGTGCGGTATGTAGTGTCACATATCCAACTGTCCATTATAGCAGATTTTTACTTACTAGTCAATGTAGCCTATGAGGAATAAAAAAATCCCGCCAAGCGGGTTAGTGCAAAAGATATATGACAAGTAGAGTACGCCTGCCATATACCGAGGTTTACGAACGCAGGGCGGGCAGCTGGTAGCCCTTTGCGGTGCGCTGCAGATGTGCAACGAGATAGCCGGTGTCGTACGGCTCACCAGTCGTCGTGTCGATAACGGATTCGTCACCGCTCTTGAGCAGTAGGAATGCCGCAGTGGCACGCTGCACTTCATCTTCCATGCACTCGCGCACCGAGTGGTAGCTTTCAGCCGGCTCGTCAGGCGCGGCGAACGTGTAGGTGAAGTTTTCTTCACCGTAGCATTCCAGCACTTCCTTGGCCCAGTCGGGTCCTGGAATGTGCAGCCCTTTCGAGACGCAGCATCCCAGTTCTTCGTCGAACACAATTGCGTGATACATAGCACTCACTCCTTCGGGTAGAAAAGCGAACTCTACTTGTCGAGGTACAACCAACTGGCAAAGATCGCCTAGGTCATATTGTTGATTATACTGTAAAATGCATTTTTTGTCAATTATAGGTCTCTTGCCAGGGAAGTGTGGTCTGATATACTAAAGGTATGAAATCACTTAGTCTTACCATTCCGAGGGTCTTGTTTTTGGTCGGCACGCCAGGTGCAGGTAAAACGTACTTTGCTGAAAAATTTTCTGAAACGTTTGCAGCACCGTTTGTTCACACTGAAGCTATCCGTCACACTATGACCCCACGGCCAACCTATGATACAACCGAGCAAAAAACTGTTGATGCTTTAACCGACATTATGTTGAGCGAAATGCTTAAAACCGGCAAAACGTTTTTGTATGAGGGCGGGTTAGAAGCGCGCGCGACACGTATAGCGCTCGCAAAACGTGCACGCGAAGCCGGCTACGAACCAATGTTTATTTGGGTACAAACCGAAGCCACTACGGCAAAGCAACGCGCTGTTAAAGGCGTGCGTGGTCATAACAATATTCTTATTCCACTTGAGCGCTACGAGCAGCTAACACACAAATTTACCGCACCAAATGAAGCCGAAAAAGCTGTCGTGATTAGTGGTAAACACACTTACGCATCGCAAGCAAAAATTGTCTTGAAGCGCTTGGCAGAAGCTCGTTCAGAGCAGCAAAGCGAAAGCCAACTCCACATCCCAGAACGCAAACAGCGAAAGGCCGGCAGTATAACAATCACCCAGTCGTAATATGGCTGTACAGACACTTGTCGATGAAGAATTTGGTGAAATTACCATTCACCGCATTAAAACTGCACGCCACATAAAAATTGGTTTGCACGTCAACGGACAGCTGCGCGCTACCATGCCGCCATTTGCACCAAAGCGTCTGCTGCGCCAGCTTGTTCATTCTTCCCGCGAGTCAATTCGCACATTACTTGCGGAAAATTCCTCAACCTCCATGTATCAGCACGGTGATGCAGTGGGCAAAACACATTCACTTTTGTTTACTCGCGGCACACAACTTGGTAGTAAACGTCAAAAAAACGTTATCGTTATTACGATTCCCTTGCGCCTTGAAGAAACCGCTCCAGCCGTACAGCAACTCGTTCGTGAAGAGGTAATTAAGGCGCTTCGAAAAGAGGCGAAGAATTACTTGCCGCAACGCTTAGCAATGATTGCAAGCGAATACGGCTACACGTACAAAAAAGTACGTCTCTCGCACGCCAGTACAAGGTGGGGGAGCTGTAGTAGCAGCGGCACCATCAGCCTTAATATTGCTCTTATGAAACTACCCTACGAACTAATTGAATACGTACTCGTACACGAACTATGTCACACTAAAGAGCTCAACCACAGCAAGCAATTCTGGCAGCTGGTTGCCATGGCCGACCCTGACTACAAAGCACACGTCAAAATCATGAAAACACATAGCCCAACTATTTAAAAAGCTTGCGCTTTGGCGTATACTGAACATAACGATGGGCAAATCTAAAAACAACGTAAGGGAACGAGTAAGGCGCACTGACACATGGATGCGGATCGCAAACCTGTTTTTTGTATTGTTGATTATCAACCAGGGCTTTATTGTCTACTTTGGCACTGTTACACAAGTAAAATACATCAGTGACTATCTTTTCCTACCGCTGGTACTGCCGCTTCTTGCTATTACTATCTACAACACGCTTGCGCCAGTCAAAAAGAATGCCATGCGTTACGTGCGCACCTATGGCTTACAGTTTATGGCGCTCACTATGGTATTTGCTACGTACGGATTTGCTTCACCGCTAACTCCGTGTTTTGTGTTAATGCTATTTGATTCATACCGCATTCTTGGCTTACGCGGCCTAACGTACAGTGGCATTTTAATGACCACCTTTTCTGTTATCGACATTTACCGAACTATTCTTCTTGGCATTCCAAGTGTTGCGAGTACCGTCACGTTTGTTGGCGGATCCGTCTTTATTGCCATTATTTTGATTATTATTATAAAAACACAGCGCGTCCGCCAAGAAGTGCTTGAACAAAGCCGGCTTGAAGCAGAGACCGAACGCTACCGCATTACCACTCTTATGAACAACCTCAGCCAGGGTGTGTTGAGCGTTGATGGTAAGGGGATTATTCGTACGTACAATGCTGCAGCGTTGAATATTCTTGACACGAATGACACTCTTAATGGCCGCCACATCGAAGAAATTCTTACAGTGAAAGACGAAAATGGCACTGTCGTTGACATTTTTGACACCATGAAACGCGATAGTCACGCAATTATGCGCGACGATTTGTTTTATCATTACGCCGACGATGTCATCCGGCTTGAAGTAACCATTACACCTATTCGTGCAGGGAACGACAAAAAGACAGCGCATCTGAACATGGAAAAAGGCTTTCTGGTGTTGTTGCGTGATGTCACCAAACAAAAAAATCTCGACGAAGAGCGTGATGAATTTATTAGCGTCGTAAGTCACGAACTTCGTACGCCGCTCACTATCGCCGAAGGGACACTTGATAACGTCAAAACGCTGTACGATAAAGATCTTGCCACACCTGAGCGCATCCAGCCAGCACTCAAAGCAGCTCACGAGCAAATTATCTTTTTAGCAAAGATGGTTAACGACCTTAGCACGTTATCTCGAGCAGAGCGCGGCGTGGCTGATTCGCCTGAAGATATTGATATAAATGATTTATGCGATTCGCTATATGCAGAATATTCACAGCAAGCCACCGAGGTTGGACTGTCGTTCAATCTTGAGGTAGAGCCGCAAATTGGCGCTGTACGCGTAAGCCGTTTGTACTTGATGGAGCTGCTACAAAACCTTATCACAAATGCCATTAAATACACCAAAGAAGGAAGCGTAACATTGATGGCAAAGAAAGTCGGCGCTGCGGCAGAAATTGCCGTAAAGGATACCGGTATCGGTATTAGTAAAACAGATCAAAAAAAGATTTTCGAGAAGTTTTATCGCAGTGAAGATTATCGCACTCGCGAAAGTCGCGGAACTGGGCTTGGTTTGTATGTTTCAAGCAAGTTGGCGCGCAAAATTGACACGACCATTTCACTTAAAAGTCGTTTAGACCACGGCTCGGAATTTAGCCTTTCACTTCCACTCGTCAAAAAGAAAAAATAGCCTTAAACTATCGGCGATGAAGAGGGAAGCGCGAGATATTACGCCCTTTCCACGTGACTGTATGAAGTGTGTAGCGAGTGGCGCTCACTAGCAGAAGCCACATATCTAACAGCAAAATAAACGGGTATAACAACGCGCCAATAACGGCACCGCGCGACCATACGACGCTCAGATATAGTGCGTAGCTCATATAGCACGTCACCATCACGAGCAGACCAAGTGCCATCACTACGCCAACGCCGCTAAGAAGCGCAAACACGGGCGCCATCAATACAGTGAACAGGCCAAATACCGCAAACGCAGTTTTACGAAACGAGTAGCCAAGTGACGGAAAGCGTAAACGCACAGCTGTTTCAATTTGCGATGAAAGCTTTTTTTCGTACGACACGCCAAGCAGGTCGAAACTAATCAAAAAACGGTAAGCATGGAGTGCGGCAAAATGTGTGGCGATAGCAACTTCTGGCTCTGGATCATCTTTAAATTGCGTAAAGTCGCCGAGCTCGTGCTTGAAGCGTTTACGATCAATCATCCATAAGTTACTGGCAGCAATTGGGTGCTGCGATGAATGCCGCACTAAGCGCCAAAAATACCGTAAAGGTGCCACAATTACGCTCGCTCGCAACACATCACGCCGCAGCGGCAGCACCGACACCATCCCCAGTTGCGCACTTTGCGCATAAGCAACCAATTGGCCAATCGTGTCCGGCTTAATTAACGTATCAACGTCCATAAAAAGCACGTAGGTACCACTTGCTTCTTGTAATAAATCCGACAACGCATTGTTTTTACCAAGCCAGTCATCTTGCAACGGCGAGCCTTCAACAAACCGCACACCATCACGCGCGAACGAACGGATTAAGTTTGAAGTGCCATCCATTGAACTATCATCACACACCAGTACTTCCATTTTTGGATAATTGCTTGAAAGCACATTCTCGAGACATTGCGTCATAACATGGCGCTCGTTGCGCGCGGGGATACAGACGGTTACGCTCGGCAAATCATATAGCATGCCGGCCGGGCTAAGCTTTTTGCGCTGATGAAACCGCCGAATCGAGCACGATAGTCGGTACAGCGTTACACCAGACAGCGCCAGCGAAATACCGTTTGCTGCTGCGATTGCCCATATAATCATAAGCTCTATTGTAGCACAGCTTGACATCTGTTCGAGAGGGCGATATACTTTCTATTGACAGTCTGCAACAAAGCAGACTATTTAATTTGGGAGAAATCTTGTGGCAGAAGGTAAGAAAAAAAAGACAGCAACAGTTCGAACCCGCGTAGTCAGTGCGGATACAGCGCCGTCTACAAAGAAAAAGAAAACCGCAAAAACAAGCGTCAAAAACGCACCAAAAACTGTCAGCGCAGCACCTGAAAAAAATGTTGCGGCAAGCTCGGCCACACCAAAGGCGGAGAAGAAACCTACCAAGCGTACAAAAAAGGCAGCAGCTTCAAACAAAACCGCCGACCAACAAAAGAAGGTTGGCTACTTTAAAGGTGCCTGGATTGAGCTGAAGCAGGTACGCTGGCCAAACCGTAAAGCAACCTGGAGCCTTACGCTCGCAGTGTTGGTGTTCACCGCGTTTTTTGTAGTGCTCGTGCTACTTGTTGACGCAGTATTTAAATATCTATTCGACCTAATCATTCAATAAGGAGTTACAATAATGGCACGAAAACGATACGATTCAACCCGACAATGGTACGCAATTCATACATACAGCGGCTACGAAGACAAAGTAGCAGACAGCATTCGCCAGCGTATTAACGCTGTCGACATGGCCGACAAAATTTTTGACGTACTTGTTCCAAAGGAAAAGCAAATCGAAATTAAGAACGGCCAACGCAAAGTGGCTGACCGCAAGATCTTCCAGGGTTACTGCCTGGTAGAAATGAAGCTCACCGAAGAAACCTGGTACATCGTACGAAACACTCCAGGCGTAACCGGTTTTGTTGGCAGCGGCACCGAACCAACGCCTGTTTCTGATGCAGAAATCAAGAAAATCAAAAAGCGTATGGGTGTGGAAGAGCCAAAGCACAACATCGATTTGAGCGAAGGCGAAGTGATTTCAATCATCGATGGGCCGTTCAAAGGCTTTGATGGTACCGTTTCTGAAATTGACGAGATCAAGGGCAAAGTAAAGGTGATGGTGAGCATGTTTGGTCGCGATACACCAGTTGAACTTGACGCGCTGCAAGTCACCAAAGTATAAACTGCGGTTTTACCTTCTGCAGACAAAACCGCTCCTTCTATGGGGCGGTTTTAAAATGTTTCGTCGAAAGAAAAGTTACACATCCACGAAAGCACGTGTTGCAACGCAAAGAAAACAACCGCCACCACCGCACATGCATAAATAAGATAGCTTGCGATATTTGCACCGACTTCTTGATAAAACCCAAAGACGCCAATAGTTGTGAGGATAAATAACAGCACCGCTCCACCAATTTTCACCTTTAGCAGAGATGTTTTTGTGTGTGCCAGTAAGAGTAGCCGTATGCACCGCCGCGACAATCGGCTTGCGTAGCGTCCAAGTATATACGGAACCGCCACGACAACCGCAAATAATGCCGCAATCAGAGGGATTGTAAGCAGCAATCCCCACGACACGCTAGCTTCAGGTGACACAGTAGAGTGGTTCGTGGCGACGTCAGGTAATACCTCGATGACGTAACCGTCTTGCATCACAAATTGTGAAATCCGTAGCAAAAAAAGAAGCAACATCAGCGCCCAGCCAAACAACAGTGCATAATAGCCAAGCCCGCCAAGGTAATTAGTGCCAATTCGCTGTAAGCGACGAACACGCGATGTTGGTTGTGTGCTACGTATCATTATAGTTAGTATAGCAAGCTAAGCTTACGTTTGCATACGCCCGAGTTTTTTAGTATAATACAGACTGTTACGCACTCTGGTACTACTAGAGTAAAAAGAAGGAATATAATAATTATGGCAAAACAAGTTGTAGGTAGCCTGAAGCTACGTATTCCAGCTGGTCGTGCGACTGCAGGTCCTCCAGTTGGTTCAACCCTTGGTCAGCGCGGTTTGAACATGATGGATTTCATCAACCCGTTCAACGAAGCGACAAAGGATATGATGGGCAAAGACGTCATCGTTCACATGAAGATTTACGACGACCGCTCATTCGACTGGAAGAGCCTTGGCCAACCAGTTGACGATGCAATCCGTGAAAAGATTGGTATCAAAAAGGGAAGTGGTAAGCCACACTCAGAAAAAGTTGGCAAGATCACTCGCGCGCAACTTGCAGAAATTGCAGAGATGAAGAAAGATCAGCTCAACGCAATCGACGAAGAAGGTCGCATTAAGACAATCGCTGGTACAGCCCGTTCAATGGGCGTCGAAGTGGTTGAATAAACCGACGCAATTCACAAAAACCGCTCTATGTACTAGGGCGGTTTTTATTAGTAAAAATTATCACTATAAAAAAGACGAGAGTCTTTTTGCATATAAGACTCTCGTCGATAGTTTTGTTTACGATATGATTATCGCAAGCCAGCTTGTGCTGAACAGCTTGGCCATGCACCCCAGCCTTGGCTTGCAAGAACGCTTTCTGCAACAGCAATTTGCTGTTCACGAGTTGCGCCTGACGCTGAAGCCGCGTATTCACCGCCACCGTGGCCGGTCCATGTACCTGGCGCGAACTGCAAACCGCCGCTGTAGCCATTGCCAGTATCGATCGCCCAGTTGCCACCACTTTCACATTGTGCAATTGCATCCCAAGCACTGCCGTCCGCAGCTGCAGGTGCTGCTGCTACTGGCTGTGGTGCGGGTGCCTGTTGCTGCTCCGTATAAGCAACCGGTGCGGTGTATTGCACTTGCACCGCCGCAGCTTGTGCTTGCATTTCGCCAAAGCGGTCTGGTAATTCTTCATCCGCAGATGGAATACGAACCGTCTCTCCTGCATTCACTACATCTGGGTGAGTGATTTGTGGGTTTGCATTAAATACTCGTACATAAGTGGTGTCATGTGCTGATGCAACCGCCTCAAGCGTGTCACCTTGATTGATAGTAACGGTCGCTTGATCCGCAGCGCTCGCAGAAGCACCGCCAAGAAGCGTCATCACGCCAACCGCTGCTGCAGCCGCTGTTAATTTTACATTAAATCTCATTGTCTTCCTCCTTTTAGAACCCGCCTATTCTTGGTATGATAGAAAGCAAGAACGTGGGCGTCTCGTCTTTTTGGGTTGTGCTTTTCAAAAAACACAAGCTCTATAGTATGTCATACAAAAATACGTGTCAAGCCTTTTTACGCTTGAAATTGCTTATGTATCTGTTACAATAAGTACCATAACAGATTAAAAATAAACAAAAATCACCACAAAAAATGAAACAAAAAATTACTTGCATTAGCACTGCAGTCCTTATGCTTGGCGTTGCGACCATCACATCGTACGGCCGAATTCAGCGTTTACGTTAGCTGCCTTTACTGCTGTTTGCTCTGACACTCCAAAACTGCTATAATAAGGAGTATTATTAATGTAGACGTGGGAGGCTAAACGCCGCATGCACCACGAAAGGAGTTATTCTATGGCGAAGAAAGCAGATTTGCTTGCACAAGCTAAAGAACTACATCTCGAAGTTACCGAGAAAAATACTATTGCTGAAATCGAAGCAGCGATTGCACAAGCTGAAAATCACGAAGTGAAAGAAGCAGCCACCGCAAAAGCCGGTAAGCGCAGCGCAAAAGCACTCGCTGAAGCAGAAGAAAAGGCTGAAAAAGAAGCCAAAAAAGAAGCTGGCGATACTTCTCCAGCAGACCCAGAAGCAGAAGAAGCGAAGAAAAAAGGCCCGAAGCCTGTTACTCGCCCGAAGCTTGAACGACGCAGCAAAAAATACCAAGACGCTGCTAAGAAGATCGAAAAAGATACGCTTTACAGCCTTGAAGATGCAATGAAACTTGCTGCCGAAACATCAGCAACTTCATTCGATTCAAGCGTAGAAATGCACGTTCGCCTTGGCGTTGACCCGCGCCAAGCCGACCAAAACATCCGCGCAACGGTGAGCCTTCCAAACGGAACCGGTAAAGACGTTCGCGTGGCAGTATTCGCACCAGAATCTGAACACGCAGCGGCCAAGAAAGCTGGCGCTGACATTGTAGGCGACGAAGAATTCACCAAGCAGCTCGACAAAGAAGAGCTTAACTTTGACGTACTTGTGGCAACTCCACAATACATGCCAAAACTTGGTAAATACGCACGTTTGCTTGGCCCACGCGGTTTGATGCCAAACCCGAAGGCTGGTACTGTTGCTGCCGACGTAGTAAAAGCGGTGTCTGAAGCAAAGGCTGGTAAGGTTGAATACCGTGTTGACAAGCAAGGAATCGTGCACCTTTCAATCGGTAAAGTAAGCTTTGGTGCTGCCAAGCTTGCTGAAAATGCGCAAACATTTGTTGATAGCTTGAACGCACAAAAGCCAAGCAGCCTTAAGAGTGCGTACGTAAAAACCACTGCTGTCACGACAACAATGGGTCCTTCTATCAAGGTAGAAAACATCGGCAACTAATACATCGATAGCCGTACGTAAAAAGCACAACTCATGTCGGTTGTGCTTTTTGCTATACTAAAAGTAATAGGGGGATTATGCGACAATACTTGGCTCTGCTGCAAGATATTAAAGATAACGGCGTGACCAAAACCGACCGCACTGGCACGGGCACAAAAAGCGTGTTTGGGCGGCAGGTTCGGTATGATTTGGCGGATGGATTCCCAGCGGTTACTACTAAAAAGCTCTATTTTAACAGTGTTGTGCACGAACTTTTGTGGTTTTTAAAGGGCACTGGCAATATCGAATATTTGGCAAAAAATAACGTGCATATTTGGGATGAATGGCCATTTAAAGCGTATTTAGAAAAGAATAATCTGCCGATTCCTGCAGTAAATTCACCCGAATGGAAAGCGCAAATGAAGGAATTTATTAGCCGCATCGCCAACGATCACGATTTTGCGATGAAGTGGGGCGATTTAGGCCCAGTGTACGGCGTGCAGTGGCGAAAATGGCCTTCTGAAAACGGTGGCCACATCGACCAAATCGCCAACGCCATAGATATGATTAAAAACACGCCAGATTCGCGCCGGATTATCGTGAGTGCGTGGAACGTGGCGGAAATCCCCGAGATTGTTGAAATGGGCGGGTTACCACCATGCCATACACTGTTTCAGCTTAACGTGGCGAATGGTAAGCTCGATTTGCACTTATACCAGCGCAGTGCCGACACATTTTTGGGCGTGCCGTTTAACATTGCCAGCTATTCGTTGCTGCTGGCGATGGTCGCGCAGGTAACTGGCTTAAAGCCAGGCGAATTTGTACACACCATGGCCGATGCACACTTGTATCTTAACCATATGGAGCAAGTCGACGAGCAGCTTTCACGCGAACCAAAAGCATTGCCAACCCTTTGGCTTAACCCGCAAATCACCAGCATTGATGATTTTACCTTCGATGATATCCGTTTAGAAAATTACGATCCGCACCCGCCGATTAAGGCGCCGATTGCGGTATAGAAACTATCACTTGCGATTCTTATTGGTCTTACTTACATACACCTCGTAGCCTCCATCAGCCAGACTCCATGTCTCATATAATGCATGCGACATAAATGCAATGCGACGGGCGCAAAAACTTGTGTGACCTAGCTTTACAAGCTTTCTCTGGCGCTGATAAACGAGAATTACCTTAAAAATAATCACAAGACCGATACCAGAAAAAATCACGGCGAATGCGGCAGGATTAACGAGCGCACTCCAGATCAATAACCCTGTCGCTATGATCCACATAACAACATTACAGTATTTCAAAAAAGTGAAACCGAGTGTAACCCATTCGGTCTGCCGCCTCGGGCAATGACACTCATAGGAATCGAGCTTATTCGACATTGAACGCTCTTTTTTCGTAAATCACAATATCAAAAGCATAAAGATTAGCATCATCCGCCGGGTGATGTTCGCGCGACACTTCCTGCCATTCGCCCGCAGCAAGCAGAGGGAAGAACACATCGGCCTGCGGAAATTCCGCCTGCACTTCGGTAGCATACATTCGATCCACGCTCGGCAACGCCGTTTCGTATAATTGCGCGCCACCGATCACCACGGCGTCGTATTGCGCCACGGCGTAGGCCGCTTCAAGCGAAGCACACGTCAGCACATTCTCTACACCCGTTGGCGTACGACTGACGACAATATTTTGCCGATTCGGCAGCGGGCGCGATCCAATCGATTCGAACGTATTGCGCCCCATAATAATCGACTTCCCGGTAGTCATCTTCTTAAAATGCGCCAAATCCGCTGGCAAATCACGCCCCCATAAAAGGTCGTTATTGGCGCCAATCCCGCGGCGCGTATCGTAGGCAACGATGATACTTTTCATATGTTTATCGTACCACGCCACGCCGTCAGGCAAAACAGCCGCGCTTGTGCTAAAATAGAGATAACATGGGAGTTTACAGCAATACACAGATTAAGGCTGCCGTTGCTGATGGGACAATTGTGAGCGTACCGTTCAACGAGAATCACGTCAGCGAAGCCAGCCTCGACTTTACGCTTGGGCATTATTTTTACAAGCAAGAATATCAACCAGAAGCTAGCGGCGTGTATAACCCGTTCGATGAAGACGACGTTTCGCGCTACTTTAAAGGTCCGCTTGAAGCGATGCCCCATAAACAGTGGTGCGAAAAGAACAAAGTGCAATTATTTGCCAACATCCCTGATGACCACCCGATCATTGTGTTAAAACCAGGCGAGCGAATCTTGGCGCACACGCATGAATTTGTTGGTATTCGTGCGCACGGTGGTGCCTGTGAGGTAAAAAGCCGCTCAAGCTGGGGTCGCAATGGCGTCGCCGTCTGTTTTGACGCTGGCTGGGTTGACCCGGGTTACATCAATCGCATTACGCTCGAAATCTACAACCTTAATATGCATGAAAGCGTCGTACTCCCTGTAGGCGAGCGTATTGGGCAACTTATCTTCCACACAACCGGCCCAGTTGATGGTGATTATAGCGACGGAAGAGGCGGCATGAGCGGCAAGTATCAACACACGTCAGACCTTGACGAACTGATTGCCACCTGGCAACCAAGTGACATGTTGCCACGCGCCTACAAAGATGTACGCCACGCGCCACCACTCGTTGAAGGTCTTGCGAAAGGCATGAAGTAGTGCCACGCGGGAAGTACATTGTTATTGAAGGACACGATGGCACTGGCAAGTCGACCCAGGTTGCACGTCTGCGCAAGTACTTAGCCGCACGTAACATCGAAAGTATTGAGTTCCATGAACCAGAGGACACCACGCTGCCGATCACCTCAGAACTGCGCAGCTTGATTAAAAACGGCACCGTTGCACGCCGAGCCGAAACAAACCTACTGCTTTTTACCGCCGTGCGCCACGAAATCTGGCATGCCAGCGCCGAACTTGCGCTCGCAAACGGCACCTGGATTATTGCCTCACGTAGTTATCTCAGCACACTCGTATATCAAGGCTACGGCGAAGGGTTGTCGCTCGATCTCATCCGCAACACGACCGAAACTTTTACCAGCAAAGAATACATGCAGCCTGATGCCAGCATTATTCTAACGATTGATAGCGAGACAACGCGCCAATCCCGCATTAGCTCGCGCGACTCTTCCGTAAAAGCCGACACCTTCGAGCAACGCGATAGCTCGTTTCAGCAGCGCATCACCAACGGCTATCACGAACTTTCCACCACGCTCAACATTCCCACCGTCAGCGCCAGCGGCACAAAACAAGCCGTCCACGAACGCATTATAGCGGCGCTGCAAAAGCAGGTTGGCGAGTTATAAAAAACTGATACAATAAGCCACAAGTACCGTATGAATAAAATCATCAAAAGGGTAGGGCGAGCAATACGAAGTTACTTCACGCTCCACGTTGAAACAATGACACTCCGCGAGAAAACCATCAAGCGGCTACACTTTAATTTTGAATACGTTCTTTTACTCATTACATCTGTAGTGATTAGCACGCTTGGCCTGTTGATGGACTCATCGGTGATTGTGATTGGCGGCATGCTGGTTTCGCCGCTGATCATTCCTATTTTGTCGCTTTCGTTGGGGATTTACGATGGCAATATTCGCGTCATGCACAAGGCGCTTATTATGATTGTTGTATCGGTGATGGTAACGATTGGCGTAACAATGCTGATTACTGAATTGTCGCCACTGAAGAACATGACAAACGAAATTATTGGCCTCACCAAACCAACGCTGCTTGATTTATTTATCGCACTCGCCGCTGGTTTAATTGGCATTATGGCCACCTCACACCGTAAAATTGCAGATAGTTTTGCGGGTGTTGCGATTGCAACCTCGCTAGTGCCGCCGCTCTCTGTGGCGGGTATTGGCATCTCATTTGGCGAAAGTTCGTTGTTTTATGGTGGCATGTTGCTATTTTTGCTCAACCTTTTAGCAATCACGTTTATTGGGACGGTGTATTTAACGGTGCAGCACTGGTTAGCAAAAGACAAAACGCATATTTCCGTCAAAGCGCTTTCTGTTATCGGCGTCAGTTTGCTGCTTTTGATGCTACCGCTCACACTTCAGCTTCGTTCGTATACGCGCAATATCTCTCTTCAAAAAGGGGCACGTGAATCAATCGAACGGACACTCGCAGAACAACACCCGCAGTCACGCATCGACCATATCGATACAAACATTGAAGAGAAGGGTGGCGAAACAGTCGCTATTATTACGACCGATCTTACTATCAACGAGACTGACACTATTTCTTACCAACTGCAAAAACAGATGACCGAAGAGTTGGAAGAGCGCCTCGATACCAATGTACAGCTAAAATTAAATATTCAGCGTTCAGTTGGTGTCGTTTCAGAAGAACAAGATAAATTGGCGCGCGCCACAAAAGAGTTCAGTGCGGCCTTTAGCGATGCCCTTAAAAAGCGCTATCCGGATGTTACGATTGAACGAATTTCGCTTGATTATCCAAAAAACAAAACAACGTTACTTGCCACGATTCATTTAGCGGGCGCACCGACCGACGAGCCATCCAAAAGATCATTAGAAGAAATACAGGCGATCGTCTCGAATAGCTTACCGACACACGCCGAATACGCCATCACGTATAGCCCAGTTATCACACTGACACCATAAAAACCTCATAAACCCGTTGACATTTTTACGCGTGTAGAATATACTACATAAAGACATTGCCAGAGACAGTAGCCGTGAAGGGAAACTAACACTTAATTTGCTACCGAGGAATGAGACAAAAATTCATTTCACAATTGTAAGTCTTTGGTAGTGCGAGAATCAAAGACTTTTTTGTTTCTCAAAAACTACCGCTCTTTAACAATCGAATCCCAACAATTAGAAACTTAACCAAAAGGACGTTTTATTTATGGCAATTACCCGCGATAAAAAACAAACTTTGGTTGCTGATGTAACAAGCATTCTCGACAGCGCAAAAATGACCGCTTTTGCCAAATACCAAGGCCTGAGCGTTGCAGATTTGCAAGCACTTCGTGCAGCTGCCCGCGAGAAAAACGTTACCATCAAGGTAGTAAAAAACCGCCTTGTTCGCGTAGCGCTCGCTGAAAGCAAAACCTACAAAGACGCTGATACCTCAGCGCTGGAAGGCCAACTTATCTACGCTTTTTCAAGCGACGACGAAGTTGCGCCGGCTCAGGTGCTTGATATATTCGCAAAAGACCACGAAGCTCTAGAGCTGATCGGTGGTTTTAGCGAAGAAGGTAAGACACTCGACACTGCAGAAATTAAGGCATTGGCTGGCCTTCCAAGCAAGGAACAGCTTATCGCCGAAGTGGTTTCTCAACTGCTTTCACCAGTGCACGACATTACCAACGCGCTTTCTGGCAATCTTCATGCATTGCTTGATGGCGTTGAAGCAAAAGCAACCAATTAATATAACGAATCACTAACCAAAGTAAGGAGCTAGAAAATGGCTGACGTAAAGAAACTTGCTGAAGAACTAACAAAGATGACGGTTCTTGAAGTAAACGAACTAAAAAATGTACTAAAAGAAGAATACGGCATTGAACCAGCTGCAGCTGCTGCAGTTGTTGCCGGACCTGCTGCTGGTGGCGACGCTGCTGCTGCAGACGAAAAGAGCGAATTCACTGTACAGCTTAAAGATGCTGGTAGCCAAAAGGTTGCAGTTATCAAGGCTGTAAAGGAAATCACCGGTCTTGGTCTTGGTGAAGCAAAGGGCCTCGTTGACGACGCTCCAAGCGCAATCAAGGAAGGTGTTTCTAAGGACGAAGCTGAAGAAGCAAAGAAGAAGCTTGAAGAAGCTGGCGCGAGCGTAGAACTCGTTTAGTTCCATCCTGGGATTCGTTGTAAAAGAGAAGAATACCGCCGTTATCACACGGCGGTATTTGTTTGCAACGTAAAATTTGCAACGCTTTTGGCAGGACTAGTGTTTTTGCTGTGGAAAGACGAAAAACATTGACAGAGGCGCCTCGGACTGCTATAAATGAGACAGTATTATTTTCAAACATAGACAAAGGAATTGCGAGTAACCATGTCTGAATTACCAGAAAAACAAGTCAAGCGCTTGAAATCTCTGATTCAAGATGCCGAGACAAACCTAGCAGCTGCTAAAGAGTTGCTCATCAGTATCTTAGGAGAAGACGATCAAGTTGTTACCCCACGAAACAGCCAAGAAGATGTTACCGGCAAGGTAGTTGAAGGTGTATTCGATGGCCAAATGATGATTGGTCCAGATGGAAAGAATTACCCTGTGCCAGCTAATTATGCTAGTAAATCAAAACTAGTAGAAGGCGATATGCTAAAACTTACCATCGCTGATGGCGGCGGATTCATCTACAAACAAATTGGCCCAACTGAACGACGCCAGATTATTGGTACGCTCGTACAGCACGATGGTTCGTACTACGTTGAAGCAAGCGGCAAAGAATACCGCATTTTACTTGCCAGCGTGACGTACTTCCGTATTAACATTGGTGATCAAGTAACCATCATCATCCCAGAGGACAACCCAGACGCAACCTGGGCTGCTGTTGAAGCAGCATTGTAGCATTTGCGCGAAACTACGCATCGTCACAATTTGTGGCGATGTTTTGGTAATATGCCAACCACCTTTTAGCAGTTTATAATTACCTGCACGCGTGCTAAAATAAGAGCAGTGAAAAGGGGAATATGTCAGTAGCGCTGTATCGAAAATACCGCAGCAAACGTTTGAGTGAGATTGTCGGGCAAGAACACATTACCGACGTTCTTTCGCGTGCAATTACGGCTGGCAACACTGGCCATGCGTATCTGCTGACTGGCCCACGAGGTACTGGCAAAACCTCAACGGCGCGTATTTTGGCGCACGAAATCAACCAACTGCCATACACCGGCGAAGACGAGCACCTTGATATTATCGAAATCGACGCCGCTAGTAATAACGGTGTCGATGACGTGCGCGACTTACGTGATAAAGCACTCATTGCGCCCGTTAGCGCTGCCAAAAAAATCTACATCATCGACGAGGTTCACATGCTTTCCAAGCAAGCCTTCAACGCGCTGCTTAAAATATTGGAAGAACCGCCAGCGCACGTGGTATTCATCCTGGCCACCACCGATTTTGACAAAGTGCCCGACACCATCATTAGCCGCACGCAACGCTTTCATTTCCACTTGGTTGATCTTGAAAAAGTTACCAAACACCTGACGTTTATTGCCAAAGAAGAAAATATTTCTATCAGCGATGATGCGCTGCGCCTGATTGCCGAGCGCGGCGGCGGTAGTTTTCGCGATAGTATTAGTTTGCTCGACCAACTGCAGCATATTTCTGATAAAAACATTACCGAAGAGTTGATTGAGCGTACACTAGGACTTGCCTCGCACGACGCTATAGAAGCGATTATCGCTGGTATCAATAGTGGCCAGGCAGAGGCAATTGTATCAGCCTTGCAAGCAGCAGAGACAAAAGGTGTCAGCGCTACCACGCTAGCATCGCAACTGCGCACGACTATTCGTCAGCGTATCGCAGACAATCCACGCCTCGTGCATTACCTTGAAGGCCTCACAAACGTCGCTAAAGCCGCTCATCCGGACATCACGCTGCTAGTGACGCTGCTTGAACATGTCTCAACCCCAGCGCCTGTTACCACAGCACAAACAACAGCTCCTGCACCAATAACGCCACCGCAAACACCAAAGCCAAAAACTGTCGCTACAGCCGTTACCACACCCCCGAAAGCAGAGCGTATCAGCGCATCAGCACCGACTGCAGCCGCCAAGCAAGCTATGCCAGCAGAAAAAGATTCCACACCGGCACCAAAACCATCACCAAAAAAAGCGGCAACCGTTTCTATTGACGAGTTCAGCTGGGATGCAGTTCTGACGCAAGCCGCCAGCGATAAAGATAAATCCATCGGGGTTTATTCGCTTTTAACAAAATGTAGCCATGATTTTGATGGCAGTACGCTCACGCTTTACGCTGGCAATAAATTCAGCAAAGCTAAGCTCGATTCTGCCAAAAATCAAGCAATTCTCGGGAAGGTATTGCAAGATTTGTACGATGGCGACATTGAAGTGGTAACACACCCAACCCCAGCACCACCCAAAGACGAGCAAGCAGCCAAAATTGCTGCTATGATGGGGGGAGGAGAAGAAGTACATGTCTGAAAAAAGTAGTAACGTTGCCGCAAAAGTCCCGCCGCAAAATATTGATGCCGAAAAAAGCCTGCTAGGCGCCATCCTCATCGACGAGGAAGTGTTAGCTGATGTTAGTGAGGTAGTCAAACCAAAAGACTTTTACGACAAGAATCACGAAATGATTTACGATGGCATGCTACGTTTGTACGAAAAACACAAGCCGGTCGACATGCTAACGCTGACCGATGAGCTCAAGCGTAAAGACCACTTGTCGCTCGTAGGTGGCTCAGCCTATCTTTCTGAATTGACCAACTATGTGCCGACTGCCGCACATGCTGAAGCCTACGCCGATCTTGTTTCACAAAAAGCAGTGCGCCGCCGTTTAATTAAAGCTAGCGGTGATATTAGCGAAATGGGGTACGACGAAAATTCTGACGTCCAAGAGCTCCTTTCAAAAGCCGAATCTGAACTCTTTAATGTGTCCGACCAGTCACTCAAGCAAGATCTGACAAGTATTGAATCTGTCCTGACTGACAGTTTTGATCGCATGGAAGAATTGCACCAAAACAAGGGCGCTATTCGCGGTATTCGCACTGGCTATCGTGATCTTGATAACATGACGGCTGGCTTGCAGCGCAGTGATCTTATTATTCTTGCAGCCCGCCCAGCGATGGGTAAAACCACTCTGGTGACAAACCTGGCGTACAATGTGGCAACTATCGAACAAAAAGCCGTGCTGTTTTTCTCGCTCGAGATGAGTAAAGAGCAGCTGGTAGATCGTATGTTAGCTGATGCTGCTGGTGTTGATAGCTGGAATATCCGTACTGGTAACCTTAGCGATGACGACTTTAGTAAAATCACCGACGCGATGGGCGAGATGGCCGAAGCGCCTATCTACATCGACGACAAGCCAGGGCTTTCCGTGCTAGAAATGCGCACAAAAGCTCGCCGTATTGCCCACGAGCAAGAGCTTGGGCTGATTGTAATCGACTACTTGCAGCTGATGCAGGGCAGTGGACGCCATGATGGTAACCGCGTGCAAGAGGTGAGCGAAATCTCGCGTGGCCTGAAGCTGGTAGCGCGCGAATTAAATGTGCCGGTGATTGCCCTCAGTCAGCTCTCGCGTTCCGTTGAAAGCCGTCAGCCGCCAATCCCACAACTGTCCGACCTTCGTGAATCTGGCTCCATCGAGCAAGACGCCGATATCGTCAGCTTTATTTATCGCCCTGGGTACTACGAACCTGACAACCCGGATGTTGCCAATATTACCGACCTTATTATCGCTAAGCACCGTAATGGCCCGGTTGGCAAAGTCAGCCTGTACTTCCACCCAGAACGCCTACGCTTTATGTCTCTGGATAAACGACACGACTAACGGTATAATAGTGAGACAATGGCAAAGAATTCTGTAAAAAAATTTGCATTCTACCGGTGGCGTTTTGTACTGGGCTATAGTTTGCTCGCAACTGTTTTGATTGGGATGCTTACTTTTGCTGCGCTCTATGTTCCTGGCGGCATTAGCCATAGTGAACAAGAAAGCGTTCTTAAAAGTGCGTCACTTTCGTTTTCTGACCCAAATTCGCTCTTGGTCACAGATGTGCCGTATCACGCACTACAAAAAGCGTCTTTGGCGTTGTTTGGTCTTACAAGCTTAAGCGTTAAACTGCCATCACTTTTGCTTGCTGCGGCCGCAGGGGCAGGATTGATTTTCTTGCTCCGAAGATGGTTTAAGCCAAGCGTCAGTGTCATTACTGGCAGTATTGCCGTCGTTTCGACGCCGTTTATCTTCCTTGCACAACAGGGAACACCTGCCATTATGACGATCTTCTGGCCGATTTGTATTCTTTTACTCGCGAGTTGGAGCATCAAAAAAGAAGCCAGCAAAGCAAAATATATCACATTGCCACTTTTGGGGATTGCCGCTGGGCTAAGTTTATATACACCAATGAACGTTTTCTTGCTAATTGCACTTTTGATCGGTAGTTTCCTCCATCCACACGTTCGCTACAGTATTCGTAAAAGCATTCCAAAATCGCTTTTGACGCTGGCAATTATGCTCACATTGCTTGTGTTGTTGCCGCTTGCATACATGCTATACAAAGACCCGATGGTCGGCGTGAGCCTTGGCATTGCCAGCGGTTCTGTATCGTTTGATGTGCTCGATAACCTCAAAATCCTCGGCTTACAGCTCTTTGATATTACCGGTATAAGCACCACTACAACAGGGGCGATCACCCCGTTCTTCACATTACCATCACTTCTTTTGGCGATCGTTGGCGCCGTGCAGCTCTTTAAACGGCGTCACGGAGCGCAAAACTACCTGCTAACAGCCTGGATGATTTTACTGCTGCCGGCCATATTACTGAACCCGTATCATCCAGAACTACTGTTTGTGCCGCTCATGCTTTTGATCGGTATCGGTGTCGCAAATGTACTAGACTATTGGTATCGATTATTCCCACTCAATCCGTACGCACGCGCTTTTGGGCTCATTCCTGTAGCAGTACTTGTTGGTGGCATTATGCTGATGGACTCACTGCGCTATTTCCACACGTTCCAATACAGCACGCCACTTGCTACACAGTCATCGCATGATCTTTCGCTCATAAAATCTCAGGTAGCTGCGGCGACTGAAGCAGGCCGGCAGCCGATACTCGCCGTATCAGACACAGAACGAGCATTCTTCCAGCTATATAACGATCTTGAACATAACTCAGAACTGCGCATTTCAACCAGAGACGAGAAGCCAATTTCAGCAAACACGATCATCGCTACCCGTGAAAGCGAACAAGCAAAATCTGATCACACACCAACAGCCGTCTTGGCAGATCGCCGCGCTGGGAACGAATCTGACCGCATCTACCTCTACAAAAAAGCTGACGAATAAGCTATACTAAAAAGGAAGACAACCTGAGGAGGAGATTTTTACATGGCGTTTGACCAAATGAAGATGCTTAACGACCTACGAAAAGCACAAAAAGAACTAAAGAAGCAGCAAATTGTGGCTGCAGCTGGTGGCGACGACGAAACCCCAGCGGTAGAAGTGACCATCAACGGCGAATTGAAGGTGGAAGATATTTCTATCAACCCAGAATACGTCGACCTTGATGACATCGAAGAACTTGAAGGATGGCTTGAAGCCGCAATCCGCGACGGCATGACAAAGGCGCAAGAAGTTGCCGCCGAAAAGATGAAACCGCTTATGGGCGGCATGAACTTGCCAGGAATGTAGACCACGTGGCGCAGCAATTGCTTCCGAGCGCTCTGACCGCGCTGATTGATGAGCTGGGCAAATTGCCTGGCGTTGGGGTACGCACAGCAGAGCGCTATGCGTACCACTTGCTGCGTGCGCGCGGCGAATCGAACGCTAGTTTGGCACGCTCTATTAACGATTTAAAAACCGGCGTTATTTCGTGCCCGGTAACATTTGCGTTAATTAGCGCCGACGAAGAAGTTTCGCCACTTTATAGCGACCCAGCGCGCAACAAGCAATTGATTGCCGTGGTCGAAGAACCGCTTGATATTATCGCGCTCGAACGCACCGGCCAATATAACGGCACCTACCATGTGCTGGGCGGCGCAATTTCGCCGATTGATGGCGTTGGGCCAGAGCAACTGCATATTGCCGAACTGCTTGATCGTATTCAAAACGACGACGTTGAAGAAGTTATTATTGCCACCAATGCCAGCGTAGAAGGCGAATCAACTGCGCTCTTTTTGCAGCGCCAAATCAACGAACTGCAGAGCAGTGTAAAAATGAGCCGCCTTGCCCGCGGATTGCCAGTTGGCGTTGATTTGGAATATGCCGATCAGATTACGTTGAGCCATGCGTTGGAGGGCAGGCGAGTACTGTAAAACAGCCAGAAAGAAAAGCACCCCGCTACACAGTCAGTGTAGCGGGGTTTTGAGTAGACGGAAGGCTACTCGACGGAGGTGGGTTCTTTGAACTTGTCGAGGGTCTTGCCAAGTCTTCTGAGGAAAATGAGCCCCACCGCCAAGCAAGACACTGTCAGGAAGGAGAAAACAGCAGATAATAAACCTTCAGACGACTCAGCTATCACAGTATAAATAACTGCAAGAACAAAGAACGCCAGATTCATCACAACCTTTTCAAGCGCTTCACCAAGCAAAGCAAACTGTCGATCAGTCATTTCAAACTCCTTACGAGTCGAGTAGCAAATTTTCAACACCTACGTGCGCCGGTATAGTCCGGTCGCATATATACATAATAGCACATAATCGTAAATATGTCAATGTTTTATAACATCACCACCTCTGTTATACTAAATACAATGTACGAAACATCTATCTCACTTATCGAAAAAGCACAAAAAATCATCGTTATTCAGGCAGAAAACCCCGACGGCGATAGCCTTGGTAGTAGCCTCGCGCTCGAAGAAATTCTGGGCGACATGGGCAAGGAAGTCGTTCTGTATTGCCCGGTCGAAATTCCAAAATATATGCGTTATATTGCCGGCTGGGATAGGGTTGTGACGGAGTTTGACACCAAGGCCGATCTGGCGATTATTGTTGACACCACCGCCGACGTGCTGATTAGCAAGGTACTTGAAGCACCCGGCGCGCGCCATTACCTTGAAACGCACGATGTTTTGGTAATTGACCACCACACCGACGCCGAGCCAACGCTTAGCTTTGCGCACGAGCTGCTACTAGAAGAAGGTGTATCTGCCAGTCAGGTAGTGTACCGCTTAGCCGAGCATGCCGGCTGGGCTATCAACGAACGTGCCGCCACTGCCGCGCTGGCCGCGCTCCTTTCTGACACGCTTGGCCTGACCACGCAAAATGTCGACGCCGCTGCGTACGAAACCGCCAGCAAACTGACCGCGCTCGGTGCTCGTGTGGCCGACATCGAAGAAGCTCGCCGTGAATTCATGAAGAAATCTGCCGAAATTTTGGCATACAAAGGCCGATTGATCGACCGAATTGAATATTTTTTAGACGGCAAACTAGCCGTTGTGCACATTCCGTTCGACGAAATCGAAGCCTACAGCGACCAATACAACCCAAGCGTGCTCGTACTTGATGAAATGCGTTTAGTGCAAGGTGTTGAACTTGGCGTGGCGCTTAAAACCTACCCAGACGGCAAACTAACTGGCAAGCTGCGTGGTAACGCGCCGATTGCTGCGGATGTAGCTGGCTACTTTGGTGGTGGTGGGCACAAATATGCTGCTGGATTCCGCGTGCACGAATCACGAGAAGAGGTGATGCGCGAACTCATCGACGCAACACAAAAGGCACTTCAGAGCACATCATAGTCACTCGCACCATGCTACAATAGAAGTACTATGAGCCTTCGTTTTTACAATACCCGCACTCGCACCGTTGAACCATTTACGCCACAGCAAGCCGGCGAAGTAAAGCTCTACACTTGCGGGCCCACCGTGTACGATTACCTGCACGTCGGCAATTGGGCAGCGTATATTTATTGGGATATTTTAGTGCGTACACTTGAAGCGAACGGCCTAAACGTCAACCGAGTGATGAATATTACCGATGTCGGTCACTTAGTAAGCGACGCAGACGACGGCGAAGATAAGCTCGAAAAAGGTGCGAAGCGCGAAGGCAAAACTGCCTGGGATATTGCCGCATTTTATGGCGATTACTTCTTAAAACACCTTGAAACGCTCAATATCATCAAGCCAACGCACATTACCAAAGCCACCGAATACATCGACGAACAGCTAGCGCTCGTGCGCACGCTGAAAGAAAAGGGATACACCTACCAAATCAGCGACGGTATTTACTTTGATACGAGCAAATTCCCAACCTATGCAGATTTTGCACACCTTAATCTCGAAAGCCTGAAAGCTGGCGCTCGGGTGGAAATGAACGAGGAAAAGCGCAACCCGACTGATTTTGCCCTATGGAAGTTCACACCTGAAGGGCAGGTGAGGGACATGCAGTGGAAAACACCGGAGGATTTACTAGAAGGCGAGAATAGTATTATGGGCTTCCCGGGCTGGCACTTAGAATGTTCTGCTATGGCTATGGATATCCTCGGCGATCATCTTGATATCCACACCGGCGGTATCGACCATATTCCCGTCCATCACACCAACGAAATTGCCCAAAGCGAAGCCGCTAGTGGGGAACAATTCTCAAATATGTGGCTCCATAACAATCACTTGAAGGTAAACGGCACCAAAATCTCAAAGAGTCTGGGCAATGGCTATACAATAGAAGACCTCGCTGAAAGAGGCTTCACCGCCCAAGATTTGCGCATGTTTATTTTGCAAAGCAGCTACCGCAGCGAAGGTAATTTTACGTTCGAAAACCTTGAGGCCGCCAGCGTTCGCCTGAAAAATTGGCGCCGCGCAGCCAGCTTGCGTCACCAAACGTACGCTACCGTTGATGCACCAGAAGGCAATACACCATCGCGCGCAGCCACGCATGTACTAAAAGAAATTCTTGAAAATGATCTTGCCACACCAGAAGCACTGGCACATATTGATAAAGTGCTTGGTGAAGTGCTCGATGTACCGCTTCATACTATCAATCAGGTAGCGCTCACGGGTTTTCTTGAGCACGTTGACAGCCTGCTTGGCTTTACCTTGCTAGCGGATACGCCAGATATCACCAACGACCAAAAACAGCGCATCATACAACGCCGCCGGGCTCGTGATGCAAAGGATTGGCCAACCAGCGACCAGCTTCGCGAGGAACTTGCTCAGGACGGCATTATTGTACGTGACAGCGCGCGCTATACCATCTGGGAACGATCGTAATCAATAGAGCAGAAACAGCAAAAAGGCGAGGGAAACCCTACGCTTTTTTTGTTTTTGGAGCTTTTTCGCTCGAACGAACTTTCGAGAGCAACTTTGTCATTGATTTGCTTGGTTTCTTTTTTGCCTCTGCTTTGCGAACCGTCAGATAATCTTCTACCAGCACCTTGATCCATCCAGCAATTGGAATCGAGATAAGTCCGCCGATCAAGCCAAACATATACGTACCGATCGTCACCGCCACCAACACAATGAGCGCTGAAAGCTGGATTGATTTCGCCTGGATAGTTGGCGAGATAAAGTTGTTTTCTACCTGCTGGTAAATAATGAAGTAAACCAAGAAGATGATTGCCGCTGGAATACTGTTAAGTGCCAACATTAACGTAATAAGAACACCGGCAATTGTTGCACCAAACATTGGCACAAGCGACAAAATCAACGCAATTGCCACGACAGGGAAGGCAAGGTTAGCAGAAATTTCTTCGATAAAAAGCGAGATAATGAAGACGGTTAATCCGGCAGCCGCACCAGCAATACCCGCCACCGCGATCTGTCCATTCACGTATCCTTTCATTACCGCGTACATACGATCGGCCAATTTTTGGTGATGTTTTTTACGCGCTTCGTCGGTGTAGACATTCCAGAACCGTTTCATCCAGGCCGGACCTTCAAGTAACATCAAAAAGCTCATCACTAGCACCAGCAAAAGCGACACCATCGCACCAACAAACGAGCCAACACCATTTACAATGTTCACCCCAAGGTTTGCAGCCCATGACGTCGCGTTTTCTTTGACGTTGTTTACCGCTTTATCAATTTGCGGCTGAAGATTGTACTTTTCAACAAGCGTACCGACCGAGTCAATCTGGTTATGATTTTTCTCGATCAAACCAGGGACCGTTTCAGCGAAGTGAGCCGACTGCTGCACCATCGGTGGAACGACCAAAAAGATCACACCCATAATGACCGCAACCACGGCAACAAACGCCGCAGCGGTACCGCCAAGACGGCTTTTACCAGGCATAATTTTTGCCAAATTGTGCACTGGCGAATTAAGCGCCAATGCCAAGAACAACGAAATAAACACCAAAATTAATGCGGTTCGTGCGCTGTAAAGCGCCAATCCTGCCAATCCAAATCCAATCACCACCAGCCAGAAACGGATGAGTGTTTGCGTATCAATTTCAATTTTTACTTTCACGGTGTCATCTCCTTTGTATATGATAAAACCTTATCATGAAAACGCAGTTAACGCAATCTGTTGACAGAGAAAATTACTCAAGAGAAGTGCTACTTGCTGGCAGCGTGACAGTAAACGTCGAACCTTTTCCTGGCTCGCTTTTGACCGTGATGTTTGCGTGAATTTGTGTGGCGATTTTTTCGGCCAGGGCAAGCCCCAAGCCGTACCCTTGGGTAGCATGAGTAGTGCGTGATTTATCTGCACGGTAAAATCTGCGAAAGATGTGCGGAAGATCAGTTGCGTGTATGCCAGCGCCATTATCAATCACACGAAGCAACACACGTGGACCATCTTGCGTAGCCGAAAGTTTTACGCTACTTTTTGCGTCACTGTATTTTACGGCGTTATCAAGCAAAATCGCCATAATGCGTGTTAGTAATGCGCGGTTCGTTTGCACCGTTAGGTTTGGTAGTGTGTCATCAATTGTAATGTCTTTTGCTTGGGCGAGGGTAACAATAGTCGGCAAAGCGTCGCTCACCACCGCCTGAAGCGGCACTTCGCTCAGTTGCGCAATACTATCTGTTTGTTTGGAAAGATCAAGCAGCACGTTCGAAAGATCGCGCAACTTTTTCGCCTCTTCAACGTTATACGCAATCAGTTCGCGCGCTGTTTTGGCGGGCAGTTTTTTGTTACGCAAAGCAATCTCGTTGGTTGTTTGCAGCACAGCCAGTGGCGTCCGGAGCTCACGTGAAGCGTCAGAGACAAATTGCGACTGCGCCTCCATTGCAGCTTCAATCGGCCGCAGCGACCAACGCGCCAGTGCATAGCTAATCACACTGCCAAGCAAAAGTGCGCCAATGTTGAGCCAGATCAGCCGCACTAATAAGGCGTGTCGTGTTTGATCGAACCGTTCATCGATGGCACTGCGCAACTCACGATCAAACCGATTTATCGAAAGCTCGTCCGGCAATTGTGACATCGACTGTTGGCGTGGTGGCATCGGCATCATGAACATCATGCTGGTCACCGTCACAGAACGCACACACGAAATCGGCCTGCGCCGCGCCCTTGGGGCAAAACGTCGCCACATCGTCTATCAGTTCTTGCTTGAGGCGCTCCTCCTGACGCTCATTGGTGGGATCATCGGCATTGCGATTGGCATGGTGTTTGGCTCGCACATTACCAGCCTTGTCAGCACCGGCGGGTTTGGCGGACCAGGTGCAGGCAGCGCAGATACGCAAGTTGTCATCGATCTATCGACTATCTTGCTGGCCGTTGGTATTTCTAGCTTGATCGGCGTAGTGTTTGGGCTGTTCCCAGCGCTCAAGGCTTCGCGGCTTGACCCAGTAGAAGCACTGCGATACGAATAATAACTTGACTCTGTAAAATGAAAACGCCACCCCAGTAGAGCGGGTGGCGTTTTCTTTTAAGAACATCTTCACCTCGAGTATGTGCGCTATCTGGGATTGGCGTAGGTGGACTGCCATACTGTGCATACAGGCGCAGGATTTCTGCGATAAAGAAATTACACTATACGGTAGCGATATTTACAATTTTTTATCGTAATATTCTGCTAAAAAGCGCTGTTTGAAATCTTCAAATGTTCCGTCTTTGATACTTTCGCGGATATTGTCCACCAGTTTTACAATAAACCGTTCATTGTGAATCGTGGCGAGCGTATTTGAAAGAAGTTCACCAGTGCGGAACAGGTGGTGTAAGTAGGCGCGGCTGTAGTGTTTGCAGGTGTAACAATCACACGTTTCGTCAAAGGAGCGAAAATCTTCTTTAAACTCGGCGCGGCAAATATTAACGCGACCTTTGGTGGTATAGAGCGCACCGTTGCGACCCACACGGGCGGGGGAGACGCAGTCGAAAGTATCGGCGCCGTTTTCGATGCAGGCAAAAATATCGTCTGGTTCAGAAATGCCGAGCATGTGGCGTGGTTTATTTTCGGGGAGTTCGTCGCACATCCAGCCGACAATTTCACCAATGCGCGCTTTTTCGAGCGCACCGCCCAGGCCGTAGCCGTCAAAGTCCATTTTGCCCAAAAAGCGGGCGCATTCGCGGCGCAAATCTTCGTGGTTGGCACCTTGTACCACACCAAACAAAGCTTGTGGCGGGCGGTGCGAACGCTCTTTATTCAGCCGTTGATGTTCTTTCAGGCTGCGAATTGCCCAGGGGTGCGTGCGGCACTTGAGCGATTCTACTTGGTAGTCGTAGTCGTGATACAGCGTCGTTAGTTCGTCAAACGCGAACATAATATCAGCGCCAATACCGTGCTGAATTTGCATGGACGTTTCGGCGTCAAGCCGATGCATACTACCATCTAAATGCGATTTGAAGGTAACGCCGTCATCGTCGATTGCCGCTAGTTTGTCTTTTTTACGCGTCACATTTTCACCGTCTTTTCCGAGCATATCAATCACTTTTTTAAAGCCAACGCCCAGGCTCATTACCTGGAAACCACCGCTGTCGCTAAAGGTTGGTTTGTGCCAATTCATAAAGTCTTGCACGCCGCCTGCGTGGTCAATGGTTTCGTGCCCAGGGCGCAAATACAAGTGGTATGCATTTACCAAACACGCCTGCGCACCTGTAGCAGCAAGTTGTTCAGGCGTTAAGCTTTTGAGCGTCGCTTGCGTACCAACAGGAATAAACGCCGGTGTTTTTATCGTACCGTGCGGCGTTTCGAGTACGCCAGCACGACCGTGTTTTCCGGCCAATCTCTCTGTTATGGTAAAGTTAAATCCGTTATTCATCTTGCACGATTATAGCACGTCCCGTACACTGATAAGATAACGAAGGGAGTGTTCTGTGTCTAAGAAAACGTCGGATGCATGTATCGAGATTAATAACTTCACCATGAAGTTCGGAACAAAAACGGTGATCGATGATCTATCGTTTGAGGTAAAAAAGGGCGAAACGTTTGGATTCTTGGGAAGCAACGGCAGTGGTAAAACCACCACAATGCGCGCGCTTTTGGGTATTTATCAACCAACTGAAGGTGAGCTTTTAATTAACGGTAAAGCCTTTACACCAGAAGACGGCGCAGAACTTGGCTACTTGCCAGAAGAACGCGGATTGTACAAAAAAGAATCTGTCATTGATGTGATGACCTATTTTGGGCAGCTAAAAGGCCTTTCACGCGCCGACGCACGTGACTGGTCGCTTGAATACCTTGAAAAAGTGCAGCTTAGCGATAAAGCCAAAACCAAGATCGACAAGCTTTCCGGTGGGCAGCAGCAAAAAGTACAGCTAGGCGTCACCATTATGAACGACCCGAGCATTCTTATTTTAGACGAACCAACCAAAGGCTTCGACCCAGTGAATCGCCGCTTACTGCTGAATATTGTTGACGAACAAAAGAAGAAGGGCGCCACTATCGTTTATATTTCACACGACATGAGCGAAGTTGAACGCCTGTGTGACCGCATTATTCTACTGAAAAACGGCAACAAGGCAGCCTACGGCAGTGTACCAGAGGTACTAAAACAGTTTAAGAAAAACTCAATGGACGATGTTTTCTTGCATGTATACGGCGAGCAAGCAGTGATGCAAGGAGGGGAGTAGAATATGGCAAGTCACCACAATTTAGGAACCGTTATTTGGTTTGAATTTACTCGAACGATTAAAAAACCGTCATTTTGGGCAGCGACATTGTCGTTCCCAATTATGTTGGCAGCAATTTTTGCCATCATCTTTTACAGCTCAAAAGCAGGTATTGATAAGCAAGATGAGCTTTCAAAAGAAAAATTTAGTATTGTCTACCAAGATGAATCTGGCATTGTCTCACCCGCTATCGCACAAGGGTTTGAAGCAAAAAAAGTCGATAATAAAGACAAGTCAATCGAAGAAGTAAAAAATCATTCGGTTGATGCATTCTTTTATTACCCAGCGGACGTCTCGAAAGACGCAATTGAAGTCTACGCGAAAGATGCCGGCCTGTTTGATAACGGCAAATACGACAGCGTCGCTAAACAAATGTTGTCGCTTAGCGCCAACGCTGCAATCGACGACCCACAGCTTGTCGCTGTTGCCCAGGGAGATGCCCAAACCGACACCATAACCTACGACGAAAATGGTGATACCTCGGCCGGATGGATGGCTGCCATCCCACCGCTTGTCTTCCTTGTGTTGTTCTATTTTGCGATCGCGATGCTCGGCAATAATCTGCTCAATAGCACTATTGAAGAAAAAGAAAACCGCGTGACAGAGATGATTCTCACCACGCTCAATCCAACCGATTTGATTGTCGGAAAACTCCTCGCTACGTTCATGGCAGGCATTGTACAAGCCTTGATTTTGGTTATACCAATTGTGGCAGCGTATCTTTTCTTGGGCAGTGACGGCGCCAGTGCAGCAAATTTGCCAGACATCGCTATGGTGCAAGAGTTTGTGTTTAACCCAATTACAATGCTTATCGGCTTCTTACTCTTTATCGGCGGCATGCTGCTCTTTACGGGCACCCTCGTGGCAATCGGCGCGATTATGCCAACTGCCAAAGAGGCTGGCCAATGGTTTGGTATCGCGATGATTGCAATGTTCATTCCGTTTTATATCATTCAGTTGATTTTGAGCGATCCAGAACAGTTTGTCGTAGCAGTATTTACATACTTCCCGTTCACTGCACCGGTCACCGCCATGTTACGGAACGCTTTTGGCACACTTTCTGCCATGGAAGCGACGATTGTTATCACCGTGCTGTTGCTTCTTGGAGCACTGATTATTCGTTTAGCTGTGCGGATGTTCCGCTACGGTGCAATGGAATACTCTGATCGTCTGTCGCTCAAACGTATTTTTAAGTAAATCTTCAGAAAAAGAGAGTAAGCTACTGCTATGCGGATATTGCTGATTGAAGACGAAGTAAAGCTTGCAAAAGCACTCCAAAAAGTGCTTAAAAGCGAAGGCTATGCGGTTGACATCGAACACGATACCGATGCTGGCTACGCGATGGCAAGCACCGAACCGTACGACGTGTTGATTATCGACCGAATGTTACCTGGTGACGAATATGCCGATGGTGTGGCACTTTTAAAGCAACTTCGCAGCGAACACGTCACCACCCCGGCGCTCTTTTTGACCGCACTGGGAGCCATTAAGCAAAGAACAGAAGGGCTCGATAGTGGTGCTGATGACTACTTAGTAAAACCATTTTCAATGGATGAACTACTGGCGCGCGTTCGAGCATTGCTGCGTCGCCCGCCAGCACAAACCACTACCACGTTAACAGCAGGGAAGTTGTCGCTTAATACAAATACTCGTGAGGTAACGTTCGACGGCACACCTGTCGACCTTACCGTAAAAGAAATCGCACTGCTAGAATATCTATTGCAAGCACATGGCCGCACACTCAGTAAAGATCACATTATTGCTCATGTGTGGGATTTTGATGCTGACATTCTCCCTAATACTGTTGAGGTTTACATTAAATACTTGCGTAATAAAATTGATAGCAAGTTTAACGTGCACTACATTAAAACAGTGCGCGGCGTTGGCTATAAGCTAGAGGCGTAACATGCACAATATTCGTACGATGTTTGAATCAGCCACACTAAAACTGACGGTTTGGTACTTGGTGGGGATTATGCTTGTGAGTATAACGTTTAGCTTTTTAGTGTACAATTTAGCGCTCGGGGAACTTTCTGCGCGGCTTGGCGTCATTGGCGTCAGTCTTGAGGAGCGTGGTGAATTATCGACACAGTATAATTATAAAACCGTCCGCGAACACCAGTACGACGAAGCAGCCGACAACCTTTTAACCATTATCGTGTATAGTAATCTGGTGATATTTGGCGTCGCTAGTGTGGGCAGTTATTTGTGGGCGCGGCGAACGCTACAGCCAATCGAAGAAGCGCATGAAGCGCAAAGCCGTTTCACCAGCGACGCCAGCCACGAGCTCCGCACGCCGCTTGCCGTCATGCAATCCGAAATAGAGATGGTTCTCCGCGACAAAAAAGCCACTAAAACCGAGATGCGCGACATCCTTCATAGTAACCTTGAGGAGATTACTCGCCTCAGCGATCTTTCAACACTTCTCTTAAAACTTGCGCAACTCGAAACCTCGTCACTTGAATGGGAAGAGATCAACCTCTCTGAAAGCGTTACACAAGCAATTCACATTCTTGCCAAAGAAGAGCAGCCGCGCATTACCGTAATAAAGAGCAAGCGGCCACTACGACTACAGGCAAATCCAAATAGTATGCGCGAGCTACTTATCATTCTGCTTGATAATGCCATAAAATACAGCCCAGCGGATAGTCCTGTTACCGTACGTTTGTTGCGCGAACGAGGCAAGCAATGTATTCGGATCGAAAATACCGGCAAGGGGATTGATGCGCAAGATATTGATCTGGTTTTTGGACGATTTTACCGCGCCAAAAGCGCCCGCACAAATAACGACGAGTTTGGATACGGCCTTGGCTTATCGCTGGCAAAGAAGATTGTCGACTTACACCACGGCGAAATCACCGCGCAAAGCACCCCTGGTGAGAAAACGATTTTTACCGTCAAACTACCATCATAAAAAATCTTCAAAAAATGCAATAAACTTAAGCTCCGTTTCAGTTTTGACTGGCATACTACAAAGTAGGTGAGGCGGAGTTCTCACACTAACAAACAAAGGAGTATGAAATGAGTACACCAGCAACCGTTTATCTAAGCAAAAAAGGAATGAAAGAATTAAAGCGAACTGTCGCCAAGCTCGAACGCGAAGTGCAACAAGCCCAAGTTGACCTGCGCGAAATGAGCACTGGCACGTCAAGAGAGGAGCGATTTGAACGAACCGAAAAACTTTCCCGAGTCGAAGCACTTGAATCAGAACTCTACGAGAAAAGACTCCAACTACAAAACGCAAAACTGCTCCCACGCAAGCGCGAAGCGCTCAAAGTTGCCCTCGGCTCAGTTGTCGACCTTCTCGACACAAACGGCCGAATGGTACGCTACACGCTCGTTGATAGCATGGAAGCAAACCCAAGCGACGGCCGCATCTCTATCCAAAGCCCCCTAGGAAAAAGCCTGATTGGTCGTAGCAAAGAAGAAGTTGTCCAATGGAACGCTGGCATAAAATCGAACCAATTCCAGCTCGTACGCATTAGCTAGTTCACCACATGCCCCTTATAAAAGTACCAGTCTCCACCCAGCTGGTACTTTTTTGCTATAATAATAGTTATGCTTTATTACACGCAATCGACACAAAAAACCCTACAATCGCTCAAAACAGCTCCATCAGGATTAACACCGAGTGATGCCAAGGAGCGCCTATCTACCTATGGCCGCAACGAGGTAAAGGTGAGTAAAACACCGTTGTGGAAGATTATTGTCGAACCATTTGCGAACATCTTTATGGCAGTGCTTGGCGTGGCAACCGTGCTCAGCGTGTGGCACGGCGAATGGCTGGACGCCAGCATCATTGGCTTTATTATGCTGGTGAATGCGCTGATTTTTTATATTCAAACATATTCAACACAAAAAGTTTTGCGAACACTTGCCAAAAAAACGCAGCAAAAAGCACTTGTCATTCGTGGCGGAAAAGAGACCGAGGTTGACGTCACACTTTTGGTGCCTGGTGATATTGTCCTGCTTGGAGAAGGGGAGAAGATTCCCGCCGATGGGCGTGTGATCAATAGCAATCAGCTGCGTGTCAACGAGTCGCAATTAACTGGCGAAAGCGAGCCTATCAGCAAGAATACCACTGTTGTACACAGTGAAGCACCGCTCTATGAGCGCACCAATATGGTGTATCAAGGTTCGTTTGTCATCGGCGGTAACGCCAGCTTTGCTGTGACCGCGACCGGGAGTAAAACGGAGTTTGGTGCCATCGCTAGTCTTGTGAAAAAGGATGAACTTGTCAGCCCAATTCAACGTAAAATTGACAAGCTCATTTCCCAAATTATTATGGTGATTTTAGCGCTGGCTGTTGTTGCTTTTGGACTGTCAATCGCAAATGGCATGGAGTGGCTCGAGGCAGTTCGTTTTGTATTAGCATTGGCTGTTTCGGCAGTACCTGAAAGCCTACCGATTGCTATTTCGGTAGTGTTGGTGCTTGGAATGCGTCGTATGGCCGCTAAAAAAGCCCTCGTGCAAACCATGCGTTCGATCGAAACAATTGGTGCTGTCACCACCATCGCCAGCGACAAAACCGGCACGTTAACGCAAAACAAACTTAGCTTGGCGACTACATGGCAACCACAAGACACGACAGTGGATCTTGCACAGCACGCCATGAAAACAATCTCACTGAGCGGCCATTCACTCAGTGACCCCCTTGATATTGCGATTGATGATTTTGCAAAAAGCGAAGGCATCCAGCGAAAGCAAGCACCGCTCACCAGTTTCGCTTTTGACCAAGATCTCGCCATGAGCGGAAGCTTGTGGCACGACGGCAAGCGGTACGGGCTGTACATTAAAGGTGCGCCAGAGCATATTTTGCGGCGCAGCAAGGTTTCTTCTACCATACAAAGGGAAGTACTTGCTGCGTTAAAAGAACTCACCTCAAAGGGCTACCGCGTCATCGCAATTGCCCACGCAACTATCGACAAACCGATCGATTCACTCGATCACATTCCACCAAAAACAGCCCTCACGTTTGACGGGTTACTAGCGGTGGCCGATCAACTTCGTCCCGAAGCGAAAAAGGCCATCCAGGCTGCGCAAAAAGCTGGCGTTAGCGTGCGCATGATTACTGGCGATCACCTCGAAACAGCTTACTTTATTGGCAAAACGCTTGGTATGGCCAGCACCCGAGATCAAATTTTTGATGCTCGTACCATGGATAGCATGACCGACGACGAGCTTGCCAAAACACTCAAAGACGTGCGCGTATTTGCTCGTGTGATCCCTGAACAAAAATACCGTCTCCTTACCATCCTCAAACGCAACAACATCACTGCCATGACAGGCGACGGCGTGAACGACGTGCCAGCTCTTTCCAGCGCACACGTTGGCCTTGCAATGGGGAGCGGGTCGCACATCGCCAAAGATGCTGGCGATATTATCTTGCTCGACGACAACTTCAAAACGATTATTGACGCACTGCGTGAAGGTCGCACTATCATTAGTAACGTACGTCGCATGCTGTATTATCTGCTTTCAACCAACGCCGGCGAAATTATGACGATGATGTTCTCGTTGTTTGTTGGATTACCCATCCCGCTTGTGCCGGTGCAAATTTTGTGGGTCAACCTTGTAACAGACACCTTTATGGTGATTCCGCTTGGGCTTGAACCAGCCAGTAAAACAGTGCTCGAACAAAAACCAACCTCACCAAAAGCGCCAATTTTGCCGCGCCACATGATTGTCCGTATGCTACTGATTGCACTTTCTATGGCAGCGCTGACTATCGGTGGGTTTGTCTACTTCTTACACACGCACGGTCTAGAATATGCCCGTACTGTTGCCTTCCATATCCTTGTCCTTACGCAAATCGCCAACGCCTTCTGTGCTCGGAGCGACCTTGAATCACTCTTGGTACGTATTCGCACTTGGAGTACACCGTTCTACCTTGGGTTGAGCGCCACCATCGCCACACATGCGCTGTCACTTTTTACACCCCTTGGCGAATTCCTTCACATGACAAAACTCGAAACAAAAGATTACCTCGTCACTGGGCTACTGGCGCTCATTATCCCAATTATTCTGAGTGAAGTACTGAAGTTGATTGACCGTCGCCGGCTTCAGCAAAAGTAAGTTATTCGAGGCTTGATTCGTGCTTGGCAATACGTCGCCCGGCACGATTTGCCAAATACCATTGCGCCAACACGGCAACAACAATAAATCCAGACACCGGCAGTAAGTCGGCGAAGGCTGGCTGCGTAAAGTCGAAGAAGCTCCGCGCAAAGCCAAAACCAAATGCCGCGCCTGCAATTAGCACGGCCGCCACAACGTACAGCGTGCGAGCAACTTTCGCCCATACATCGTACGTTACACGCAGCATGCGAGGCATCAAAAAGACAAGATACATACCAAAGAACGTCGCAATAATAACTGTGGTCGTTGTGACGCTTTTATGATCTGCTGAGCCCATTTGCGACATATACCAATAGCTAAACGTCACTGTCAGGCCAGAAATAATCGAGATTGGCAACACCGCAAATAGCGTATCGCGCCAAAAGTTCTTTGGATTAATACGATAGTTTGGCTTTGGCGGAAAAAGTGTCCACATAATAGTCGGCATCGTCACCAAAAAGACATTCATAAAGGTGTTGTGGCGCGGCTCGAACGGATACACAATGCCGAGCACCATCGTAGCAAGCAGTAAGAAAATTCCGTACGATATTTTGTGGAAGAAGAGTGTGGCAATAATTTCGATTGCCTGCATAATACGATTGCCTAACTTCATGCCGATAGGGAGCGCATTGAAAGAATTGTTGAGTAGCACAAGGTCAGCCACACGACGGCTCGCCGCTGCACCTGAATACATCGCCACGCCAAGATCGGCTTTTTTAAGCGCCAACGCATCGTTCACGCCATCGCCAACCATGCCGACAAATTTGTGCTGCTGCTGGAAGGTTTGGATAAGCCGCTCTTTTTGCTCAGGTAGTACACGGGCAAAAATCGTCGTACGATAGACCGTTTTGTACCATTCTTTGTCATCCATTTCTGCAAGTTCAGCACCAGTAATAGAGCGGTCGTAATTAACAATACCGGCTTTTTTGGCAATATGCTTGACGGTTTCTGGGTTGTCACCGCTAATCACGCGAACACTAACACCGCGCCCTTGCAAAAAACTCACCGTATCAACGACACCTTCACGCAAATCGTTTCGTAGCACCACAACACCAAGCGGTATCACATTGCTTGGTTGGTCTACCAATTGCTTTAGTGGCGTCTTAACATCTTTACTGACCGCCACAAGCAATACGCGCTTTCCTTCGCCCGTAAGACGCGTAATAAGCTCTTGCTGTTCGTTGGTGATGGTCGTAAGCTTTGCCACGTATTCTGGCGCGCCCATAAAAATAGTTTGCGCAGTGTGATCGCCAAGCTTTACCCGCACGCCACTCATTTTACGTTCGCTACTGAAAGCGAGGATATCGAGCGTTTTGTATTCTTTAGGCGCTTCAAACGCAGCGATAATCGCTTTTCCCGTGGCATTTCCACCGCTGGTTTCTTGCGCCGCTACACCAATCAGCTCCTTGTAGTAGCGACTGTCATTTTTGTCATCAAACGCAGTAAAACGATCAAACACCACTTCTGGTTCGGTAAGTGTGCCTGTTTTGTCGGTACAAAGCACGTCAAGCAGCGCCATCGCTTCAATTGCCGTCAGCTTTTGCGGCAACACCTTCACTGCAGCAAGTTTCAGTGAGCCATAGGCAAGCAGCATCGTACTTGCAAGCAGTAATCCTTCCGGAATCACCACTACCGCGCCAGAGGTAATTGTCTTAAAAATCTGCACCAAACTTTGACCCATCAATGCGTACACAATCACCACTAACAGCGCCAATCCTAGTGCTCCGTAGGTGAGGGTACTAATGGCAAAGTTGATTTTTCGTTGCAGTGGAGTTGTTTCCGGCACATATTCTTTGAGTTTTTTGGTCATTTGGCCAGCTTGCGTTTCGCTACCAACGGCCACCACTTTTACGCGAGCACTCCCGGCTACCACCGTCGTACTGGCAAGTACCGTGTCGTTGGTTGATTTTTCTACCGCTGCAGCTTCACCCGTTAGCATGCTTTCATCCACTTCAAGACCTTTGCTTGAAAGAACCGTTGCATCAGCCGGCACTTCGTCACCAGTAGAAAGGAGAATCTCATCATCGTCGTGCAGCTCGGTGTAAAGCACATCTTCTGTGCGGCCATTTGGCAAGATACGGTGCGCTCGTGGGGCGCTCATTAGCTCAAGCTTACGAAGCGCCAATCGGGCGCGAATTTCTTGAATCACTCCAATCACAAAGTTGATCGTAATCACCGCCGACACAAAATACGCATCGCGGTATTCGCCCAATACAAGCAGCACAATCGCCAAGCTGTAAATAGCGATCACAATAGGGGTAAAAAAGTTGCGTGAAAGGATGTTGAAGAATTCTTTTGATGTCATAGTTTTATTGTACAAGAGAGAGCAGGGCGGCGCTATAGCACGCTAGTAAAAACAGAGCACAAGCGCTATACTAATGTTCATGAACGTACGGATGAAAGTCACGATTGTCGCTGGCGTCGCTATTATTGGATTGTTTTACGTGGGGTTTCTTATGCAAAACAACCAAGAACCAGAAGAATACACCGAAAACCGTACAGAAATTAGCAGCAGCACCTCATCGACTGGCAACGTTGAAGCCAACGAGACCGCCGATCGTACCAATGTCCTTTCCGACGAAAACGCCCCAGAAAGTGAATGGGACGTCGAAGATGTCACATCCGATACCAGCGCCAGCTACAAAAAGTTCGACCTTGAAGATTTTCGCCAAACAGAAGGCACACGCATCCTTTTCTTCCATGACACAAAAAACGACATCAGTAAAAAAATGGAGACATTCATAAAAGAAAACCTAACAAACTTTTCAAAAGATGTCACATTCTTTGCGCTCGATTACAAAAAAGAGGCCGATTTGATTGAATATTACAGCATCGAACGCCCAGGCGTATTAATTGCGTTTGACCAAGACGGGCGGATTGACGGCATTTACGCCTCTGAAGAGCCATCGCTCGGCGCCATTAAACCAGCCTTGTCAATCTAGCGAAAAAGCATTTTGCCATCGTGGTTTTATTTGGTATAATAATGAACGCGTACAAACAGTGGGATGTCGCCAAGTGGTAAGGCACATGGTTTTGGTCCATGCATTCGGGGGTTCGAATCCCTCCATCCCAGCCAAGAAATTATAAAGAAGACTACAGATTAAGCTGTAGTCTTCTTTAATGTAGTCGCCCTATTGGACGGTAAGTACGACCAGCCCCTCATCTCCAGCCAAGTAGAAGCCAAACCAATTTACGGATTGTAGGCCGGTTATTTTGTTATTACCAAATACAATGGACAAAAGATCCACGATGTACTACTGTACTAGTACGACAATAGAGAGTGCAGGTGTAAATGTAAGTGAAGCTCCAATCGGATATATTAATGCCGGCGGACGAGGTACTCGTCTTAATGGGCTGTTTACTCCTGATCCGAACACCGGAATAGCAAAAGCACTACTATCTATAGGCGACCCTGGAGTAAGACTTGTCGATCATCATATTACGAACCTACGCCAGCAGAATATTGAGCACATTGTCATTGCTGCTGGTGACCAGCCTGAGGTTTATGAATACATTCGGGGCACCTACACAGACGACACCTCAGTGATAGCGACACGAAGTATAGATCAACTTGGTACAGGCGGTGATTTAGTGGAGTACTCAAGGAGTAATGAAGATACATCACTCCTGCTTGTACAAAATGTCGATACGATTCTTGACGTAGATTTACAGGATTTCTCTAGAAGCTTTGAGGCTCAGCGACAACTCGGGGCTGTAGCCAGTATAGCTCTTACCTTAAACAAGGGCGTTCCGAATGAAGATGCGTACATGGTAGCTGGAGATGGTCGAGTGCTGCATTCAGCTGAATTCAGTGTTAACGCCGAGGACCAACCTGGCGACTATCGTGCAAGTAGTACGGGCGCCGTTATGATTACCGCTGAGTTCCTTAGAAGTCAACGGTGGCAGAAGCGGGACGGACAGTTGTCTTTTTATGGTGGCTGCCTTAAGGATGCTTGGATGCGTGACGGCCTGTATGCGCACAATAATAAATACCGCTTCTTTAGGGATGTGGGCACTATTGCTACTTGGCAAGCCTCTCAAGCTGATGTAGAGCTTCAGTCGCAATTACGTTATAATTAAAGTGTGACGAGGTTACTAAAAGTCAAAGAAGACCTATGGCAATACAAGAGTGGCAAGAACTAAAAAGAGAGCAAGTGTATAAGAAATACACTCGAGCAATCGATCGAGTTGATTTCTTGCTTCCTACTGGCAAGGAGGTCGATTTTTATATCAAGGCTGAGACTCCAGCGGCTGCCATATTTGCCCTCACTGATGACGAGCAGGTTATTCTAGCACGTCAGTTTCGGCCCGGACCGAAGAAAATCCTCAATGAACTGCCAGGTGGTTACCTCGATGAAGGTGAAAACGCTGCCGAATCAATAAAGCGCGAGTTTCTGGAAGAAACAGGGTACGAAGGTGATTTTGTCGAATTTGGCACCTGCCTTGATGACGCGTATTCAACTATGGTGCGACATTGCTTCGTCGCTACAGGATGTAAAAAAATTGCCGAACCCGAACATACCGACACTGAACAGGCAGAACTGGTGCTTATGCCGCTAAAAGAATTTCGCGAATTGCTACGTTCCGGCCAGATGACAGACGTAGAAGTCGCCTATCTGGCACTTGACTATATAAACAAATTGTAGTGTAGTATCTCCATGAAATACGGAGCACTTAACCACGAGCAAGCTCGATTCTATCGAGACCAGGGATATTACAGACTAACAAACGTTTTTGACGCCGAACAGACTGCGGAAATGCGACAGTTCATTCAAGAGGAAGCGGCTAAGAACAGTGGGGGGTTCTGACCCTGCGAACCCGAATAAGAAGCTTTATGGACTTTATGACCGTAATCCAGACATTATGCGCCGAGTTATCGGACACCAGGCACTTGTAGGCGCCCTTCAATCATTACTTGGTCCAAACGTTGTATTTGTCAAAAACAGACATAATCATGCTACGATTAACAATCGCCAGGGTGCGCCTGCCGAAGGTATGCACCGGGACATTCTCCAGCCTTCTCGAGGACTCATGACCGCCGCTGTTTACTTGCAAGACTCGACTGTTGACAATGGTGCGACACGTGTAGTGCCCGGCTCACATAACCTTCCGTATGTTGGCGTACCTCAAGTTGACGGTGGCGGCACAGGGATGTCCGAGCATGAAGAATACGCCGGGCTTGAAGATCAAGCAGTTCCGGTACCTATGAGCGAAGGAAGTGTTTTACTTTTCAACGGTACACTGTTTCATGGAGTAGGTCACAATCCGTCAGGTGAAACGCGAATAAGTATGACCCTTGGTTTTCGCAGTGCTGATGAATTAGATGCATCACCGGATGATACCCGCCAAATAATGGTCAATGGGCAGCATATTTACCGTGGCAATGACCAATTGTAATACTGCGTACGAATCAGACTTCTCGTTCATCTCTCGTGAATGATATCTAACTCAGTAAGGTTAAGAGCTAACTCATCTAAAAAGATACATTATCACATCCTAGCTCCAGCGAAGAAAACCGTCGATCAATGCTCGGTTTTTCTTTGTTTTCCACCTCTCTCTGCCATAGCATAAGCGCTCGCAACCTGCTACAATAAAACAAAAGCAATATACACAATAATACAGGGGAGAATAGGGTGAATATCCAGCGGTTTGTTGAACTAGCCAAAGAGTCAAACGTCTTTTACGAAGGCGAAGTAAAGGATATCGACGAGATTGCTGCGCTGCTTTCGCCAGAAAAGCCACTACTTTACTGGACGATGGAGTTTTACGATAAAGACGAAAACAACATCAAAGGTGGTGGCGGGCTTGGTATTCTCGCTGCTGATACACGCCGCACAGCGCAACAGCTTGGATTGCCAATGGTTGTTATTACGCCGTTTTACACCACTGAAAGCCATCAAACGCTTGATAACTTTTGGCAAAAAGAAGAACATCACACCATTGTGCCAGGGCCGGCATATCGCAAGTTCTGTAACACCAGCATTAGTACAACGGTCGATACGGTCGTACCGCTTGACGTCTACGATCGCACGCACGGTTCAACCCGTATTGTTACCATTACCGAACCAAATTTTGGCGAACTCTACCCAGGCAGCAACAGTGGCGATCACCGCCTCTACCAAGAAGTTGCGCTTGGCTTCGGCGGCTTTAAGGCGCTCAAAATGCAGGGAATTGAAGCGCTTTACATGCAACTTAATGAAGCGCCAACTGTCTTTGCCGCCGTTGCCCGTTTAGATGATTTACTGCGCACCGAAAAGTCACTCGACAAAGCACTTGAAATTCTTCGTCAGCAAATTCTTTACACCAACCACACACTTGTTCCTGCCGTAGAAGGTGAGTTTAACCGCGCGCAGTTTGAACATTTTGTCTACCCAAATATTTTTAGCGGCGAATTGAAAGAATGGATAAACGGCCTGTTTAACCACGAAGGTCGCATGAAGCTTAGCTTGCTAACAATCGAACTTGCTGGCAAAAAAAGCGGTGTCAGCAAACTGCACGCACGCGTGGCAGATTTTCGTGACCGCTATGGCAGCAAAGTTGACTTCGAAGCTGTCACTAACGGCATTTCACGCAAATGGATTTTGCCAAAAATCGAAAACTTTTACCACATTAGCGGTATTCTCAACGCAGCCGATTTGCCAAGCAACGATTACCAAGCACGCCTTCAGATGCTTGACATGAATACCGTGCGCCAACTTCGCCAAGCTGGTCGTGAACACTTGAATACCGTGCTTCGCCACCGCAAAAACCAGTACGGCCACGCGACAGTTATTCCGCACGATGCGCTTATCTTCGATTTCAAACGCCGCTTTGCTGGCTACAAACGCCCAGACATGATTTTTGGTGATCCAGATCGTTTGGCGCACATTCTTCACGAGCAAAATGCGCACATCATCATGACTGGTAAACCGCATCCAAACGATGAGCAAATGAAGCAAGAGCTCAAGCGTATCTTGACACTTGTTCACCATAATCCAGTTTTGCGCGAGCGCGTTCATTACATTCAGGATTACGACGAAGAAGTTGGACAGGCGCTTTCATTTGGCGCAGATTGTGCCATCAACGTGCCAGTGGTAGGTGAGGAAGCTTGCGGTACATCATGGATGAAGGATGTTGCGAACATGAAGCTTCTTATCTCGACACCCGATGGCGGTGTTGCAGACGTGCAGCCGATTGCGTGCCTTGAAGTCTCGGGTGAAAACGAAGCAGATTCACTCTACTACAACATGGAAGAAGCCACCAAAATCATTCGCGACGACAGCGCGTATAAACGCGAACTTGTTCGTTCACTTACCGCGTATTTGCCAGTGATTTCTGGCCCGCGCATGATGGCAAAATATCTGCAATTGTTTATTCAGGACTAGCAACCACAAAAAACAGCTTCCATAAATAGGAAGCTGTTTTTTATTTGTAACAATAAATTACTACTGACGTTTCAACACTAACGCAGAGCGCGCTGGGATATACACCTTTAGAGCATTGTGCGTGGCGATATAAGTTGTGTTGTCGTCGACCAAACCTTGGCCGTCAAAGATTGTGTCATCCGAATTAAGCGCTACTTCATACGTGCCATCAAACGTTGGAATGGCATAATCCGTGTACGATTCGTTCGGTGAGAAGTTAAAAATAAACACGAAATCATCCCGCACAAAACTCACCACGCCATCATCTTGCTTGATGGTAATGTAATGAAAATCGCCCGCGAGTTTTGCCACCAGACCAATCATTGCTTCGTCGAACGCCTGCAAATACTGGTACTTTAGCAAGCCGTCATCGGCCAAATCCCAGCGTCGGCGCGCATGTTGATACGACCAATCATTGCCTTCACGCGGGAAATCAATCCATTCCGGGTGACCAAATTCGTTGCCCATAAACGTGAGGTAGCCGCCGCCGTGCGTGCTTGCGGTCAGCAGGCGAATCATTTTGTGCAGGCTCATGGCGCGCACGATTTCTAGGTTTTGATTGCTCGCTTCCATGTGCCAATACATAGCTTTGTCTGCCAGGCGGAACATGATAGTTTTGTCGCCAACCAAGGCTTGGTCGTGGCTTTCGGCGTAGCTAATTACGCGCTCTTCTGGGCGCGACGCAATCAGTTCGTAAAATAAATGCCCCAAATCCCATTCTTCGTCTTGCTTTTCTTTGAGCGTTTTAATCCACAAATCAGGCACGCCCATGCTCAGGCGATAGTCAAACCCGATGCCGCCTTTTTGCGTTGCAAGCGCCAGGCCCGGCATACCGCTGGTATCTTCGGCGATCGTCAAACTACTTTCTAACGTTTGGTGCGCTACGTCGTTGGCCATTTGCAAATACGCCAAACTGTCTAATTCTACCTCTTCACCAAAGTAATCATCGTAGCCGGTAAAATCTTTGCCAAGGCCGTGGTGCGTATATAGCATACTGGTAACGCCGTCAAACCGGTAGCCATCAAACCGGAATTCATCCAGCCAATAGCGCACGTTGCTCAGCAAAAAGTGGGCGACTTGCGGCTTGCCATAATCAAACGTTCGCGAATCCCACTGGCTGTGGTTGCCGCGCTCGCCCGCATGAAAATATTGCCCCGGATCGCCCGCAAAATTACTCAGGCCTTCTTCTTCATTTTTGACCGAATGTGAATGCACGATATCCATAATTACGCGAAGGCCCATGCCGTGCGCAGTATCAACCAGTTCTTTTAGTTCGTCAGGTGTGCCAAAACGCGAGCTTGGCGCAAAAAAGTTTGCCACGTGATAGCCAAAACTGCCGTAGTAGGGGTGTTCAGCGACGGCCATGAGCTGGATGGTATTGTAACCAAGTTTTTTGATGCGCGGCAAAATGTGTTTTGTAAAGGCTTTGTAGCTAGCGACTTTTTCTTCGGCGCTCGCCATGCCAACGTGCGCTTCGTAGATGAGTGGGGTTTTTGGCGCTGCCGGGCGGCGATGCTTCCATTCGTAGGGCTTGCGTGGCTGCCACACAACAGCATCAAACACCTTGGTGTCGTCGTCCTGCACAACATAATTTGCATACGCCGGAATGCGGAACCCGCTAGCGCGCCCAGCGTCCCAATAGATCAATAGCTTGTAGTGATCGCCGTGCTTCAGTGCATTGGCCGGCAACTTCAGCTCCCACTGACCATCCGCCTTGAACGAAAAACCATACGCTTCGTCTTCCCGCCAGCCGTTCTTTTCGCTCACTAAATAAATTGCAGTGGCGTTAGGCGCCCATTCGCGCAACACCCAACCATCCGCCGTTTGGTGCAAACCAAAGTAGTGCCAGCCCAGCGCAAATTCGTGCGGCGTTTTGTCGCCCAAAATACGCTGACGCGCTGCTTTTATATGCTTGTCGCGTTGCTTTACGTTGTCGGCAAACGGCCGCAGCCATTCATCGTAATCGAGCAAAGTTTTTTTCGTAGCCATTAGCTTTATGGTAGCACATTATCTGTTACCCGCGCTACATGGTAAAATGAAAGGAATGAAACAACCAGTTATATTCGAACACATTCCGTTCAGCCACATTGTCGGTGGCGGGCAAACCATCGGGCAACTGCCCAGCGGCAAAAAAGTATTTGCATGGGGCGTACTGCCCGGCGAGACCGCAACCATTCAGCAAACGAAGAAAAAATCAAGCTTTATTGAAGCCGTCGCTACTACTATTGAAGAAGTGAGCGGCGAGCGCGTTGAGCCGGTCGACCCAACCAGCTACCTTAGCACGAGCCCGTGGCAAATTCTTGATTTCGCCAAAGAATCGCACTATAAATCTGCATTAATTGAAGAAGCGTTTGAGCTACACGATATTGTTTTGCCAAACGCCATCGAAACCTACACCGATGGCCGCGCGCTCGAATATCGCAACAAAATCGAATACAGCTGGTGGTGGGATAACGACACAAATCAGCTAGATTTGGCGTTCTTTCGCCGCGGCACAAAAGGCAAAATCCCGATCGAAAAAACCAGCCTGGCCAGCCCTGCGATTACCGAAGCTGCCGTGCGTATTCGCGACGTATTGCGAGCACGCGGACTTGAAGCGTTCAGCCTAAAAACGCTGCTTGTGCGCGCCAGCCAAGCAGGCGAGGTGATTGCTCAATTGTACGTCAAAGACGACACGTTTGATGTCTTTACTGAAGCCGAGCTGACCGCCATGAACATTGCCGGCTTTGAGCTAATTTTTTCTAACCCAAAAAGCCCCGCCAGCGTTATTACCAAACGCTTGCAGCAATATGGCCGCGAAGCACTAACCGACACCATTTTGGGCGTGCCATTTACCTACGCGACAGAAGGATTTTTCCAAATTAATTTGCCGGTGTACGAACAAGCCTTGAAAGACATGCAAGAGTGGATCAACACTGCGAACACACCACAAGGCGACGCACGACCAGTGGTTGATTTGTACGCGGGCGTTGGCTCGATTGGCCTGACGATTGGTGGCGAAAACGTCACCTTGGTGGAAATTAACGAACACGCCGTGCGCGAAATGCAGCGCAATATTGCTGCGCTCGGCCGCGAAGCTACGGCCACAGCCGTACTAGCGCCAAGTGAAAAAGCCCTCGAACACATCCACAAAGACGCCACAATTATTGTCGATCCGCCGCGCGCTGGCTTGCACCAAGACGTTATCAACACGTTGCTCGAACAAGCACCGGAACGCATTATTTACCTTAGTTGCAACCCCGTAACGCAGGCGCGTGACGTTGCGCTTCTCGCTGAAACGTATGGCATTCGAGCACACAAAGGCTACAATTTCTTCCCGCGCACACCGCACATAGAACATCTGGTAATTTTGGACAAAAAGTAGGGTAGCATGGCTACGCAACTCACGCGCTGCGACTGGGCGAATCAAAGCCAACTTGAACAAGAATATCACGACACCGTCTGGGGCGTGCCAGTTCACGATGACAAACAATTGTTTAAAATGTTGCAGCTGGAAGGCCAACAAGCCGGCCTTAGCTGGCTAACCATTCTGAAAAAAATGGATGCACTGTGCGAAGCCTACGACAACTTTGACCCAGCAATTCTCATCACGTACGACGAAGCGAAAATCGCCGAACTTTTGCAAAACAGCGGCATTATTCGCAACCGGCTAAAAGTGCGTGCCGCGGTTCGCAACGCCAAAGCCTACTTTGTGTTGCGCGAAGAGTTTGGCTCGCTCAAAGCGTATTTGTGGCGCTACACGAATGGCAAAACCATCGTGAATTCGCTTGAACTCCAAGAGCAAACGCCGGCACACACGCCGCTTTCAAACGAAATTAGCAAGGATTTGAAAAAGCGCGGTTTTACCTTTGTGGGCGGCACCATTATGTATGCATTCATGCAATCGATTGGCATGGTGAATGACCATTTGGTGTCGTGCGATTTTCGAAATGCGCACGAACGCGGTGCAGCCTAACTTGCGTTAGCTTGTGGCAATTCGCCGGTACGCAAAACGTGTCGCGGGGCGCCAGTTTCCCTTAGCATCAACATCAAACTGACGAATCATACCTTCTTTGACCTCGCTAATGAGCACTAGGGCAGGGTTGTACGGTGCAAGCGTGCGGTAAAAGCGAATATCTGCGTCAGTGATGTGCCCGCGACCAGGGTAGACTTGGCGGAATTTGTCGCGGCCGATATCGTCAAAATACGCCGAACGGCCTTTTGGTGGAATATACAATTCTGGGCGCAAACCAATACGCGCCACAATTTTTTGCACATCGCCAAGCACCAACGGCGATTTAGCATGAATATACACATATAGTTGCTTCTTTTTCGTCAAAAATACGCTCGCCGTGCCTGTTAAGCTAATAGGAATTTCTTGTGCAACCATCTGCTGAACTTCAAAATTAATCCCAAATCGATCTTTGGCAATTTGCTCGATCGCGACAGAATCCAGTAGCTCGTTCTTCATGAGTATAGTATACACCAGAGGTGAGGGGATGTGAATACGAGGACTGAAATACATTAGTCACTCCTTAGCGTCTGCTTTCGATGCCTAAAATTTTAAAAATGATACAATAAACTCATGAACGTTAAAAATAACAGAATACACACTAAGGACGATTAGGTGAAAACCCTACTCGGCATAGCAAACGACAATCGGCACGCAAAACAAATTACATTCCCGATGATACTCAAAGCGGATATATTACCGTGGACAGCAAGCATCGGTTCTACTCTAGTCCTCTTCCTAGGTGTCAGCATATTAATTGGCAGCATCAGCAAAAATATGAGTGGAGACGACCTATCCGCCGTCGTCTATTCCGCCGCAGCGCCCCTACTGTACGGACTTATCTTCCTGACCGTTTTATTTGCCAGGCGGACGATAGACGCTCAAATGTGGATTATATCTGCAGCCCTTATCTTTATTGTCTTACCGCAGCACTTCAATAATATCGCAAACCACCTTTTTACAAATAGCATTTTCGAATCACTCGTCGCTTTAACTGCCATTCTTTGCATAGAAAGACTCTACGAATACGCACATACGCGCTACGTAGTTAAGCTTTCCGATCCGCACCTTAGCACTCTTGCACTAGCTACTTACATACTCATACTCGCAGCAGCCATGATCTTATTAATTCCGATTTTTAGAATTTTTATTGTTTAAGGCTTACTTTTTGTCGCGCTACCCGCTACTATCATCAATGGCTAGTATCTTGATCGACCAACTGACAAAATCAGAAAGGCGGTCATTGCGATGATCCAAACCCTGAAGAAGAAGAAGATGGCTGTTCTTGGTGTCGCAACCCTTGCGGCGTCAGCAATCTCCCTAGGTGCTGCGCCAAGTGCAACAGCAGCTAGCGGAACAATCTCCGGCACTGCGCAACTTGCTTTTACGGCAACAACCAGCTCGTTGGAGTATGGGTTGAAGCCGACAACGCAAATAGCGGGTACGCGACACTGACAGGCGGCAACGGCTATCAGTTCACGCTCTCGCAGCCAAGTCAATACAAGCTGCGCGTCGGCTGCAGTGGAAGCCCCTCTAGCTGGGGCGCTACGATGAAATCTCCGAAGGTCAACGGACAGTACTACGACTGGGTATGTAGCTACTCGTTCCTTCGCGGTCACTACTGCGCCCTTTCCTAGGTCGCACAACCAGGCGTCAACAATCAAGATACTAGCAAAGACCCGAGCATGTCTTTTAAATAAACTGCTCTCTTTTCATTTGTCCAATACAAACCGTCGCTCGAGCACACAAACTCCGCAAAAATGGTAAACTGGGTATATGGACTTTACAGCGCGCTACCAAAACCTCAATCAGCACCAAAAAACGGCGGTCGATACGATCGATGGGCCGGTGATGGTGGTGGCCGGGCCGGGCACGGGCAAGACCGAACTGCTCAGCATGCGCGCGGCAAATATCTTACAAAAAACAGATGTCTTGCCAGAAAATATTTTGTGCTTAACCTTTACCGACAGCGGCTCGGTTGCGATGCAAAAACGCCTTTCAAGCATTATTGGGCGCGAGGCGTACAACGTCAGCATTTATACGTTCCACGCGTTTGGCAGCGACATTATGAGCCGCCACCGCGAGCATTTTTACAGTGGCGCGCAGTTTCAGCCGGCTGATGAACTCAATCAGCACCGCATTTTAACCGATATTTTAACCGCGCTTCCGTACGATAATCCGCTCAAAACTACTATGAACGGCGAATTTACCGCAATTAACGCCATTAAAAGTTCGATTTCGGACATTAAACGTTCTGGTTTAAGCGCCGACGAACTCACCGCCGTGCTTGACGCCAACGACGAAGTGATCGCCATTGCCGAACCAATTTTGCGCGACGTATTTGCCGGGCGCATTAGCAAAGCCACGTTCGAAAAGCTTGGCCAAGCCGCCGCCGAACTTGCCGACATCAACGAACCGCAGCCAATCGCCGCCTTGCCGCGCCTCAGCGACACGCTTCGTGCCAGCTTGCAACGCGCGCTTGCCGCTGCTGCCGAGCACCCAAAAATCACGCCACCGTTGACCGAATGGAAAAAGCAATGGCTCACCGTCGATGCCACCAAAACTATCATCCTAAAAACCAGCAAGCAACAAACCAAACTGCGCGCGCTCGTAGAAGTCTACCGCCTGTACGTTGAAATTATGAAGAAAGCCGCGCTGTTTGATTACGACGATATGATCGTGCAAGTGGTGCACGCGATCGAAACAATCCCCGAACTGCGCTACGAATTGCAGGAAAAATATCAATACATTATGGTCGACGAATTCCAGGATACTAACCTGGCGCAAATGCGTATTTTGCAAAGTTTAACCGATAACGACGCCAACGAAGGCGCGCCAAATATTATGGTGGTGGGCGATGACGACCAAGCGATTTACGGCTTTCAGGGTGCGGACGTTGGTAATATTTTGCAGTTCCGTGCGCAGTACGAAGGTGCCAAATTAGTCACACTGACCGACAATTACCGCAGCGCACCGATTATTCTTTCGACCGCGCGCAACGTAATCACCCAAGGCACCGAGCGGCTGGAGCGCCACATCGCCGAGCTTGATAAAACGTTGGCGCCGCACAAATCTGCCGAACGGAGCCGCACGACACTTGCCACGCTGCCGCACATCGCAGGGGAGCGCTCGTGGATTGTTGCGTCAATTGCCGAACAAATTGCCCAAGGTGTTGAACCGCAAGAAATTGCCGTACTCGCACGTCGCCACGCCGACCTTGAAGCGTTGCTACCGTATTTTGCCGACAAAAACATTCCTATTAGCTACGACAAGCGCGATAACGTATTGCAAGATGAAGTGGTTGTGCAACTGGCGGCCATCGCACGGATTGTGCAAGCCATCGCCGAAAATAAGCTCGACGAAACCAGCGAGTGTATTTCCCAAACGCTCAGCCATCCTGCCTGGAACATTGCGCCAGAAGCGCTGTGGGAAGTCAGTCTAAAAGCGTATCGCGACCGCACGTTGTGGCTTGAAGCCATGCAAGTGAACGAGCAAACCGCCAGCCTCGCCAAATGGCTGATTGCCTGCGCCGGCGCCAGTACGTACACGCCGCTTGAGCGCATGCTTGATATTTTGATTGGCGAGGATACGCTTTCGTCCGCAGATAGCGAAGCGGATAGCTTTACGTCGCCACTGAAAGCACACTTTTTTGCCGGCCAACCAGAAAAATATCTGTCGCACCTGGCCAATTTGACTGCCATTCGCACAAAACTCCGCGATCACGACACCGAAGATGAGCAGCCACGTTTGGCGCACTTTTTGCAATTCTTGCAGCAATGCAGCGACGCCAACACCAGCATCACCAGCCTGCGCCACATTGGCGATGACGCCGCCAGTGTTCGCTTGATGAGCGCCCATTCGTCGAAAGGGCTCGAATTCGACACGGTATATTTAGCAAACGCCGTCGATACAAACTGGGGCAACAAAGCCCGCAGCGGCGGCAACGCTATCGCGTACCCAGAAAACTTGCGTCTACGCAAAAACAACGATTCCATGGAAGAGCGCCTGCGACTTTTCTTTGTCGGCATGACGCGCGCCAAACGCCAGCTGTTTATTTCGCATAGCGAACAAGCCGGCAACGGCAAAGAATTGATGCTCGCAAACTTTTTGGTCGAGGATGCCGAAATGGAACGCATCACGCCAAATATCGAGGCAAAAGATCTTGCCAGCGAAATGATTCAGGCCGAATGGTACGCGCCAATCGTCACATTACCGGTAGATTCGATGCGCCAGCAACTTGCTAGCACACTCGAACATTACAAACTCAGCGCCACGCATATTAATAATTTTATCGACGTGAGTCGCGGCGGTCCGCAACACTTTTTGCTGAATAACTTGCTACATTTCCCATCGGCATACAGCCCGCATGCAAGCTACGGGTCGGCGATTCACGGCGCGCTACAGCAGGCGCACGATCACCTGAAAGCCAACAATCAACCACAGGCCGAAGAAGACATTATGCGCACATTCGAGCAATTGCTCCGCCAAGCGCAGCTCACGAGTGATGAGTTTGAACATTTCCATGCCAAAGGTATCGAAGCACTCCAAACATTTCTGGCCGAAAAGTACAGCACGTTTACCACTAATCAATCCGCTGAGCTCAACTTTTCTCATCAGCAAGCACGACTTGGCGATGCGCAACTTACTGGTAAGCTTGACCTCGCCGATATTGACGTTGAAGAAAAGACCATTCTTGTGACTGATTACAAGACCGGTTCGCCTGTAGCCGAGTGGGGGAAAGGTGCCGATTATCAAAAAATTAAAGCACACAAATATCGCCAACAATTACTGTTTTACAAATTGCTCGTTGAAGAATCACGCGATTTTCGCAACTACACCTTTGTCGATGGCGTACTGCAATTTGTCGAACCTGACAAAGCTGGGCAAATTATTGCGCTCCATTTAGGCGACGTTTCGGAAGAAGAATTTGACCGCTTTAAGCAACTCGTTGGTGTGATATGGCAACATGTAATGGATCTTAGTTTCCCGGATACGAGCAATTACGATGCTACCTACAAAGGAATGCTTGCCTTCGAGGAAGATCTTTTGAACGGTGCAAACGAGCCAGCCCACCTTTGACATATCAGATGTAAATAAGTATAATACGTTTTAGTGTAGCGCCTGTTTTTACAAGAAACAATGCCTACTCATGTTATCAGCAAAGATAGCGCCCGGGGTGTAGCTCAGTGGTTAGAGCAACTAGCAGAGAAAGACTGCTAGGAGGTCGTAGGTTCGACTCCTGCTATCCCGACAAGTGCCTCACGGCGTTTTGCAGCGCTTCTTTGCTGCATCTCCCATTGTTTATGCATGCTCATTGGCAGTGGAAGGTGTCAACGCCATCAAACAGAAAGAATATCTATGTCAAATTTTTGGAATAATTTACCTCAGCCTTTTTACATTTTGGCGCCGATGGAAGCGGTGACGGATGTGATTTTTCGGCACGTGGTGGCAAAAGCCGGCGCACCTGATATTTGGTACAGCGAATTTACCAACGCAACCGGCTGGGTACATGCTGGTGAAAAAGCCATTGGCGGGCGATTGATTCGTACCGAAGATGAAGACCCAATTGTGGCACAAATCTGGGGCGGCGAACCGGGCGACATGGAGCAATTAGCCGAGCACTGTAAAGAACTCGGCTTTCACGGCATCGACATCAACATGGGGTGTCCAGCAAAAAGCGCAATTAAATCGGGCGGATCAGCGCTGATCCGAAAACCAGAAGTAGCCGTCGCTGCAATTGCAGCCGCTAAAACTGCTGGCTTGCCCGTCAGCGTAAAAACACGCCTTGGCTACACACATGTTGATGAATGGCGCAACTGGCTCACAACACTTTTACAGCAAGATATCGTCAATTTAACGATTCATTTGCGCACCAAAAAAGAAATGAGCAAAGTACCCGCACATTTTGAACTAATTGATGATATTGTAGCGCTGCGTGATGAAATTGCGCCTGGCACGCTTCTGACCATTAATGGTGATATTGAAAACCACGCCCACGGCGAGGAACTTGTGCGCAAACACCCTGGCGTGAATGGCGTGATGATAGGGCGGGGGATTTTTCATGATCCGTTTTGTTTTAATGAGGGTGTAACGAAAGAGGGTAGCAAAAAAGCCGAGCTCCTCAGCCTCCTCCTGCTTCATCTTGATCTCTTCGATCAATGGCAGCCGCACACCAATCGTCCGTTTGAAACACTCAAGCGCTTTTTCAAAATTTATGTACGTGATTTTGATGGAGCAAAAGAGCTTCGTGACACCTTAATGCACTGTAAAAGTACCGAAGATGTTCGAGCGGCGCTTGCACCACACTTATAAAAATATTGCTTTTATGAATTAATTGTGTTATTATAGACATCGTGTCCTTGCAATCTCGCAAGACATGTTCATTCTACCGAAAGGAGCGTGCTCGCTATGAGCACTCGCACCACACTTCGCAAGAAGGTTGCCCTCGTCATCACGGCGACGGCACTGACTGCAGGACTGGCAGCTCCGGCCGCACAGGCACAGGGTCTGCCCAGCACCGAGCAATCGGCGCAGGGAAGTGTTTCTTCGCTCAACGATCTGACGCTGCTTCGGCAGCTCCGTGACATCCTGAGCAGCTGGCGCAACACCCAGCCGGAAACGCCGAAGCTTCCCGCACCACTGGAGCCGAACGCTGTGACGGTTTCGTGTGAAGACGGTGGCCGGTTGATCGAGTACAAGGCTCGCGCCACGGCCAGCGGATTCTACGCCTTTGGCAGTATTCCGTTCGGGTCTTGGTCGCACGGCCAGGACTACACCGCAGGTGAAGTGATCGAGTTCAGCGTTGTAGACTTCGCCGAAACCGATGAGACTGCCATTCAGGCACTCACCGTGCAGGCAAGCAACAACGATCGAACCCTGTTCGAGGGAAGTGTCCCCGTCGACACCTCCGTGAACTGCGCTGCGTAAGCATATCTCGACGGTAGATCCCCAGAAGTCATTTCTTCTGGGGTTTTTCCTTGCCGCATAATAAAAAGAACGCTTCCATGAGGAGGCGTTCTTTCTTCAGGCAACGAGCTTATCGATTACGGCGGCGTCGACGCAAATCGGCCACTTTCAAACGCACCGAATGGCGATCCACCAACTGGTGAGCCTTCTCGAGCTCAACTTGGTCGGTCGCTTCTTCTTGCATTTTCAGCGCGCGCTCAAGCGCAGCCTTGCTTTCCGCTTCAACGATATCATCGCCATGATCGGCCTCGTCCACCAGCACGCGAACGCTTTTCTGGCTGATTTCAATCACGCCGCCCGAAATCGCAAAGAATTCGAGCTTCGAATCATCGTCGTCTTTTTCGTAACGAACGGTAATAACACCGTCGCGCGCCACCGCAACCAGCGGTTCGTGGCTTGGAAAGACAGAGATTTCGCCCTCGGCTGTCGGCAAGGTCACCGAGTAAACTTCCTCGTTGACCTTTTCGCCGTACATCGTCACCAAACGAAAATTCATCATACGATTACTCCTTTTCGTTGGCTGCTTTTTCGCTCAGGCTGCCGTTTACCATGTAGAACCAGCTTTCTGGCTTGTCGTCGTACTTACCAGCCAAGATGTCTTTCGTGTCTTGAATCGTGTCTTCAAGCTTGATGTAGACACCCGGGTTGCCCGTAAACTTTTCGGCCACGTGGAAGGGCTGCGCAAAGAATCGTTGGATGCGGCGAGCGCGGTTAACGATTTGCTTTTGTTCGTCAGACAATTCTTCCATACCAAGGATCGCGATGATATCTTGCAAGTCTTTGTATTGCTGCAAAATACGTTGCACTTCGCGAGCGATTTGGTAGTGTTCTTCACCAACAACTTCTGGGTCGAGGCTTGAACTGGTACTATCGAGCACGTCAACCGCTGGGTAAATACCAATTTCGGTCAAAGCACGGTTCATCACAATCGTGGCGTCAAGGTGCGCGAAGGTTGTCGCAGGTGCTGGGTCGGTCAAGTCGTCCGCCGGAACGTAGACAGCCTGCACAGAAGTAATCGAACCCTTCTTTGTTGAAGTAATTCGTTCCTGCAACGCACCCATTTCTTGCTGCAGATTTGGCTGATACCCCACCGCAGATGGCAAACGACCAAGCAGGGCAGACACTTCCGCACCAGCCTGTGTATAGCGGTAAATGTTGTCGATAAACAACAATACGTCTTTGCCTTCGTCACGGAAGGTTTCCGCCATCGCAAGGCCCGAAAGCGCCACACGAAGACGCGCTCCTGGCGGCTCGTTCATCTGACCAAACACGAGGGCAGTTTTATCAAGTACGTTGGCTTCTTCCATCTCGTAGTAGAGGTCGTTACCTTCACGCGTACGCTCACCAACACCGGCAAACACAGAGTTTCCGCTGTGGAACTTGGCGATGTTGTTAATCAGTTCGGTAATCAAGACGGTTTTACCCACACCAGCACCGGCAAATAGCCCAGCTTTACCACCTTTGGCAAGTGGTGCGATAAGGTCGACCACCTTAATACCTGTTTCCAAAATTTCAGCCTTGTTTGACTGTTCTGAAAGTGGGGGAGCCGCGCGGTGAATTGGCGCAGTGTCGCCCTTTGGCGCTGGCTTGTCGTCGATTGGGTCGCCGGTTACGTTAAACATACGGCCCAGTGTGCCTTCGCCAACCGGAACGCTAATTGGCGCGCCCGTTGCCGTTACTTCGCCACCACGACGCAGCCCATCAGTGCTTGAAAGTGCAATAGCACGCACCGTATGTTCGTCGAGATGTTGCGCAACCTCGAGGGTTACGACTTTTTTGCCGTCTTTGGCGTGCAGTGCGTCGTAAATTGCTGGCAAATGATCACCCGCAAACTCAACATCCACAACCACACCGACGACTTGGATAATCTTCCCAGATTGTTCTTTCTTCGTCATAGTTTCTCCTTATTCCTTCATCGCTTCCACGCCACCAGAAATTTCTGCCAATTCTTGGGTAATTGCCCCTTGGCGAGCTTTATTCATTTCGAGCGTTAAATCATCCGCCAAATCACTTGCGTTGTCGGTTGCGTTTTTCATGGCAACCATGCGCATACTGTGTTCTGATGCTTTTGCATCAAGCAGCGCCTGAAATACCTGCGCTTCTACCAACCGATACGCCACCGCATCAAGCACCTTTTCAGGGCTTGGCTCGAACGTTGCATCTTGTACGTTTTCGCTTGCTTCAACATAGGTGTAGCCAGCTGGCAAAATACGCTGCATAGTGACTTCTTGCTTTACCGCGTTGAAAAACTCGGTGTAGACAATGTCGACGGCGTCTACTTCGCCAGAGGTAAATGCCTCAATTGCCGTATCGACAATCGTGCGCAGTTCATGCCCGCGCGGCTTATCGGCCATGTCGTCGTATGCACCGATTAGCTCGGTATCTTTCAAGCGCGCCGCAAAACGTGTCGCACGGCGGCCAATCGTTAGGCTCGCATTGCCGATACCCATTGCATCGTCTTCTTTTAGCTGCTGAGTGTATTTGCGCAACACGTTCGTGTTATATGCACCAGCCAAGCCTTTGTCGCTGGCAATCACAATCAGCAAACGCTTTTTAACTGTACGCTTTTCAAAGTACGGGTGAGTGTCGGTCACGTTCTGCCCGCCAAGATAGGTGAGCAGTTCGCTTGCAAGGCGCGCATACGGAGCCGACGCTTTGGTCGAATCCTGCGCACGTCGCATTTTACTGGCGGCGACCATTTCCATCGCACGAGTAATTTGCTTGGTGTTTTTTACCGAGCGAATACGCGATTTTAGTTGCCGTATGGATGCCATCTTACGCTCCCTCGTACGCCTTTGAAACGGCCCTGGCGGTGTCAGTAAGTAGCTGCATCAGCTCGTCGGTTGGCTTGCCACCCTTGTTGAGCGTTTGCATGTCTTTTTTAGCTTCTTTCCAAAGTTTGGCAAGCAAAGCTTGTTTCGCTTCGGTGATTTTTTCTGGCTGCACTTCGTCGAACGCACCAGATGATACCGCCACGATGCTCGCAACTTGTTCCCAAATGCCCATTGGCTGGTATTGCGGTTGCTTCAAAAGTTCTGTCAGGCGTTGACCACGGTCAATTTGTGACTTGGTTTCTGCATCAAGGTCGCTACCAAATTGCGCAAAGCTGGCAAGTTCGCGAAACTGGCTCAAACCAAGCTTGAGGTTGCCCGATACGCCCTTAACGGCCTTCGTTTGCGCAGCACCACCCACACGACTGACGGAAAGTCCGGCCGAAATCGCTGGGCGAATACCTTGGTAGAACAAGTCGGTTTCCATAAAAATCTGCCCGTCAGTGATTGAAATCACGTTGGTTGGAATGTAGGCCGAAATGTCACCAGCTTGCGTTTCGATAATTGGCAATGCGGTCAACGAACCGGCACCAAGTTCATCAGAAAGCTTCGCAGAACGTTCAAGTAGGCGAGAGTGCAAGTAAAACACATCACCTGGATACGCCTCGCGCCCTGGTGGACGGCGAAGGAGCAAGCTCATTTGGCGGTAGGCCACAGCGTGCTTAGTAAGGTCATCGTAGACCATCAACGCGTGCTGACTGTTATCGCGGAAGTATTCTCCCATGACCGTACCAGCGTACGGTGCCATGTACAGCAACGACGCTGCATCTGAAGGGCTAGTTGCCACGATAATCGTTTGCTCCATCACTCCTTCTTCTTTAAGACGTTCAACAAGACGAGCGATCTTTGAAAGCTTTTGCCCAATCGCAACATACACATTTACCACGCCAGATTTCTGACGCGCTTGGTTAATCATAGTGTCGACCGCAATCGCAGTTTTACCAGTTTGACGGTCGCCAATAATCAGCTCACGCTGCCCACGACCAATCGGGAACATTGCATCGATACTCATAATACCGGTCATCAATGGTTCGTGAACCGATTTACGGCCCATTACACCGACCGCTTCGCGCTCAACCAAGCCACGTTGCTTCGTTTTAATTGCTGGACCGCCATCAAGTGGGCGACCAAGCGGGTCAACCACGCGTCCAAGGAGCTCTTCGCCCACAGGAACAGTGAGAAGTTCACCCTTCAAGCGCACCGTCGCGCCTGCTTTTACAAAGTTTTCGTCACCAAGAAGCACGGCACCAATCTCATCTTCCATAAGATTAAGTGCAAACGCTTCAACGGTGCCTTTTTCTGATTCAATCTCAAGCACTTCGCTATAGCCAGCGTTTTTGAGGCCGTGAACCCATGCCACGCCATCGCCAACGCGTACCACAACACCTGCTTCTTCCAAGCCTTCTTTGCTTTGAAGGTTCGCAATTGCGTTGCGCAAATCTTGAGAAAGTTCATTAACCGATAATTCAGCCATAGTACCTTTCTTTCGTTACTGTTTTGCCGCTTTAAGTTGCTGCAATTTATGTTTAATGGTTGTATCGAGCGTTGCAGCCGGTGTTTCAATCTGTACGCCACCAATAAGCGTCGTGTCAATTGCCTCACGCAAATGCACCGTACGTGCACCTGTTTCTTTCTTCAAAAACGCTGTAATATCACGCTTTAGGGTGTCGGTAAGATCGTGCGCGCTATGAATGTCAGCAACCAACGTGCCGCGCTCCATTAACGCCGTTTCGATATCACGCACCACTAATTCAAGCGTGCGAACCTTGCGTGTTTGCACCAAGTGAGCGGCCAATTGAGCGACGATATCTTTATCGCCAGCAAGCAATTGGTCAGCGACATACTCGGCAAGTTTTCGGCGCGAAATAACCCGTGCCATTATTTACTCGATTCTTTAATTGCTGCTGAAATTGTTTTTTCGTCAACCGATTTTGAAACCGCTTTCGACGTTACTTTTTCGGTGGCAAGCGCAACCAATTCAAGCGTTTCGTTATGAAGTGCTTTTTTGGCGCTGGCAACTTCGCGTGCGATATCATCGTGAGCATTCTCTACGATACGTTCCGCACGTTCTTTTGCTTTCTTGTCCGAATCGGCAGCCATTTGATTGGCTTGGTCTTTTGCGTCGCTCACGATCTCCGCTGCGTCTTTCTTTGCTTGCTTCATTAGCTCAGCAATTTCGTCGTTGGCAGCGTCGGCGCGTTCAACAGCTTCTTCAGCCATGCGTTGACCTTCGGCAATTTTCTCTTCTCGATCATCAATACTTTTAACGATGATAGGGAATACAAACTTACTCAAAAGCCATAGCAGTAGCACAAACGCAATCATTTGGAACGCCAGCATCTTCCAATCGATACCAAGCGACTCAAACAAACCTGCGTTTGCAGATTCAGCGGCAACAGCAACAAATGTCATTGTTTGCATCATCGTGCCCATACTCCTTGATTACAGTACTTTTACGAGGATTGCTACAACGAAACCGATAATCGCAAGAGCGTCGATAAATGAAATACCGAGGATCATAAGCGTACGGATTTCGCCGATCTTTTCTGGGTTACGGCCAGCTGCGTTCATTGCAGCCATACCAACAAGTCCAGCGCCTAGTGCGGCACCAAGTGCTGAAATAGCGTATGTTAAACCAAATGCGAGTGCTTCCATGTGGGTAATATCTCCTTATTACTGTTAAATTAGTATACTCGTCTTGTTATCATCCGTGTGCTGCAAGTTTTTTCTTCTTATCAGCAGGGGAATGATCAGTAGGTGAAGCCTCGTGTGTATCGTGAGAAACAACGCCGAGGGATATAAACACGGTGGTCAGCATGAAAAATACATATGCCTGAATTGCACCGATAAACAATTCAAACACCATAAACGGCAGCAATGCGATTGATGCAAAGTACGCGGCAACATAGCCAATTGCAATCAATAGCACCTCGCCAGCAAACACGTTACCAAACAAACGAAGGCTCAATGCAAGCAAGCGAGAAAATTCAGAAATAAGTTCAAGGATTCCTTCAAAAGCACCTGCTGGGTCTTTGAATGGATTTTTAAGATAACGCCCAAGGTTACCGAAGAAGCCGTGCACCTTGGCTGCATATACCTGCGCCATCACCATCGAGATGATAGCAAAAGCGAATGTAACGTTAAGGTCGGCCACCAAACCGCGGAAGAGCGGAATACCATCAGCGTTGGTAATCGTACCGACACCCGGCAAAATACCCATCCAGTAGTTCACAATAATCACAAAGAAGAGTGTGATAGCGAGTGGAGCTACCTTTTTCGCCAACGTCTGGTCAGCTACTACTTGGCGCACAGTATTGTAAAGCATTTCAAATACCCATATTACACCCTTTGTAACGTAGCCACCCTTACCAGTTTTGATAGCACGGCGCACCGCAAAAAACAGCCAAATTACCAGCGCGTAGCCAATAAAGCCAGTCAGCATTGAATTTGTCACCACAAATGACCCGATCTCAAAAATCGGCTCGGCTTTAATTTCAATGTGCAGATCAGCTGCAGCAAACGTTTGCAACATATATTATTCCTTATACGCTTCTTTTACTTTTTTATACAGGCGACGTACTAACACAAGCGATGCGAGCGATCCGATACACAGCCCGGCGATAGTCGCAATTGGCAATGTCGAGAGTGACATATCCAGTACATATCCCAGTAAAGCAAAGATCAGAATCGGCACAAACATTCGCCATGTTGTATCGAGAAAAGTACCCACAATAAGCATCTGACTTCCGGTCGAAGGATTCGGCTGGGATGATTTTTTATCGGCACTCATGTACACTAGTACTGTACCATGAGCAACAAAAAGATGCAATATGCCACGGCGAAATAAAGCGCCTAAACACAGTCCGTATCGCCCAAGCGTCAGTTCGCGCCAAAAGACGCGTTTTGCCAGCAAAAAGCAGGCAGAAGATGCGGCCGAGCGACAAATGCTTCTCAAGCCAGAACTTGAGCTTTTTGTCTACAGAGAAATCGATGGCGGCTGGTATCTCACCCGAAAACAACACGACAGGCGACAGTAGAGCCTGTCGTTTTTCTTATTCACGCGTTCGATCAAATGAGCTGTCTGTCGTAAGCATGTCGCTTGCGCCACTTTGCGGGCCATTGCCCTCGGTTTCAAGTACGGTACCCTCCACCTCGAGTGTTTCAGGAAGTACCAAACCAGCATCAGCAAAAATGCGTTCACGAATCTTTGCATTATGATCACGGTTAGCCTTTTGTGCGTCCATAAACATTGTTGTTTCACCAGCTAAGATTTGCTTAGCACGGCGGCGTTCCCATAGTGGCTTGCCGATAACTGTGAGCACTAGCCCAATCAGCAGATATGTCGCAAGAAGGGTAAAGCCGCTCATCATACCGGGGCCAACGCCGTACAAGATATGTTTGTACATTTCGGTAATACCGCTCCCGACCACGACGTGGCTCAGCCACTGGAAGATATCCGGCAAGAAGTACACTGGAAATGCGCCGCCTGAAGCTGGCATACTCAAAAAGACAAATATAGTCAGCGCGACGGTTGCAATAAAGCGTCCTACGAAATAACTTGCGCCATTTACCACAAGTCCAATCGTAAACATCCACGCCCATTGTAACGGCCATAATTGCCAAAAATGGCCATGCACCGCATCGACACCATAAGTGAGTACTTGCGCAAGCAGCGAGAGCACAAAGCTCGCCACAAGTAATGTTGCAATACGCGTACGATGGAGCAGGGGGCCGCCCATCATACCCAAAAACATACCCACCATATAGCCCCCAATACACGTCACCAGCATCATATACATAGCAACCGTGCCAAATGCGTCGTGCGCGGGAAGTGGGGCAAGGTCGTGCACAGTAGGCGGCATGCCATCAGTTAGCAGCACTGGTTCAAGCATTTGCCGAACCATCGTCGCTGCCTGAAATTGGTGGGCGCTCGCGATAATAAGCTGCATATTGCCATCATCTGTTGATTCAATCGCACCTGCCATTTTTCCGCTACGGACAGCTTCAGTGGCGTCATCGCGTGAATCATACATTGAAATAGCAATTTTGCCATCCAATTTTTCTTCTAGCTGTGTGGCCGGAGCTTCAGCTCCAACATACGCCACCGGCACGTCAGCAATCCGTGGCGCATGAAACGCAAAAAGGTAACACATGCAAAGCATCGTCACAAAAAATAATGGCATCCATAGCTGCAGCCCAACAAGTTGAAGTCCAGCCGGAAGTGTACGATACCACGCCCGAAATTTGCGAGTAAACGCCGTTTTACCCTGTTGCTTTGGGGGAATAATTGTCTGTTTATTTGATTTCTTTTGTGTCACGTATAAAACTCCTTTCTACGTGCGCCGCAAAATACACCCAGACAAGCTAGGTGTATGCGCTATTACTATTGTTATGTTATGCAGAGATGAACGTATGTGCTCGACCACGTGCGCCACCACGACCAGTTCGGCCTATACGGTGAACGTAATCGTCGTACGTTTGTGGAGTGTCAAAATTAATCACGTGTGTCACGTTTGGAATATCAAGCCCACGTGCAGCCACATCGGTTGCTACCATTACTCGCGCTTTATTATTCTTGAAATCTTTCAAAGCACGTTGGCGTTGCGCTTGGTTTTTGTTACCGTGAATTGCCACAGATGGCACGCCACAGTTGCCCAAATGGTCGCACAAACGTTGCACGCCGTACTTCGTTTCACCAAATACAAGCACCTTTTCGTAGTCTTCTTGTGCAAGCAGGTCTTTCAGTACTTCAATTTTATGCTCTTTGTCGCGCGTTTCAATCACATCCTGCTCAACGTGGTCGCTAGTTTCGTTCGTGCGTACGCTAATCGTTACAGGATCATTCAAAAATTCTTGAGTGATTTTTTCAATCTCTGGCGTAATCGTTGCCGAGAAGAACAAGCTTTGGCGTTCACGTGGCATGGCTTTTACGATTGATTGAATATCTGGCAAGAAACCCATATCAAGCATGCGGTCGGCTTCGTCGAGCACCAGCACACTCATGTTTTTAAGCTGCAATTTGCGCTTTTCAAGCAAATCTTTAATACGGCCTGGTGTACCAATTACAAAGTGTGGGCGGCGTTTGAGGTCGCGAATTTGACGGTCAATATTTGCACCACCAACCAAAAGAGCAGAGTACAAATTAAGGCCTTTTGCAAACACACGGAATTCGTCATTAATTTGTTGTGCGAGCTCACGAGTTGGCGCAACAATCAACACTGCTGGCGCCGCCATAATGCCACTCATACGTTCAATTACCGGCAACAAGAAAGCTGCTGTTTTTCCGGTACCGGTATTAGCAAGACCAATCACGTCGTTGCCGTTAATAATTTCTGGAATTGCTTGATCTTGAATAGCGCTTGGCGTTACAAATCCTTTATTGCGGATATTGTAATGTAGTTCTGAGCCAAATGGAAAATCTGCAAATGAATGCTTTGGTTCGTACGGCACTTCAGCTGCAACTTCGATTGCCTTGTTGATAAATTTGCTTGGGTGGATGTATTGTTTGCTTGGACCGCGACGTTTCTTGTTGTTGCGATTAAAATTGCGTCCGCCCTTGCTAAAATTGCGGCGCGGATTGCGTCGACCACTTGTGTGTTCTGACATAGAAAATAAACCTTTCGTTTGTTTGTAATAGTTGCAGGCGCTAGAGAAAATTCGGTGAAAAGCGCCTATAAAGAGTGAATGCGCCTCGTCGGTGAACGACCGTAGCAATAATGCAATTAGTTTTATTATATCATAAAAAACCAAAAAAAATGAAAAACCGCCGCTCTTTGTGGACTTTTCAGCCCGCCGCCCAGTGTTAGTACACTCAAGAAAACCCTTCTCTTGAATATTTATACAAAATATGTTATTATGTACTTTACACCCCAAGAGAAGAGAGGTGAGTACCATGACAGTTCAACCCGTCAGCAGCTTGCTGCGTCGCATCAACAAGGATTCGTCCCACTTCTATACCGTCACTGGTTGCCAGCTCCTGTTTACGGAAGCAACTCGCAGCTACGACCAGGTTACGGCACAAGTTCATCACGTCGAATCAATTCACCGTGTCCTCGGTGAAATGGCAGAAGAGTGTCGCGCCGTCCTCCGGCAGTGGCAGTGGCGCACACAGCCCGGCTGCTCGCGCCATAGTACCGCGTGTCGCACCGGCACCTGCGGTTGTTCCTACCAGTGGATCGCCCGGCTTTCCGCGCTTATAGACGTCCAGAAGGAAAAAGAAAGGGAACTGCGCGCACTGAAGCACGATGCAGCCTGTTATCGACAGGTTGCCAGCAAGGTCATCGCTGGTCATTTCATGCAGATTTGCACCGTTCCACTTTTTGTCCTTGGGTTTGCCGAGGTGATGCACCTTACCGGCAGCATCAGCGACGATGAGTGGAATTTCATCAACACCTTTGGTGACGATGCCATTCTGCACGGCACGCCGTTCAATCCGCACCTGACTGTCGGCACATTCAACCAAAGTCTGACGATCCAGTGGGATCAGTTTGGTAACCGTATCTATCCTTAAGGAGGTGGACCCGCGCATGAGCATTGCTGATGCGCGTTTTTCACGCCTATAAATACCGCGTACTGCCAAACGGCACCTTGCGCTTCATCTTTTTGTTAATGCCCAGCGTATCCGCCGAATGCACCGTATGCGCGCCCCAAAAGGTATTAATTGTATCAATCGCTGCTGTAATTGCGGCGGTTTTTTGGTCTTCTTCCAGAAAAAGCGTCAGCTGATGTTCTTCTTCCGTTACCAAATGGTAGCAAGTAACGCCAATTTCATAGCAGGGAAGGGGAGCGTTGGTAAACAGCTGCTTCACAGCTGCAAATAACGTTTTTTCGTCGTGAAAGGAGCGCTCCGCTAAGGTATGTGCTCGCCATACACCAGCGTGGTACGTTTTTGCGTAGATCCGCACACCACGAGCGCGCACGTGCTGGCTGCGTAATTTTGCGGCCACGTCTTCGGTTAAACCATGCAGCCGGCGCAGCACTTCATCGTAGCCAAGCGTGCGGTCATCCAGTACGTATTGTCGGCCAACCTGGCTAAGCGTCGAATCCGCCGCGTCCACTTCCCAGCCACGCAAGCGCTCGTACCATTGCCGCCCACAAATACTTTTGAATACGACTTTTTCAAGCACCTCGCTCGGCGCATCTAAAAATTGTAACGGCGTGGCAATGCCAATCTGACGCAAACGTTTGCTGTAGCCGTGCGAAATGCCGGTTAAATCTTCTAGCTCGAGCTTGGCGTACATTTCGCGCAAATTTGTGGCGTCGATTTTTGTCAGGCCATCGGGCTTATTCATACCCGCAGCAGTTTTTGCCAAAAAACGGTTTGGCCCAATACCCACGTTACAGCGCATATAGCAGCCAATTTCATCGATCAATCGCTGTTTAATTGCGCGGCCAACTTCCAGCAAATCTGCTTTTTGGTAGGCGAGGGTACTGTGCGAAAAATCAATCACACCTTCATCAATACTCTTCATGCGAATATGCGCCGAATAATCTTCCAAAATCTTCATCAGTCTGCGGTATACATAGCGATATTTCGGCGGATCACTCTCGAGCCCGATGATCTCCGGGCATAATAATTTTACATCTCGGAACTTCATGCCAACCTTTACACCGCGCGCTTTGGCCTCGTAGCTGGCCGTAACGATGGCGGTATGTTCGGTGCGGCGGTTTAAAATTGCCACAGGTTTACCGCGCAAAAGCGGGCGAGCTTGTTGCTCGACGGTGGCAAAACAGCTATTGAGGTCGATATGCATAATAAGCGGCGTCGCAGTGTTCGGGGTGTCGCGCGTGGCAGAATTATCCTTCATACGCCACCTCTCGCACCAAGCGCCACACCAGTGTACCAGCGTCAAATTCGAGCCGATATTCGCTTTGCCCGTCGGTGACATCAAATACATGGACCGCCCGCGTGCCGCGCGGCACCGGGTAGCCTAGGCCGACTTCGCTAATGTGCACTTCGTGGCCGTTTTTGCGCTTAAATTTGACCGGCTTACAGGGGCGGTTCCCAGCGCTAAATACAGCAGCCACAGTAATAATTTCGTCTAAAAGTTGTTCGGTTTCCATCAAAAAATCCTCTTTCGGGTATAAAAAGAGAAACGGTAACATATGATGTTCGCCCGCCAGAAGTGCGCCCGTTTCGTTGCGCCGTATCTGTCGAAGACGAGAAAAACCGATGGGTGAGGGACGCTTAACGAGCCAGTTTGGCGCGCCAGTGAGTATCACCTGGTATCTTTAGTATAGCACTAACGAGGAGTGTCTGTCTGCACAATCCGTAGCAGCGGACGAGTATTTCGCGGTATATTTTCAGTTGATTGCACCGCCCGAGCACCAAGTTGGCGAGCCTCTTGCTTAGCCTTTTCATACTCTTCGGCAAGATGCTCTAGCATAGCCGTGTCGTGGGTTTCTACCGCGCCTTGTAGCTCAAACAGGACATCTTCTAGCACCGTACTGTCTTCGCCAGCCTCACCAGACTGATACGTTGCAGTTTCTCGCAACAAGCCGCTACGTACGTAGTCCGGCAAAGCATCAATTGTCTGCTCATGCTCATGCAAAAAAATCGTTACCTGCCTACGACGACCATCTTCCGTATCGCCACGAAGTCGATCCTTCAGGTAAATAACATTTTGACTGGATGGTGTTATGCGTTCATTCATATAGTTATATTATACTCTATTTTAGCAATAAAGTCAACACTCTTATGCTTTCCGCCGTGGCATCAGACAGCTTTTTTTGTTATACTATGTGCAGACTCAAAGGAGGAGTAAATGAGCAAAGTAATCGTGTATAGCACATCATGGTGCGCATTTTGTAACACTGAAAAGCAATGGCTAGAAAAATTGGGCGTCGAATTTGACGGCAAAAACATCGAAGAAGATGAAAACGCCAACAAAGAACTGCTTGATAAAATCGGCGGCAACTTCCAAGGCGTGCCCGTCACCGACATCGACGGCGAAATCATTCTTGGTTTCGACCGACCAAAGCTTGAAGAAACACTCAAAGCAAAAGGTCTACTAAAATAGTACTTTTGTTACGAGAAAATCACCGTCCGGGAAGGGCGGTGATTTTATTTTATAATGGCGAAGAGAGAAGAGAGCCTTACGCTACGCCAATCTGCACCGTCTCGCCACCAATCTCGCGACGGAAATAATCATCGTGGCTGACGTACAAAATTGCGCCCGTATACTTTGTCAGCGCCATCTCTATCTCTTCGATACTTGGCAAGTCGAGGTGGTTGGTTGGCTCGTCGAGCACGAGCAGTTGCGGATCGTTCGCTAGCATCGCAATGAGCTGAAAACGCGCTTTTTGGCCACCGCTCAGGCGGGCAAGGGGAATCGCGCGGTCAGCTTCGGTAAATAAATAATCACTCAGTAGTTGACGCACTTTCGTATCGCTAATCGGTAAATCTTTATCCAAATACAGCTTTTCAATCGCTACTTCAAGTGTATCTTCGAGGTATTTTTCGTTAATTTCTTGCTCATAAATGCCGATGCGAGCTTGCTTGTCGAGCATGAGTTCGCCACTGTAGCGAACAATCGAATCATCTACACCAAGCAATGCCTTAATCAACGTCGTCTTTCCGGCGCCATTGCGGCCGCGCAGCTCCAGCGCTTCACCTTCGCGCAAATCAATATTCACGCCTTCAAAGAGCACCGTATCACCGTAGCCAAGTGCCACATCGGTGGCTTTTACCAGTACATGCTTGCTGCGCGATTCTTCGTTTTTGATACTCATGCGAATATTCTTCGACTTAAATTTATCGTACCGGCCAGCCGCTTTGTAATCCAACTGCTCGACCGAACTTTTATCGATCCAGAAGCTCGGCTTTTCTTTGGTTTGCAGCTCGGCAAGTTCGCCGCGCGATTCGTTTTCCAGGCGCTTAAACTTTTGGATTGTGCTCGGGTTGCGCGATTTTTCTTTCAGCCGCTGGTAGTCAATTACTTTTTGTTTGAGGTTAGTGATACGCTTTTCGATTTGTTCAAAATCGTTCATCCCGCTGGCGGTTTTTGTGGCATTTTGCTTCAAATACGCGTCGTAATTACCCTTGTAGCTCACACATTCGCCGTCTTTTAGCTCAATAATACGATCAACTTGCTCTAGCACATCGCGGTCGTGAGTGATCACCAGCATCGCCTCGCGCGCGCCCTTCATCCAGTCAACAAATTGCTGCTTAGCCACGTAATCCATGTGGTTGGTCGGCTCGTCGATCAGCGCCAAGTGCGCGTCGGAATACATAATTTTTACAATTTCAATCAAGCGTTTTTGCCCGCCGCTCAGGCTGCCAAGCGTACGCTGCGCCGTGCCTTCCAGCTGAAAATTCGCTAATTCTCGCTCGATTTTTTCTTCGATCTGGTAAAAACCTTTGTCGTCAAACCGCGCCAACGCGTCGGTATACTCGTTGATTTTGCGCATATCATCGCCCATAGTTTCAGGGTAGGTATCCAGAATGTGCTTCAATTCGCTGTATTCTGGCAAGCCTTCCAGGATGTACGAAATAACTCGTTTTTCACCCTGACCGTGATGCTCCTGCGCGGTGCTCGCCACGGTAATGCCGCGTTTGTAAATCACGTCACCTGTAAAATCTTCGTCGGTTTTGCTCAAAATCCCAAATAGCGTCGATTTTCCTACGCCATTGCGGCCAACCACGCCAACTTTTTCGCCATCATCAATTGAAAACTTGATGTTTTTCATCAAGCTTTTAGCGCCAAAAGATTTTTCGGTGATGTGAACGTCGGCAATCATAACGCTTTATTATAACAGATATGAGCGCGGGCGAAAACTGCGAGTGCTAGGCCCTTTCAGTAATCTCGCGGATATCGTCGCGCACTTTTTGCAGCGTAAACCGGTTTGTCTCGGGATTATAAAATTTGCGAATCGTGCGAACGGGGAAGTAGATAAGCATATAAATAAAAATGGGGATGCGGGCGTGGGCGCTGCGAACGTTATGCGCCTGGAATGTGCGTTCAAATCGCATAATGTAGTTGTAAAAATCCTTTGGATTATCTTCAATCCGCCGCGCCGACATGCCGGCAATCATCGTTTCGTCGTAGGTAACTTTTAGATCTTTACGATACAAGCTCAGCGCTAAATCGATATCTTCGTGTAGCAAATCGTCTTCATCGCGGTGCAAAATGTCCTGAATCTCGCGCCACGCGTTCGCACGAATCGCCATATTGCTCCCAAACAAAAACGTATGATCTTTGGCAGAATTGTGTAGCGCCTGGCGAATACGTCTGTCCATCGAAAAGCCGATTTTCTTCATCGGCATATCGTGATATACCACTGGGCCAGTTGCCGCCATCACCTCTGGTTCGGCAAAAGTGTTGCGCACGCTCTCCACCCAGCCTTCCTCCAAAAGAGAATCTGCATCAATCCGGCCAAAAATAGCGCTTTTCGCTTCCGCAAACCCACGATTACGTGCCGGAACCATGCCTTGTTCTTTCTCATGCACCAGGCGAATATTGGCGGTTTTATGCGCTTTTTGCAAACGTGTTACAATCGTCGCCGTCGCATCGGTAGAATTGTTATCCACCACAATAATTTCATCTGCTAAATCGCGCTGTGCAATACATGACGTCAAGCACTTTTCAATAACACTTTCCTCGTTATAGGCGGGAATGATAATTGAAACAGTGGGAAGTTTTACCATATCTATCCGTTTATTATAGCAGGTTACGAGCGGTCCCTCGCGAGGAGTTCTTCGTAGAGTGCAATTTGTTTGGCAACTTGTTTTTTCTCACTAAACTCTTTGGCGAGTTGTTTACTTTTTTGCGAGAAACGTTTCATGCGCTCTTTATCGTCAAGAATTTCGATGGTTTTACGGGCGATACTTAAGCCGTTTTCGTTTGCCAAAAAGCCGTTTTCGCCATCAACCATGACTTCGCTCAGTTCTTTATCAACCAATACAAGAGGGCAGCCAGCGAGCGCCGCCTCATGGATAACCAGCCCCTGCGTATCGGTAGTAGAAGGGAAGAGGAAGACATCAAGCGTGGCATATACCGTGCCGAGCTCGTCACGCGGGAGCTTACCGGTGAAGATAATTCGCTCACCGTAACCAGTTTCTTCTGCCAAATACTCAAGTGTTTCGCGATAATCAAAATCGCCAACAAAAAGTAGCTTTATGTTTTCGCGGCGAGGCGCCAAATAGGCGAACGCCTTGATAAGCAATTCGAGATTCTTTTCAGAGCCAAGCCGTCCAACATAGCCAATTACTTCGTCATCGGGAGCAATGTTCCACGTTTTTCTGAAGGCTTCGACATCGCCTTTTTTCGGTGCAGGCAACGCATCGACACCGGTTGGCATGAGCGTGACATCGTAGGTGTACTCGCCGCACCATGCTTCTAGCTGGCGTTTACTTTTTCGTGATAATGCGATTACCATATCGCATCGGCTATACAGCATCGTAATGACTCTTTCAATCACGTCACGATTCCACTTCACGACACCAAACTGTGGGCGATACATCGCAAGCATTGTGCGCGCATCAACACCCGCAAAGCGGAACGTGAAAGGCAATGTTGTTGCCAACACCAACATACCCGGCAGTACGTGCGGATAATGTTCAGCATACTGATAAAAATCGGTACAGTGCTGACCAACCAAAACCGCCCCAGTTCGCTGCGCAGCATATACACCCATTAAGCCAACCTGCATGGGGGTGAAAATCTGAATAATATCAAGGTCTAGCTTGCGGATAGTACGCAGCACTCGTGGCGGAAAGATAACCGAAAGTCGTGCATCTTCAAATAATCGTGTTGGCACACTTGGGAAATACACAACGTGGTCGTCATCTGGCTGATCTTCAGCGCGCACTTTCGGGCAAAACACATACACGTCATGGCCGGCCGCCTCTAGCTGGCGACGTGTGATGTCAACTACGGTAACGATGCCGTTCGTGGATGGGTGATAGGTGTCGGTAAATAATCCAATACGCATTACGATTCTTTTGTCCTTTTGTCGATAAGTTCACGATACATCTCTTCTAGCGTATCAGCTGCTGCCTTGCTGTCAAAACGTTGGGCGATATGAGCAGACTTCTGACAATAGGCTTGGTGTGTCTTTTTGCTTGATTGCAGTTGCTTAATTGCAGCAATAAATGCCTGGTTATCGCCACAGCGTAGTGTGTCATCAGCAAAAGTGTCATCATATTCAGGAATACCACGTAGAACAATCGGCAAGCCAACGCCAGCTGCTTCAAGAACACACATGGGGTGGTTTTCTTGCTCGGCGGGTAAGCAAAATACATCGGCAGCCTGTAGATACGTTTGCACCTCTTCATGCGGAATGACATCAGTAATTGTAAGATTTTTAGGAGTATTTTTCATGAGTCGCTGCATACGCGCGACATCTGCACCAAGCTGCTTAAATGGGATGCCGCCGACCCAATAAAATTGCACATCGGGGAGCGCCTGCGCCATTGCAACAAATGTATCTAAGCGCTTACGCGGCTGCACCTGACCAACACCGACCACTACAAATGCGCTAGGTGCAATATTGAGCTTCTGGCGAGCTTTTGTTGTGTCTTCAGGTGTCGTGCGATAGCGGCTCATGTCAATTGTGTTATATAATACTGAAACTTTTTCTGACGAAAGGTGCAGATCATTCACCAACACATCAGCCACGGTTTGTGACACCGCCAGTACTTTATCGGCTTTGCCATAAAACCATTGCATGTACCACTTTGCGACAGGTTGCCAGTATTTTGCCAGGCGAATCGAGCCAACAAACGACGCAGGAATGACATGTGCCGACACAACCTTGGGCACATTCTTTGCAAGGATTTTACGCCACATATGCGAGCCGATTGTATGCAGATGATACACGTCACATTCAACATTCTTCCCAAATCCACCACGAATAAGCGTTATACTGTCGCGCTTTTCAAGTGCGGACGCAAGCTCCTCAAAAGCGGTGTGTACACCATGTCCTTGCACGGAGATCTCGCTTTCGCTGGCCATGTTGACGGTAATTTTTCGAGACATTTCTACTGATTATACCACTTTACGCTGCGCCTGCTTACGCGCGCGATGCAAGAATTCGTGTTCCGACAGCTACACCAACTGCAGCGCGAGCTAAATTACCTTCGTCTAAAAGCTTACACACGATAATAGATTGTTCGTAATCCGCTGCAAGTGCAATCGCTGCTTTATCCATCACTTTAATATCCGAACGTTCAACGGCTTGCTGTAACGTTAGTTCGTTAAACTTTGTGGCGTCGTGGTGCTCGGCGGGGTCGCGGTCGTACACGCCGTCTACCTTTGTCGCTTTAATAATTAAATCGCAATCAAGCTCTAATGCTAAGCTGACAGCCGCTGTATCGGTTGTAAGATAGGGGCGAGCTGTACCGCCAGCTGCTATGACCACGCGGTTTTTATCAAGATGAGAAAGTGCACGCCGGTGCGTAAATTGGTCGAGCACTTGGTCGGCTTTTACGTTACTAAGTGCACGCGCTTGCACGCCGTTGGCGGTAAAAACATCAGCCAGTGCAATCGCATTCATCATAGTTGCGAGCATACCAATATTGTCGGCGTTGACGCGTTGAATACCGCCCTTGGCAAGTTGCGCACCACGTGCATAGTTCCCGCCGCCAATCATCACCACTACCTGTGCGCCAGTGTCCATTACTTTTTGTATTTCCCCTGCAATCCAGGCGGCGCGCTCGGCGTCAAATCCGCTGTCAAATTTTCCTTGCAATTGTTCGCCCGAAAGCTTAATCAGAATTCGTCTATACATACTTTCTAGTATAGCAAATGATATACTAAAGACAGTATGTCGTATCAGCTTTTTAGTACGGTTTCTGGTAACGGACCGACCATTGTTTTTTTGCATGGTTTTTTAACGTCGGGGCATTATTATAGTCGAATCAGAAAACGGCTCGAGGCAGATCACACTATCGTAACACTTGATTTATTAGGACATGGCCGCTCGCCAAAACCAAACCACCTTGCTTATACCTATCAAGATCATCTGGACGCGATTCATCACACATTGCAAACGCTTGGTGTGCAAGCGCCATTTGTACTGGTGGGACATTCAATGGGGGCGTTACTGTCGCTTCGGTACGCTCGTGACTATCCAGCAGATGTCTCGCGTTTACTATTGTTCAATCCACCAATGTTTGCTCATTCTGAAGAAGGCTACCTGCAAGTATTCACTAACGTCTGGCACTATCGGACTTTCTTGATGTCGCGCGCCCGCAAGCAGCTATGGCGTAGTGTGCAAATTCTGCCGCGCAATCCGTTCAAAAACCGTCCACCAGTTGGCATTACTGATATGCTCCGCACTAGCGCACCTGCTCGAATGGGTAGTTTATATAACGTTATTTTTAAGGGCGATGTTTTTAGTGAAGTCCACAATGTCACCCTGCCGACAATGATTATCATTGGCAAAAAAGATCGCTATGTCCATGCACCAAACGTACACGCTACAGCCTGGCCTAGCCACGTGACCATTCGCATGAACGAACTTGGTCATAACGGTATCGCCATTCACCCAAACATTGGAGCGCAGTATATCAAAGAACATATGGTGTACAATAAGTAAATATGGCTACAAAAAAAGCATCTCCTAACACAACATCTATTCTTAATCGCCGTGCGCGATTTGATTATGAGTTGGACGAAAGCTTGTCGGTTGGCATGGAGCTCACCGGCCAAGAAGTTCGTGCTGCGCGCGATGGCCATGTGCAGCTCAAAGGGTCGTTTGTGTCGGTACGCAATAATGAACTATGGCTCAATAACGCCAGCTTCAGCCTCAAACTAAACGAAAAGGGTAACGCCAACGCTCGAACAATTGATACACAGCCGCGCAAATTACTCGCCAAGAAGAAAGAAATCGAACAGCTTATTGCAAAAAAGGCTCAGGGCATGACGATCGTGCCGCTAAAAATGAATACTAGTGGACGCTACATTAAGCTGGTTATCGCCCTTGGAAAAGGGAAAAAAACCTACGACAAACGCGAAACAATTAAGCGTCGCCAACAAGACAGAGAAGCACGCCGCAGCATTAAGCACTACTAAAGAAAAAACCCACCTTCCGAGGAGGTGGGTTGTTCGTAATGCTCAGTACGTCTAGCGCAGCGGATACGATTCACACGAAACGGCATTGTCGTTCTTGCGAACAGTCAATTTGAAACCGCGACTCGGGCTCTCGATGGTGTAGAGCATGATGGCGCCGGTCTCCGGATTGTAGTACCAATCCTTTCTCAGGTTCACCATCATCATAACAGCATTGCGCGTGCGTTCGAGTGTCAGCTTCTCGAAAGAGACAAACTCGTTCGGGTTGAACCGTTCGGAACGCACCGTGACATCCTGCTGCTCGCTGAAGGTCGTACACGGAGGTGTCAGCTGCGGGCTTTGCGCCAACTCGGTTCGCCGAATGCGACGAGTGGGAAAGCGTTCCTCTAGCTGCTTACGCAGAGCAACGACGTACTGCTCACTTGTCGCATCGAGGTAGTTCTTCCCCTCAACACGATGCTCGGTAGCGGCAATCACAGTACAGACTCCTTAACGATCGTGACAACACAAAGGTCGTCAATGGATGTTCGAGATTACAGACATATGTATTTTAACAGAGGTAGCTCATCTTGTCAACATATCTCAACAAAGTAAAAGCCCCACTTTCTCCTGAAAGTGGGGTGTTCGTGATTCTCTTTGAGCCTAGCGCTCGGTCAGTCGACCAACACGCCCTCGGAACTCATGGAAAATGACCTTGTCGTTCGGATAAACGAGAACCTTTCCGTCTCGCTGCGAACAGGTGAACGTGCCGTACAGCACGATGACGCGGCTGGCGGCGTGGTACTGCCAGTTCCGGGCGTCATTGAGCATGAACTCAACCGTGGACTTGCCAGAACGCTCCAGTTCCAACTCGCTGAAACTTTCAACGAATCGCTTCAGCTCGAAGCCGAAGACCTTCGCGAATTCCTGCGCCCCATAACCGAATCCCTCGGCGATATCCTTCGGGTCGAAGAACGTCGGACGAACCTGCATGTCCTGCAGGTGGGGGTCGTACGTGCCGTGCGCCGACGTAGCGTTCCGCGGGTTGGGGAACACCTCGCCCAGGACCTGACGCAACTGCGTGATGCGCTGAAGGCTCTTGTCCGACAGCCGCGTTGCGATAGGTGCAGTGGTGCTGATAGTCATACAGACTCCTTGAGGTCGTGATAGCACGAAGCTATCAATGGATGTTCGAGAATACGAACAAGTACAATATTACTATAAAAAATCAAAAAAGTCAATAGCACATTTCCTCAACAATCATCCTTCGCGACCGTTGCAAACAACAAGATATATGCTATAATATATTAGTACCTTTACATCTATTGTTTTGGAGGTAGTACATGAGTACTAACCAGCCCGAACGTCATCCGTCCAACATAGCCGATGAGTGTCGTATCGTCAACGAAAACCTCGACAAGATCGACAAGCGCCTCGACATCACCGAACAGATATTGGATCGAGCGGAGAAGATAATCGCCGCTCGTACCAAAGCAGAGCGTGATCAACTCGAAGCGGAAATCCGCGAGCTCACCACAGAGCGGGATACCTACCATGCCCAGCTCACCGCCGGAGAAGATGCAGCACGTCGTCAGCCGCGCTACCAGCGGCCAAATGGTTACATTGTCGGCCTCTTCTCGAAGATGCTCGCACCACTGCCAAACGGCATGATCGACACCAAGATCGATGAAAAGGCCGAACAGACTATGAAGTCGCTGCCAGCCTACTGGCTTACAGCGATACTGACGCTCTTCGGTGTTATCGGATCGATCATTGGCCTAGCACTCGTGGTGCCGTGGCTGTTTGTCAGCCCACTTTCGCTCGTTATGAGTGGCGCTTCGCTCGAAAACGACACACAATCAACCGTAATGATGGTCATTATGTGTGTGATTGTCGTCGCTGCAGTAAGTATCCTCGTTCGTGTCCGGTCATTTCTCTACCAGGCAGCACACAACGAAGAAAAGTGGTTCCGTAGCGGCGCAGAGCAGTGGACGATGCGGCAACGGATTACTAGCTGCTTCGCGTTCGGTACATGCCATCTCATCAACATCATCTACCCGGTGGCGACTTGCCTCATTCTAAGCCTTGTTGGTGCGGTGTTCATGGCAACCTATCTGCGCGAATATCGCCGTAGTCACGACACCTACCGAGCCACCATGGCGTCGACCAAGCTGCATGCACGATATAATATCTGTGCGTTTAGCCTACTTGTCGCCATGTTCATGCTTAGCCTCCTTTTCGCTGCGATGTAAGTACACCTGCCTCGCCATACTGATACGTAGAGCGTTTCGCCGCTATCAGCTATGGTGGGGCGTTTTACTTTCCGTGCTAAAATAGCTGTATGAAATTATTCTCGTGGAACGTCAACGGCATTCGCGCCGTTATCAAAAAAGGCGAATTTACCAAGTTCATCCAAACACATCAGCCAGATATTTTGTGCTTGCAAGAAACCAAAGCCAAACAAGGTCAGGTCGAAATCGACCTGCCAGATTACCACGAATACTGGAACAGTGCCGAAAAACCAGGCTACAGCGGCACGGCGATTTTTACCAAAACCAAGCCGCTTAACGTAACATACGGCTTTCCCGAAGATATCGTCGAAACGTATGGCGTCAGCGGCGATACCTACGGCGACCCGAATAAAGAAGGGCGGGTGATTGCCGCCGAGTTTGAAGATTTTATTGTGGCAACCGTATATACGCCAAACTCAAAAGGTGATTTAAGCAGGTTAGAGCTCCGCCACAAGCACTGGGATAAAGCCTGGTTGGCGTACATGCAACAGCTTGAAGCGCGCAAACCCGTGTTCTTTTGTGGCGATTTGAACGTCGCTCACACCGAAGACGACCTTGCGCGGCCAAAAGACAACGTCAAAAAGCACGGATTTACGCCAGAAGAGCGCGAAGGGTTTCAGCATTTTGTTGATGCCGGATTTGTCGACACCTTCCGCATTTTTACGCAAGGAAATGGCCATTATAGCTGGTGGACACATTGGGCAAACGCACGTGCCCGCAACGTTGGCTGGCGGATCGACTACTGGCTGGCGAGCAAATCGTTAGTATCACGCGTGAAAAACGCCACCATTCACGCCGACCAAATGGGGAGCGACCACTGCCCAGTCAGCATTGAAATTTCATAAATCTCTCTACACATCAACCCAAAAAAGTGCAGATACGTCCAATAGGTGACGCTACTATTGTATTTTTTATCAAAAATGTTATAATTATAAGCATGGAACGAAAGAAACCTTCGCTTGCCATCTTTGATGTTGACGGTACTCTTATGTCGGACAATCCTGATGAAATCTCGGGACGCGCCTTCTGGGAGCTGAACAAACGAGGTGTCTTTACGTCGAGCGACGAAACGCTTGAGACACTTGCCGCACTGCGTGATAAATACGCGAGCTGTCCAAACTTTGAACGACAGAACTACCTGACGCCAATGATTATCGAATTTGACGATCAAATGCGTAACAAGCCTGTCAAAACAATCAAAAAGTTTGCCGAAGAGCAAGCCGAAAGCGACATCGAACAGCTGCTCTATGGCGAACTTATCGACGAAATTGAGTACCAACGCGACCAAGGCGCAGCGCTTGGCATTATCTCTGGATCGCCAGATGTCTTTATTCAGGCACTCAAACGTCGACTCGACTTTGATTACGCCACAGGCACGCGCCACTTTCACAACCGCAAAGAATATCACTCCACTAGAGGCGTTCGCAGTCGTGGGAAAGAAAAACACCTCATTGCCGAACAATGGCGTCGTAAACTGAGCAGCGAAATAGGGAGGAAGGCCATCATTTCATCAGCCTACGGCGACACCATGAATGACTTCACCCTGTTGCAAGAAGCTCATGATCCTGTCGTCGTCAACCCAAAACCAGATCTTGCAGTCGAGGCCATCCGACGCAACTACCGCCTCATTCAGACACAACAAGCAAACGTTCACGTTAACTCATAAGGAAACACCATGAAGACACAGACGCCCCACAAAAAATTTGCTGCATTCGATATCGATGGCACATTAATGCGGTGGCAACTGTTCCACACGGTGGTGAATGAACTCGCGCGGCGTAATCGCGTTACTATGAATGAATATAAAACGATGGTCGAGCTGCTTTCAAACTGGAAGCGTCGTTCAGAGCCAAGTTCGTTTTACGCATACGACGAAGCTGCTATTAAAACCTGGTTTGCTATCATTAAAACCCTTTCACTCGAAGAATATCACGACGCCATTCAAAAGGTGTTTGAAAAGCAAAAAGATTTTACCTATAGCTACACGCGCCAACTCATTCGCACACTAAAAAATGACGGCTATACCATTTTAGCCATCTCTGGGTCACACCAAGAAATCGTCCAACTTGTTGCCGAGTATTATGGGTTTGATATCGCCATTGGCACGACGTATCCCGTAAAAAACGGGAAGTTTACTGGAGAAGAAATTACGCCAGTGACGGCAAAAGGCGAGGTACTACGTACATTTGTGGAGCGCTACAACCTTGACTGGAAAGAAAGTTACGCAGTCGGTGATAGCAGAAGCGATGCAAAAATGCTTGAATTGGTTGATCACCCAATTGCTTTTAACCCCGACGAAAACCTCCTCGCACTTGCCAAAGCTCATGGCTGGACTATTGTGATTGAGCGAAAAAATGTCACCCACAAACTTGTGCACGAAAGTGGCAGCTACACACTTGCCGAATAGTCCTCTATACTAAGGAACACGAGACCTTATGAAAAATCTGAACCGCTACCGAAACAAGCAATGGTCGGCCACACTACATAGCTACGACCAGCTCGACAAACGCCTGCTACGGCCTGAAGACGCGCCAACGTTGCGCCAATATCGTGAGATGCTTGAGCAGCCACAATCGTGTTTTTACCGCCAACTTGGCGGGTGGATGTTAGCCGAAGCGGCACTTATTACTACCGATGCGCCCACGCAAGAGCGCCACGAGCTACTTGAAAAGGCGCAAGAGGATTGGCTCATTGCTAAAGATATTCAGCTGCAAACCGATCAGTACAAAAAATCTCATCGCCATTTTTTGCCTGGTGTTGAAATGCTTCGAATTGATAATAATTTAGCAGCATCAGAGGTGTTTCATGCCATGATTGACGGCAATATTACTGCGGAACATCGCGCCCGCTACTACGAATCGCTACTATACCTTGGCATCAAAGCTAGTGAAGCCGTCGACTTTTTCCGCCAAGATGCGCCGTACGATCAAAGCGAGCCTGGCGCAGAAAACTACCTTGGCGTTGCCCACGAAATCAATGCTTCGCTTGCCATTAATCGCCTTAATTCGCCAACATTAATGTCGTTTCCAGCATTGCCGCGCGCAGATTCTGGCCATTATCATCCAACTAAAACCCACGATTTACAGGTGTTCAAAATGCATTGGGGCAACATTGAAGATATTTTAGCAGCCGAAGTAAAAACCACTTTGCAAGATCGCCATTATCAGCGCTACGAAGCAGTATTGATCGGTGGATCGCTCCATCTTCATCCGCAAAATCAGCGATCACCCGTTGCAATGACACGCCTTATGGCCAAAGAATTTACCGGCAAAGCCACACCTGAGGAAGTAGCCCAACTTGACGCCATTACCGACAATGTTGTTCACGTGGCGCGACACGGCTTTAAAGGTGCGCCGCAGTGTCGTAATATTGCTACCTGCACCGATATTCCCCATACGCGAAAGTGATATAATAGGAGAGATATATGCAACAATTTCCGTTCTGGCAAAAACAATCTCTCGATACGCCACTCTTTCCTGATATCGCGTGGAACAAACCCGAACAGCGTGCCTATGCCGGGAAACTTGGTATTATTGGCGGCAACAAGCTTGGGTTTGCTGGCGTCGCCGAAAGTTACGCCACCGCCCGAAGAACTGGCGCAGGTGAAGTACGTGTGTTGTTGCCTGATGCACTGAAAAAAAGTGTTCCTACTACCATCACCGAAGCACTCTTTGCCCCAAGTAACATCAGTGGCAGTTTGTCACGTGCGGCGATCGACGAAATGAAAATGCTCGGGCGATGGAGCAGTGGAGTGCTGCTTGCAGGCGATGCTGGTCGCAGTAGCGAAACTGCCATTTTGTATGATGATTTTATTCGCGATTACGACGAGTGGCTGACGCTTACTCGTGATGCTATCGACCTTATAAGAGCAAACTTGCCCGAACTACTTGAGCGCGAAAAAACGCTATTTGTGGCAAGTTTTACCCAAGTGCAAAAAATATTTCAAAGCGTGTATTATCCAAAAGTACTGACATTTAACATGCAGCTTGCACAGCTCGTTGATGCGCTCCATAAATTTACCGTTACGTATCCCGTTACTGTCGCTACACTTCACAAAGAACAATTAATTATGGCGCACGATGGCAAAGTCATTACAATGGAGTGGGAGAATCCGCTGCAAATTTGGCGCGGCATTACGGCCGCAAATATGGCGACCTACTTGTTATGGAATGATACAAAACCGCTAGAGGCTATCACAACAAGTACCGTAGATAAAGGATAAGAACATGAGACAACCAATTACTATCGAAAACGCCCCGTCAAAAGAATACGTCGCCGAGCTATTAAAAGAGCGCATTTACGCTACCGTTGCACTACTGGCGGTGTTAATTAGTGTTGATACAAACCACGCAACGCCACTGCATGCCGAACTGATTGTCGCAGGTACGATCATTTCGCTATGGGCAGCTAGCCTGCTTGCCACGTTAATGTCGCGCCGAATTGTGTACGGCAAAGCAAACAGCTTAAAAGAGCGACGCGAACAATTCGATCGCCACGCGCCAATGCTTGCCACACTTACGCTGCCACTTTTCGTGATGACACTTTCGGCATTTGGCCTCCTTCCGCTAACATGGGCAGTGAATACTTCTATTGTTATGGCACTGCTGCCGTTAATTATTTGGTCGATCGTTTCAGCGCGATCTTTTGGATTGCGCCGCATTCCGACCATCATTCTTATTTCGCTTGAGCTTGCAATTGGCCTTGGCATTGTAAGCCTCAAGGTAATTGTTGGGCACTAAAATAATATAGCCATCCAAAAAACAAAAAACCACTCTTTTGACAGAGTGGTTTTATAAACATACCTGGTACCGCGGGCCGGACTTGAACCGGCACGAGCATAATGCTCATCAGATTTTGAGTCTAACGTGTCTACCAATTCCACCACCGCGGCATGGAAACGTTCTTTTGTATTATAGCACATCTAAACAGTTCAGCGAATATTTTTTCGGTAACCGCTTTTGCATCACACTTGCGGTTATTGTATACTTAAAAGAGATATTATGGATCCAAAATCTCATCCGCAGTACCAGCGAAGTAGGGCAACGCCACAGCGTCGGCCTGCTTCGAGTGCCAATCACGCTCGCCAACGCGAAGCTGCGCTTTCAATGGTACGAAGCGAGATTGATTCTTTATACGGTGGTACCTCTGCGACACAGCCCACCTCACAACAACCGCATCAGCAGCAACCAACTGCCACCTTACCGCCAAAAGCTGCAGCACAAGCAGCTCGCCCAACGATGTCGCCGCAAGATACCGAGGCAGAGCGCTGGCGCAAATACCACAGCGCCTGGCAAGAATATTACCGTAAATATTACGAACAGTACTACGTATCAGAAGTGAAGAAAAGCGTTGCACAACAAGCACCAGCCACTTCAGCTGCTCCGCAGGTACGCGCGCAACAAACGCAGACGACTACAGTACCACCACGGGAAGACGGCGCTATCACCCAAAACGAAGCAATGTCGGAATTACGTCAAAATATTATCAAATCGGCACAAGAATCTGCTACCAAAGTACGAAGGAGTAAGCATTTTATCCCTATTTTTGCTGCCATACTGGTTGTAGCAACCGTGGCGCTTTTGCAGTACAACCAAGTATTGGTTGCGCATGTAAAAGCGTATATGTCACCAGGCAATATCGAACCGCAAAATATTATCGTTAACCCAAATGCAAACGTTCCGGTAGGGCCAGAGCCAAAAATGATTATTCCAAAAATTAACGTTGATGCACCAGTGGTGATGAACGTGGGCCCGACCCAAGGTGAACAGCTGGCTGCCATGGCCGATGGTATTGCACACGTGCGCTATCCAGGCGCCTCTGCCGAACCTGGACAAGTAGGCAACTCCGTTTTCTCTGCTCACTCCAGCAGCGACTGGACCGACACTGGTGCTTACAAGTTTATTTTTGTACAACTAGAACGTTTGGCAGTTGATGATGTCATCTACATCAACTACAACTCAAAACGATATAGTTACAAAGTATACAAACGTGAAGTGGTTGAACCAACCAACGTTGATGCACTGAAGTATACCGGCGACAAACCTGTTATTACGCTGATTACGTGTGTACCGCTCGGAACAGCCGACAAGCGTTTGCTAATTCACGCAGAACAAGTTAGCCCAGATCCATCTGGTGCACCAAAGGCAGATCCAAAAAAAGCGCCTGCAAGTGATGAATCAGCCTCAACGCAAATGACCGGCACCTCACCAACACTTATTGAACGACTGTTCGGCGCACGATAAATAAAGCACCTAGGCGAGTAAACCGAGGGCACGCTTTACTTCTTCAGCCAACGTATAAAAAGAACGACCATGGAGTCGTTCTTTTTTAAAGAGTAGTAAAAGTATTTCCTACGGTGTTATATCAAGTAGCTGAACGCGCGAAAGAGTGTACCCTTTATCTGTCTTTCGTACACCGTAGAGGTACTTTCCAGATGGGCTGAGCGTTGCGTCAAACTGTGGTTCAACCGGCATAATATTGTGCTGATTGGCACCATCGAATTCAAAGGTACGAAGGTTGCCGTCGCGCTCCGCCCACAATAGGTAGCGATCAAGATAACGAAGTTTTTGTGCTTTTTGCGCGCTTTCCGGTTGGAAATCAGTCGTTGCTAGCTGCTGCACCTCAAGGTTGAAGGTTGCAAACGACCAGCCGTCTTGAATGGTCGCAAACTGGCCGTTGTCAGTAATATGTGCGGTAGTGACAGGCTTTTCAAGCTCGAACGATTTTACCTTCTTGCGCTCAAGTTCAGCAGTTGGATTAGTTGGAAGATTTGAACTACGCGAAAGTGTAGCTTGCTTACCTTGCGTAATCAAGAAATAGTAGTTGTCGTAGTATTTACCAATATCGAACTTAGCGGCATGCTCGCCATCATATGGCACCGCTTCAACAACTCGCGGTTGCGTAAAATCTTTATGCGTATAGCCAACTTGCTGCGTTTTTTGTTCGGTTGGCTGCGACACAAATAAAATGTAATCTTCGAATAGCGTGTAATCGTGTACTTTTTCTACAAGCGGACGACTGATAGTGCCGTTACCGACATCGAGCAAACGAACTGCACCGTCAACCAGCGCATACATGCGCGAACCATTATGCGATCCAAACACAACGTCCTTAAGCTGTACACCAAACAGTTTTGTCAGGTTGATAGAATCCTCAGGCTTTTCTGGATAAACGAGCAACCACTCCTCTTGGTTGTCGGCAAATACGTGTCGCACCAGCATCGAACGTTCGTCACCACTCCACAGCTTCAGGGAGAAGACATTCTTTGGCGCTTCGGCAGTCGGTTGCGTGTACACATCGGCCGGAATCGACGAGCTTGTTAGCTTTACTTCCTCTGAATCAAGATTGGCAGTACTAATTGTTGGCGTATCCGCTTTTTGCAAGAACGCGTAGCGTTTGCTACTACCGGACGGCAAGGCGCCTGCAAGTGTGGCTGGCAATTCTGCTACATTCGTTACTGGTAGTTTTTGTGGAATTAAACGCGGGTACATTACCCAAGTAATATTGCCAGCTTGAATCGGGACAGTTTTTTGCCACGTACGGTAGCCGTCTCGCTCAAGTTGCAATGCGTAATCACCAGGATCTGAGACAATCTTTGCCGATGTTGTCGTTGGGTGCGGCTGACCGTTCACGGTAATATTCGCACCCGTTGGCTTGCTACTTAACTGCAAGATACCGCCGCGCTCAATGTGGCCATTCTCGCGGTTGAAGCGGTAGCCTAAGGTAATCGCCGTTAAAATCGAAACACCAGCAATGACAATTGTTGCGCTAATAATAACGGTGACAAATCGTTTGAAAAGTTGAACTTTACGCGAAGGTGCATGATACATATATATAGTATAGCAAAATAGTACCCATTTTTCACTGTTCGTGCTATAGTAAAAAACAACGCGAAGGCATGGGTGCATAAGCGCAATTGGGTAGAAGAGAATATAATAGGGGATATAACATGTCACAACAAAAAACAATGGTGATTAATGGGCGAGAATACGATGTCGTGACGGGCTTGCCAATACAAAAAATACAATCAACACAGCAGGCGCCAACGCCGCAGCAAAAACGTGCGCATCAAAAAGCGCAAGCCTCATACGCCATGCACGGCAAAACACAGCGCTCTACCACACTCAATCGTGCATTTGTGAAGAAGAAGCCCGCTTCTCAAAAAGCTACTCAAGCTGCACCTCAACCGATTATCGTCTCGACACCCATGTCAAAAACTCCAACAACACAGCCATCAATCCAAAAACGCACCCAACGCCGCATTGACGGCATGCGCCCTGTTGCTCAAGGATCAGCCGCTCGCGCGAATGCTGCACTTGCTCGTGCAAACGCGCATAAAAAAGGTGTTCAGCTACAGCCAGTACAATCAACACCAGTTGTATCAATAACTCCCGCCGCTCAGACACAAGAAAAAGTCATGGCGCACCCGATTGTAGAACGCGTCCATCAAAAACATGCTGCAAAAAAAGCACCTACGCCACAAGAGGCACCGCTGCCAGCGAGCGTGCTAAAGCAAGCGGTCATCACCGAAGCACTTGATAATGCGCCAAAACATCATGCCAAGCAGCACAAGCAGCCGTCAAAACGCGGCAAGCTCCTCAGTATTGTTTCAGGGTTTGCAGCGCTTGTCTTATTTGCAGGATACTTAACCTACCTGAATGTGCCGAATCTTTCAGTGCGGGTTGCCGCGGCACAAGCTGGGATTGATGCCAGCTACCCAAGCTACCAGCCAGATGGTTATAAGCTAAATGGACCAGTCGCCTTTAGCGATGGGGAAGTGCGCATGCAATTCGCGGCAAAAACGGGGAGCAATGACTTTACTCTTAAGCAATCTCGTAGCAGCTGGGATTCAAATGCACTCCTTGAAAATTACGTGAAAGAAAAGTCGCACGATAGCTACACGACATCACAAGAAAGAGGCATTACTGTATACAGCTTTGACGGCAATGCAGCGTGGGTGAGTGGCGGCATTCTCTACACGATCGAAGGTGACACACAGCTCAGCCCTGATCAAATTCGCAAAATTGCTACCAGCGTGTAGTCGCCGCGAGCAACAAAAGAAGCGCTCCTGTATCGAGCGCTTCTTTTTTATCGGGGCGCACCAGTGGTATAATACTATATATGACACACATCCGAACTCGATTTGCACCATCACCAACCGGCTACATTCACGTCGGTAATGTCCGCGCGGCGCTTTTTCCATGGCTCCTTGCCAAACAGCAGCAGGGCGATTTTATCCTTCGTATTGAAGATACTGACCAAGCGCGTTTTGTTGAAGGCGCCACCGATTTAATTCTTGATACACTTGAGTGGCTCGGGCTTGATTGGACCGAAGGCCCGCGCATGGGCGGCGAGTACGGCCCGTACTTTCAAACACAGCGCCGTGAATTGTACAAAGAATGGGCACAAAAACTGATCGATAAAGGCTTGGCGTACGCTGATCCGTACACGCCAGAAGAAGTGCAGGGCTTTCGTGAAGAAGCAAAAGCGCTCAAAAAACCGTTTCTGTACCGCAATCACCGACCAGCTAATCCACCAACGTGGGATGGCACGCAGCCGCTGCGCTTTAAGGTAGAAACGCCGAAGCGCTACGTGTGGAACGACCCGGTGATGGGCGAGCTTTCGGCTGGCGAAGAAGTGCTTGATGACTTTATTCTTATTAAAGGCGACGGCCTGCCAACCTACAATTTTGCGCACATTGTCGATGATTATTTGATGAAAGTAACGCATGTGATTCGTGGGCTGGAATATATTTCAAGCATTCCGCGCTATCTAAGTTTGTACGAAGCGCTCGAAATTGAACCGCCTGTTTTGGCGTGCTTGCCGCACATTATGGCGCCCGACGGCAAGAAAAAACTCGGCAAACGCGACGGCGCCAAAAGTGTCACCGATTACCGCACCGACGGCATTTTGCCCGAAGCCATGCTTAACTTTTTGGCAAGCATGGGCTGGAATGATGGCACCGAGCAAGAAATCTTTAGCCGCGAAGAACTGATTGAAAAGTTTAGCCTTGAGCGCGTACAACGTAGCGGTGCACGCTTCGATGAACAGCGTTTGTTGTGGATGAACGGACAGTGGATCCGTCGCCTTTCACTGGACGATCTGTACGCCCGCGTTGAAAAATACTGGCCAGCCAGCGCAGAAAACGCCGACGAATCATACAAAAAGCAGGTGCTTGGGCTAGTGCAAGATCGGCTTAAAACTTTGGCGGAATTACCAATGATGACGGGCTACTTCTTTGCCGAACCAACAGTCGACATAGAACTTGTCACCAGTAACAAGCAGCTTAAAAAACTCAGCGAAGACGAGCGAAAAGCGTTGCTACAAACCGCGCGCGAACAACTTTCTGCCACCGAAAACTGGGACGCCGAAACCATTCAAAACACCTTAAATACACTGCTCGAGATCACTGGCCAAAAACCTGGCATTCTGTTTAGCTTAATTCGCATCGCCACAACGTGGGCGCCGTTTAGCCCGCAGCTGAATGATACATTAGCGCTCCTTGGAAAAGAGACGACCATCCGACGCCTTGCTACCGCAATTGCCGCACTGTAGTACGCCTACTTTTGTCGTGGTATACTAAGCGTAAGCATGCAAACAGAACACGAACACACGCCATCAAAGAACACAAGGCCTCGCGTAACTGCCCGCATTACCGCGTGGTTAACCCAACATAAAAAAGCCACCATGATTATCGCGGCGCTTGCTGTAATGTTCGCGGCAGCACTAGTTGCATTTGTGGTGTTCTATCAAAAACCAACGGAAGACCCTGATGTCTCTCGGACTGAACCTTCTAAAGAAGTGCCGAAAAAGAAGTTCTACTCACCACTCACAGGGCTTCAGCTACCAGATGAGGCTGCTACAAAACGGCCAATTACTGCTGTCATCATCGAAAACAGCCCCGACGCTCGCCCGCAAAGTGGCATGCAAGAAGCTGAAGTAACCTACGAAGCTATTGCCGAAGCCGGCATTACTCGCTTTTTGAACCTATACCAGCAAAACAAACCAGGACTTGTCGGCCCAGTAAGAAGTTTGCGCCCATATTTTGTTGAGTGGCTTGCGCCGTGGGAGCCAAGTGTTGCTCATGTTGGCGGCAGCAAACGCGCGCTCGACGAAGTACGCAACGGCTCGTATCGCGACATCGACCAGTTCTTCAACCCCGACACATACTGGCGCTCAAGCGATCGTTACGCGCCGCATAACGTATACACAAACTTCGAACGGCTTGATGCACTTAACGCAAGCAAAAATTATGCTACATCAAACCCAAAACCATTCAAGCACGCTTCCACGAAAAAAGCTGCAGCGCCAACTGCCACGCAAATTGACGTCATTATGAGCAGCGCGCTGTACAACAGCCACTGGTCGTATCATGCAGAAAGCAATACGTATCATCGTCAGCAGGGTGGAGAACCGCACGTTGATCGCGAAGCCGGGCAAATCAGCAGCAATAGCGTTGTCGTGTTAAAGTCGCATATGGATCATATTATGGAAGATGGTCTGCGCGAGAATTATCACACCTCTGGAACAGGCGACGGCGTCGTTTTCCAAGACGGCACAGTCACAGAAGTAATCTGGCATAAGCCGGCGCCTTCGGGACAACTCTTCTTTACAGAGAAAGCATCTGGCAAAGAGTTTTCGTTGACGCGCGGTAAGGTGTGGATCACAGCCGTTCCTGCCAACGAAGGAGGTAACGTCTCGTGGCAATAGTAAAGCCGCCAAAAAAACCTGCGGCTCTCATCCAAAACTTCTACCGCAAAAACCAACGGTATAGTTTTTTTGTCGTCGTAGCATTTCAAATGAGCGCCACAATTGTGTTCGCCATCGCTCTCCACATGCTCGACATTCTAAAGATGGACAATATCATCTTTTGGACACTCGTATGGATGTTCTTCCTTCTCGGATTAAGCATTAACTTGCTCGCTATGTCTGTATTGATCGAACCACTGAAAGCCATTAGCATAGCGTTAGCACACGCGGCAGGCGAAGATTTAGACGTAAAGCCGCCTAATCCAAACGACTTGCCATACGCGCACAACGGGACAAAATCCTTGCTTGAACTTATCTATGGACTAAGCAGCGAAACTGCCAGAGGCCCTTCAAAAAACCAACTACGTGCCGGTATACAGCTAGAGGAAGGTTTAGCTGACTCGCGTGTTGGTGTGGCGCTTTTGAATAAAAAAGGCGAGGTCGTGTACGCCAACGCACGTGCGCCAATTTCGCTCGGCAGCCGCGGCAAAAAACGTGTGGCTCTGAGCTTTAACAATGGCGACCGCATACAATTGCCTGATTGGATTAAGCAGTGTCAGCAAGACACTATCCACGCCGAAAAAACATGGACACGTCTACGCACGCTCCCTTCAAGTACACAAGAAGATCGCTTTTTTGATGTCGTTGCCTCATACTCAAAAGGAGGTGACATTGAAACGACTCTCTTCTTTATCGACCGCACAAACAATTACGCCAACGACGAAAAAGACCTTGACTTTATTGCGTTTGCTGCCCACGAACTGCGTGGCCCCATTACAATTATCCGTGGCTACCTTGAGGTTTTGAGCGATGAACTGGGCGAAAAGCTTACACCAGATCAACGCGTACTATTTGGCCGCCTAGCTATCTCTGCTAACCGTTTAACAACGTACCTTAATAACATCTTGAACGTGTCGCGCTACGATCGCAACCACTATGCAGTGCACCTGAGCGAGCAAAGTTTGTACGAAATGTACGAGTCGATTTCCGATGACATGAGCGGACGAGCTAGCTCACAAAATCGTGTACTAACTGTTGCGATCAGCCCCGATTTACCACACGTCGCCGCTGACCCGAGTAGCATTTCTGAAGTCTTTTCAAACCTGATTGATAACGCCGTAAAATACAGTAGCGAAGGTGGTATAATTGAAGTATTTGCAGCGGTAGCAGGTGACTTTGTCGAGGTAACAGTGCGCGACCACGGCATCGGCATGCCAGACGGTGTCGTGCGCAATTTATTCCATAAATTTTACCGTTCGCACCGGTCGCGCGAATCAGTGGCAGGGTCGGGAATTGGACTTTACATTTCGAAGGGAATTATCGATTCGCATGGCGGCACAATCAGCGTCAGTAGCAGCGAAAACCGCGGTTCTACCTTTACCTTCAGCTTGCCAATCTATGCAACAGTTGAAGAAAAGCTCAAAGCGGGGGATAATGAAACAAAGCAATCGCTCCTTGGAGACGAGAAAAAAACCTGGATCAGCAACCATAATATGTACAGAGGATAACCATGGCAATCAAGAAAATTTTATGTATCGAAGACGACCGGCTCATCGGCGAAATGTATGTGCGCAGCCTTGAAAAAGCTGGCTATACGGTTGATTGGGTCATCAACGGAGGCGACGCCATCGTCACCGCGCGCAACAAAGATTACGATCTTATTTTGCTTGATGTCATGCTTCCAGAACACAAAGGAAACGAGGTGCTCGATATTCTACGCGGGGGCGGAAAAGACGAAATTCCAAATACAAAAGTGCTCGTACTAACGAACTTTGAGCAGGACGAAGAATCACGCCGCGCCATGGAATTACAAGCCGACGGCTATTTGATCAAGGCAGATATTACACCGCACAAATTGATTGACATCATCAAGCAGCTCGAAGAGAAGTAAGTGACAGCTCGCCAGGGGTGTGGTACAATAAACCTCGGTTATGGTCTCATCGTCTAACGGTTAGGACACCAGGTTCTCATCCTGGCAATCCGGGTTCGATTCCCGGTGAGATCACCAGCATTATCCCCAGCGCCACACTTCGTGGCGTTTTACTTACGCTTGACTGAACTGTATAAAGCACTGCTATACTACTCTTTGGCTTTTGCCTCCAGATCTAGTGGTCGACCGTCCGCTAGAAAGCACTCCGGAAGGAGAGGCGAGTGACTCGTCTCAGCAAGACTCTCGCGTCAGTTATGACTGCTATTGCAGCCATCTTGGCAATTGTCCTGTTCGCTCCGGCTGCAAGCGCAGCCACCAACCAGTACGTCGCACTCGGCGATTCCTACGCCTCTGGCATGGGAGCCGACGCCCACAAGCGCGGTGTCAACGCCGGTAATGCCGACCTCAACACCTACGAGCCGGGAACGGCCGTCGAAGGTACAGGATGTTGGCGCAACGTCAATGCGTATCCGTACGCAGTGGCAAACAACCTGGGCTACGATCTTACGTTCCGCGCCTGCGCTGGTGCCACCATCGACGAAGTGTTGAATGGAAAGTCTGGCGAACCGTCTCAGCTTGATTCGCTTTGGCCTGAAACCGAGCTTGTCACTCTGACTGCCGGTGGCAATGATGTTGACTTCATGGGTATTATGAGTTGTATCATCACCTCCTACTGCCAGGAAAATGGGTGGGTTGCGCAGAACACTGCCAACAAGCTCGCCAACGAGCTGCCGGGTCGCTACGATCATCTACTCGCAGAGATCAAGTCGCGCGCACCGTCGGCACGAATTGCCATGTTCGGCTACGCAGTGACGGTCCCCGGACCGTTCAACCTGGAGCCGTACATGCAGCCATCTGAACAGCGTATTGCGCTCAACCTGCGCAATAACATCAATCAGGTGATGGCTGAAGCGGCCGCTCGCAATGGTGTCGAGTTTATCGATCCGTTCGTGGCAGGGTCGCCCTTCAACCGCAAGGATGCGCATGCCGACAACATCACGTCGGCCTCGGCTACTTGGGCACTCCGCCTTGAGGTCGCTGGCATCGGTTCAAGCTGGCACCCCACCCGCAAGGGTCATGACTACGCGGCGCAGGTCATCACTGCAGCTCTGTCGTAGGCAAAAGCAAGTCACTCCCGTCATTTTGGCGGGAGTTTTTCTATTTTTATATAAAAATTGCATCTCTTATATCATAGACGATATAAAAATAAGCGTAACCCCTTGTATCGACCGCTGAAAGTTGTTATACTAAGAACAGTTATAACAACACAAACCCTGTAAGCAAACAAAAGGAGTTCAAAAAGCCTATGGAATATCAATTTACACCTGCCTACGTGACGCCAGAAACAGAGTCAAACATCGCCGAAAAGCGCGAATATACACTGCAAGCATCTGGAACATATAAATCTGCCTGCAAAAATCTAATCGGCAAAGTTGTGCATCTTTTTGACGCAAAAGGCGCCTTCAAAGAATATTCACCAACCGAACGAAAACAGATGAGCGAAGGCCTTGCAGATGCCGCATTTTCAAGCTTGTCACAAAATTACTAGAATATATCACTTGCAGCATCAAGAAAGACATCTATAAAATATAGGTGTCTTTTTATCAATATACACGCGCTGCGGTTCATCTGAAAAAACATATGCACGTTCTGCAAAGTTTATAGTATAATGACGATAGATTTACAAAATAGGGGGCTAACCATAGACACACCAAGAATAACCCGATTTTGGCAACGCCGCATGTGCGAAGCGTCAATTCTTGTTGCCTCGATTATTTTAGTGTTATTTTTTTGGGGGCTCGTAAGTGGTCGAGGATCGATTGGCAGCTCGCTGTTTGTTACCGAAGCTGCTGCGCTCGTTGCTGCCATCACGCTTATTGTTAGCATCGCACTACACATGTGGGCACCATACAAATACACTAAGTATGCAGCGGCGCTTGTCTACGTACTACTTGTTGCTTCAACCGGCATGCTTATCGTGCAAAGTGAAGGTATTCACTCGCCATTTATTGCTTTGTGGCTCGTAGCTGGGGTGTTTGCCGGCCTGTTTGGCTGGTGGGGAATCGGTGCAGCGCTTTTACTGGCAAACGCGTTTATTGTGCATGCATTTTTGTACGATGGCGCCACCCAAACCGACGTCGTGATTGGCTTTTTAACGGCAACTATGCCGGTTATCGTTAGCTACTTACTGTGGAGCGAACGTTCCATTAATGAATCTGCGCAAGAAACTGCCGTCAAAACACTAAATAAAAGCCTCGAGCGAGAATCATCTAAATCAGATGCCATCGTACAAGCTATCGGTGACGGCGTAATTGCAGTGCGCCAAACAGGTGAAATCGCTCTTATTAATCCAACAGCGCAAAAAATGGTAGGGTGGATAAAAAGTGACGCTACCAACCTCGATTACAAACTTGTATTAAAGCTTGAGACTGAAAAAGGCGACGCCATCACCGAAGAACACGATCCGATTGCCCGCGCGCTCAATCGTCGCCAGCCAGTACGCGAAAACAACATCGTTATCACCACAAAAGCCGGTAAGCGTGTTACCACTTCGTTTACTGTCACACCACTTGAAGGAGAGAAAGGTGGAGCTATTGCGGTCTTTCGCGACATCACTAAAGAACGCAAAGAAGAGCGCGAGCAGGCCGAATTTATCAGTACAGCCAGCCACGAAATGCGCACACCAGTCGCCTCAATTGAAGGCTATCTTGGTTTGGCGCTCAATCCTGCCACTGCTCAAGTGGACGAAAAGGCACGCGATTACATCAACAAAGCCCATGAATCTGCTCAGCACCTTGGTCATCTTTTTCAAGATCTGCTTGAAGTAAGTAAAGCAGAAGACGGCCGCTTGCAAAATGAACTAACCGCGATCGACGTTACATCGTTTACGCGTGATATTCTGGAATCACTCACACCACAAGCTGAAGAAAAAGGACTCGAAGTGGTGTATCGCCCGGACGGCACAAAAAGCACCGTTGGATCGACCGTCATCGCACCGGTATTGTACGCCAAAGCAGATAAAAATCATCTGCGTGAAGTTATCGCAAATCTTATCGAAAATGCCATTAAATACACCCCCGAAGGACGCGTTCAAGTTGATGCTTCGGCAAGTGAAAAATATGTGCGCATTACAGTGGAAGATAGTGGTCTTGGCATCCCTGAAGAAGATGTTCCGCATCTGTTCCAAAAATTTTATCGCGTAGATAACAGCGACACGCGCGAAATTGGCGGCACCGGACTTGGATTATATTTGTGTCGTCGTCTCGTGGAGTCGATGAACGGTCGTATTTTGGTAGAAAGTTCACCAGGCAAGGGGAGTCAATTCTCTATCGAGCTGCCTCGTTTAACTCACGAAGAAGCTAGTCGTATGCTTGAAGCGCAAGAGGTAAAGGACAGTGACGTATCATCCTCTGAGACACTAGAGGAAACACCTGCACCCATAAGTGACACACCGCCACCAGAAACGCCAACACCAACTCCACAACCACCGCAAACACCCGTCCCAATGCCAACACTTCCGCCGGAGTTGCTCACTCCGCAAACGCCAGCACCAACTCCACAGCCGACACTGACACCAGCACCTATTCGCAAAAACGTCCCACTTTCTGCCATCGAACGCGATCCAAGCAGCTATATACAGCGGCGTAACAATCAGCCGTAATATAAAGCATAAGAGGTATAGATTTTTTATAAACTGTTCGGTACAATAGGAGCAAGATGACAAAGATTTTATTAGTAGAAGATGATCGTAGCCTGCGCGAGATTTACGGAGTACGACTCCTCGCCGAAGGATACGACATCGTGTCGGCGGGTGATGGCGAAGAAGCCTTGGCGATGGCAATTAAAGAACGCCCAACCCTTATACTAAGTGATGTGATGATGCCAAAAATCAGCGGTTTTGACATGCTCGACATCCTTCGTTCAACCACAGAAACAAAAAACGTTAAAGTAATTATGATGACCGCACTCTCAAGTGAGGACCAACGTGCTCGCGGTGAAGCACTAGGCGCAGATCGCTACCTCGTAAAATCACAGGTGGGTATTGAAGACGTCGTGCGAACAGTTCATGAAGTACTTGCCGATGCTCCTGGTACCACGGCCACACAGCAGCAAGCGCAATCAGCCGAGCCAGAGCAAGAAGAGCAGCCAACGGCCGCTCCAACACCAGCTGCTACTCCCGCACCAGTGCAAACTCCAGTGCCAGTAGCGACACCACAGCCAGTTGCAACACCAGCTCCACAGCAGCAAGCCGCGCAAACACCTGCACCACAGGCAGAGACGCCGGCGCCACAAACACCTCTACCACAGCCAACTGCACCGTTTACATCACCACGCCCAGCAACGCTTGGTGAGCGAATCATTCAGCCGATCGACACCTCAGAAGCAACAAAAGACGGCATGAGCTTGGCTGATCGTATCGCAGCAGAACTAAAACAAGCGACACAGCCGCATCCGCCAACACAGCAGCCAACGGCCGCTCCAACACCAGCTGCTACTCCCGCACCAGTGCAAACTCCAGCGCCAGTTGCAACACCAGCTCCACAGCAGCAAGCCGCGCAAACACCTGCACCACAGGCAGAGACGCCGGCGCCAACCAACAACACCTTGCAGCAATAGCTGCAGGCTGCTACGCTAAACACATCATGACTTCAACAGCTTCTTCGTCTCATAGCAAGCGACTTAATAAGTATCTTGCTTTCCATATGGGCATTTCTCGTCGTCAAGCCGATGCTTTAATCGACCAAGGCCGCGTCACGATCAACAACAAACCTATCGAGATGGGTGTTCGTGTACAGCCTGGCGACCACGTTCTTGTTGACGACACGCCACTCGTCACCAAAGAAACCTATACATATCTTGCGCTACACAAGCCGCGTGGCTATGTTTGCTCGCGCAAAAAACAAGGGGAAATGCCGACGATTTATGCGCTTCTTCCCAAGCAATATCATGCGCTTAAACCGGTTGGTCGACTTGACGCTGATAGCTCGGGACTCCTGCTTCTTACTGACGATGGTGATTTTACGTTCACTATGACACACCCAAAATTTTACAAACAAAAGCAATATCTCGTCACGCTTGACCATGATCTTGAGCCACTCCATCACCAAATGATTAACGATTTTGGTATCAAGCTTGAAGACGGGCCGAGTCAACTCCATCTATCGCGACAAGTAGAAGGGGGTGACACGCGCTGGATCGTTATAATGAGTGAAGGTCGCAATCGCCAGATTCGCCGTACGTTTGCCGCGCTTGGCTATACCGTTACGAAACTCCATCGCACCCAATTTGGTCGCTACACACTAGGGGCGCTCAAACGTGGCGCCTGGGAGCAAGTAACAAAAATAGCCGAATAAGGCATAGACAAAATTAATTTAATATGCTATAGTTATATAGTACGTTTCCACTTCGAGCAAGAAGGAGCAGTAAGAACATGACTATCATGCAGATTTCCCAGGAGGAGCGCACGCATGTCGTGGCGCGAAACCCGCGACACCCGAATGCTGCAACCCGTCAAGACGTCAGGGTAAACCGGCACTTCTACGTGTACGACCGCTTCGGCCGGATCGTCGACTCTGGCTGGTTCCTCGAGAGCCGCTCCAGTGTCTATCGCGAAGATGACAACGTCCGCGTCCGGCTGGAAAATGGCACCGAGTGCTACTTCTGGCTCGCCGATATGGGCATCATCTGGAAGAGCGACGTCGGTCGCTGGGACGAGAAGCACTTCACCTTGGTCGACTAAGTCGACACGTACGACCCCCGCTACAACAACTTGTTGCAGCGGGGCTTTTCTTTTTGAAGATGCTTATGCTCGCCAAAAATCCTTACCTCTGATATAATTAGCTAAATATGGCAAGCAAACTTCCTACTGTTGCAATCATTGGCCAAGCGAACGTCGGTAAAAGTTCGCTTTTTAATCGTATGGTGCGCGCCCAGCAAGCGATTGTCGCCCGCGAAGCCGGCACCACGCGTGATAGCGTACTTGGCAAGGTAGAACACAAATACCACCAATTTTGGCTGGTTGATACCGCCGGGCTGAAAGATGCTGCCGATGAATTTGAAGCCACAATTCAAGAGCAAATCACCGAAGCGGCGGACGCTGCGGATGTGATTTTGGTGGTGGTCGATAGCACGATGCACTTTTCCGAACGCGACCGCATTGTAGCAAAAAAGGCGCTTAAGAGTAAGAAGCCTGTTATTTTAGTGCTCAATAAGACCGACCTCAAAGGCAGCCTTCCGCCAGAAGAATTCCAACGCCTTGGCATTAAAAACGTCATCCGCACCAGCGCCGAACACAACAGGGGAGTACTGCCGCTACTTGATCAAATCGTCGAAAGCATTCCTGCCAAAAGCGAAGAAGAGCCAGACGAAGTGTTGCGCGTGGCACTAATTGGCCGCCCGAATGTTGGCAAAAGCAACCTGTTTAATTCACTCGCTGGCAAGCAACAAGCACTTGTAGCCAACGTTGCCGGCACGACGCGCGACGTGAACCGCGTACAAATTAACTACAATCAGCAAACGATTGAGCTGCTTGATACCGCTGGTATTCGCCGCCAAGGCAAGCAAGAAATTGGCATCGAAAAGTTTAGCGTGCTGCGTACCCTGCAAGCAATCGAAGAAGCTGACGTCTGCTTCTTACTCCTTGATGTGAACGAACTGAACGTCTCGCTCGACCAGCGTTTGGCAGGTATCATTAACGACGCCGGCAAAGGCTTGGTTGTTGTGGTAAGCAAGTGGGATAGCGTCGAAGGTAAAGATGCTTATACTCGCGACGCACTGGCGCCAAAAATTAGCTACCACCTAAAGTTTGTGCCGTGGGCCCCACTGATTTTCACCAGCAGCGTTACCGGCCAGAACGTGACAAAACTGTTCGACCTTGCTATTTCTATTCAAAAGCGCAAATTCCAACCAACCAAAACGCGCGTACTAAATGATTTGCTCCAAAAAGCCATCCAAAAACACCCACCAGCTGGGCTCAAAAACACGCATCCAAAACTGCGCTATATCGTCCAAACCGACAACACGCCGCCATGGTTTGTGATTTACGGCAGCAACCTAAAATTCGTCCACTGGAGCTACAAACGCTATCTTGAACGCCTGATTCGTGAACGCTACAACTACAGCGGCACGCCAATTAAGCTTTCGTTCCGCGATGAAAAGCAAATCAAGGCCAATAAAGAGCGCATCAAACAGGGGAAAGAGCCTGTGACGAAAGCGTATAAGCAGGCGAAGAACGCCGAAAACGAAGGCAAATAAACTTACGACGCGTCATCAATGGCGCGTCTTTTTTGCCCTTGGCGACCACCTTTTCGGCGCTTATCATCAAAACGAGTGTGGCGCGGCAAAGTTTCTTCACGCCGCTGCACTATTTCGCTTGGCATGGCGAGTGCGCGCTTGGCGAGTTCTTTTTGGCGCTTGCGAAGATCTTTTTCACCGAGGCATTCAACGTGCGACTGCGCTACTTCATACGTGCGGTTTTTGCGTTTTCCCATAGTGCTACTATAGCAGGCTCAGGTATAAAAATAACCCCGCCTTTTACAGCGGGGACGACGGAATTTCCGTCGGTTTAGCTGGGTGCTACACCCTTACAATGCGCTGAATATCAGTGGTGAACAGCGGCGTAGGGCAAGTCATCTCAGGGGCGCGGTACCCATTGGCCCGAAGGCGAGGCCCGTTCTTGACAGAGACATGGAGGCCTTCACCCAGCTCTGCAGACTCAAGAAAGCCCCTCAGCGGCTCATCCAGGCGACCGCCAGTAACGACGACAGCTCCCGTCTTCTCCAGCTTGAGCCGGTAGACCGAGTTTTCGGTAGTTACCTCGAAAGTTCCCTGCTTGCCGTGGTAGATTTTCACGAGCGATACAGCTTGTTCTGTCATCACAACTCCTTAGATAGGGCGAAAAACGAACTATTTAACAATGTCATAGATTGTATAAAAAGTCAATATGCCGTACAATATGATACATAATGAAACTCATTCTCGCCCAAGGCAATCCCGGTGCCCAGTATCACGACACTCGCCATAATGTTGGCTTTCGCATGCTTGATGCGTATACACAGACGCACGGCGCAACCTTCGCGGAAAAGTCGAAGTTCCAGGCTTATATTGCAGAAATAAGTGTGGATGGTGAAAAAGTATTGCTCGCAAAGCCAACCACATTCTATAACGAAACAGGTCTTTCGGCACGTGCGCTGGTGGATTTTTATAAGCTTTCGCCAGCCACCGATATGCTTGTATTGCACGACGACATGGCATTGCCGCTTGGCACTATTCGCACCCGCGAGAAGGGGAGTGATGCGGGCAACAACGGCATTAAATCACTCAACGCGCACCTTGGCGACAATTACAAACGCGTTCGCATTGGCGTGTGGAACGAGCTAGCAGACCGCATGGGCGCAACAAAATTCGTATTGGGAAACTTTGCAAAAGAAGAGCAAGCAGCCCTTGCCGATATTCGCCCAACAATTCTGCAAATTATCGATGAGTTTGCAGCTGATACATTTACCGTCACTAGCTACAAATAGCAACTATTAGGCCGCACGCGCTCATAGCCAGCTGCCGACCAGGCTGCCGTACCACCAGTAAGAAGGTACGCCGTTAAGCCTGCGTTTTGTGCCGCTACGGCTGCGCGAATACTGCGCCCCGAGCGTGAACAAATAAAAAGGTACTTCTGTTGCCGTTCTATCGTCGTGCGTTCGCGTGCCCATTTAGCAATACGATCACCATCAATACGCTGACTCCCGGCAATATGATGATCCAAAAACTCACGCTCGTCACGCACATCAATTAACGTGTAATGTTGTGCCTGGCCATCAACCATGTCAGCGTGTAATTCTGCGACACTTACTTCTGGGATATCCGCTAGCTTCTGCTCGGCTTCGCGAAATTGACGTGTCGATTGATCATCAATAGCAGGGAAGTGGCCAACACCTAGCACCTCAACATATTCATCTACATACGGAAAACATGTGTCGGGGCAGATAAATACCACATGTTTACCGCGAAGCGACGCACCACCATCGCGCGCAATGCTTTGTTTGATGAGCGCCAGCGCGCCCTCGTACGCGAACCCGCTACTTGGACCAACCAATAGTCCTTCGCGGATGAGCCGCAAACTGGCTTCATACGAGTGATATTCATTCACCATCACAGGTGCTTCAGTCAGTAAGTCATTCCACGCAAACGCCACTTCATCTAACCCATTTCGGGTTCGCACACCAGGTACTTTGTTGTTCGGCACACGCAGCACACCACCAATTTGCACTGTGGGCAACTCTTTTTTTAGCGCTCGAGCCGTGCCGACGAGCGTTCCTGTCGTGCCTAATCCAGCCACAAACATGCCGAGCTCATCGCCCAACTGGTCGTACAGTTGCGGGCCAGTGATTGTCTCGTGCGCATGCGGATTTGCGTCGTTGTTGTACTGGCCAGGATTACACCAGCCGAGTTGCGTGCCACGCTCACGAGCGATGGCAATAGAGCCATGCGGATCGTTGGCGTCGGGGCAGATCGGGCCATCGATTAACTCTACGTTAACGCCAGCAAGTTGCAGTAACCGCAATTTGCCTGGTGAAACATCGGTCGATGCAATCGCCGTGACATCTTTTACGCCAAATGATTGCGCCAAAAGCCCCATGCTAAATACGGTATTACCTGATGATGATTCGACCACATGTGCGCCCCGTACTTCGCGTGAGGCCAGCAACTCGTGTGCTGGCAACGATTTTACATTCCCGAGCGGCAACGTATTCATAAGCTTTGCCGAAACATGAATGTTGTGCGATGCAAGAAATGGATTGAGCGAGGCGGGCAATTCGACCAACGGAATATACTCTTCTCGTTGTGGCGCCAGATAAGAGCGAAGGCCGTCTGTGCCCGTATATACGCGCTTATTGTTCATAGGTAAAGTGTCGATCAATCTGCGTGGTTAAATCACCAAAACGGTCTTTCACATAGCCTTGGCCAACATATACTTCGTGAATATCCCATAGTTTTGGCAGACGCCTTTGCGCAGGAATTGCTAGCCGTTCAGCTCGATCGGCGATTGCTGCGAGTGTTGCGTTATCAGCCTCCGACATGCTATCAACGTTGAGCGATTCGCGCCCTTTATCAACCGCCGCCAAGTGCTTTGAGCGCGACAATGCACCGACATATCGATCGCCAAATCGCTCGCTCACAAACAGCTCGTCGTCTTCATCGTCAACCTTATTCGCCATCACCAACACACGGTCGGCCACGCCACCAGCTTCAGCTAAACGCAAGTAATCTTCAAGCACCGCAAGGCCACGTTTTGTCGGCTCAACCACAAACACTAGCGCATCAAACTGCGCGTATAAGGTTGAGGCAAACGCGTCCGTGCCAGCAACCATGTCAACAATCACTGTGCCGTCGTCGTTTGTGTGGCTCAAAACATTCTCCAAAATTGCCAAGTTGTTATGATAACAGCTTGACGCCAGTCCGTCCTCAGAATATGAGCCAACCGTGGCAAGCGACAACATATCCGTTACCGAGCGGCTAAACGTTTGCATAAACCAATCGTCAGGGTTTGTGAGCGAAATAATATGCGATCCTTGCCCTGGTGGAGTTGACTTTTTGAACGCCGCGTTCGACGTGATACGACTATTACTGCCGCGTAAATAGGTGCGAATTGCGTCACTCGGTGCCTTTTCTGAAAGCAGTAGTGCGGTTGGTGTTTTTTCAATGCCGAATAATTCCGCCATGTGCATATTAATATCCGCATCAATCGCAATACTACGATGCGTTTTACTATAAAATTGACTAAAAAGAGTCGAGGTGGTGGTTTTCCCGGCGCCACCTTTTCCAACAAATGCTATTTTCATAACGTTTTACTATACGTCCGCTGCAACATTTTTGCAAAAACGTTGCAATTTGTGTATATATTGCAATTTGGTTGCAAAAACTGTATACTACTCTTATGAATGAGGTCGAAAACTTCAAAACGATTCTGATAGAAAAGGGCGCCAGTGTAACAAAAACGCGACTTGCACTGTTCCATACCTTACAGCAAATGAATAAGCCCGCTAAAACAGGGGAGATTGCCAAGCAAACACCTTCAGTCAACCGAACGAGCGTTTACCGTACACTTGAGCTCTTTGCGGAACTTGGCATTACCACAACGATTGTGCGCGGCTGGACGCCGCTCGTGGAACTAGCAGAACCGTTCAAGGCACATCATCACCATATCGTGTGTCGCAACTGTGGCGTCAGTCAAAGTATCGAAAGTGAAACACTCGAAGACGTGCTTGCGGTTGTTGCAAAACGCCACGGCTACACCCTCGAGCAACACACGGTTGAATTAACTGGTCTTTGCAGTGCGTGTCAAAAAACGGCGCAGGCGATACTTACTTAGTTGATGCTGGTTGCTGGGTGGTAGCTTGAGCGCGCTGTTCAATCACGCTCGATATCACTGCCGTTGCAATAAAAATCAAGCCGATACTGCCTGTTAGCCACTCTGGGGGCTCGACGTGATACAGTTTGATAAACATCATTAAACCGAGCGCCATAATTGCCCAATGCGCCCCATGTTCAAGGTAGCGATACTTCGAAAGCGTGCCAGCACGCAACAAATAAATCGTCAGCGAACGCACCCAAATTGCACCAACACCAAGACCTGCAATAATCAGCACAATACTCGTGGTGATGGCAAACGCACCGATCACGCCGTCAAAGCTAAAACTGGCGTCAAGCACTTCTAAATACATGAAGCTGGCAAACGCCGCCCAGCCAGTTTGTTTGCGCAACTTACTCGCATTCGTATCGCTAAAGAACGAGCCAAACAGCTCAAGCCCGATATGCAGCAGAATACCCAGAATACTCGAAATCAGCACGATCGCGTGATATTCGGGCGAAACAGTAAAATAAAGCACCACTGCCAGAAGCAGCATTAAACAGATTTTTAGGTTTTCAAATTTACCAGCCCGCGCTAACCATGATTCGCCCTTCATCCAGTGGACTGTTTTATTGCGATCAATAAAGTAGCTGGCCGCAATCATCAGCAAAAAGGCGCCACCAAACGCGTCGATCATTGGAGAAGCATGGTGTAATACCTCACCATATTCCTCTGGCCGATTAAGTGCCAAATCGATCACCTCCATAAAGCCACGACCGGCCGCAATCATCACAATCACGATTGGTAGAATAAAACGCACCACAAATACAGCGATAAAAATCCCCACCGTCAGGAATATTTTTTGCCAAAATTCGCTCATAGTGGCAAGTACTTTGCTATTTACCACAGCATTGTCGAAGCTAAACGTAAGCTCAAGCACCAGTAAAATGGCGAAGATCCACAAGCCGTTCAAGCCTTCGATAAAGCCAACCCATGTGCCAATTCCTACCGTCAACAGGGCGGCGAACCAGAAAATGCGAAGTGGGTGATTGTTTGTTAGTGCGCGTTTCACAGCTTTTTATTATACGCTACTTTTTTGCGAAACACGAGCCGCGAGCAATATTTTACTATTGTTATAAAAAATGGTATAATGTTTTTTAGTTTTGTTGAGAGCCAATAAACTGGAAGCATCCAGCTGTCGCTCTCCAAAATGGAGTTTGACAGGAACTGGACACCCCAGAAACGAGGCAGAACTATGTTCTCTCGCAATAACCGTGCCAAACACCCCCGAGAAGAGTTGCATCGCCGTCTGAATCGCCAGGCTTACAAGCTTCACTGGAATCCATTCGCCCAAACGCGAACGGTGTACTACCCAGTAGACCCAGGAAGACCCGAGAATTATCTATGGGAGCCGTTGGAAACCAAGGTAAAGCCAATCGGCGACACCGGCTTCTACTGCCTGGCGCGAGCGAACAACGGGCTTCGGATCGGACGGACACGCGAAAGCGACGGTGCCATCTACGCCGACTATGTGTATGGTCTCGATAAAGAAAAGGCCACGCAGCTTCTCGCCATCCTGAAGTAACGTTCCGCCGTCAACCCACCAAAACCCCGCACTACACTACGTACTGTGGGGTTTCTTCTATATAATTTTCCAACTAAAAAAGCGCCAGGTAAGGGTGGGCATCACCTGGCGCCATTTCACCCTTCAACCCACCCGGGCTTCTTTGCAAATAAAGCGTCGCGACCAAAACTCCACGAAGGTGCGCGCCTGGCCGAAGCCAATACTTTTGGTACTTATTTGCCTAAAAATCCGCCTTTGAAAAAGGGTAGTTAAAGGGGTTAGTATGCGTGCAATGTTTGTGTGTTCAAAAGCGGAGGGTAGATTACTTAGGAACGCATTGCACACAACCTAACATAGTTTGAATTTACCGAAGTAAATTCTGTTAGAATAGGGGGTATAAGGTGCGTTTGGCGAGCTTTCTGCTCAACCAATCGTTACTAAATATAGCACGTATATTATATAATGTCAACACTTTTTACATATTTCGTATGAAAATCAATCATATTTCACCAGAGGAAAACAATTTTACAAAAATTCTTACCTCTATACCAAAACAACCACAAGCATTATATTACAGTGGAATATTACCGCAAGAACGTCAAAAAAGTGTTGCAATAGTAGGAACCCGCAAGCCAACAGCCTACGGTAAAGAAGTAGCCGCCACCTTAGCACGCGACTTAGCGCAGCGAGGTATTGTTGTTGTTAGTGGATTGGCACTTGGCATTGATGCCATTGCTCATAAGGCTGCGCTTGATGCCAGTGGCACTACACTTGCGGTGATGGGTAATGGCCTGCATAAAATCTATCCGCACACCAACCGTGCACTTGGCGAACGTATTATTCACGAAGGCGGCGCCATCCTCACTGAATACGAAGAGGGAATCGAGCCATTGCCGCACCACTTTCTTTCGCGTAATCGACTTGTCAGCGGCTTAGCTGACGCAGTTGTTATTGTTGAGGCTGCCAAACGCAGCGGCACATTAAACACCGCCATGCATGCACTCGAACAGGGGAGGGAAGTGTTTGCCGTGCCAGGCAATATTACCAGCCCGCTCAGCGCAGGATGCAATGCACTCCTTTTGCAGGGTGCTACGCCCGCTACATGTGTCGACGATATTATGAACGTCATCGCGCCAGAGCATTCCGCCAAAAGCTCCGCTCAAAAAGCCCTGCCGCTTGCTACCACGACACTAGAGGTACGCATTATCGAACTGCTTGAACAGGGCGTTCGCGATGGCGAGGCATTACAAAAGCAGTCTGGCGCAGCAGCTGGGGATTTTGCCGGGGCGCTCACCATGCTCGAAATTAACGGTGTGATTGCGTCGCTAGGTATGAATCAGTGGCGCTTAAACTAACACAGCTACACACGAAGTCGCGGTGCAAGTTTTATGCCTGCCAAATACACCGTCACTACTGAAATAATCAACGCAGCAATTGCCGCATAAAACCCAATCTTATCCGCCACCGCTGCCGAAGAAGTTGCAAAAAAGAACGTTATAATCGGTGTAATGAGTGACGTTCCACAAGGAATACACCCCAAGCCCAACACCGATAAGGCACCGGCGACACCCGTGCCACCAAACTGCCCTGCAAGCCCTTTCTGTGTGCCTCGTTCATGCCGAATGGCATAGGCAAGAGCAGCCACAGCAACGCCTTGAAGCAAAGAAACAATAAACAACGTAAATGTCACTGGTGCGAGTGGTAGACTAAAAATCCCCGTATAGCTGCTTGCAACGATAGCAACCTTGTCACTCAAGGAGAGAAACTCGGTCGTCAATAAGAAATGTAAAAGTCCTGCATTTAAAAACCAGAACACAACTTCATAGAAAAGAAACGAAGCAACAAGCGCCAAACATAGGTACGCTGGCCGAAAATAAAGAAGCTTTAGAAGTACCTTACATGATACCCCTATGCGCCGAGGAAGTCTTTTTAGGGGTGGGCGCGGTAGTTTATTGATCCGCTTCATGAGTACGATCCTTCTGAGCTTTTTTCTCATTCAACGATGCATTAATCACGGCTCGAAATGCTTCGTATGGAGGCGTCCCCGTGTAGCTTTTACCATCAACGACCATTGTTGGTGTGCCGTACGCTTTTAAGCGACTCATTTCAGCAGCGTTGTCTTCCATCGTTTGACTATACGAATTACTTTTCATACATGCCTGCCAGCGAAGATGGTCAATTTCTGGGATTGATCGAACAAACGTAAAAATCGAAGCTTCCTTAAAAATATCCACCGCCGTAACATCCCTGTCTTGGCTGTAATATTGCCGCCACGTGTCCTCATAGGCTTTATCGATATAAGGCCAAAATTGTTTTTGCTCGGCCGCACAATACGCACCTTGGCCAGCACGTTCGGAGTCAGGTGCAGTTTTCGCCACAAGACGAACTTCATAACGTGCTTTATTTGTATCAACATATTCTGTCATCATACGTGGAATAATGTCGCCAGGTTGACTGGCTTTCGCACAATAGGGGCAGAGTACGTCAATATATTCAATAATCGTAACTGGCGCATCAGGCGACCCCTTACTGAGGCGTTCGTCTTGTACACTTAAAACCGCACGACGCTCTTCTACAGAAAGGTCTGCTTCACCTGGATCGCGCTCCGCAAAAAACCACCAACCGCCCACTACAAGCATCACCATTCCTGTAACACCAAAAGCGACTACATTGCGGCGCTTCATTTCTACACCTCCTGCGTGCAATCTTCACACACACCCTGAAGGGTGACCATGCCAGCAAATTTGCAGCGTTTGCTCATTGAACCGAGCAACTCAACTGCTTTACGAGACTGTTCGTTTTCAGGCACATTACAAAGACGATCACACCGTGTGCACATAAAATGATGATGCGGAGTAGGGTCGACATCGTAGCGCTCCGACGCGTCAACGGTTTTTGGCGCGCTCCCAATGATTCCACGTTCTTTTAAACGAACGGTTACACGATGCACCGTTGTGGCACTTACTTCAGGGTAAATCTGCCGAACAATACCAAGAATTTGATCATTCGTGGCATGTTTGTATATCGCCAGTGCCTCTAACACTGCTTCGGTATATTTTGTTTGTCGGCTTGCAACTACCGTCATCATGTCTATTATTGTATACTATTTACAATAAGGAATGCAACTTGTACTATGGAGGGTATGGAAAATAACCATAACAACAACGCAACACTTGTCATTGATTTTGAGCACAATGATACAAAAAAGATAGATGCACTATTTCATCATATTGAACACACCCTGGAAGATTTTTCGACCGCAAAGCGACCACTTCACATCGCTGTCGTTGCCTATGGTGACGGTATTTTACCTTTTACGTCACACCACGGCAAGCAGCAGCACATTAACGCACTACAAAAGCGTGATGTTACATTTTACGTCTGCCAAAACGCTATGAATGCACTGACCGTTACCAAAGCGCAGCTTCTGACGCACGTACATATAGCGCCCTCAGGTGTCGGGAAAATAACACAACTACAATTCGAAGGAGCTGCCTATTTGAAGGCATAACAATATGAGCATGACCACTTCTTTTTTTACAAAACTTTTCTGGAAATCTTTTTTCGATAAAACAGTGTTATCGCTTGTTGGCATCGGAAGAGTACTGCGCGACTGGCGATATGCGCTCATTGCAATGAGCGTGGCATTTTTATTTGGCGTCATGTTCAGTATGCTTTCTGTCGGAACAACGGAGTGGAACTTGCTTTTATCGCGCCTTCCTCTTGGCGAAAAGGTTGGCATTATCGGCGATGCTTTTGTGCGACTTTTTGCCGACGCGTCAACCATTGACGGCGTACTCCTTCTTGTCGTGGTATTGCTACAAGGAGTGACTATCGCGCTCTTATTTTTTAGCCTTGTTGCCGAACAAAAAATTAAAAAACAAAAACAAGCAGCAAATCGTCGCGCCGGCGAGACTGCATTTGCTTCTGCCGTCGTAACCCTCGGGCTCGGGTGTTCTACCTGCGGAGCGTCGCTTATTATTCCACTGTTAAGCGTCATCTCGACATCAGCAGTCTTTATTGGCACAGTGACGCTGTTGATTACAATAGTAGCGATCATTCTATTGCTCTATAGTTCGTGGAAGATGGGGTTTAGTGCCTACGCTACAACGACCGCTGCATATCATCAAAAAGAAGGAGGAAGTAATGAGTAAAACCGGTTGGATTATTATTGGGGTAATTGTTGCATTTTTAGCCGCTGTTGCTATTTATAATAACAGCACGCCGCCAAATCGTGAGCTCAATGTCTGGCACGCAGAGCTTACTAGCGGAAGTAACGAAGCTCCCAACACCTTCGTCTACTACACTGATGCGATGTGTCCATATTGCGCAAAATTTCACAATGCACTCGAAGATTCTTCGTTTAAAGAAGACTACCTAGACACTGGCAAGGTCCATTTTGAGGTTCGCCTTTCTGCCATGCTTGAAGAAAAGAACGGCAACTCAAAACGTGCAGGCGAGAGCACCTATTGCGCCGCCGACCAAGGAAAGTTTAGCGAATATTACGACAGCCTTGTGAAGAAAACAACCAAAACATATTTCGATAAGAACATTGGCACTTCTCAAACTGGGCCAAAAATTCCTCACCTTAAAGATACCTATTATTTTGATGTAGCAAAAAGCATCGGGCTTGATATGAACACCTTTGAAAGCTGTCTTAGCGAAGGTAAAAAAGAGCAGATCATCAATGAAGCTACCCAAAAAACTATCGAGACACTACCGTACGGATCTGGCGTACCGTACTTTGTCGTCAACAATAGTTTTACAAGTTCTGGGTTTGATGGCGACTACAGCCGTATCACGCAAATGCTCCGCGCGGGTGGCATAGAATAAGCGTTATTGACTTTTTTAATAGTTTTTGCTATAATATACCCATCCTGAGACATTCCGTCGCGCAGGATCGAACCTAGGAGTTAATCATGACCGTTCAGTTCACTGAGCTCGACCAGTTCTCGCAGTTTCTCGATAGCTGCAAGGACCGCCCCGCAGAGCTTTTCGCTCGCCTGGGCATCGACCAAGAGACGTTCGACGGATGTATCATGGCAGGTATTCCGCCCACACTATACGAACCAGTCGCGCCAGTCATTCCTCTTCATACAGAAGAATCACTCCGGCAGTTCACGCAGTCAGGGCTTGGTGCCTGTATCTAGGAGGAGCCAGACGGTGTCATTTGTGCAAGTTTGCACGAAAGACGCCGGCTGGCTTTTTACTTTTGACCTATTTTTGTAACATTGCAACTTGGTCACATTTTCGTTACAGTAAAGAAGATATGGCTAAAAATCTTGTAATCGTAGAGAGCCCTGCAAAGGCAAAAACCATCGAAAAGTACCTTGGCAAAGACTTCAAGGTGCTTTCGAGCGTGGGGCATATTCGTTCAATCGTCAAAAAAACCAAAGACGGCACACCGCCGATCGATATTAAGAATGGTTTTAAAACCACCTACGAAATTGATGCCGAAAAAAAGAAAGTTGTAACCGAACTGCGCAAAGCCGCTAAAGATGCCGACACCATCTACCTCGCAACCGACCCCGACCGCGAAGGGGAGGCGATTGCATGGCATTTGTGCGAGGTATTAAAGCTCGACCCAGCCACCACTAAGCGCATTACCTACCACGAAATCTCGAAGTCTGCAGTTGAACAGGCACTTAAGGACGCTCACACAATTGATATGAGCATGGTTCGCGCCCAGCAAGCACGCCAAATTTTGGACCGCTTGGTTGGGTTTGAACTAAGCCCGGTCGTGTGGCAAAAAGTGCCTGGTGGCAAATCAGCCGGCCGTGTACAAAGCCCGGCAGTGCGGTTGCTAGTGGAGCGCGAGCGCGAAATTACCGCCTTTGAAGGCGCTAGCCAGTTTAAAGTAACGGCGCTGTTTTTACACGACGGCGAAGAATTTAAGGCAGAACTAAAGCCACGTTTTGACACCGAAGCTGAAGCGAAAGACTTCCTCGAAAGCCTAAAAGGCGCCGATTTTACCATCAGCGACGTTACCAAAAGCCCCGGCACGCGCAACCCGGGCGCACCGTTTACCACCAGTACCTTGCAGCAAGAAGCCAACTCAAAAATCGGCATGAGCTCGAAGGCAACCATGGGCGCAGCGCAAAAACTGTATCAGTCCGGTAAAATCACCTATATGCGAACCGACAGCGTCAACCTCAGCGGCCAAGCCATCGCCGCAGCGGCCAACTATATTAAAGGGGCCTTTGGCGAAGAATACAGCCAAGTTCGCAAGTTCAAAACCAAAAATGCCAGCGCACAAGAAGCCCACGAAGCGATTCGCCCAACCGACATTTCCGTTGAAAGCGTTGGCGGCACCGAACAGCGCCTCTACGACCTAATTCGCCGCCGCACACTCGCCAGCCAAATGGCGCCAGCTAAACTAGAAAAAACCACCGCAACTATCACCATTTCTACGCGCAAAGAAGTCTTCGAAGCCAAAGGCGAAGTGATCGTCTTTGACGGATTCTTGAAAGTATACGGCGGCGGCAAAGAAGAAATCTTGCCAAAACTTGCCACCGGCAACGTGCTGGAAAACAAGCACGCCGAAGCTCGCCAAGTATTTGCCCGCCCACCAGCGCGCTACACCGAAGGTAGCTTGGTCAAAAAACTCGAAGAACTCGGTATCGGCCGCCCAAGCACCTACGCCACCATCATCGACACTATCCAAACTCGCGGCTACGTTGAAAAGGGCGATGGCGAAGGCAAGGAACGCGAGGTAATTGTGTTGCAGCTCGCCAATAACGAACTAAATCGTGAAGTTATCAAAGAAAAATCCGGCGCCACTAAAGGCAAACTCGTCCCAACCCCAAGCGGCGAACTCATCGCAGATTTCCTTACCAACCACTTCGACCAAATCGTCGACTACGGCTTTACCGCCAACGTCGAAGAAGAATTCGACCAAATCGCTGGTGATTCACTCGAACGTAACAAAATGTTGATGGATTTTTACACGCCATTCCACAAACTCATTGAAGCATCGGGTGGAATTGATCGCAGTACTGTTGGTGCGAGCAAAGAAGTCGGCATCGATCCAAAAACCAAGAAGCCGATTATCGCGCGTTTTGGTCGCTTTGGCCCAATGCTGCAACTCGGTTCAACCGAAGATAAAAGTGAAAAGCCAAAATTTGCGCCACTCCCAGCTGGCGCCAAAATCGAAACCGTCACGCTCGAACAAGCGCTGGTGATGTTCCAGCTGCCACGCACCGTTGGCCAAACCAAAGATGGCGAAGATATCAAAGCCAACATTGGCCGCTTTGGTCCGTACATTCAGGTAGGGAAGCTGTTTGTGAGCATCAAGCCAGAAGACCCGCACACGATTACGCTCGAAAAAGCGCTTGAACTATATGACGCCAAACTCAAGGCTGAAGCCGAGAAAAACATTGCCGACTTTGGCGATGGTATCAAGGTATTAAACGGCCGCTACGGCCCGTACGTCACGAACGGCAAAATCAACGCCAAGATTCCAAAAGACACCGATCCAAAGACCATCACGCACGAACAAGCCAAAGAGATGATCGAAAAAGCGCCAGCCGCTCGCCGTCGTGGGCCAGTGCGAAAAACCGCCGCGAAGAAAACAACCGCCAAAAAGCCGGCAGCAAAGAAGAAAAGTTAACGCGCAAAACTCCCCTGAAAGTAGGGGAGTTTTTTATATGCGCCACAATTGCGCTCAAAATTTTCACCACTAAATTGACTTTTACATAACTTTATTGTATTATAAATTATAGACCATTGTGTTGAGTCGCGAAATTCCGCTGTGCGTCTACACCTCGACAATCAACTCTATTTTTTACACTACATACCGAGAGGCTTTACCATGAAGATGATTGCCACAGGGATAGCCGAAGATGCTATCCCTTTTTTCATGTGACACACTATTTTTTTGTTCGCAACAGGGAAGTGTGATTGACTTTTTAACAAACTTATGCTATTATTTATATTATAAGTATACTGTATAGAGCCATCCGGCTCCAGCTACCTGCACCTTCACAATTTGCTTTCTTTTGTTTAGAAGGCCTGACCCGAGAGGAGACTTTAATGTCTACCACCCGTGCACGCTTCACCCAGATAATCGCGGTATTTTTGACGAGCATTTTGGCGCTTGCTTTAGTATCGTGTAGTGATGAGTCGTCGAATTACCACGCCAGCGAAGAAGAAATGTGCGTGGCTTCCAGCTACGCCATCTACTTCCAGGACGACAAGCGCGAACCGCTCGCCACCAAGCTTGTGAGCTTTCGTGACGGCGAAACCGAGCTGTTTTCGGAAGGATGGTCGGAAGAGGACTACGAAACCTGCGCCCATCTTGGCATAAACAATGAGACGTTCGTCTACACACGGACACCACTCGTCGATGCAGAACTGCACACGGACGACGGAGTCTTCAAGGATGCAACACGGCTGCTCATTTCGGCCGACTACACATCCCACGAAGACGACATGGTAGCACTTCTCAAGGCATATAACGCCATCGTGGAAGATACGCCATGAACCGAGCCTATCCCGTCAGATGGCATCGAAACACCGAGCGAGGTAGTAACACCTTCACTTGATAGTATTTTCGACATCGTCGTTACTAATGCTATCGACGAAGGCGCCGCACTCGACACCGTTTTGTTTGAACACGTTGAATCGGACACCCTCGCGCAGTCCACGGACGAAGTGCAGGAAGAATGGCAGCCGATTCAGCGAGCGTTTTCCGACGGTTTTTCTGCCGAGGATTATATGCGCGGCACTCCCGATTTCAACCCGGAGGCCACCTACACATACAAGTTCGCCTGCAAGCAATACAACCCCAAGAGCACCAATCTTGAGGAGATTGCTACACAAATCGAAACATTGCTTAACGGCCGCCTCGGTGACATAAAGCTTGATGTATCGTCGAGTACCGGCCCTTACGATGGCAATATCCTTGCCGACCGTAACGCTGGATACGCTGCAAAATACGCTGCAAAAACCGATCTCCCGTGTGGGATTGAGCAGGAGCTTCCCGAGCTCAGCTGGGGAGGCGTACCCCCTCCGGCAATGCCGGGAGAGCCGACCCCGCCAATCGACTAACCAGAAGAAAGTAAGGTGATACTGGGATAATCTACGTGATTATCCCTTTTTCATTTGGCGCAGTCCTTTTTATTTTGCACCCGAAGGCGTATAGTAAAAGCACATGAATATCTCGCGGTGGGCACGCACACAAACCAGTGGCTTTACAATTGTAGAACTGCTTATTGTGATTGTCGTGATTGCGATTCTTGCCGCCATTTCGCTCGTGGCATTTGGAGCAGTGCAGGGACGTGCTCGCGTGGCTTCACTACAAAGCGACCTTGCCTCAACCGCCAAACTTATGAAAATGGAGCATTCTAAAACTGGAGTTTACCCAGGTGTTTTACCAGCAGAAGTGCGACCTTCACCAGGCGTTACATTAACGCTCGTCTCAACACCAGGCGGCTATAGCGGGCTTTCGGCAGTGCAGAACGGTGTATTGTTTCAATCGGTTTGTCAAAGCTTAATCAATGAAGGGCTTGGTCGCAGTATCAATAACGGTGGCCAAAACGAACAGTACATTACCGGTTGCAATGTCTACAATCACAACACTATGCAGATTAACGGCTGGAGTGCGCACGACTTTCAAACACCGGTTTCTACCACATCCGTTTCAAGCTGGTACAACACCCACGTCGCGCACGACAGCTGGCGCCCTGATAAAAAGCAAGCTTTTTTAACCTTCGCGACCGAGCTTTCTGAGCGATTTATTGAAAGTGGGGGCAGGTTCCCTGTGACAAGTTTTTGGGACAGTTGGGCAAACAGCACAAACGGCGGCGTGCTGCGCGAGTCACTACCAGCACCATCATCTGGCGCAAGTGATATCGCATTCTGCATTGAAGCCACACATCTTGCCATTCCCGCCCAGCCCTGGCACCTTCGAGAAACCGGCAAGCCAACGCAAGGCACCTGTTAAAGCATAAACTCAATCCCTATGGGATATCACATTGTTGACACGCTGTATATACATAAGCGCACATATTTCAACAATAAAAAGTCTTAAAAAATTATCTACTATTATCGTAAAATTTATGCTACAATAAAGTAAATTAGAAGATATGTTTGACATTAAATAATTATTGTTTTATAATGTTTGACAGACTACGAAATATATATCAAATATTAAGACATTCTGAGGTGAGGCAGAGAGGATTACAACAACGATGAGCGAGGCTCTACAACAGGAACAAATTATCGACATCAAAGCGGCCGTGCGAGCAATTATTGATTCTATTGAACCAGAGCGCGAACGTGAGATTATCACTCGCCGCTTTGGCCTGTATGAACGCAAAGAGACGCTCGAACAGATTGGTGAACTCCTTGGCATTACTCGTGAACGTGTTCGCCAGCTTGAAAAAGCCATCCTTATTCGCATCAAAATGGCAGCAGAACGTGGCGATTTGAAAGATGTGAGCGCAACCGAAAAAGTCATCGTCCGTGTCTTAAGCGACCTTGGCCGCGTGGCCCGCGTACAAGACTTAACTGATCAACTACTTGGTAAAAAAAGTGATGCTCGTGAACGTGCGCACATCGCATTCCTCGCAGAACTTGCACCACATCTTACTGTTGTAAACGAAACTGACAACTACCACCATGCCGTTGGCATTGCCGAATACGGTGACGAGAAAAAGATCCGTAAAGAAGTAGATGAGATCGTTAAAGTGATTAAAAAGGGGAAAGAACCAATCACAATTGAAGCCCTTCACGAAAAACTTCACTACGAACACCCAAATCACGTGCGCGCACTTGCCAGCGTTTCAAAGCACCTTGCCAGCCTAAAAGACGTCTGGGGCTTGGCAAAATGGCCAACAGTAAATCCAAAAAACATCCGTGACAAAATTTTTGTGGTACTGACTGAAGCAGGTAAGCCACTGCACTTTAGCGAAATTGCCGACGCGATTAAAGATAGTGACTTCAGCCGTAAAGATGTGACGAAACAAGCAATTCACAACGAACTTATCAAAGACAAGCGCTTTGTATTAATCGGTCGTGGTATTTACGCACTTGATTCATGGGGCTATAGCAAGGGAACCGTGGCAGATACCATTACCGACGTACTGCAAAAAGCCAGCGAACCACTGCACCGTGATGAAATCGTTCGCCGCGTACTTGAAAGCCGCCAGGTGAAAGAAACAACTATTCTGTTGAACTTGCAAAGCAAACCGCAATTCAAACGTGTTGCCAAAGCAACCTACGCACTGGCAGAATAGAACAGGGGATTCTTCTTCAAAAAACACGCAGTTCGATGCGTGTTTTTGCTTATCTGATAAAATTGACCGCTCGGCAGTAATCTGTTACAATAATATGAGACGTTGAGCGTGCAACACCTGCCTAGTACCTCTGAAACAGGTAGTAGCTAGTTGTTGCATCGCTCCGTCGCACTTTGACAGAAATGATGCAACGGTCATTCATACAATGACCACCGAGTAAACATTCGTTTACTCACACCTTCCGTTTTCGATCATCTGAGGAGATGAGACCAATGACCAACAAAAGTGACTACTTGAACGCTGCCAAGAAGACCCCTTCCCAGCGCAGTGCCGCCGAGCAGCACCTCGTTGACAACGCCTACAAACATGGCATGACTGACATCAAGAATGCCGATTACGAGTCCAAGCGCCATGCGCGCATCTACGGCGACTAGCTTTTTACGACGGACGCCTTACGGCGACAAAACAGAATCTTGCTGCCAAAACAGCAAAACGCATCATTTCTGTCCGTCTTTCTCCGTGCAAGACCACGTGTCGTGCAGAGGAGAAAGACGACAACCATTCTTGTTCACACAACGCTTTCTCACACAAAAGCCTTTCTGCTTATGCTTGCGAAAATAACAGAGGTATTATATAATCCAACAGTAGTAACTATGACATTTTTCCTTGAATTTATACAAATCATTCTTTCGCCGTGGGTGTGGGTGCCTGTTACTGTTATTCTTGGTGTGATGACATGGCTCAACAACCGCAAAGTCCGTGTGATTGAATCGGTTGATAGTACATTGCTAGTCCTTGAAATCCCGCGCGCTAACGACAAATCAGAACTTGCCGCCGAGCAACTTTTTGCCAGCTTGCACGGTATTTTGCGTGATAAAGGCGAATTGAAAAAAAGTGGGGGAGTACAAGAACACCTGAGCTTTGAAATTGCTTCTGTCGATGGCCAAATTCGGTTTTATGTGTGGGTGCCAAAAACGCTGCAAAGTTTTGTAGAAGGGCAAATTTACGCGCAATATCCAACCGTGCAGATTCATGAGGCTGATGAAGATTATGTCGCACACGAACGCCATCACAGCGTTATTCACACCTCTGAAATTACCGTGACCGACAGCCAATATCTACCGATTAAAACGTTCCAAAGTTTTGAGGTCGACCCACTTGCCGGCATCACTGGAACACTCGCCAAGCTTGAAGATAGCGGAGAAGAATTATGGGTGCAAGTTTTAATGCGCCCGGTACCAGACACCTGGCATAAAGCCAGCAGCCAATGGGTATCAAAGATGAAAAATGGCGATCCATTTGCCTTTTTGAGTGGCGGAGGCGGCGGCTTTAAATGGCTCGGTATGCTTTTTGCCGCACTATGGACACCGCCAGAACAAGGTACTGGCGGAACCCCAGCTGAACTATCCGATCGTGATAAAACACGGGCCGCTGAAGCCGAAAAGAAAGCTACAAAACTTGGCTATCAAGTAAAAATCCGCTTGGCCTACTTGGGTGAAAGCCAGTCAAACGCCAAGCAACGCATGCAAGCTATCGTGGGAACGTTTAAGCAGTTTAGTAGCACCAACCTTAACGGGCTCAAAGCAAGCAAGCCGTCTTTTGATAAACAGTCACTGAGCGCCTACCGCAATCGTCTTTTTATGGACGAAGGATTTATCCTTAATATCGAAGAACTCGCCAGTGTCTTCCACTTACCACACACCAACGTAGAAACACCAAACATTGTGTGGGCGAGCACTAAAACAGCCGAACCGCCAGCCAAATTGCCCCTTATTACTGGCAACGAAGCGATTGATGAGAATATTTCGGCCTTTGGCCTGACAAACTTCCGGGGCATCAACCACCAGTTCGGCATGCTGCGTTATGACCGTTCGCGCCATGTGTATATTATTGGGCAGACCGGTGCTGGTAAATCTGGGTTGTTGGAACTTTTTGCGCTCAGCGATGTGTACCACAACCAAGGCTACGCCATCATCGACCCACACGGTGACTTTGCCGTCAATAATATGAAGTTTATTCCCGCACACCGCATTAAAGATGTTGTCTACTTTAACCCGGCCGACACTGCCCACCCGGTTGGATTTAACCCGCTTGAAGTGACTGATCCAAACATGAAGAGCAATATTTCTTCAGAGGTAATTGGTGTATTGAAGCGTATGTTTGGCGATTCTTGGGGGCCACGCCTCGAATATATTTTACGCTACACTATTCTTGCGCTGTTGGACCGGCCAGAAACCACCATGCTCGACATCACCCGCATGCTGACTGATAAAAAATTCCGCAAAGAAACGATTGAATACTGCCAAGATACCGTGGTACTACAATTTTGGAAGGTAGAATTTGCTAGCTGGAACGACAAATTTATCGCTGAAGCTGTCGCGCCAGTGCTCAACAAGGTAGGTGCCTTTACCGCCAATCCTGTCATTCGTAATATTATTGGCCAGCCAAAAAGTACCTTTAACATTCGTGAAATTATGGATGAAGGAAAGATCTTGGTCGTTAACCTTTCGAAGGGATTAATCGGTGAAGACAACGCTGGTATTCTTGGGTCGTTCTTGGTGACAAAAATTCAGCTTGCCGCCATGAGTCGCTCGGATATTCCTGACGTGCGCGACCGTCGACCATTCTTCCTGTACGTAGACGAGTTCCAGAACTTTGCAACCGATTCGTTTGCGACCATTCTTTCTGAGGCACGAAAGTATGGTCTCAACCTGACTGTCGCGAATCAGTACATTTCGCAGATGAGCGACACAGTGCGCGGCGCTGTGTTTGGTAACGTTGGTACGATGATCTCGTTCCGTGTTTCGGCAGAAGATGCGCAGATTTTATCCCAGCAATTTCAGCCACAATTTGAAGCAAACGACCTATTACAAATGCACAATCGGCACTTTATCATCAACATGGTAATTAATGGTGAAAAGGCGCCAGCCTTTAGCGCAACAACACTTAACTTGCCACCGCCACAAGTAGATAACAGCGCCTTTATCGTTGAGAATTCGCGCATTCACTTTAGTAAACCGCGGGCCGTCGTAGAAGCCGCGATTAGTAACCTGGTAAAGCCACCTGAAAACCTCAAACCAAAGCAAGCCGCGCCAAAAGCGCAGCAACCTGCCCAAAAGCAGCCAGCGAAACCACAGCAGCAAGCTGCGCAAGCGCAGCCACCAAAACAAGCGCAACAGACACCACGACAGCAGACCGCTCCAGCACCAACAGTACCGCCACAAACCCCAGCGCCACAATCAACGCAAGCACCAGCTGTAACGCCGTCACCAGAGCAGGGGATTCCTGCGGTTGTCACAAAAGAAGGCGAAGTAATCATCCGCCTTCATGATAAAAATCAACCACCAAAGCAAACAGCAGAAACACTCCAACAACAATCCGGAGCCGAAGAAGCACCAAAGAAAAAACGTCGTCGTCCACGCCGCCGCAAGAAAAAAGCAGAGTAGGAGTATTGACATTTAGCAAATTTTATGCTAATGTATAACAGACCCTTATTCACGTCTATCAGAGAGGTCTTGCCATGAAGCGCAACCCTACGTACGGCAAGAAGGATCAGCGTCGCCAGGAAGCTCGACGTCGCCGTCTGACCGACAGCGTTGTCAGCCCGCAGCAGCCCACCATCAAACGAGCCGCGAAGATCATGAAGAACGGCAACCGTCGCAGCGTCAAGATGGAGCTGGCCATGGCCGCCAAGAACGACTTCAGTCGCGACATTGGCCGCCACCCGCGCCTCATTAATGACCGCAAGCCGATGGCCACCATCATCAAGCACGCCTGAGCGCGCACGATCCCAAAGGAGTCACACCCGCCAAAGCCCTGCGCCACAATAGCGCTCGCCCTGGCGGGCTTTTCTTTTTATCGCCAGCTCTTTACCGTTGAGGTATCGCATTAGTGGTATGATGGAAGAAAGGAAAGGGATATATGACAAAAGATACCGCACCAAAAGAGAAAAAACCGGCTGCAGAAAAGCCAGCAAAAAACACTTCGTGGTTTGAAAGCGATAACTTTTTCTGGGGTGCACTTTTGATTGGCGCCGGCGCACTCTTCTTGCTTCACAACCTTGGTATTATACAGCTCTACATTGGCAATATTTGGCAGCTCTGGCCAGTGGTGATTATTTTGATTGGCGTTTCATTTATGCAGCTCAAAGGCGTGTGGAGTATTATTCTGAACGTGATTGCCACGCTTGTCATCATTGCGCTACTTTTTGTTACACTCACAAACGAGAATGGCCTTCGCCAAGGCCCCGTAACGCATGAGGGTGACGATATTATGCATGTTGAAAAGCGCGGCACGCCGTGGCAAAAGGTAGAGCATGCCGATGTGCGCGTTGATACCGGTGCTATCAGCTTGCAGCTTGGAGCGATTACAGAAGGTGACGCTGTTGCGAGCGCACAACTTGAAGGCAGCCGTAAAATTACCGAAGAAACAACACTAGACGGCAACACACAGCGCGTTACGTTCGGCACAAAAGGACATCCTGGCTTCGGTGTCTTACAGGGGAAAAATCGCCTAAATCTACAGCTTACTCGCCAGTTGCCAGTTGATTTAACGCTCGATATGGGCGCTTCGGCAATTAAGGGTGACCTTTCCGAGGTACAACTTCGCACTTTACTGATCGATAGTGGCGCCAGCAGTATCGACCTTAAACTTGGTAGCAAACAAGATCGTTCAAATATCACCATCGACACTGGTGCAAGCTCCGTCAAACTCCGTATTCCAAAAGAAGTCGGATATCGTATCGAGCGAGATGGCGGGCTTTCTCGTGGCAAATTTGCTGGTACTAAAGAGGTAGGGGAGGGTCGCTACGAAACCGACGGATTTGCAAACGCGACAAAACAAATCACCATCAAGGCTGACACCGGCGCTACTTCGTTCGCCATCGAACAATATTAGTTGTCAGCACAAAAACAGTGGTGGTATACTAAGAAAGAATAGATGAATAAAAGTCAGAGAGACGGAGGTGACCTCAATGGGAAACATACTACACACGCTTGGTGAAAAAGCGTTTGAAAGACGTTGGTGGATTGTTAGTGGCTGGGTAGTCATACTAGCAATCTTAGGGTTTTTTGCCGCACAAAATTACAAAGCACCAAGCGATGCGATTAGCATTCCCGGCACCGAAGCGCAAATAGCACTCGATCGTTTTAGTGAGCTCTTTCCAGATGCAGGGCAGGGGACTGGCCGCGTTGTGTTTGAAACAAAGGACGATAGCTCTATCACCGATCACAAAAAAGATATCGAAGCCATATTGGCGGATGTCACCAAGGTGGACGGTGTCAGCCAAGTCGTGAGTCCATTCCAATTGAGCGAAATGATTTCCAAAGATGGCACGATTGCGTATGCAACAATTAGCTTGTCAGATGGCATTGATTCTATCAGCGAGACCACCACAAGCGGCATCGAGACAGCTGTAACTAACGGACGTTCACAAGACCTAGCCATTGAAATGGGTGGTGACGTTATTAGTCATGTGCCAGGCGAAATTCTTGGCATTGGCGAAGTTGCCGGCGTCGTTGTTGCGCTAATTGTCCTTTTTATTACTCTTGGTTCGTTGATTGCTGCCGGGCTCCCAATTATTATTGCGCTTGTTACCGTAGCTGGTGGTGCGGCAGGGCTGTTTGCGCTGAGCCAAGTAGTCGATATTACCTCAACAACACCCGTCTTGGCAATTATGCTTGGGCTTGCGGTAGGAATTGATTACTCGCTCTTTATTGTCAACAAGTATCGGAATAATCTTTTACATGGCTATAGCTTTAAGGATGCTGCTGCGAACGCTGTTGCGACAGCGGGAAGCTCAGTTGTTTTTGCCGCACTCACCGTGGTGATTGCACTCTCGGCACTGTCTGTCGTCGGTATTCCGTTCATGACAAGTATGGGATTAGCTGCTGCTGCAACGGTAGCATTAGCTGCAGTCGTTGCTGTAACGCTCCTTCCAGCGTTATTCGGCATTACTGGTAGTCGCGTCTTCCGCGGAAAGACGAAAGAGCTCATCCAAAAGGCGCAGAAAAAAGGGCCAAAAGATGACCATAAAGTAAAACACGATACCATCTGGTACAAAATCGGAACTGGCATTGCAAAACGCCCTGTTGTTGTTCTACTGAGCGCTGTCATTGTTGTGGGTGCGATTGCCTTTCCAATGCGATCGCTTGAGCTCGGCCTGCCAAGCGATGAGTACGCCGCAGCTGACACGACCGAACACAAAGCCTACGAAATGCTACAGCGTGGCTTTGGCGAAGGCTTTAACGCACCGCTACTCATCGTAGCTGAAAACGTGCAACCCGTGACGAACGAGGATAAAAAAGAGCTGAAGCAATCCGCTGAAGCCGCCTTCAAGAAAGAAGTAGCCCAAGAAACGCAAAAACAGAAAACTGCTTTCGAAAAGAAACTTGCTGCAGCAAATTCGCCAACTGAAATGCTCGCTTTACAACAGGCGGCACAAAAACAACAAGTAGAAGGGGAGGCAAAGCAAAAAGCTGCCCGCGAAGCCATGGAAAAACAATTGGCCGCTATGCAAGATCTTTATCATCTTAATACGATTGCCGAAACACTCAGCGAGCGAAATGATGTCGAGAGCGCTACGCCACTTCTCGTTACCGATGACACTACCAAGGGGATTATCCAGGTGATCCCAACTGCTGGCCCGTCAGATGATGCCACTAAGCAGCTCATCGCCACACTTCGCGATGATAACACCGTAAAAGACGTTACTGGGAAAGACAACACCACCTTTGCCGTTACGGGGTCAACCGCTCTGCAGCTTGACATCGATGAAAAGCTCGCTAACGCGCTGCCACTCTACCTTTCTGTTGTCGTTGGCCTTTCGTTTGTACTGCTAATGATCGTGTTTCGATCCTTACTTGTGCCACTCAAAGCCACGCTTGGCTTCCTGCTTTCTGTGGCCGCCATGTTTGGTGCAGTCGTTATGGTCTTCCAATGGGGCTGGCTAGGCATTACTGATGCGCCAGGGCCAATCGTTAGCTTCATTCCTATTATCGCTATTGGTGTATTGTTTGGATTAGCAATGGACTACGAGTTCTTCCTCGTTTCAAGTATCCACGAAGAATATGAGCGTTCTGGCAAGGCAAAACAAGCCGTTGTGAATGGATTTGCCACCGGAAGCCGTGTTGTTGTTGCGGCGGCAGTGATCATGGTAGCAGTGTTTATCGGCTTTGTTTCCAACCATGATGCGACCATCCAGGCAATAGGGTTTGGGCTAGCTGTCGGGGTGTTTGTTGACGCCTTTATTGTTCGGCTATTGATCGTTCCAGCTGTTATGCATCTTTTGGGTGATGCTGCGTGGTGGCTACCTGCTTGGCTGAAGAAAATCCTGCCAAAAATTTCAATTGAAGGGTAGGGGAGTCAACCTCTTGCTTAAAAAAGATCCGCACAGGTAGTTGCGGATCTTTTTATTCCCCTGCCTTCTTTCACAAACTTGCTTGACCTTATACATAAACACGAGAAACGTATATTCATTTTGCGACGTTAGTAATCCTAGCAGCTAGCACACACAAGGGAAAGAGCTGATTCGCGTATATTATACAAAAGTTTCCACACCTAGCACTTCCCGGCCTTGTAATATAGCCATCTCCTCATCGTTTGCTGTCAGTCGCTCGAGCCCCTGACACATATCCGTGCTGATATTTATAAAGACCTAAACCATAACGACAAAAGCACTATAGGCTTTAAAAAAAACAAAGTTGTTTGAAAGCGGGGGATTTACGTTAACAATATATGCTATAAACACAAATATAAATGATAATGATAAAAAGTAAGTGTATAAAGACGTATATGTACTCATGTTTGAGATAGTAACTTAACGTCGCACAAGGTAGCTTTTACGAACCATAAGCACTATAACACAGATAGTGCCAATATAACACAAATGTGAATAACAAATTCCAATAGGGGCTTTTGTTTGTTTCTTATTAACAAACGACTTTTTAATGTCCGCTAGGTTTACCAACTGTAAACAATACTTTTCACAGAATCACTACAGTCAGAAGCTCATCTAGTATACCGCACACAAAGGCAGCACGACCCAGCGTTGTACTGAAAGTATATTTGACTTTCATACAGTTTTCCACAGTAATATACTTTTTACGTTATTTGACTTTTTATTACTTTTCTTCCCTACTATCCCCTTTCTCTTTTCGGGGAAGTGGTATGATTTGACTTTTTATATTTTTTATTTATAAATATGTTTTTCATACAAAGAAGGATTCTTTTCACAGGCCGCCCAAAGAGGCCCGTCTGCCCCGCCATTATCCCCTGCTCACCCCTGTTGTTACGGCTCTCTAAAAAAGGCTCTCCCCTTCACACGAACATCAACATATGTCGGCGTACGACCAGCGTTCGCAAAATGCGCAATTGCCCGCATACCGTCCTCCACCTGCTCACCTGGCGATCGATCGATCGAAAGAATTAGAGGATAAGCCACATCTTTAATAATTAGCTCAACTTGACGTGAGGTGCCAGCAGGAATAGCCACTTGCGTAACGGTCAAGCCTCGGTCTTGTGCAATCGCAACTGTTCGCCCTACAAAGCTTAGGAAGCGTGCACTGGCAATTGCAGTGCCCGTCGTGTGCTCGACACCGCTATTATCAACGATTGTCACTTCTGGTGTCTGAAAGACATTACGTGAGAACGACACGCCATCTTTATCAACAAAGTACTGCGTTCGACCCACTTGCCAACTTACTACTGGCTGGCGCAGCTCGATAGAGAAGGTCGTTTTTGCAAAACCGGCAAAACCATCCTGTGTAATACGTGCAATCTCTGGATTTTCTTGCATGGCGAACTCGCTTAAACGAGCCTCATTCAAGTTAAAACGAAGACGTTCCGTAGGGTTTTTTGTAAGATAGTCTTGCACAACTGCCTCATATTGCTGCCTCTCGGGAATGCTGCTAGCGTTCGGAAACGTCACCAGTACGCTAGCGGTGAACGACCAAATCATCGCAGCAAGCACAGCACAAAGCACGCCAAGTGTAATCAGTACAGCCATTACCTTACGGCGCATGTTATTCAAGCGGTGTGCTTTTTCTCGAGGAGAATAATCACCGTGAATTTTTTCACTTGCAGAGTTTTTTCGCGTATATGTACTCGCCGCAATCGTACGCCCGCGCCGGTAATGGTTTTGTGACTCTCTTCCCGACGAACCCCTTGCCGCATCTTCAACATCAGCCGACCTTCGTCGTCTGGCTGGCTGCTGTCGCTGTGAAGCTTTCGTGCGAGAAAATAATCCCATATCGCTTATGATTGTATCAGTTTTACAGTGTTATGACTACTGTTAGGACGCACGTTGTTTTGCACCCGCAGCCACAATCAATTCAGCCGTTTCAGTAGCGGCACGTGGCTTTGCAAATGTTTTGAAGGTTGCTGAAAGTTTACTGCGCCGCGCTTCGTCCGTAAGCAGCGACAAAATCGCACCAGACAACGCTTTACTATTGGTTTTTATCACGTCTTCATCAACGATTTCCACTGCACCAGCTTCGGCGTATACTTTTGCATTTTTTGTCTGATGCCCCCCTGTGAGGCGCGCATTCGGTACCAAAATCGTTGGTGCGCCAACTGCGGCAAGTTCCAAAATAGATGTCGCACCTGCCCGCGCCACCACAACATCTGCCGCCGACACGACATCCGCCATACCCTCTGAAACAAACGCTATTAACTGCCAGCGATCGGTATTCTCCCCCATCGATGCACGCAGTTCGTCGTACTGCCCTACTCCGCTAATCAGTAGGAGTGAGCTTTTTGTTGTAATTTCATCAACTTCTTGAGCAATGGCATCGTTAATACGTTTTGCACCAAGCCCACCTCCGGTCACCACCACAAGAGGATCATCTGGCGAAAAGCCAAGCGCTTTTTTTGTGGCACGTTTTTTCTCGGCATCGGCGGGTTGAAATTCTGCCGCAACAGGAATACCAACATAGCGCGAACGACTACGCGGATAGGGATAATGCTCAAGCGGCGCACCGGTAGCGATATAGGTTGCATGTGGTGCCAGGAGACGGTTTGTCAAACCTGGGTGCGCATCGCTATCATGAATTACCAGTGGAATTCGCAATACCCTAGCAGCATATCCGACTGGCAAACATACATAGCCACCCTTCGCAAAAACCACATCCGGGCGCCACCATAGCAGCTTGAAAAATGCTTGCACGGTGCCAAACGCCACCTTAAATGCATCAACAATATTAGGAAACACTACCGACGGAATCAGCAGGTGCTGCATAAGTGACAAATGATGATAACGCCGCAATTTTCCCGACACAACCACCGAAATTGGCAGCTGCGCATCAAACGACCCAACGATTTTTTTCGCTTGCGTTTCAAACGCTTTATCACACCAAAACCGCAGCTCTACTTCTGGCTGGGTTGCTTTTAGCTCCTTAAATACTGCGACGACTGGCGTAACGTGTCCGCCCGACCCGCCGCCGACTGCGAGAATCTTCACTCTTTGTCTCCTTTTTTAATTCTGACCGATGCACCGTATACTGCGACGCTTGGAACACCAACCCTAATATCGCCGCAATAAACACCATACTAGTACCGCCAAAGCTTAAAAGCGGCAGCGTAATACCCGTGAGTGGCATGAGTCCAATCATCGCTGCAATGTTGATAATAACGTGCGAACCGATCCAGCCAAACACACCTGCGACAAGCAGCTTGTAGCGATCATCAATTAAATGATCCATCACTTTCAAGACACGCCGAAGGAGCAAATAAAACATCGCTAAAATAAAGACAAGCCCTACAAACCCAAATGTTTCACCTAAAATAGCGAATACGGAATCGTTAATTGCCTCTGGCAAATAGCCTGCTGCCTGTACACTATTGCCGATACCAAGTCCCAAAAAGCCACCCGAGCCGATCGCAATTTTGGCGTGCGCAATATGGTATGATCCGGGATCGTCAATCGACACCTCATCCCCCTGAAAGAACGTCGTCATACGCGCCATACGGTGCGGCGCCATTACCACTGTTAAAACAGCTCCAAGCAGCAAAATACCAAGCAACGCTATGCCAAGGCGTCCGTTGATGCCAGCAACCGTCATCATGGCAATGACAATCGAAACAAGTGCAACTCCGGTTCCGAGGTCCTTCTGCAAAATAATCACAAAAAAGGCGCAAATCCCCAGCAAGATTGCCAGCGGAATAATCGTCTTTTCTTTGTCGTTGATTTCGCCTGAGCGCATACGAGCCGCCAAAAAGCCTGCTAAGAAAATAAGCATACCAAATTTGAGGATTTCTGCCGGTTGCAGCGTTCCAATTCCCGGTATTACAAACCAACGACACGCACCAAGCGCACACTGTGTGATTGCCTCAACCCCCAGCACATTACCAAAAAGCGCTAGTAAAGCCGATGCGCCAAATCCAACCAACAAAATCTTCGTACTGTGACGAAGTAAAAAATCGAACTTAAAAATATACGCGAAGACAAAAAACGTGACTATTGCAAGTATGACACTTGTTGCCTGTTTGATAATAAAGTACGAATCGCTCAGACTACTGCCAAACGATTCGTTCAGAACATTCGCACGCTGCGGTCCAATCGCGAAGATAATGATCAGGCCAATCATGACCAAAATAGCAGCATACCCAACGAGGCGATAATCAGGGCGGTGCTTACGCACGAGCTCTTTTGCAGCAACAGTCGTTCGGCGAACACGTTCCACTAAATATGACCTCCAGCAATCGCCAAAAAGACGCCGACAAACGCCATTACGGCAGCAATCACCCAAAAACGCATGGTGATTTTTGTCTCTGGCCAACCACCTGCTTCAAGGTGATGGTGAATCGGTGCCGATACAAAAATCTTTTTGCCAAACAAGCGCTTGCTCAAAATTTGCAGAAGGCTTGAACCCGCTTCAATCACAAAGATAAGACCGATAATTGGCAAAAGGAAGAGCGTATTTGTGAGCATTGCCATCACGCCAAGACTAACGCCGAAGGCAAAACTCCCTACATCACCCATAAAGAAACGAGCTGGATAAATATTAAACCACAAGTAACTCAGCAGTGCACCGACCGCTGTAAACGCAAAACCTGCCAGCGCTGTTTGACCCTGTAGCAATGCGATTACGCCAAATGCACCAAAGCTAGTTGCTAGCAATCCACCGGCTAGACCATCAAGCCCATCGCTGATATTTACCGCGTTACCCGTTGCGACAACAGCAAACGCAAAGAGCGGCACCATCGCCCAACCGATTGAAAAGTCACCAATAAACGGCACATGTACACTGTGGTAGCCAAGCTTTGCAAAGAAGAACCATCCAAGCGCGACACCGATTGCGGTGATCATCACAAATTTCACACTACTACGCATGCCGGCCACGCCAGAACCATCGCCACGAAGGTTGATAATATCATCGATCAACCCAACAATTGCGCCACCAATAAGCCCCGCTAGCGGCAACCATGTTTGGCCGCGATCCAAGTTAAACAGCGTAATCACCGCGATCGCAATCACGCCAATCGCACCAGCCATGGTTGGAATATTTCGCTTGAACTTTTTTTGGTGCAACTTCACAAAGACAAGTAACTTTTCGCCTGTAGTACTAGTGTCACGCTGCTTTTTCCAAAAACGGTAACGATACGCTAAAAACGTATAAATTGGCGTCAAAAACATTGCTAATAAAAATGCAGCAATACTCAGCAGAAAGACATTGGTCATTTCGCTGGTTAAAATCTGTAAGCTTGATTCGTTCATGTTATTCCCCCGGCTGGAGTTGATAATATTCTAGCAGCCAATTAGATAGATCGGTAAAAATAGGCATCGCGTGTTTATTTCCTTCAAGATTCATACCTTTACCGGATACTTGTACCATTATAACGTATTTTGACTCAGATTTGGTGCCGCCAAACCCTAAATACGTACCAATCGTTTGGTTGCTCACATACTTGCCATTTTCAATCGTCTGCGAGGTTCCGGTTTTGCCACCAACATAGTAGCCAGGCTTGTCATCACTAGTGTAGCCGTTACGAGCTTTATAAATCATCTCGCGTGATTGCTGAGACGCATTTTCACTGATAACAGCCTTTCGCTCACGCGAGTTCGACTCAGGCTTCAATTGGCCGTCTTGGTATGTACCTGCTACGACAGTTGGCGAATGATATGTCCCGCCGTTAATAATTGCACTAAACCCGGCACACACCTGCACCATCGTTACATCAAGCCCTTGCCCAAAGGCAACGTTCGAGTAGCGCACAGCGTTCCCCTGCCCGCTCGGGTCATCTGGCGCAATCACGGTACCACGTTGCTCGTTTGCCACCTGAATGCCTGTTATTTCGCCAAGCCCAAAACGATTATGGAAATAATCATACATCGTGTCGCGCGCACCTTTAGTAATGTAGTCGCCATTACCAAGCCGCTGTGCAATCGTCACCATACCAGTGTTCAATGAATTATCCAGCGCTGTTTGCATCGAAATCGTCCCAGTAATCCCCTTCAACGCGTTTGAAATCGTCGCGTCTTCCACCTTAATGCTGTCAGTATTATAGAAAGTTGAGTTCGCATCAATCACGCCCTTATCAATCCCTGTGGCAACCGTAAATGTCTTCAGTACCGAGCCTGGTTCGTATGGTGCACTTACTGTGCCGTTTACAAATGCCTTAGCATCTTGCACTTTGGTAAATTCTGCCGGACTATACGTTGGAAGGTTTGCCATTGCAAGCACCTTACCAGTGTTTGGATCCATCACCATCACACTTCCCTCTGTTGCACCAGCGCGCTCAAGCCCTGCTTGTAGTACATCTTCAGTTTTTGCTTGAATATTGCGATCAATCGAAAGCACAATCGATTCGCCATCCACAGGATCCTTACGGATATTGTTCTTCCCGATTGAGAGTGGCACGTTCGCTACATCGGTGACCGATTTAAGCATGCCATCTTTGCCCGTCAAACGGTCATTAAGCTTCTCTTCAACACCATACTGTCCATTGTTTTCGTTATTCACAAAGCCAAGAGTTTGACTCGCCAAATCACCCTCTGGATACACTCGTTTTGGCACTTTTTGAAAGCCAACACCACTCAATTTCTTTTCTTTAATAAGTTCCGCCTGGCGCAATGTTACGCCACGGGCTAGCACTTTGTACTGCGTCGACGTATCACCAAGCATTTCCTGAATATCACCATCGACCATTTCCCCACCTGCTACGTCTCGTACGGTTTTCTCGACCTCTTCTGGCTTATTTACCACCGTTGGATCGGCAAAAACGGTATACACCTGCTGGTTCATTACCAGCGGCACTGGTGTAGCGCCATCAAGCGCATAAATCATACCGCGATTAGCCGGAATAACAAGCTGCTTTACCTGCTCACGATTCGCAAGTTCCGTGTAGTGATCGTGTTGAATGATTTGCAAATAAAAAAGCCGCGCAACAATCATAAGCATGGCGATACTCAGTACCCATGCCAATAATTGTGAGCGGCTTTCTTTGCGTAGATCTAATTTCATTATTGTGCGTGTTCGGTTGCGGCAGGTTCGGTCATAGCACGAGCGACATCGCTGTTCTTGACGGTTTCAAGTGAACTCAATCGAGCATTTTCTACTTCAAGATCTGCTTTCTTTGTCGAAAGATCAGAAATCTTGGTGTTTAATTCACTCGCTTGGTAGTCGTAGGCTGCCGACCCTGATGCCTGTGTTAAGTATATCAAACCTAGCACTAAAATCATAAGTGCGACCATAATCGTATGTGTTACGGGCCCCAATTTCACTGGAGAAACAAAACGTGCGGTGTTCTGATTGCGTCCCCAGCTCTGCTGGCGTCGTGTAGCGTACTGTGTTCGTTGGTATGTAGACATGACTTCTTTTTTGTGTTTTTGATTTATATTTTGGTGCAGAAAAGAGAGTGTGCGTCGTGTTTTAAGGCGCACACCTCTTTTCTACGGATAATCCCCTTATAAGGAGACTATTTTACGCGTACCTGAACTTTTTGTTCTGCTGATACGTTCTGTACTTTGATTTGGATTGGCATTATGCTTTTCCCTTTCTGTTTATTTTTTCACTGCGCCGCGAAGTTTTGCACTTCTCGAACGCGGATTGTGAACATCGTAAGTTGCACCATCGAGCGGTTTTTTATTCAGCAATTGCAGCTCGGCTTCAAAGCCAGCTTCGGCTTGCTCTTTAAAGAATCGTTTGACCAATCGGTCCTCGAGACTATGGAAGCTTATCACCCCTACCCTACCGTTCTGGTGTAAAAGACGTGGCAGGAGTGGTAAAAGTGCTTCCACTTGCGCGAGTTCTTGATTGACCTCGATTCGCAGTGCTTGAAAGGTTCGCGTGGCCGGATGGGTTCGTTGCCATTTGCCACGATGTAGGTGCAAGACCAGTTCTGCAAGTTCGCTTGTGGTGGTAAGCGGTTTTTCTGACCTTCTTTTACAAATTTCCGCAGCAATTCGTTTTGCAAATTGCGGCTTCTCTTCGCCATATCGTACAATAATTTCTGCAAGCTTGTTTGGTGAATAGGTATTCACCACAGTAGCCGCAGAGACGGTTTGGCCGGGATCCATTCGCATATCGAGTGGTCCGTTCTTCATAAAAGAAAATCCTCGCTCGCTCTGATCGAGTTGTGGTGACGACACGCCCAAATCCACAACAATCACATCAAATGTTTGACCATTTGCAATCAACGCCTCTGCTGCCGACAAAAAATCGGTATGCAAAAGCTGAGCGCCCTGCTGTTTGAACCGCTGGAGCTCTGCAATTGCATTCTCGTCGCGATCAACTAGCGTTGCGCCTGAAAGATTCTTGGTTTGTGCTACAAAAGCATCTGCGTGGCCGCCGTACCCTGCCGTCAGGTCGAGATACCTCTCCCCAACTTTTGGTTTTAGCAGATCAACAGTTGCTTCAAGCAAAACCGGAACATGTAGCTCGTACTCTTTTGAAGCACGGTGCTGTGGTGGATGTTCTTTAATACTCATTCCCCTAGTATAAACTAGCGGACTCGAGATCACCAAACCGGCAACATACTATGTTTGTTTTCGCAGTGTGTTTGTGTTTGTACAAGTCGTTTACCTAAGTGTGTATGGCTGTCTTGCAACCGGTACATGGTAAAGTTTTGAGAGACTTATGTGTAGTGTGTGGACAGCGTAGATGAGTCTAGCGCTATCCTGTGAGGTGGAGTTTTTGGGAGGTGTGTTTTAAGGAAGGTACGCCGAAGAATTTAATGTAGTTTCGGAAGGCCTACAGTGTATGTTGCCAGATTGGCAAATCTCGAGGATAATCTATTTCGTTCAAATTGTTAAAGTGCTGATGTAAGCTACCGTGGCTACCCTTTTTCGAGTCGCCAGTACTTGCCCGCCCGGGTTGCAACGATGTCGCGATCAATGCCTGCGTAGTCTAGCAAGTGTTGGTCAATCGTTACTCGCCCCTGTTTTTGGTCGAGTTCGTCAGCTGCTTTCCCTCGTCGAAACTGTACGTTAAGATCAGCGATCTGTTCATCCAGAATGCTGCCTTGAAGCGCCGGTTCGACTTCCCCATCCCAAATTGCTTGTGGATAAAGGTGAAGGTATTGCTTGAAGCCTCGGGTAATCACGATTCCGCTGGCAAATTCTTGGCGTAGTTCGGCTGGGATGGTTAATCTTCGTTTCTCATCCAGCTTTCGCTCGAAGTAATCTACTGCGGCCATGCGTTCCTTTTGGCTTACTTGTTTGGTTGTTCGTGGACTTGTTTGTTTTTAGCTGTTTTGCTTTGCCACTGACCTTATAGTACTACCCACAGCTACCCACTGCAACCCCCATTTTTGACATTTCCACTCAAACGTGTCCTGTTTTCCACAAAATTGTGGAAAAGTATTCCTTATAACAGATAGAAGAAACCTCCCACAACCAAGCGGGAGGTAAAGCAAAATGCAGTAATTCTTAGCGAGAGATCGTACGATCAAACAACAGTGAGGCGACTTCCCCGTCATACACATCAGTTACTTGTAGCGTAATCCATGCGATAAAGAAGAACAAGTTAATAATCACTGAAACGATCAACATAGCGGTGCGAACATCTTCGCCAATGATAAGCGTAGTGATCTGACCCTTTGCGTCAGTCAGCGCTTCTTTTTCTGACGTACACATGTTGGCGGTTGATTTTTGTGCAGCGGTCTTGCGTGGAACTGCTTTTTTTGTTGTGGCTTTTTTGGTGGTTGTTTTATTTTGCTTTGTCATAATACTTCTAATTTAGCATAAGCATTGTGTTTTGTCAATACTTACATACGAAATTTGCATTATTGTAAAATAAAAAGTCCCGCCGCGTAGCAGCCACTTACAGCGTGCTACGATACACGCCCATCACTGCTTTCGCAACAGCATCAGAATCGTGACGAATCAGCGTTCGCGCCGCGGCAATCGGGTCGCTACTATTGGTATTTTGCCAAATTTCACCAGAAAGAAGATCAGCGCCAAGCAACGTAAACCGTGCTTGACGTGCGCGTTCTTCGCTCACCATAACACTCTGTTCACCCTCTTTGGCATACTTCTTTAATAGGTCTTTACTTGGTTGCTCGGTATTATAGATAACGGTGTCGATACACGGCGTACCAGCGAGTCGCTCAATTTCTTCAGCAAAATCAACGACATCAAAATTATCGGTTTGCCCTGGTTTTGTTACCAGGTTTGAAATATATATTTTTTGCCCTTTCGCACGTGCCAATGCCTTGCCCACTCCAGGAACAAGCAGCGCTGGCGCCAAGCTACCATACAGGTTGCCAGGTGAAATAACAATAATATCTGCGTCTTCGATCGCCTGAATAGCGCGGGGATTTGCCTGCGGCGTCGGTGTTAAAAACAAGTCTGGCCGCGAATCACTAAACGTGCGGTGAGCAATCTCAAATTCGCCCACTACATCACCGTTTGTTTTGTCATGCAAGCCAAGTTTTACATCGCTCAGTGTAATTGGCTCTACCACTCCGGAAATGTTTAGCACTTCACTAGCCAGCTCGACAGCTTTACCAAAATCGCCGGTCATTTTTTCTAGTGCGCTTAAGAAGAGATTGCCAAACGCGTGCCCCTCCAGACTACCGCCCGCAAACCGATAGTTGAATAGATCGCGCAGCTCTGGCGTGCGACTGAGTGCCACCAAACACTGGCGAACATCACCCGGTGGCAACGCGCCAAGTTCATCACGTAGCTTGCCCGTACTGCCACCATCATCTGCCATGTTTACCAAAGCAACAATTTTTTGCGTATATTGCTTTAGGCCAGATAACACCGTAAAGCTCCCAGTGCCGCCGCCAATGACGGCGATTTTAACATCATTTGATCGTGAGAATATGTCGTTTTGCATCGTGCTATTTGTTCCGTATATGCTTAATAACTTTGCCAAACCATTCGGCGCTTGGTCGCAGTGTGCGTTTTTGCGAGCGATAATCTACCGATGCTAACCCAAAACGCGGCCATCGTCCCTGCGCCCATTCAAAATTATCAAGCAAGCTCCAATGCAGGTAACCAATCACTTCAACATCAGATTCGATAGCATTTTGCATAGCGGTAATTGTTTGCATTAACCATGGTTTACGTTTTTCGTCGGACTCATCGGCAATACCGTTTTCGGTGATAAGGAGCGGTAATTTGTACTTTTCCCACAAACGGTTCAGCACTAATTCGAGATTTTCTGGGGCAACATCCCACCCCAAATCTGACTCTACCTCTTGCGGATTGTGAATACGGTAGCCGTACACTCGGTTGCTAAAGTAATAATTAACGCCTAAAAAGTCGCAGTGCTTGGCAACTTTACGCAAAAAATAATCATCCGACCACCACTGCAAAATTGACGCTGTTGCTCGGCTCAGTGCCGCATCGTCTCCGGCGTACGTGTAGCTCGAATTATGCGCCACCGATACGCGAGCACGTGCCTGAATGTGCTTAATCGCTTTGGCTGCTTTGTTGTGCGCATGCGCCAAGTTGCCTAACACGCGCAGCTCTTTACGGCGGCTTTGCATATTTGGCGGCCACGTACCTTGTCCGTAACTTTCTGAAGCGTAGACGCCCGGCTCATTGACAGTAATCACAAACTTTAGCTGCGCGCCAAGCTCACTCATTACCTTTTCAACAAATCGAACAAAATATTTTACGTTGCTGCGTTTTTCAAACCCACCCTGCTCGGCAAACCATACTGGTAGCGTAAAGTGAAACAACGTTGCGACGGGCTCGATATGGCGGCGCTTCAGTTCGGCGATATATTCTTTGTAATGTGCCAATTCTTCGGCATTCCAAGCACCCTCTTCTGGTTCGATGCGCGACCATTCAATACTAAAGCGAAAGGCGTTCATGTGCATCTTTTCAAGCAAATCAAAATCTTCTTCGTAGCGATGATAGTGGTCGACCGCCCGACCCGAAACATAGTTCGCAGGTGATGTTGCCAAGCGTTTGTTTTGTGGCCATGACGGCAAATCACCATATTGCGTTTCTGCTTGCATAGCAAGCACCTTGGCATTTTCTTGCTCCCACACTGACCATTGGTTATGGTTGCCGCCCTCTATCTGATGTGCACTGGTTGCTGCTCCCCAGAGAAAATGCTTTGGAAATCGAATTGTTTTCTTTGTCATTCCCTCTAGTATATCGTGTTTCGAAGAAGGCGCAACAGTATGCACCACTCTTCTTATAGCATTTATTGACAAATAAGCTTATTTTATCTATAATATATATCACCTGCGATCGTCGTAGGGTGTGTACACCTTCGTACACCTGCACCTTGAAAGGCGTGGTTGTCATGACTACCGTTTCCCCGCTCTGCGTTCGTATCGAAGATGGCTGCTGCCTTGAGCGGCTCGCTCGCACTCGCGACTTCATCACCGGAAAGAACGACCCCAAGTATCGCCATGTGAAGTTCCTCGCTCGTCTGATTGATGAGCAGGGGCGCACAAAAAGCGAACAGTGTGTCGTCGTGGCGCACATCAATGACTTCAAGCATGGCAAGAAGTACAGCGAAGTCTTGATCGACGCTAATGTCACCATCGATGAGCTGCGCGATAGACGTCCTCGTATTCAGCACGCGCGCAATACGCGTGTTGACATCAAATACCGGACCGACCTAGGCGAAGGAACGTTCTACATCCCTTAACCGTGCAGACCCTCGGGTTTTGTTGTAAGCTTTATTTCAACGAACACCTGAGGGTTTTTCTTTTGCAACTACTATGAATCATCCTCACCAAAATGCTTTTCAAGTCGCTTTACCACCGACCCTTCGTGGCGGCCAAGCTTTTCTGCCAGTGCCGTCACGCTTTCGCCCGCCAAAAAGCCTTGTTTTAATGTTGCATCATCTTGATTTGTCCAAGATTTATACGCGTTCGGGTGCGTTTCGCGCATTTTGGCAATTTTTTCAGACCAACTGGCAGCATTCGCCTTTTTCTTCTTTTTTTCGAGAATTTCGTCGCCCTGCTCGGCACGTTTTTTAGCCGCTTCTTCAAGGTGTGAAAAGCGCTTTTTATCTCGTGCAGCGTTGCCTTGCAGCACATCGTTAATCGCTAGCGCATCTTCGCTAATTTGTAGCGCCATGCGGTTAATGCCGTACAAGTAGAGGTTTTCCAAATTCTTCACACGGCTCAGCGCTACGTAGCCCATGCCGGGCACAAACGCTTTTCGCAAATCGATTTTTGCCGCATCAAGTGTCATTCCCTGGCTTTTATGCACGGTAATCGCCCACGCCAGCCGAATCGGAATTTGCGAAATTGATGCGCGCTTTTTGTCACCATCGCGCAGCTCCCAACTTTCTGGCGTCATTGTGACGGTTTTGCCACTTCTAAATTCTACGATTGGATATTCGGTGCCAGGTTCAAAATCGATCACCGTGCCAACACTACCGTTTGCATACGCGCGCGTTGGCGAGTTCTTCACTGCCATCACTAACGCGCCCTTCTTGACTGTTAACTCTGGCGGCACAAGCACTGAGCGCTGCAAGTTTTCTACGTAATTTTGCGCACCAGTCGTTACCTGGGTATAGGTCTTTTCTTCAGTCGCAAGCTGCTGCAACCGCTTTTTATTGAGCGTATCCACATCCACGTTCACCGTATGAAGCTCGGTAATATCATCGTGTGGCGGCGCAATATCGGCCCGTTCGAGCAACTTTTCAGCATGATGGCGACGTACGTCATCTGCTCGCAGCGCATTCAAAATTTCCAACAAATGTTCGTCATTTTGGCGGTATTGTTCTTCTAAATACAAAATTGCCGGGTCAAGCTCTGCCCAAATGTTGCTATGTACCACAAAACCACCCGTACGGCCGCTGTGGCGATTCACCGGTGGCAACTGGAAAAAGTCACCACTCATAATCAGTTGAATGCCGCCAAACGGTTCGTCTTTTTTGCGCACCAACCGACACGCTTCGTCGATCATATCAAGCCGAAAATCGTGCAGCATCGAAATCTCATCAATAATCAACACATCGGTTTTTTCAATAATATCGCGGCGTGTTTTGCTTATATGATCGGCAAATCCGCTCGGCAGCACGTCCGCAATACCAATCCCGCTCCAGCTATGAATCGTGTTACCTCCCAAATGCGTGGCCGCCAAACCAGTGGTGGCCGTTACCGAAACGTGTTTACCGTCCGCTTTGGCGTGTTGAATAAATTTGTTCAACACGTAGGTTTTCCCCGCGCCGGCCGGGCCGGTCAGCAACGCGCTTTCGCCAGAAAGCATAATCTCGAGCGCGAGATCTTGGTTCATCTACACACCCCGTGGCGGTTCGCCCTCTGGGTCGTCGAGTAGCTTTTTGCTTTTAATTTCGTAGCGTTTGCCGGTAATTTGGCTCGTGATGTAATCTTCGTTAATCAAGTTCACGAAGGTGTCCAAATCGTTGCCGTCCATAATAATAATCGAACCGTCGTCATCGGTCATCAAATCAACTTGCATTTCGTCCGCATACTCAATCGCTTGTTCTTGCGTGACTTCGCCGACTTCAAGTTTTTGCAGCTTGTTGACTACTTTTTTGCGCTCTTTCACGACATCTTGAAGCGTCAAGCCTTCTGGGAAACTAAGCTTATATTGCTGCTCGATTTCCGCCACTCGCGCATCGGCAATCGCCTGCTTTTTGTAATCGTAATTAAACAATCGTTCAAACTTACTTTGGTTGAAGACAAAAATATCTTTGTTGATAATCAGCACTTGGTTATCGCTCGGCAGCTTAATGCCAACTTCCGCCTTAAAGCTTTCAAACTTACCTTCGCGGAATTCCCATGCGGTTGCGCCTTTGAGCACATTGGTTTGCTGAATTCCCTTAATGGCGTAGAAGATTTTCTCCTTATCGCCCTTCATCGTAAAGCGTGCCACGATTCCTTTAATGCGCTTAAATTCGTGCTCTTCTTCGCTAAATTCAACGATGTCGTGGCGTTCGTTTTCAATCAAATGGATCAGCGTTTCGGCACGGCCAACTTTCTCTAAATCGGTGCGTAGTAGCGTATTATCTTCGCCGTCCGATAGTTCAAAATCACGAACGCTTAGACCCGTGCCGGCGCCCATCGTCACAAAGCCAATAATGTCGTACAAAAATAACGGCTTAATTTGCGCATTCAGTTCGGTCGCAAAATTAGTACTATACGGCGTGTAATTTTTGTTGAACAAAAAAATTTCTACATCAAGTTCGTTTTTAATGCCGTCGGTGTTGTTTGCCCACAAAAAGATATCGGTGATGTCGTCGCGAGCGGGCGCAGGCGCGGCAGTTTGTGGCGCGGCAGTTTCAGCTGGTTCTTCAACCGCTGCCGTTGCTTCTTCTGGCGCAGAAGTTTCCTCCACCGTTTCTTCTACCAGTGAATCTTGCGCATCCTGCGCTGCTGTTTCAATTTCTTCTGGCGTATTGCTCTGCTCGGCCGCGTCGTTCTGGTCGCTCATTTCCTATCCTTTTCTATTCTAAACTTATAGATATTGTAGCAAATGAGCGGGCGCGGTGCTACTGCCGAGTTGAACGACTCAAGCGCACATAACTGCCGATATCATCAAGTAGTTGTTCCATATCATCAGCATTGAGTTGCTCGTACGCTTCTTGAACAGCGAAAATATCGTTCCATTCTTCAGGAGAAAGACCATCCGCAAGATCATCGACATTATCTTTTAAATGTGCCAACGTTGGTTCATCATCAGAGGGGACAAACAGCATACTGCGTTCCGCCTGCGTTACTTCGTCGTTGCTCCAGCGAAACTGCAGCGTATTACGCGACCCGACCCATACGTCGTTATCATGCTCAAACCATTGCGTATCAATCACCTTCATACTCCATTTACGCGCACCAACGCTATAGCGCTTGCCCGGATCTTCCATTGGCACTTCAACGAGTTGTCGTGCCATACGTATTGCCAAGCGGTGACGAATCAGCCTTGCGTCATCAACATCTGCACGTAATAGTTCAATCTCATCCACAAAGCCATGGGCTTTATCAACTCGGTGGCTAGCACGCAGCTTGCCGTAGTCCGCCGCTACACCCATCACAATATTGCCAAGCTTTTTTACCTGTTCCGGCGTTGGTGCCGGTTCTTGAAGAGTAAGTCGTTCGCTCATAAAATTATCCTTTTGCTTCTTTATTCTGGAGGTGTGATGATTTCAGTTCTGCTAAAAATCGTTGTAATTGATCGCTGTCGTACGATGTCATCATCCGCCGCCTCGTGCGACCCGTGGCTATATCTGGGTAGTCAACATACGCTTCAGAAATTTCCTCGTTATTGCCAATGACTTCAATAAAATAGCGATTCTGGAGCAATTGATGCTTAACACCACCAACACTCACTGCTGTAGTGATATCGTATTCTTCTAATACGCCTCCCCATTCAAGATTGCGACCATACCGTAGCAATGCGTGGTTTTCTACAGGGCGTCCACCGTATACGTCGTTTGCTCCACTGTCTTGGCTGCTAAAGTGTCGTTCACTTAAGATAAGTTCGCTACAAGCATACGCTTCGCCGCTATGCGAAAACTGCGAGCCGGATCCGCCGTCCGCCAACAAGTCGTTGGCTGTGGCAATAATCCTGCTCGCAGTATCGTTCGTATTGTTATAAATGTCGTTTGGGCTGTACTCGTTCTCGTCGTAGTAGTCCCCAGGTGAAATCCCCTCAAATGCACTCATAATCGCTCTCCTTCACGCGCTTTGTTTGCCCATTCATCTGCCAGCTCGTTACCTTCCGTTCCCACGTGGCCGCGCACCCACACAAGTGTCGCGCTTGATGCTTGATATAGCGGATACACTTCTTCTACGATATCGAGATTTTTAATCTCACCACCTTTTTTCTTCCAGCCTTTTGCCTCCCAACCTGGTGCCCATTTTGTGATGACATTTATCCAAAATTCACTATCGGTACGAATTTCGCATGGTTCACCGGCCGCATCTTTCAAGGCTGCGACAATTGCTTTTCCTTCCATGCGAATGTTGGTTGTGTCACCGTCTTCCGACCCTAAAATATGTGGCTGCATGTCTTTTATGACCGCAAAGCCACCAGGGCCTGGATTGGGACTTGCCGATCCGTCAGTATAGTATATCGTCATAGTCTTAGTATTATAGCACCATCTAACAAAGACGCGAACATAAGCACTACGACGACGTGCGGATAGCTTGCATAGCGCGCAAGTTGCGCATGGCACGACGACCCTGAACCAGTGATTGCGGGTTCACAACAGGTTCAGCGCCATGTTCATTCATATGGCATTTGCGTTCGTAGATCTGTTCAAGCCACGACGCATACACCACCTTTTGCTCTTCCGTGTAGGTAACGCCACATTCTTTTAATTTATGGAAGATATGCGCCCACTTGCCCACGCGCCCGGCCTTGCGGTCGGCTTTTGTAACAAACTGCATTTCTATGGGCATGCTATCCTCGCTTAAACACGTAAACTTGGACACGCGGTAGCCATCCGCGTTTTCAATAATATCAACGTTTTGTTCAACAAATACTTCGCCAAGCTCTTGGCAGATTCGGTCAATATAGGCTCGATCACCCTGTACTACAAATGCGTGTTGCTTCGATGGCGCTTTTTGCGGATGCAATGCATCACTTTTCATCACGTGGCGAGACATTGTACTAAAATCTTGCGCAACGCGATCAACATCTTCAGAAATAACCGTCATACCCATGACGTCCATTGGGGCTTCGCCGCTACGATCGCTACGCAACAGCTTTCCGGCAAGCGATCCCACGCTTTTAATGCGCCAGTTGCCCGTCATAAGCTGGCCGTCCATATCAAGTGCAAATTCACCCAATTCCACCGTTTCATATGATGTATCAGAGTATTTGTCGATATAGCGCGGCTGGTTCACCACGTTCGAAACGCTAAAATCTTCTTCATTAGCAAACTTATTCAGCACTGATTGCGGCCCGAGTCGGCGCATATCATAGCAAAAACGCGCTACATTCACAACAAGATCTCCTTTACTCTGATAGAACAGGCGGTTCTGCTTAGCATGACTACGTAGCTCCATCGCAAGCCCGTCGTACCCCAGAACTTCGCATAGTGGCGCATAGAATGATTCGGCTTCGTAAATATCATGTGCTGCCGATAAATTTTCATGTGCCGGATGGTGTAGATGATCTAATATCTCGCATGATTTAATAAGTACAGACTCGATGTTCACATTTTTTGACACCTGGAACATATCATCAAGTGGAATTGCGGGCGCTTCACGCGTCCATAGCTCCGGATCGTCATCGCGCAACTGGTGAACCGTTTCGTCCATCTCACGATATAACGTGGCGGTATCTTCAATAATCGTCATATCATTAATAAGAGACATTACATATTCAGCTTCTTTTTCGCTTATGTCAGAGTTTGCAAAATACTCAGCAAGTTGCGCAGAAGCTTGCAGCATATTATGGGTATCTTCGCCAGTTGCTCTGTCGTACACGTCGTGTAAATAGGCTGCATCAATCGCTTTTGATGGCAAATCGTTACCGGCAAACACATGCACAATATCAGCCGTTCGGCGGGCGTGTTCGGCAAAATTATCACGTTCACCAATAGAAGCAGCAGCATATCTATCGACAGCTGTAAGCGCCTTCTCCTGCGAGGGAGTTAGTTCGAGAGAAGGCTCGACTTGAGAGGCTCGTTCGTGTAATAAGGGAAAATCCATAATGCAATGCTTATTATTATAGCATAAAATTATCAAGAAGTCTACCTTAGCGGCGTACACTGCCAAACTATCGTTTTTACAAATATTTGGTGAGTTTTTTGCTATGTTGCTGTAGCTGCACATCGCCAGATTTTTTCGCGTAATGATCCATTTTGCGAACAGTTGCAGCGTGCGCCTTTACGTCATCAACCGTTTTAAGCGAACCAAGCGAGGACTGTGCCTGCACGTACAGTCCTCGGTAACATTGCTGTACCATGTCATGGTCGCCCATCTTTCGAAATAGTTTTTCGGCAGCCATATACTGCTTTTTGTTATACAAGCTCGCTGCTTCGTTGCGATCGATCGTTTTTAGTAGCGACTGCTTTTTTGTTGAGGCGGCAGCGAATTTTCGCGCAGTGGCAAAATCTTTCTGCCCCAACGCATACGACGCGCCGTTTTGCGCTGATAGCTCTATCAGTTCATAGCTTTTACTCACCCGAGCATATTGCAGCGCTTGTTTATGACGATGCTCTTTTAGCAACTGACGAACGGTGTTATGATACGCAACTTCCAAGTTCTTTTTGACGAGCGCGCGATGACTACTCACGGCGTATGCTAGCCGAGCAGACTCAAGCAAGACACGTGGTGCCACAGCAGCTGTTTTGTAATGAATATCTGTCGTATCAAGCAAATTAACACTCACGATCTCGTGAATCGGTGCCGTCGTCTGCCCTTCCTTTTTATAAGTGGCAAATGTCGCACTCGTAGTTTCAACATCCACACCAGCAAAATGGAGCGCCACATGCCCCGGATAGAGCGTTAATTTTAGGTCGGTCACATCATAACGTGCACCATAAAGCGCAATATAAAGCGTGACAATTTGATTACAATCCCCTTCAAGTACGTCTTTTGTAGGATCCTGCAATAACCGCCCAAACGAACTCGATGCGCGGTAGCGATAGCGATTATTCTGGGGCGACAAATAGCGCATAATCGACGCCATATAAGCGAGCTTTTCTTGCTTTGTTGAAAGCTTTGCCGTATCAACACCTTTGTGCGCAATCTGGGTGAGCAACTTTTTTGTATCTACGTGCTGGGTTTGTTCGAAGCGCGCAAAATCTGCCTGAATTGCTGATAAATGTTCATACAACTCTTTGCGTTTTTGCTTAGTTAAATACGCATACCCTTTGTAGCGATGTTCTGTCCATAAATTAACAACCGCAAGGTTGTGCTGCACAAGAGCTGTCAATGCTTTTTCGACTTTATGCGGCGCATCCTTTTCGTTCACACGCTGAAAAAACTTCCCTACGCGCCGTTCAGCCGGGTTGGCGTAGCGACTAAAAAAGTAGTAGATCGAAAGAATTGTTTGTTTCATATACTCTTTCTAATGCGACTGTACTCGTGGCGTTTAGAGCGATTCAGTCGCCACGCGCTTTTGCTCGGTCGTATCACGATCACGCACCGTCACCGTGCCGTCACCCTCAATCGTTTCAAAATCGATCACCACAGTGTATGGCGTGCCGATTTCGTCTTGACGGCGGTAGCGTTTGCCGATGTTGCCGTTGTCGTCCCACATCACATTGCCGTATTTTTTCTTCAATGCGGCGTAGACTTCGCGGGCTTTTTCTACCAGAGCTGGCTTGTTTTTAAGTAGTGGCGAAACGGCAAATTTTACTGGCGCAAGATGCTCCGGCAGCGCCAAATACACACGTTTTTCGCCATTAACTTCGTCTTCGCGATAGCTTTCCGACAGCACCGCCATCAGCGCGCGTTCGACACCAAAGCTCGGCTCAATCACGTGCGGGATGAACTTTTCGTTGGTGCCCTTCACTTGGTATTCCATCGATTTCTTGCTGTCGCGCTGGATGTTGGCGAGGTCAAAATCGGTACGATAGGCAATTCCCATTAGCTCCTCTTTACCAATTGGGTAGTCATATTCGATGTCGATGGTTTTTTTGCTGTAATGAGCACGATCCTCAGCAGGTACATCAAGCTCATGAATATGCTCTTTCTTCAACCCCAAGCTTTCCAAAAAATCGTGCGTGCCGGCAAGCAATTCGTCAAATGCTTCTTCCCATTTTTCTGGGTGAACAAAATATTCAATCTCCATCTGTTCAAACTCGCGTGAACGAAACACAAAATCGCGGGGGCTGATTTCGTTACGAAACGCCTTGCCTTGTTGCGCGATACCAAATGGCAGGTTTGGGTAAAAATTGTCGACAACATTTTTATAGTTGGTAAAAATGCCTTGGGCAGTTTCTGGACGCAAATACGAAACACTATCGTCACTTTCGGTAGCGCCAACATGCGTTTTAAACATCATATTAAATGTGCGTGATACGCTGAGCGGATTACCGTCTGGGCTCTTAATTCCCTTCTCGGCAATTGTTGCATCCATCTGCTCCATGGTCATACCCTCCGCATCAATGCCGCTGTCTTTCAAGATGTGATCCGTGCGATAACGACGTTTGTTTACTGTATCCTCACAGAGCGGGTCGACAAACGTATCGACATGACCGCTCGCCTGCCATACTTTCTGGTTCATTAAAATTGCTGCGTCCACGCCGTACATGTCATCACGTGCTTCAACAAAATACTGCCACCATGCCTGCATGATTTTGCGCTTTAGTGTCACGCCCAGCGGACCGTAATCCCATGTACCTGAAAGGCCGCCATATACGTCCGATCCTTGATAGATAAATCCACGTCGCTTCGCCAAACTGACGAGCGCTTCCATTTTTTCGTTTTTCACCTGCTTACTCATACAATATATACTAGCATACCTCTGTTTTTTTCGATAGATAGCCCGCTTACGAGACGCTGGCGTGTCGCATTGCAACGCTAGCGCACACCGCAACAAATTCTTGCGCACCGCCAACAGAACGCACCACACGCAGCGGTTTTTGGCTCATCACACGGAGTAATTTAATATGATTTTCCATCACGTCACCACGCTCATCAATGCGTAGTCCTTTATTTGCCACATCGTACGTGTACCGCGTACCAGCTTCGATTTTTTCACCCTGAATGTCGCGATACAAGCTAAGCTCTTCACCGAGCACTGCTGCGTACTGCACATAAAACCACGCCTTTACCAACGCAAGATTCGTTGCGGTATCGTCAAGCCCCTTCAGAGTTTCTTGCAAGATCGTGTACCATTGGTCGCCATCCGCCATGTCGCCCGCCCGAGCCACGTGCCGTAATGCCTCATAAGCAAATTGCAATCGATCATAATCTGCCAAGATATTTTTATAAAATACCGACATGCGTGCCTGCACTAATGTTGCTAAGTTCCCTTTTCCGCCACGCAACACAATGCTTGATTCACTTAATAATTCAATTCCACCCGCCAATTTTGATTTGGGCTTACGAACACCACGCGCCATCGCCGAGCGCTGACCAAGTGGCGTGCAAAACAGAATAATGCGGTCTGCTTCACCGTAGTCTGTTCGGCGCAAAACAATACCTTGAGTGGTTTCTGATTTCATGCTAATACCGCCTTCACAGCTGTTACAATATCCGCCGGATGTGCGGTCGTTTTGTCGATAATGCGTCGAACTCCATAGGGCGCCATGTCTCGCAGTGATAAATCAGCCGCTATGTTCGTAGAAAGCACGATAGGAATTGCCGCCAGCGTTGCATCAGACTGCAATTCGTTAAGTAACACAAACGCTGTGTTGCCTTCGAGCAAAGCATCGAGCACAATAACCGAAGGCGTCGCTTGTTCAACCAGTGCAATCGCTTCCGCCGGATGCGCCGCCTGCCGACAGCGATATCCCGCTTTTGTCAACAGACGTTCGTAAATGCCCCGTTGCCATGCTTCGTCGTCAATGATCAGAACGGTCGGTTGACTCATAGCAACGATAGCTGCTCCGATGGCAGCATTTGTACATAAAAGGTCATCCCGGTGTGGTGTTTCACGCTGCCAATTGTGCCATTCATCATGTCGGCGAATTCTTTTGAAAGCTGCAGCCCAAGCCCGCTACTCATCGGACGACCAACTAATGGTTCGTTCGTAACAGGAACAATTGGTCCATCATCACGCAGCCCTACACGCACACCGGAACGATGACGCTGTACTCGAAACTGTGCCACGCCAGAGTGAGCGTACTGCAGCGCATTATCACCAAAATGAAGCAAAATACGACGCAGCAAGTCGCGATTCGCCACCACAAGTGGTGCAGCGCGACGCGTATCTACCTCAATCCTTCGACCATGAGCGGCAAACAATGGCCAGAGCTCATGTGCCACCTCTTCGCACAGCTGCTGTGCATTAATCGGCTCGGTTTCAAGAAAAGCAAGGGATTCATTCAGCTGGCGATGACGTGTTAAACTCGTCGTAAGACGAAGTGATCGCTCGCTCGTCAGAATCAATTGTGAAAGCTGTTCTTTTTGCTCTGGCAGCGCGGTCGCTTCAAGCTCAAGCGCAAGTTGGCGAATCAATGCAACAGGGCTTTTCAGCTCATGCGCCGCCGCAATCACACTGCTCTCTTCCATAGCAAAATTCCCGCTCCGCTCCTTCATGTCTTTATTTTAGCATGAAGAGGGCGATGCGGGATATTGCTTGTGGTGAAAACGATCTATTGATCGAAGTTGATCGTTTGAATGATCTTTTCAAAGTCTGGTTTAAAGGTGTCGGCATCAGTGCGGACGGTAACCGTTTTGTCGCGAATTTTGTAGATGACTGCAGCACCGCGAATGTTATTGCTGAAGTTTCCGTCAAGACGGGTTCCAGTGTTTCCTTGTGCTGAAGTGCTTGAACTACGCAAATCACCCTTCTTTACAAGTGATGCATACCCTTGCACAACGCGGTCATAATCTTTGTTTTCGATTGTGACACGAATGGCGAATTGCTGATTGTTGCTAATTGGCGGTACCTTACCTGGGTTAAGGAACGCTTCATAATTACCACCACGAGTGATATCGGTTGCTTCGTGCAGGCTCCATGTCTTTGGATACTGGAACGTCAAACGCCCGTAATCGTCGGGGCCAACAAAATCGCGATTTGGTTCTTTCTCGCGCTCTGCAAACTTCTTCTCGTCTTCGTCTGCCTGTTCACGCTTTCCGTTCAGAACGGCGACTTCAATCTTACCGTCGACGTCATTCTTTTGCTCTGTATATTGCATGTATGACCAGATGGCCAAGCCACCAAAAATGATAGCCAGCGCGGACATCACCGCCACCATCACAACCATAATCACGCTTCCTTCTTGTTTGTGTTGTACTTTCATGCCGTTATTATACTTATGTTTTCTTGATCTGTAAAGGAATTATTTTATAGAGAAACAATCCGCCCTCACTACGCTCATATTCTGCGTCTGGCACGGCAAATGCATAACTAATAAAGTCGATCGGACGCTGTAAACGAGTCGCTTCCGCCTCAACTCGGCGATACATTTTTGTAATATCGCGTGATTCACCAAAAGTATATACTACAGTTACCTCAGTAGGAAACGGCTGTTCCCAAAAATTTTTTAGCATTACTTTTACGCGAGACTTCTGGCGCCATAGTCGCAGTTGTGCCACCCACACTAGAAATGGGTTGATTTCATAACCAATTACCTTACCCGCTCCAGCCACAAGCGCTTGTTGCAACACTACACCATCGCCACTACCAATATCAAGCACAGTGTCTTTTTTTGTGACAGGGCGAAGTGTCGAAAATGCCAGTCGCGCCTGTTGTTTATGCGTGGGAACATAGGGGGCGCCAATCAGTGCCGTTAGCAAAAATACGGCCGCCACTACCCCAAATACAATCCACAGCACTACCACTACGGTTGCTCAGTTGCTTCAATGACAGTATTTTTGAGTGTTACTAGCCGCTCAGAAATACTGCTCGCCAACGTTTCGGCTTTTTGGTACTGCTCGAGCGCGTCTTCGAGGACAAACGCATCGCTCTCAAACCATGCAACCATCGCTTCAAGCGTCGCAATGTCTTCTTCAATCGTTGTATTATGCTTTTGATTCATGAGCTATCACCTTTGCTGTTATTGTTTGCTGTGCCATTTCGACAGTAATGATTTCACCTTTGGCGGGGCTGCCACGAACGATAGCGTAACCGCGTGCCAACACTCGTTCTGGGTTGTATGACGCAAGCAGTTGTTTGAGTGTGCTACTTTTTTGTTCACGCTGGTCGATCTGCGACAAGAACCGCTCATAAGCAACTGTAAGCTGCCGCTGAAGATGCTGTTGTCGATCGCCGATGAGCTGCTGCATCTTTGGCGACAAGCTCCGGGCCAGTCGCTGTACTTGTAGTTGCAGTTCTTGGCGATCAGGCACCAGCAGCGTTGCGGCGTTGCTTGGTGTGGCAGCGCGCACATCAGCCACCATATCCGCCAGGCTCACATCGACTTCGTGCCCCACGCCCACCAGTGTTGGGATACGACTTACAGCAATTGCCCGAACAAGTTTTTCGTCGTTAAATGCCGCTAAGTCATCGGCACTGCCGCCGCCGCGAATCAACACCAACACCTCGGCAGGCTGCTCGGCTTCATTTGCTTGTTGAATAGCCGCTTCAATGTGCGCCGGTGCCTGTTCACCCTGAACAAGTGTGTGATACACCACAAACGTGACATCCCCAATACGCTCGTTTGCGATTTTCATAAAGTCGGTATAACCCGCAGATTCTGTGCTAGCAATAACGGCAACACGTCGTGGCCAACGCGGAAGTAAACGCTTTCGTTCCGCACGAAACAGCCCCTCTTTTTCGAGTTTTGCCTTTAGCAACTCAAAACTCTTCTTAATACTCCCCTCGCCACTTGGGCGGATACTTTCAATCGTAAGGCTAAATTTTCCCCATTGCGTCAGTTTGGGACGAGCGCGTACTACCACCTTCATGCCATCCTCAATTGGCGTACGCAGCGCAAACGCCATCATAAAGCATCCTACACTTGCTTCGCTATCTTTCAGATTGAAAAACACAAATTTACGTTGATTTATCTTAAAACTTTCCACCTCACCTTCAATCAAGATACTCGGATAAGCTTGCTCGAGCACTTGGTTCGTAATAGCGACAAAATCGCCAACACTAAAGAGCGGCGTCTGGGTGTTTTCCATGTTTGATAATTGCCTGTTGATAAAAATAGTAACCCGTTGCGATTGTTCCGACCATCAAAAGAACACGTGCCAATACGATGGCCGCAATACCAACACCAGGGTTAACGCCCGCTACTGTCAGAAAGCTAATCATCACCACTTCGTACAGGCCAGCGCCACCCGGCGTTACCATAAAAATACCCGCCACACCGGCAAGACCAAACGCAATCGCGATCGGTGCCGGATTGATTGGATGACCAAGCGCCAAGAAGGTCACATAAAACATACCAACCTCTGCCAACGTAAAGACAACACCCCAAATAAGCGGCTTTACCAACAGCTGCTTTTTGGTGCGAATTTTACGATAATCGTCTTGAATATCTGTTAAAAAGTCAGCCAGTGGTTTTACTGAAGGAAACTTTTTTTTCTGGCGACCAAAGGTAGCCAAACGCACTGCAGTATTTGCTATTTTTACCAATCCGCGCGCCAATGTTGATAGCTTTTCGGCTCGTTCAAGCAAATATATCATGCCCGCCACTAAAATAAACGTTGCCGCTACCAAGACAACTGCGAACAAACTAATCCAGCGATTAAGTGATCCATCAAACAACATAAACAACACTGCGGCAGCGAGCACAATCGCATAACCCCCAGCTACCGCAACAATACGCACCAATTGTGCCGATGTTGACTTCGACAGAGAAACGCCAATATGCTTCAGTCGCCACCCCATATACGATGCGCCACTTACTCCAGCACTTGGCAGCATATGGTTCACAAAATTCATTTCAAGCGAGAGACGTGCAAATTTCAGCGGCGAAACATTTTTTCCTTGGCCAATCGAGCGCAAATAGGTAAAGAGCGTCTCACCCATCGCAAAATACGACACAAACTGTAGCGGGATCAACATTGCAAGCAACGCCCAAATATTAATGGTCTGCATCACCTGCCAGGCTTGCGCAAGCTCGTTGCGCGAGAAAAACAGTACCAGTAAAATAATCACAAATGTGATAATACTCAGCCATGTTCGTCCCGATAACTTCCTCATACCTCTTCAGTATACCATTTTTACTAGGTGCTCGTCGACCAATGCAGGCTTGTTACGTTCGCAGTTTTTAGGCGCTCGTAGTACAATAAAACTATATGATGATTTGTATTTTAGGGCGTCAGCCAGAACTTGGGCACGCCGAACTTGCCTCGTTGTACGGTACGGCGCACATGTTTAGCAGAGAAGCAGCGTTGATAGAAACGAATTCGTTCGATATTCAAGCGACGGGTGGCATCCAAAAAGCCGGTAGCGTAACGCTCGAAATTCCGCACACAAACTGGCCAGCTGTCAGTCGTGCAATCAGTGAGTACTACCTGCCACAGTGGACAGACGGTGAACACAAAATTACCCTCGGTATCAGCGTGTACGGCAAAACTCACCTCAAGTCAAAAGATATCAATATGCTCGGAGTGAAGTTGAAACAGCAGCTTAAAAAAGCTGGCGGTAGCATGCGCACCATTCCTACGAAAGATATATCGCTCAATACAGCGGTGAGTCACCACAATAAGCTCGGCCTCAGTCCAAACAAAGTAGAGTTGCTCATTGTGCAAGCAGATGGTAAAACCATCGTCGCCCAAAGTACTGGTGCGCAAAACATCACTGCTCTTGCCAAGCGCGACCAAGGTCGCCCAAAGCGCGATGCATTTGTAGGAATGTTGCCACCAAAACTAGCCTTAATGATGCTAAACATGGCAGTTGGCACCAGCACAGATCCACAAAAGGAACTCGTGCTTGATCCTTTTTGCGGCACTGGCGTAATTTTGCAAGAAGCAATGCTGCGCGGCTACAATGTCTACGGGTCCGACCTTAGTGATAAAATGATTGATTTTACAGAGGCCAATCTAACATGGCTTGAACGCACACATCACACTGATGGATCCCTCAACACACTTCATCAGGCCGACGCCACTACTGCCAAGTGGCAACGCCCACACGATATCACCGCTGTCGTGTGCGAAAGCTACCTTGGGCAGCCTTTCAGCGCGACACCCTCTTCTACAAAGCTGCGTGAAGTCCAAGGCAACTGTAACGCTATTATCTCTAACTTCTTAAAAAATATTGGTGCACAGGTGCGCCCAGGCACCGTCTTTACAGTGGCTGTGCCGGCATGGCGCAATCTATCAACCAAATATATTACTCGCCTACCGCTCGTGCATCACCTTGAAGATATGGGTTTCACGTCGCTGCAACAAAAACAATTGCTCTACTACCGCGAAGACCAAGTGGTCGCGCGTGATATTTTGTGCTTCAAAAAAGCCTAATATCCACATGATTTTACCGGCGTAAGCTCTTGACGAAATTGCCGTTCTGCCGTACAATGAAGTAGATTGTCTTATAGAAAACGTTAAGGAGTTACGCAATGTCAAAAGTTAAAGCTGGTGGTTCAAGTAAGAACATTCACAAAAGCCCTGGTCAACGACTTGGTGTTAAGCGCTTTGGCGGACACAAAGTTCGCGAAGGTGAAGTGCTAGTACGCCAAACCGGTGCAACCAAGATTGCTGGTGAAGGTACTTACATGAGCCGAAACTTCACAATTCACGCTGCAAAAGACGGCGTCGTTGAGTTTAAAAAGGTAAAGAAGGGTCTATTCACAGGCCGCACTGCCCCACGAACACAAGTGTCAGTACAATAAAAACAGTTATGACAATAAAATACCTGCTTTCAAAAGCAGGTATTTTTCTACCCCCTTTTAGCGTGCAACAAAAAAGACCTCCTTTTACAGAAGATCTTTTTATACTTGTGAGTCAAACGTATTATTCGGCGATACCAAGGTGGTGTTTTACGCGAGCAATCACATCGCCAATCACCACTTGTGATTTCACTAGGTATTCATCAACACCAAGGTTTTCAGCACGCTCTTTGTCCTTTGGTTGACTAAGCGCTGTCAGCATAATTACACGCGTATTTGCCGTTGCTGGTGTATTGCGAATGATATCAAGCACGTCAAACCCGCTAATTTTTGGCATCATTGCATCAAGCAATACAAGATCAGGCTTGTATTCTTGGATGGCGCTCAGCGCATCTTCGCCGTTGTTTACTTCTTTGGTTTCAAATCCTTCCATCTCTAGTCGAGAACGGTAGACTGTCGCCAACGTTGTGTCGTCTTCTACAAGTAGAATCTTTTTCTGATTTTCCATATGCTTATTGTACCCACTTTCCCGGTTTAACACAAGTTACTTACTAAGGCGCTGCAGCGCGGCATCAAGTTGCGGATCGCGATCACGGTTAATATCATCACTCGTTAAATCAACCTTTTCTTGTGGCTCAATACCTTCTTTGCTGATACTTTTACCGTTTGGCGTGTACCAATTTGCAATCGTCACCTTCAGCAATCCGCCATTCGAAACAGGGATCATTTCTTGCACACTTCCCTTACCGTACGTCTTCTCACCAAGCAAGGTGGCTGCGTCATGTTCTTGCAATGCACCTGCTACGATCTCACTGGCGCTGGCAGAACCAGCATTAATCAACACGACAGTTGGTACACCGTTCAAAATAGGTTGATCTGCCGAACGGAGCTCTTCATCATCATGATTTTGGCTACGCTCACTAACAACAACTTTATTATCAAGCCAAATACTGGCAATATCAACACCCGCCTGTAAGTAGCCACCGCCATTGCCGCGTAGGTCGAGCACAACACCTTTTACCCCTTGTCGCTTCATGTCCTCGGCTGCACCACGCACCTTTGCAGCACTTTCACTACCAAAGCGTGTGAGTTTAATCACGCCAACACCGTTCGTTACACTTGTTTCAACGTCGGCCGCAACGACTTCTTCTCGCTTAATTGTAAAGGTTTCTTGTGTAGAGCCGCGCTGCATTACGAGCTCAACGCTCGTGCCTGCTTCGCCACGCACCAGCTGCACAATCTCATCAAGCGTCTTCTCTGAGACGTCGGCGTTATTAACACCAACAAACACATCACCAGCACGTACACCCGCCTTGGCCGCTGGTGAATCTTTCAGTGGGCGCACAACAGTCACTTTATCGTTACGCATCCCAAGCTCAGCACCAATACCGCCGCCGATCTTTCCTTCCAAATCATCTTGTACTTTTTTAGCTTCTTCCGCAGTGTAGTATTGCGTGTAGGGATCGCCTGTGGCTTGTGCCAATCCTTTGCTAGCAAACTCGCTAAGCTTTTGCGCATCCAAGTCGCCATTGTACTTATGCTTCAAAATACGATATGCCTCTTGTGTCGAAGAAAGATCGAGGCGCTCCGTGCTCACCTCAAGTCCAAACTGTGGCCCAACCAGCGCTAATAGCTCGGTACCGCGCGTTCCCGCTACAAAACCTATCACCAAAGCAACCACCACACCAAACGCAACAAATGTCCCGCTAAATTTTCGCTTTACACTATTGTCATCTGCCCCGCGCTGCTCGCCTGCTGTTTTACTCACACGTTCCTCGTTTTCTATTGTTATGCTTATATATAGTATAGCGCACCACTAATGTGTGCGCTATAGTTTTGGTCGTATTGGTGATACACAACCCTTAGAAGTAGATGTAGGTCAATCCAGCCGCTGATCGAGTGTAAATACGATATAGTCCGTCCCACTCAAGGTTATAGTCACTCACAGTGATCGTACCGTCAGAATTAACACTTTCTACGTACATAACATGTCCGTAGTAGCCAATTGGCATCATCGCAACAGAGCCTGCACGCGGTGCTGAACCGCTTGGAATACCATGCGCTGCCACTGTTGATGGCCACTGATTGGCGTTTCCTGCCCCAGCAAAGTGCGGCACATAGCGACCGGTGCTTGCCACCTTCCAGGCAGCATAGCTGACACATTGGCGAGAATACAGTCCCCAGCTGTCAACGTACGAGTTAATTGGCGCGTTCGCCCACGCACCAGGGTAACCACCGCCACCAGCTGACCCACTTGGGATACTTACTGCACCGCCGCCACCGCCTTGGTTCGCTGCTGCCATTGCCGCCATCGCTGCGCGACGGTTTTCTTCAGCCTGCGCTGCTTGCAGCTGATTCACCTTATCGTTATTCTTCTTGGCTTTTTCGCGATACTTGCCTTCTTGCCCACGAGTTTCCTTTACCAAGCTTGCCTTTTCAGCCTCTTTCGCTGCCAATTGCTGACGCTGTGCTTTTTGGTTCTGGATTTCTTGTTCAACTGCCTTTTGCTGCTTAGCAAGCTCTTCTTTCAAACGATTAATTTCGTTGATGGTGTCGTTGAGCTTGTTTTGAATAGCTGTTTGCTGCGATTGACGGTCAACAAAATCGCTCAAATTGCGACTACTTGCCACCATTTCTAGCGTTGACGTCTCTGAATCCATCTGCAAATCAACGATAGTATCGCCAAGCGCAGATTTGTTGGTGACCACCTTCTTTTCGTTGGCCTTAATATCTTTTTCAAGCTTATCTCGACGTTTCTCGCTATCCGAAATTTGCTTTTGTAATGAGCGCGCCTGCGACTCTAGTTGGGCAAGTTCAGCTTGGTAGCTGTCAGCCATCTGGCTTAGCTCTTCAGCTTGAGCCTGATTCTTGCTAGCTTTATTCTTTTCAGCTTGAATTTGTTCGTCGTAATTCGCGAAAACTGTGTTTCCCATTTGCACAGGCGTTGCGACTGCCATAAGGACAGCACAAGCAACCAACGCAGCCTTGGCGGCAAACGAAGAAGAATTGAAAGCTGGTGTGGTGGACCGTTGTTTCATTACTCCCACTTTAGCATAAGCGTATAGGGAGCGCAACATATTCTGCAGGTGTTTATTACAACCCCCGGCTTCTTAGAAGTAAATGTAGGTCAATCCTCCCGAGGCGCGCGTATACTTTCGGTAAAGCCCGTCCCATGCAAGATTATAATCGCTGACGGTAATTGTATTGTCGTCGTTCACCTTTTCAACATACATAACATGCCCATACACACCAATGTTCTGCATAGCGACGGCGCCCTTGCGCGGCTCTTTACCGCTTTTAATGCCAAATTGCGCTACAGTTGACGGCCACTCGTTGGCATTACCGCGACCACCAAAGTGCGGAACAAATCGTCCAGTGCTTGCTACCTTCCAGGCAGCGTAGCTCACACATTCACGGTAGTACAAGCCCCATGGGTCAACGCCATAATCAAGCGGACCTTTGGTAAACGGATAATCACCGCCTAAAATACCTGCTGGAATATTGACGTTTGAATTACCAGCCGCACCAATCGCTGCTTCTGTTGCCAAACGGTTCTGCTCGGCCTGCTCTTCGCGAAGTTGCGTCACTCGTTGATTATTCGTTTCAGCAAGCTCACGGTAGCGGCTCTCTTCCCCACGAGTATCGTCAACTAACTTTTGCTGCACTGCCTGCTTTTGAGCAAGCTGCTCCTGCTGATTCTTTTGTGACGCCACGACGCGTGTCACCTCAGATTGGCGCTCTTTCAGCTCTTTACGTGCTTTGTTAATGGTCGCGATTTCTTTATCAAGATTCTGGCGAATCGCCGTTTGCTGCGCCTGACGATCAACGTATTCCCCAATCGATGTGCTACTTGCAACCATTTCAAGTGGCGTAATTTCTGATTCGATCTGCATGTCGATGATCATCGAACCAAGGAGGTCTTGGCTATCGCGCAGTTTAGTTTCGATTGCTTTCACTTCTTGAGAAAGTGTATCGTGCTCTTTTTGGCTCTTTTTGAGCGATATCTTAATTTGCGCCGATTGTTGTTCCAGCTGGCGCAGTTCGTTTTCGTAGCTGTCAGCCATTTGACTGAGCGACGCCGCCTGCTTTTCATACATCTTGCTGTTTTCTTCCGAAAAGCGAACTTGATCGTCATATCGCTCATCGGCAAACACAAAACGACTTGCCGTGGTAAACGTGCTGGCAAGCACCATCGTCACAGCAGCAACAACCGCGATACGGAACAAGCCAATGTGATGATGATTTTCTAATTTTATGTTTATGTTATGTTTCATACTCTACTTAACATAGCATAAGCAACATAATTTGTCAATAATGCAAACTATTGTTTTACTAAATTTTGAGATATTTGCGCGTAGCAAAGAGTGATGAAGCGATACCAATCACCGCACCAAGCGCGATCATAGCAAGCAATACAAATCCGATATAGAGCGTAATCATCCCGAGAGTTGGTTCAATCAAAATCCCATACGACTCAAGCTTTGGCCGAGCTGCCATCAGCAATGCAACCCCTAATCCAGTTGCCACCACCGCCGCGATCAGCCCATACACAGCCGCTTCTACTACGAATGGTCCACGGATAAAGCCTTTATCAGCACCGATCAGCTTCATCATCTTAATTTCTTCTTTACGGTTGAAGATGGCCATACGGATAGTATTAAAGACAATCAACGATGAGATGGTTGCAAGCACAATACTCATCAACAATCCCATTTTTTCAGCAAAACCTACCCAGCGGCCAATAGTCTCGATGGCATCGCGTCGATCGCCGGCAAAAGATGGATCGCGCTCAGGATCGGCAATTTTTTGATACAGTTCGTCGTTCTTCACGTAATTATCAAGTACTTCTGGGTTGTTGATATCTTCTACACTCACACGGAACACTCCTGGAAATGTCACATCGGCCAAGTTCAAGGCAGCGAGCGCGCGTGAATCTTCTTTTCGGCTTTCGCGGTATTCTTCCTTATACTGCTCTGGAGTGATGTATTGCACGTCAGTTACACCTTCGAGATTAGCAATTGTTTGGCGAGCCGACGAGATATCTTCCTGACTGGCGTCTTGCTGCACATACATCGACATTGTTACCCTATCGCGAATTTGCGCGACCGTATCAAGCAGCACGTTACGCGCCGTAAACGACACAAAAATAACAAATAGGGTTAAGGTCATCATAGCGGTTGCGGCTACGGTGAGCCATGCGTTACGGCTAAAGTTATTGACACCATAACGAAGCATACGCACAAAAGTAATCCACTGACGTCGCTTGCGCTTTTGCAACGCAAACTCTTTGGCGGTCATCTTTTTGCTCTGTCTCATTGCTTGTAACTCCCCTGGACTTGGTCGCTAGTGATTTTCCCGTGATCAAGCACGACAACACGGCGCTTTAGCCGATTAACAATTTCAACGTTGTGGGTTGTAAGAAGTACAGTGGTGCCGTAGTGATTAATTTTTTCAAGCAGCTTCACAATATCCCAGCTGTGCTTTGGGTCAAGGTTACCGGTTGGCTCGTCGGCAATCAAGATTTTTGGCTGACGCACAATCGCGCGAGCAATCGCCACACGTTGACGTTCACCACCGCTCAGCTGATGCGGAAAGCTCTTTTCTTTTCCGCTCAGACCTACAAGTTCAATCACTTTTGGGACGGTGGTCTTAATTTCGCGATTTGTCATACCTGCGATCTCGAGCGCAAATGCGACGTTCTCAAATACCGTTCGCTGTGGCAGCAGCTTAAAGTCCTGAAATACAACGCCAATCTTACGACGAAGCAGTGGAATATGCTTGTCTTTGAGCGAATCGTAATCAATACCACCCACGACAATCTTGCCGCTTGATGGTTTTTCTTCACGTGTTAAAAGCTTCAGCAACGTACTTTTGCCGGCACCGCTCGTCCCCACCAAAATAACAAATTCTTTTGGTTCGATATGAAGACTTACCCTGTTAATGGCAGGTTTGTGCGATTTTCCGTATGTCTTTGTTACCCTATCTAATAAAATCATTAGCTTTATTATAGCACAGGCCTGCGCGGGTTTCGACCGCGAGTTTATGCGTCGGTATTCAAACGAGATTCTAAATAGGCTTGCATAAAGCCATCGATTTTTCCATCAAGCACTTTTTGCGCGTCTTTTTCTTCGTACTTAGTGCGTGTATCTTTTACAAGCGTGTACGGGTGTAGAACGTAATTGCGAATTTGCGAACCCCAGCTAGCGCTCTCACCTGCTTGCAAATCACCGATTTTTTCAGCATGTTGCTCTTCTTTTAGTTGCGCCAATTTTGAACGAAGAATCTTCATCGCCGTTTCTTTATTTTGAATTTGACTGCGCTCGTTCTGAATCGCTACCACAATGCCAGTCGGTACGTGCGTGACGCGCACGGCACTATCGGTTGTGTTAACACTTTGGCCACCATGACCACCTGCACGATAAACGTCGATTTTTAGGTCTTTATCGTCAAGCTCGATCGCTTCAGGTTCATCAATGTGCGGTAAAATTTCTACCAAAGCAAAGCTGGTTTGACGCAAGTTATCGCTATTAAACGGGCTTAGGCGTACCAATCGATGAACACCGTGCTCGCTACGCAACTTGCCGTACGCATACGAGCCAACAATTTCAAGCACGGTTGTTTTTAGACCAGCCTCATCACCAGTTGATCGCTCAACGTTGCTTGTTTGCATACCGGCTTTTTCTGCCCAACGAAGATACATCCGCTCAAGCATTTCGGCAAAATCTTGCGCATCTGTACCGCCAACGCCCGCCGTAATACGCAAAATTGCATTGCGACCATCATATTCGCCATCAAACAATAACGCTTTTTTTAGCTCAGCAAACTGCGTCGACATTGCTTCAATTTGCGCTTCCAGTTCAGGTAACATATCTTCATCGTCAAGCTCAAGTAGTTCACCAAAATCCGCCAGCTGCATTTTGAGCGCCAGCCATGGTTGTACTAAATTTTGCTGCGCCGCAAATGTTTTGTTCAGTGCTGCAGCTTCGGCAGGATTGTTCCAAAGTTCCGGGCGAGCCAGCTCTTGCTCTAACTCAGACAAACGCTGCTGCTCGGCATCAATCGCCAGTTGCTCATAGACCGACGAAAATTCTTGCTGGAGCTGCTCGACTTTTTTATGCAGTGGGTTCATGCGACTCCTTCCGTTGATTGGCAGCGTCGTACTGCTTTTGCATCGCGTCGAGATGCTGCAGTCGGCGCACTAAAAAGGGATGACTGCTAAACGTTTGTGTAAACCGATTGAAAGTATTTTCGGTGTTGTGCACCTGCCACTGCTCTGCCACGTCGTTAAACGAAGGTGCAGCGTCCGGGCCAACATGAATACGCACCAGCGCATCACGCACTTGTGTTTTATTTTTCAAATACGCCAATGATAAACGATCGGCCGTCAGCTCGCAGCGACGACTCCAGAAGTCAAGCATCCAACTAAAAAGTGGCCCAACGAGCGGCAAGAGTCGCAATATATTTGCATACGTTCCCATCTGGGTATGGCGATATTTGATATGCGCCATTTCATGTACAATAATCGCTTTCAGTTCCTCGTCGCTTGTCCAGCGAATCGTCCCAGAGTTAAGCACAATGGTATAAGGTTTCGCAAACCCGAACGCAAATGCATTCATCACGGGGTCTTGCGTAATCATTATTTCTACTTTTGGCATGGCAAGATCTTTAGCAACCGTATTTGACCACTCACGTAACCACGCATGCGCACTGTATTCAATCTGTAGCGCATTTGCTAAATACATTTGACGCATCATACGAATAGACACCAGCAGTACAAGTAACATACCGGCAACAATCACAATTAGATCGATATTCTCAAGCAACATCAACAGGAGTGTAAACAGTCCTTCTTCGACTGTAACGCTTTCTGCATCAATCAATGCCGAAAATAGCCACGACCCAAACACCCACGGGGCAAGCACTATTCCCACACAAGCAGCAACGATTGCCCAAAATACGGTGTAATCGCTAGAACGGTTTGCCAGACGAACGGCCGGATGTTCGTAGTTGTTGGTAGGCGGCGTCGTTTCGGGAGGCGGCGTAGGCGTCTCTGTTGCTGTCATATTCTCTCCTCTTCCTTGCTCTAGCCAGTATACCAAACAGCATAACGATAAGATAGACGACAATCGTCACCGCAATCGCAACAATCAACGGTCGTGCCAGTGCAGCAATCACCGGTTGAATGGTCTCCGTTACAAAGAAAAGTGGCAGTATGGTGGTTTGCGTCGAGAGAATCAACATCACTACACCCACGAACAGTGTCAGTGCAGCAGAAGCAAACGCTGCGCGTGCCCATATCAGCCAATCTGTGCCAGAACGAAGTGTTGCGAATGCCAACGCCCCCGCAATCAGCAGAATACTTATCACCATCATAAAGCCATGTTTTACGCACCAGTATGCCAGCTTAGCGATGCCGCTGAGCGCATCGATGTACGTTTGGCTTTCCGACGGTGTTACCGTTAATGCGCCAGATGTAATAGAGGTATCTTTTTGCTGCGATGTTGGATTGTTAAATGCCTCGGTGATTTTTTGCGTCGCGACACCTTCAATTTCAGCGCGATCAATGCCATCAATCTTGCACGGCACTGACAACGGATCTGCGCGCAATTGCGCCTGATACTGCATCACCTGCATGACATCGCAGGCCGGCTTCTCCTCTACCGTCTTGGTCGCCTCTTTGGCAAGTTCACGCGCAAATTGATCACGCTCTTTTTGTATTGATATTTCTAGAACTGGTTCGGTGCGTTTGTTATCCAACCATTCGTAATTTTGCGTGATAAATGTTTCAACTTTTTTGCCAACAACATCAGGGGTAATTACCGCACGAGCGGCGCGCTCAACAGCGCCACTTGGTAGTTGCTGCGCCTGAGCACTTGCCGAGCCGACTCGTACCAACTGTTCAACCACAACCTCACTCGCCACATCATAAGCTTTTGAATGTTCAAGCTGCCGCGAAACTGACTGCGCGCTTGAAAGCCAGAATGTCGCAAAAATACTCAGCGGAAGGAGCAACAATGCAACACCAAAAAAGAGGCGATAAAAATGAAGTACTGCTTTTTTACCAGAAGATAACGTGTTCATGTTTTTAGTGTACACTATTTGTGTACATTTTTGACCGCTGCAATAAACTGCTCTCCGCGATCTTTGTAGTTTTTGAACATTCCAAAACTCGCGCAGGCTGGACTTAGCACTACCACGTCGCCAGATTGCGCGCACTCGGCCGCCAACCGTACGGCGTTTTGCATTGTGGCGTTTTGCAAAATCGTGTAGTCTACCTCTGGCGCCCACTCATCTAACTGCGTGGCAATCGTTGACGCTTCATCGCCTATAAGTACAATGTGGCGTACATACACATCTGCTGCTGCCATCGCAAAAGTACTAAAATCAGCGCCTTTTGATGAACCACCCATAATCAGCACTTTTGGCTGATTGAACGCATTGAGCGCTGCGACTGCACTGCCTGGCGTAGTAGCAATACTGTCGTCGTAATAGGCCACGTCATTTACTTCTGCCACAAATTTAAGTCGATGATCAAGTCCAATAAAATTCGCCAGACCTTGCTCGACCATAGATAAATCATCAAGATACGGAAGACATGCACTGATTGCCGCGCACGCATTTTCAAGATTATGAGCGCCCGGCAGTTTTACGGCGTTCGTTTCACAGACGACGCGTCCGTCACTGAGCACAAACTGATCCTCGTCAATTTTTGCCACTATCATATCGTTCGTTGGATCGGCATTAAATGGCGCAGCGTGCGTGGCAAATTGTGGTTGCTGTTTTGCAATTGTATGGCTGTATTCGTTCGTTGGATGATACACACATATATCACTCTGCGTTTGCCAGCGCACAATATTACTTTTTGCGGCAATATATTCTGCAAAATCTGCGTGTACATCAAGGTGGTCTGGTTCAATCATCAATACTACTGCCACATGTGGACTGCGCTTTACGTCCCACAGCTGAAAACTGCTGAGCTCGTACACTACAATGTCGCTTGGCGAGATATCCGGCAACACTTGCAAGGCTGGCGTACCGATGTTGCCCACCAGGTGTACGGTTTTGCCCGCAGTGCGCAAAATGCTGGTAATAAAACTACTGGTTGTCCCCTTGCCTTTTGTGCCTGTCACACCAATAATTGGTGCAGGACATTGCTTAAAAAATTCGTTCGTAGCCGACCAAACAAATGGTGCACTCGGCAATTTTCGTGGCGCTAAGCCGGCCGTGCGCACGACCATGTCGTACATTTCTAGGTTTGTAAATGCATCGCTGCCCAGCTGCATATTTGCGTCTTTTGGCGCGTCTACAAGTTCATCCCGTTCATCCAAAATCGTTACAGTGTTACCCGCCTGCTGACTGAAATATTCGTAGTTTTGTCGGCCTTCAATACCATAGCCTGCGATTGCGATATTCATGTGTTTAGTATAGCACGAAGACGTCGGCAGCTGTCGCAAGTGTCGGTCCGTACGGCCTACACCGCCTTCGCGAACAGACTTTCCAATTGATCAGACAAGGCAGTAATTTCCTCACGCTCACCAGCGCCAACCGCTGCTAATACACGTATATCCGCATCAATAAAGGCTCGTGCTGTTTCAATCATTTGCTCGCACGTAGTGTGCGCAATCGAGCCTGGGACGCTGTCGTAATCACGGATAGCGCGGTCACTAAAGTAGCGGCCCGTGTAAAAATTACTAATTTGCGAGACCGTTTGTGCGCCCATCTGGTGACGACCTAACGCATAACTTTTTACTGCATCAAGTTCTTTTTCAGAAATATCACCAGCAAGCACCTTCTGGAGTTGGCTTTCAATAATCGTAAACAATTCGCTAGCCGTCTCTTGATTAACTTGCCCACCAAAATCCCAGCTGCTTTCATAAAATCCAGCAGCCGTATCGCTAAACATGCCATACGCCAAACCTTTTTTACGAGCTGCTCCAAAAATGCGTGAATGCATCGTGCCGGTCAGCAAGTGGTTCAAACAAGCCATTGCATCAAGCTCTTCATTGGTTAATACGCGTGGCAAAATCATCGACCACGCAAATGTGACGTTTGAGGCTTCCTTGCGGCGAATTAAGTTTGGCTTAGCCGAGTGAAGCTTGTCATGCGGCACAACAAAGCGCTCGCCGCGTGGCAACTTCCACTCTTCAAGTTGACGTTTAATACTTGCTTTACGCCCATGCAATTTTCCGGCAATCACAAAGCGCATATTTTCTGAAGTATGCGTACGCTTGTGATGTTCTTTGACATCTTTAAGCGTAATGTGCGGAATCGTTTTAAGGCGCTGGTTGAATGTTAGCACGTCTTCGCCAAGTAACTGCTGCGATTTTGGCCACAATAACCGTGCGTGGTCATTCAAGTAGCCAGTCAGTTCACTGCGAACATTTCCCTTTTCAGCAACCATCTCTTCTTCGTTGAAGAGTGGTTGGCAAATTGAAACTTCTTGCAGCTTCAAAATCCGTTCCCACTCGAAGTCGGCACAATCTGCCATGTACACCATCGAAAGATCGCTTGTAAACGCATTATGATACGCGCCGTTTTTCGTAAACTCTGCCTCAAATTCGTGCTCAGTTTTGAATTGTGCGTTGGCGCCAAACGCCATATGCTCCATCACATGTGCAGTTTCGTAGATATCTTTGTCGCGAACATAGCGGTTCCCGGCACGGAACTGAAACTCAAAGCTCATCACCGTCGCGTCAGGGACATCAATCAACAATCCTCTTGCGCCGTTTTTTAGGCGGACTTCTTCAACTGTGTGCCTCACACTCCCTACTTTCGATTCTTCTTGCGATTTTGGCGCTGCGCTTTCTTCTTTTTGCGCGCAACATTTTTTGTGTGATTTTTCTCAGAAGTCGTCTTTTCTTTTTTTGTCGAGCCAAAGTCATCATCACTAACATGCGTGGTAGTTACCACGTCGTTTACACCCTTTTCAACAGAACTTTCCGCCAAACGCGTGAGTTCTGTTTGGTATTCATCGTCAACATTTTGTGCGGTAATGTCAGTTGGGCGAACGTGCATAATAATACGCAACACTTCGGCGCGAAGACTGGCTTGCAAGCCTTCAAATAGCTTCTGGCTTTCCACGCGGTATTCCACTAATGGGTCACGCTGTCCAACACTTCGCCAGTGGATTCCCTCGCGCAAATGCTGCATATTTTCAAGATGCTGCATCCACAGCTGATCGAGCACCTCCATGTACACTTCACGTTCCAGTTTACGCATCGTGTCAGCATCAAGCTCTTTTTCGCGTTCAGCATACAGCTTACTTACTGCCTTTTCTGCAGCAACAAAGCGTTTTTTATCGTTCTTTTCAGCACCTATCTCTTTAATCTTTGCTTCATCAATTGGGAACAACCCATCAAACTCTTCGACAAATTTTGGATTGTTTTTTGCTGGAACAACAGTCAACTCCTTCAAGGCGTCGGCGATCAGGCGTTCAATTTCAGTTTTGATGTTGCCACCTTCAAGGATTTTGCGGCGCACTGTATACACCACGCGGCGGTGGCGGTTAATAACGTTGTCGTACTGCACCACGTTTTTACGGCTATCAAAGTTGTAACCTTCCACACGTTTCTGCGCAGCTTCGAGTGTTTTTGACACGGCTTTGTTTTGGATTGGCGTTTCTTCATCCACCCCTAAACGATCCATCAACGCAGCAATACGCTCGCCCTGGAAAATACGCATCAAATCGTCTTCAGTCGAAACATAAAATTGCGTTTCACCTGGGTCACCTTGGCGCCCACCACGACCTCGTAGCTGGTTGTCGATACGACGGCTTTCGTGCCGCTCTGAACCAATCACTACTAGTCCGCCAAGTTCTTTTACACCTTCGCCCAGCTTAATGTCGGTACCACGACCAGCGATGTTGGTTGCCAGTGTAATTGCACCTTTTTCACCAGCACGAGCTACAATGGCGGCTTCGTGCTCGTTATTCTTGGCGTTCAAAATTTCGTATTTAATACCTTCTTTATCAAGCCACTTTGCAATCAGCTCGTTCTTCACAATCGAGCCAGAACCAACCAATACCGGACGGCCTTGCTTGTGATACTCCTGAATTGCGTCAGCCACAGCTTTCAATTTACCTTTTTCAGTTTTGAAAATAAGGTCTTCTTTATCGATACGTGCAATCGGACGGTTTGATGGAATCTGCACCACATCAAGGCTGTAAATTTGCTGGAATTCCTCTGCTTCAGTGAAAGCCGTACCGGTCATACCACTAAGCTTTGTGTACAGACGAAAGAAGTTCTGGAACGATACCGTTGCAAGCGTCATACTCTCTGTTTGCACGCGTACTTGTTCTTTGGCTTCAATTGCTTGGTGCAAGCCTTCGCTATAGCGACGGCCATGCATCAAACGGCCAGTGTGTTCGTCCACAATAATCACTTCGCCATCGTTTGCTACGACATAATCTTTATCTCGCCTGAATAAGGTTTGTGCGCGCAATGATTGATCGAGATGGTACACATTTCGAACGTTGTCTGGGGTGTACAAGTTTTTTACTCCCAACATTTTTTGTACCTTTTCAACACCTTCGTCGGTAAGGCTCACGGCTTTACGCTTTTCATCAAGAATGTAATCTTCTGGTACTAATTTTGCGGCAATTTTTGCAAAGTTAAGGTAGTTTTCTGGGTTGTTCTGCGCTGGTGCACTAATAATCAGCGGTGTACGTGCTTCGTCAATGAGGATTGAGTCTACTTCGTCGACAATCGCAAAGTTAAGTTCGCGCTGGCGAAGCAATTCTACGTCATTCACCATGTTGTCACGCAGATAGTCAAAGCCGAACTCATTATTCGTTCCGTAAGTAATATCAGCCGCATACGCTTCTTTACGAGTGGCTGGGCGCAGGCGACGCATCTTTTCGTCTTCGTGCGCTTCATTGTCAAACTTTGGGTCGTAGATGAAACTCGCATCGTTAATAATTACCCCAGTCGAGAGCCCCAAAAAGTGATATAGCTCACCCATCCAGCTGGCATCACGCTGTGCCAAGTAATCGTTCACTGTCACGACATGCACGCCTTTTTCCTCAAGCGCATTAAGGTATACTGGCAATGTCGCCACCAAGGTCTTACCTTCACCAGTTTTCATTTCGGCGACATTACCTTCGTGGAGCACCATGCCGCCAATCAACTGAACGTCGAAGTGGCGCATACCAAGCACACGCTTACTAGCTTCACGTACTAAAGCAAATGCGTCTGGCAAAATGTCGTCAAGCGTTGTTTTCTTTTTGCCAAGGCGCTTCTTTAGTGCGTCAGTTTGCTTGGCAAGATCCGCTTTCTTTAATTTTTCATATTTTGGTTCAAGATCGTTAACGTCTTTCACCCGTTTCTCAAGCCCTTTAATAATACGCTTTTGCGGATCACCGAACACCTTCGATAGAACTTTTTGCCTACTAACCATAAAAGAATTCCCTCTCACTTTTGCTGAAATGTCTGTAAAACTACTATATAGTATACGCCGATACGGAGATAAATTAAAGGGGCTAGAGAGAGTTTTTCGATAGAGCGCCCTCTTGCAAGCCTGATACGAAAAAAGAGCACTTGTTTGTGCTCTTTTTGTTTGCGTTTTGCTACTGCTGTTCGCGGTCAAAGCTTCGCTTAAAACGAGCCATGATGCCCGAGCGACCAACGTGGGCAACACGTGTTTCTTTGTATTTACGTAGTTGGGTTGAAAGCTTCGCCTCGACGATATCGACTGCTGCAAGTACGTTCAAAGTTGAATCTTTGGCGGTGATTACCTTATTTGGAACGGTCATAACAACTTCAACTTCGTATTTGTTGCCATCCTTTCCATCAATTTGCTCAATTTTAACATCAGCTTTTGCGCTTTTTCGTGCGTGACGTGGCAAAAACCTATCAAGTGCGCCAATTTTTTTGGTAATGTACTTTTTCGATTTGTCGTCCACCTCGTACTTAATGCCGGTGATGGTGAGTGCTTCGATCATCTAGCCTCCTTATTAAGATGCAGTTTTTCTGCTATTACTCTTTTAGTATATCAATTTTTGTGCAAAAAACTAGATACGGTCGCGATTTTGCATGAACGGGCGCAACACTCCTGGAATGGTGAGCGTACCGTCATCATTTTGGTAATGTTCAAGGATAACTACGAGTGAACGTGCCAAACTGACCGCCGTGCCATTGAGTGTATGCATCGTTTCAACGTCACCATTTTCGCGGCGAACGCGGATATTAAGGTTGCGCGCCTGGAAGTCGGTACAGTTGCTGCAGCTCGTAAGCTCGCGGTACTTTTCGTCGACTGGTGACCAATATTCGATGTCGTACTTTTTGGCAGCCGGCGCGCCCAAATCACCCGCTGCGATATTCACGACATGGTATGGAATACCAATCGATTGCCACAACTCTTCCTCAATCGCCAACAACTTTTCATGAATTTCACGGCTTTGTTCTGGTGCAACAAATGCATACATCTCTAGCTTATTAAACTGGTGCACGCGAAACAGCCCACGCGCGTGCTTGCCATACGTCCCCGCTTCTTTGCGGTAACACGGGCTGTAGCCGGCGTACAACAGCGGCAAATCTTTTTCGTCAATAATTTCGTCTGCGTGATAGCCAGTCAGCGGCATTTCGGCCGTGGCAATCAGCGACAAATCCTCGCCTTCAATAAAGTATTCGTCCGACTGATCGCTACTGCGCGGCGCAAATCCTGTTCCGGTTGCGGTGCGGCCGTTCACCATGTTCGGCACCGTCATGTAGGTAAAACCTTTGTCAATCAAAAACTGCAATGCGTACTGTGTGATGGCATTTTCGAGCAGCGCCAAATCGCCCTTCAGGTAATAAAACTTTGCACCCGCCACTTTTGCGCCGCGTTCAAAATCAACCCAATCGCGCTTGGTGGCAAAATCAAGGTGATCAATACCGCCAGTTGGCTGTTCACCCCAACGCTTTACTTCCACGCTGGCGTCTTCTCCACCAAGCGGAGTGTCGTCGAAGGCTGGGTTTGGCACGCCGTTTAGTGCAGCTTTTAGATCGTCGCTCACCTGTTTGAACGCCGCTTCTTTTTCGGCAATGTCGGTTTTAAGACGCTTACCTTCTTCGATTAATTCTGGCGCAGGCCTACCGCCTTTCATTTGCGCGGAAATATCATTGCGTTTTTGGCGCAGTTCATCAATTTCGCCCTGCATTTTGCGGCGCGAATCATCAAGCTCCAAAATAGCTTTTGCATCAATTGTATAGCCTTTGTCTGCTGCTTTTTTCTCAATCAGATCAGGCGTGTCCCGAAGAAGTTGTATATCAATCATACTCATTAGTATAGCACAGAGGTAGCGTCCATTATGCTATACTGAAAGACATGAAAAAGCTTTTGTTTATTATACTTGGACTTATTATCGTAGCAGGCGCAGGTGCAGCAGCTTATTTTTTGTATTTTGCGCCACAACCAACTGCAAAGCGCACGGCTGATAGCGTTATGCGCGCAGCAAATGTAAACCAGCCTGATACTATCCGCCAACATGGCGCTGAATCGAACGTTGAACGGTTTGTAAATGCAAGTTCGCAGCGTAATTTCCGCACAGGTGACACTACACAGGTAGACGCAGTGTATTATTTCTCGTACGAGTTTACTGATGAACAATCGCCTAAAAAAGCACGCATCGGCATTGAAAATAACAGCGTGGCAGCACTTGCCGTGGGCGATAATTTGGGCGCAACACCAGACGAAGACGGCGAGGAAACCATCACTGCAGCCGACGCACCAGATCTTTGCCTTACTCGCGACGATCTACGTTATCTTGACTCTGAACGTCCATATGCAAAAAACTTCCGCGCAGCGACGATGATTTTCGTCAGGACTGGCGACAAGCTTGGTTATTCTGGCGAAGAAAATGGCAAGAACCTCCTCGATCGCGTTGGCAATTTCTACAAGCGTAGTCACGAAAAAGACTACCAGATCATGCTACGAGGCTACGCACCAGATCCTGAAGCCTATCCTGAAGCCTACGAAGCGCAGGTACGTCAATCAAACAATCGTGCTAACAAAATCTATGAGGATCTTGTAGGGCGTGGCATTGCCCGTGACCGCATCACAATCGACAATCCACGCATTTACAACCAAACTCCACCAGACAATCAAGACGATTGGGTTGATATTGACGTCGTTAGTCAGTGCGAATAGCCCCTACGTCGCCGTAATAACACCGCTTGAAAGCAGCACGATCAATAATGCGCCAAGCCCTAAGCGATACCAAATAAAGATTGAGTAATCGTGCTTTGCGATAAACTTTAGCAACCATGCAATCGCAACGTAGGCAACAATAAACGAAACAACCGTTGCGATGCCAGTTGCCATCCAGCCAACACCGTTAGTAATTTCATCGTAGCGAGTGAAAACCTGCAGAAGCGTCGCCGCGAACAGCGCAGGAATACTCAAGAAGAAGCTCAAGCGCGTTACCGTTACACGGTCAAATCCGCGCAGCAACCCTGCTGACATTGTTGCACCACTTCGTGACACGCCAGGAATCAGTGCTAAACACTGTGCCGCACCAATTGCTAAAGTGTCTTTCCACGTTGCATCAGCTTCACTGCGTTTTTGCGTTGCTTTTCGATCAGCGTACCACATCACTCCGCTCCACAAGATCAGTGCGCCTGCCACAAACCACAAACTGCGCAACACCGTTTCAATCTCATCCTTAAACACAAGCCCAATAATCGCTATCGGGATTGAGCCAACAATAATCGCCCAACCGTAGCCATAATCTTTATCTTTGCGCTCCTTTTTTGCGAATAATCCTTTTAACCATGCTGTCGCCACACGAATAATATCTTTCCAAAAATACACCAATGTCGCTACCACAGCACCGCTTTGAATAATTGCAGTAAACGCAGTAATACTTGGGTCGTCTATGCTATAGCCAAGTAGTTTTTCAACGATCGTTAAATGACCAGTGCTTGAAATCGGCAAAAACTCAGTCACCCCTTCGATCACTCCTAACAATACTGCGTGCCACCATTCCATGTTATTCGCCCCTCTTTCGCGTATTTCTGCTACTATTACTGCGACATCCGTGTGCCGTCCATTTCACTCATTATACTACACCTATCAGCGCAACCTCTATTGACTTTTCAAAGCTTTTATGCTAATATCGACAGTAGAAATAGCAATAGCGCAAAAACAAAAAAAGAAAGCACCCTACTCATGTCGAACAATTTTAACCATTCTCCGACAGCCTCTGAAAAAACACCAGAGGAAATGTTTTCGTCAGCTGAACTTCAAGAGCTTGCCGCTCAGCATGAAGCTGCAACAGATAACGCAGAGGCGTTCGTTGATTTCGAAATCAACGATGAAGAATACAAAACGACTTTCGCCTACTCCGCTGAACAAGAAGGTGGATTTCTTAGCTGGGAAGGCACAAGCGCCGCACTTGAAAGTGGTCTTGATGCACAAGATTTTGCCAAATACAAGGCAGGTCTCGCCAAAGCACGCACCATGAAACGAAGCGAGGCTTACGCTCCAGGGCGTGACAGTCACGTTTATCAAGCCGCAAAGAACTACACAAAAACTACTGGTGCAAACGTTGCTCGCCTTGCGAAACGCACCGCGCCGCAGACAGCCTAAAGGAGAATTATGCAAGAACAATACGTTACCCCAGAAATGCTTGCCACATTCGGCATCACCGCCAAAGGCGAACAGCTTACCTCTCTGCTTGATAAAATCAATGTAACAGTTGAGGAGCGCGTAGGGACAGAGATTACCGAGTCACTTTCCGACGTACAGCTAAACGAGCTGCTTCGTCTTCAAGACGCCGGCGATGACACCCAGTTTGATGCATGGATCACTAAAAACGTCCCCCGCTACGCCGAAATCGTTGAAGATACGATTGCTATTACTGTTGGTGAAGTCGTCGAAAATGCCGACGACATCAACCAGGCATAACAACTATTAGTGAGCGTGTATTTGGCGGCGCTGCTCAAACAAGCACACGGCCGTTGCTGCCGCTACGTTCAATGATTCGACCTCCGATTGTTGCGGAATAATCAGTGTATTGTCGCCACACAGCCGCTGCAGTTCTGGCGAAACACCTCGCCCTTCGCTGCCAAACAGCCATGCGATGTGGCCGTTCAGATCGTATTCATACAGTGTTTTTTTGGCTTGCAAACTTGTTGCGAGCACCGGAATCGTGGCGCCGCGAATGACAGCAGCAAGGTCAGCTTCCTCGTACGTCGTTACCACAAATTGTGCGCCCATGCCGGCACGAAGCACCTTTGGCGACCACACTTTCGCGCAACCCGCCGAAAGATACGCCTGTTTCACACCTGCCGCTGCCGCCGTGCGAAGCATCGTGCCCAAATTCCCTGGATCTTGCACATCATCAAGCAAAAGCGCTGTCTCTGAAAGTAGCAGTGCGTCTACAGGTGCTGGCAACGGCACCACACACAGTACGCCAACTCCATTATCCAGCTGACTGATAGCGCTAAAGAGCGTATCTGGAACAATAATACTCTCAACCCCTATCGGTTGCATCCGCTGCGTAATTGCTGCAACTTCCCCGTGATCCGCACTTGATTCACTCACCACATATAACACTGGCGACGCTTCAGGCTGCTGCAAATAGCTATCACACAAATGCACACCCTCAAGCACCGTTTGCCGCTGCTTTGTACGATACGAAGCAGTGCTCGCAAGTTTGCGTATATGTTTGATGGTCGGATTGTGCGCCGAACTAATGTATTTCATATTAGAGCTCTACGTTTGGATAGAGCGACTTCGTCGTTTCATCAACTTCATGGCGCATTTGCGGGAACGGCACGCCTTCACGCGCCGAAACGCCTTCAAAAATCCAGAACACGCGCTCGCTCCAACCCCAGCCACATGCAGGCGGCATGCCATATTCGAGCATTTCGACATAGTCGATATCAAGCATCATCGCTTCGTCGTCGCCGGCGTCACGCATCTGCTGTTGTTCGACAAAACGGCCCAGTTGATCGATTGGGTCGTTAAGCTCTGAAAAGCCATTGCCAAGTTCGCTGCCGGCAATGACTGGCTGGAAACGCTCAACCACGCGCTCATCTTCGGGATTAGTTTTTGCGAGAGGCGAAATGAATTTTGGCGTATTTACCAACCATACCGGGCCGGCTACATCTTTGCGGATATTCTTCCACAATTTATCAATCCCACGCGCACGATTTTCAGTTTTCTCAACTTCAAGTTTGTTATCTTTGAGCGCTTGCTTTACGTCATCGAGCGAGCTTTCGTACACATCAATGCCATAGCGATCGTTAATCACCGTGGCGTAATCCCACACTTCCCACTCTTTGCTCATATCAACGTCAAACCCGCGAACGTTAAACTGCAGCGTACCGAAGGTTTTTTGCAGCACGTCTTTATACATGCCTTCCATAAAGCGCATGCCCTTTTGCCAATCCCAGTAGGCCGCGTACCATTCCATTGCAATATGCTCAGGGAGATGCTCTTCGGTCATACCTTCGTTACGAAAGCGCGGACCAAGGTCGTATACCTTTTCAAAGCCGGCACCGATCAAGCGCTTAAGCGGCAATTCGTGGCTAATGCGCAAGTAAAATGGCTGGTCGTCGAGTGAATCCATACTGGTAACAAATGGGTTCGCGTCGGCGCCACCAGTGGTGTGTTCGAGCACAGGAATATTCACTTCTGTAAACCCGTTACTGTTTAGGTAATCGCGCGTTGCCTGCCAGAAGGTACTGCGGCGCACAAAACGATCGCGCACCTCAAGGTTGACGTTCATATCAATATAACGGCGGCGGAAGCGTTCTTCTTTACTAGTAAGTTCGGTTGGCATTGGGCGCAGCGCCTTGCTCAGCAAACGAAGTTCCTTCACACCAACAGAGATTTCTCCAGTTTTAGTTTTAATGACTTCACCGGTCGCCTGCACAAAATCGCCAGAGTCAAGCAGCGGTAACTGCTTCATGCCAACAATGTTCTTGCTCGCATCAAGTTCGGCCACATCAGGGCCATGCATAAACAGCTGTACTTGCCCGCTCATATCACGCAGCACGATAAATGCCAGCTTGCCAAATTTGCGCAAGTTCATCACGCGACCAACCACCGTCACGGTTTGACCTTCTAGCGCAGCAAACTCATCAATAATTGCCTGGCAATGATGCGTGCGCTCGCTGCTTGCCGGGTACGGCTGAATCCCCAGCTCACGGAGCTCGTCTAGTTTGCGAAGTCGTTCGTTGCGATAATCTTGTAGTGTGGCCATAATGTTTTTCATTATAACGTATTTTGTATCTCATAGGTAGGATGGAATATATGTTGTATATTTTACATTTGAATATATATTTATACAATAGTGTCATTAAAACACAACTAGACTCTACATATAGCGCTTTGCTTACTTTTTGATAATGCAATAACCCGCCCCTTGATATATTGGATTGCCTAAACGCTTGCGTTTTTAATGGTTATGCGCTACTATTAAAAATACTAAATATAGCAAGGATGATATATGAAACAACAAACATATTACAACCAACCTCCTGTTAGCGACCCCTACAACTCTATCCCGCGTACCTATGGAACGCCACCAACCCTCGAAGCTAAAGACGCCTTCGAAGCTGTAAGAAACGACAACATAAATATTGTCGATGATCTTTACCGTGTCTGGCAGTCTGAAGGTATAGCCCACGAAGAGCAACTCGAAAAGCTTGCCTATATCATTAGCCACAGCGAACCGCTCGAAGACACGTACGATCGATTTGCCGCTCGTCTACATGAACTTCACCAATACGAAATTTCAAACAACCTTGGTAAAGCGGCGCTTGAACAAGCAGAGGATGAAGATGACCTCCTTACCGCTGTTTCATCTGGCGAAACACACTACCTTGATCCAAACAGTGCAGAATATCAAGAGTTTCTCCGCCTCTGGGAAGAGCAAGAACAGAGTAAATAATCATACATCATAAAAAAGAACCTCCATTTACCAGGGAGGTTCTTTTTTATATGTGCCTGTTAGGTTAGCGAATCGCTGTCACGGTATACGTTACTTCACCCTTTGGCGTGGTGTGAACAATCGTATCGTTCACCTTCTTTCCCATCAGTACTTCACCGATCGGCGACTCGTTGCTGATTTTGCCTTCAAGTGGATCAGCTTCAACTGGACCAACGACTGTATAAGTTACAGTTTTTGCGTCGCTTTTTAGATTAACAGTCGAACCAAGTCCAACTTCATCTTTACTGCCAGCAGCAATAATATCTGCGTTTTGCAAAATTTCTTCAATTTCGGCCACACGCGTTTCAACAATACCCTGATCTTCACGAGCTGCATCGTATTCAGCGTTTTCGCTCAAATCACCGTAATCACGGGCTTCGGCGATTTTTTCGGCGATTTCGCCACGGCGACCCTTTAGCGCTTCCAGCTCCTTTTCCAGCTCCTTCTTTCCTTCGGCGGTAATACTATATACTTTTTTCATATGCTTTACTCTTATCCTTTTACTCATGGCTGTTTGTGGCCATAAGCTATATTCTTATGAATTATCGTTTTCTAAGTTAACAGACCCCACTCCATCAATTATCCAAGTGTAGCAAGGAGCTCCTCTGGCGTCAAGAGACGAACGTCACCGCCGACGCGTGGTTTTAGCTCAAACTCTCCATCTTCGAGAAGTCGGTCGCTTACTGTCAGCGTATACGGAATCCCCATCAGTTCACTATCGGCAAATTTTTCACCCGGACGAACATCGCGATCATCGTAAAGCACCTCGATGTCCGCTTCGCTCAGCATACGGTAGATTTCATCTGCTTTTTGTACGGCCGCATCACTACCGATGCGCACCAGATATACCTTAAAAGGCGCAATGTTTTCTGGCCACACCAACCCCTTGTCGTCAGCAAAATGTTCAGCAATCAATCCCATCATACGACTTGGGCCAATTCCATAACTCCCCATAAAGACTGGCTGCTGCTGGCCGTTTTCGTCAGTATAGCGAAGGTCGAGCGCATCTGAAAACTTTTCACCCAATGTAAAGATATTACCCACTTCTACCGCTTTCTTCTCTACCAGCTCATCACGTGTTACGCCGAGATCAGCCAGTACCTCATCAGTATAGACTTCTTCGTTGATAGCAATTCTTTTACCTTCATGCACGTAAATAATATCTTCGCCAACATCGCTGAACGTTTGAAATTCGTGGCTATATTTTGAAAAACTACCACCGCTCGCAAATGTTTTGTACGTAATAGCACCAAGCCCAAGGCGTGCATATACTTTATGATACGCTTCTGCCGCTCGCTCATAAAACAGCTCATGCTCTGCACGATCTTTACTGAAGCTATAAAGATCTTTCATCCAAAACTCACGGCCGCGCATTAAACCACTTTTTGAACGGAGCTCGTTGCGGAATTTGATTTGGAACTGGTATGGATACACTGGCAAGTCTTTGTAGCTTGAAATAAAGTTTTTCATCAGCTTTGTGAGTGGCTCTTCGTGTGTTGGCGCCAAGCCAAGCTCTGTCCCGTTCGCAAGCTTGGTCTTAAACCATACGTCCATCACCTCGTCACTCCAGCGGTCAGTCGCCTTCCACGTATCTGCAGATTGCAACGCCGTCAGGCTGATTTCGTTTCCACCAATGGCGTCCATCTCTTCGCGAACAACTTGAATGATCTTATCAAGCACGCGCTTGCCAAGCGGCAAATAGTCATACACACCTGCCATCTCTTTTACAACAAATCCCGCACGAATGAGCAGTTGGGCGTTTTTCGCTGTTTCTCCAGAAGGGCTCGTTTTACTTGTTTTCGAAAAAAGATGCGTTCGTTTCATAATAGTTTTATTGTACTACGAAACACGCCGCAATAACAGAGACGCTAGATCACACCGCTAAGCACCGACGTAAATACAAACAAAAAGAGAAACGCAATGAAGTTTTTCATCATATGTACGAGAATCCCCGCCCAGACACTTTTTGTATATTCGCGCAGCAAACCCATACCAAGCGCCAATGTAAACGTATTAACAAACACGTTCCACTGCATGTCTTCGATCGGACCAATACCAAGGTGAAGCGCGCCAAACAAAAGCGACGTCAGTACGATGGTTGTAGCTGCCGACGCGTACGTTCGCAGCTTGCCGTACAGATAACCGCGGAATAAAAGCTCTTCCGCAATTGGCGCAAAAATCACCAATGTCATAAACACAAGTACTAGTTGGAAATACGAAAATTCAGTCCCAGTATCAAACGGGATCTGTTGCTCTTGCAACGGGTCAAATCCTTCAAAAAGCGCTGCCACCGCCAACATACACACTACCGACAGTGCAGAAGTTGCAAATAATACCAGTGGCGCTAAGCCAACATCGCGCAAGGTTGGCACTTTTTGTAGCAAGCCCATTTCTTTTTGAGTGGTTGGCTTTTTGAACCATTTTGCCGGCACGCCAACCACGAGCGCAAGCGATGCCACATAAATCACGCCAGAGAGGACGGTTGAAGCCACTGTCGCATCAATCGAGACCGGCGGCAGTGACAACATCTCCCAGAGACGAGCAAGCCCCCACACCACCCAAACAAGCCCAAATTGTACTGCGTAAAACCCAAACGCCACCCATGCAAGCAATGCGGCAATAATGGCGCTCTTTTTGACCATCGGCATGTGTCGTTTTGTCATCTACATTCCTCCTGTTGGCATTGATGGTGCTACAAATAGTATGTAAAACGCTAGTGTGTTTTTTATCATATGGACAAAAATCGGTACCCAGATTGTCCCGGTACGCTCGCGCATAAAGCCTAGCCACAATGATAGTACAAATGTATCAATCGCCACGTTCCATTGCCAATCTGCCAATTGCCCAATACCAAGATGAAGCGCACTAAAGGTTGCCGCTGTAATGCCGATCGTCACCCACTTTGAAAGCCGTTTTCGCAGTACGCCGTGGAGATATCCACGAAAGAGTACTTCTTCAAGAATTGGCCCAATCACCGCAAGGGTAATGTACGCAAGTAATAGCTCGTAGCGTTGTGACACCAGCTCGAAACCAACCTCTTGCTCCGTTTCGATATTGAGCCCAGGGAGCAGTTGTCCTACAAGTGCAAGAGCAAGTGACGAGCTCACCATCGCGCCCACAAACACAGGAGGCGCCAGCGCAACGTCTCGCCATAACGGCAGCACGTCCTTAAAGCCCATGTCTTTGATACTTGGGCGACGCCTCCAGATAAGAAGCGGCACGCCAACCACAATCACAAGCGTCAAAGCGTACATCGCCCCTGAAAGAATCGTCTCAAACACGGATTCGCGCAGCAAGCCAAAATCAATACCCGCCCACGTAAGTCCGTATACAGCAGCTACAAGCAATAGTTGCGCTGCATAGAAGCTCGCCACGACCCATAGCGGTATACCAACACCAATTAGCGTTTTGTAGAGCCACGGCATGCGACGAACGCGGTCCGTCACTGACACAAACAGTTGCGGGCGTTTTTTGGCTGCCACTAGCGCAGCACCTTTCCGATATCAGCAATGGTAATCAAAACAATCAGCCCCAACAACACTAGCATCCCGGTCGCCTGAATATTCTCTTCTTTTTCACGGGTCAGTACTTTTCTGCGTAATTTGTAGATCGTCGTTACAAACCAACGACCACCGTCAAGTGCGGGTATCGGTAGTACATTCATTACTGCAAGGCTCAGCGATACAATCGCCGCCAAGAATAGCACAGCGCCAACGCCAGCTTGGCTCATTTGTGGGAAAATGACACCAAGAATACCAATAGGCCCAGCCACACCTTCGCTCACCTCTCCCATTTTTTGACTTCCCTGCTCACGAACCGTTTCATCTGCGCTGAAACGATCAACTGCTCCGGTCGCTAATTTTGCTACCATGTCGCCAATTCCTTGGAATGTTGCACCCGTTAGCTGCGCTGTTGTACCAACACCCACGAGTGGCGCCGACCACGTGGCATAGAGTTTTTCTTGTGCGCGCAGCTCGGTCATGCTCACACCAAGTAAGCCTTTGTCGGACTCGCCGCGTAGTTTTGCAATCACCGTTCGCAGCTCACCGTCGCGCTCTACGGCAATTTGCACATCACCACCAGCGTGCTCTGTCAGCGACTGCGTCACTTGATCGCTGGTTTCAATCGTTTGATTGCCAACTTTTTTCAGCTTATCGCCCTGCTGCAAGCCAGCAGTTGCCGCCGGCGAAGCCTCTTGTACATCAACCACAGTAATCTCTGCTGAACGCTCGACGACTGTGCGCGTGTCGCTGGCAATACTAAATTGATTATCCAAAATCTTTGGCATCCCTACAATTGCAAGAATCGTGAGCAGTATCGCAGCAACAAGCCAGTTCATCACCACACCGGCGAACAAAATCTTTGTTTTTACCCAGTAGCTGGCAGCGCCATAGTCGCCTTTTTTATCAGCACTATCGTACTCGCCTTGCAAGCGAACAAATCCACCGATCGGCAGCCAATTAACGCTAAATTCAACATTCTTTCCAAGAAAGCTTTGTTTTACCTTCTTGCTCGTAGCCTTTGGTGGAAATCCTACGCCAAATTCTTTCACCTTCACTCCGTTGCGCTTTGCAACGATAGCATGTCCAAGTTCGTGCACCACTACCAAAAAAAGCAGCACAACAATACCAACAATAATACCGATTGTTAATTCCATTTACTTCCCAAATCTTCTACTTCGATGAGTATATTCTTCTATGATTGCGTCGACATCTTCGCGCTCCATATCTGGCCACGACTTTTCAATAAATAGCAATTCACTATATGCCGCACGCCACAACATAAAGTTGCTCAAGCGCTGCTCGCCACTTGATCGTACTACCAAATCAATTGGCGGCACCTCTGGTGCATACAGATTTTGCTCTATAAGTTCTGGCGTAATTTCGCTTACATCAATACCCGACTGAACAATCTTTTTACACGCATCGGCAATTTCTAACTGACCGCCGTAATTAAAGCACAATACAAGTGTTCCCGCCGTATTATGTGCTGTCTCTGCTTCGGCGTTATCAATAGCAGCAAGAATTTTTTCATCGACATTATCACGTGATCCAATAATACGGAGGCGAATGTCATTTTCAGAAAATTTTGGCAAATCTGCTGTCAGCATCTTCAGTACCAACCCCATCAACTTGCCAACTTCTTCTTCTGAACGTTTCCAGTTTTCGGTACTAAAAATATAAGCTGTCATAAACTGCACGCCGGCGTCAAACGTGGCCCGTGCCACGTCCTGAATAGCATTGTAACCCGCCAAATGTCCTTCATACGTTGGCAAACCGTGGCGCTTTGCCCAACGGCGGTTACCGTCAACAATATAGCCGATATGTCGAGGAATCGTTTTCTCGCTACTCATCGCGTTACACCGTCAGGATGTCTTGTTCTTTTTGCTTGAACGTGTCGTCGATTTTTACCTGGAACTCTGCCACATGCTTGTCGATTTCTTGCTCAACACGCTTTTGGTCGTCTTCAGAAAGCTCTTTGGCGTCTTTCATGCGCTTGGCTTCTTTGAGTGCGTCTTGGCGAACCGAACGCAATCCAATACGCGCTTCTTCTACCTTTTCGCCGGCCAATTTTACCATTTGCTTGCGGCGCTCTTCGGTCAGCGGTGGGATTGGTACACGTACCACGCGACCATCATCTGAAGGATTAAACCCAAGCGTTTGGTTGTCGCGAATCGCCGCAGTAATTGCGGTAATATTGCTTGGATCAAACGGCGTTACTAGCAGCATTTGCGCTTCTGGTGCGGTAATATTTGCCGCCTGATTGAGCGGCATACGCGTACCGTACACTTCTACCTCAATCCCATCAAGCATACCGATATGCGCGCGGCCCGTGCGCACCTTCTTTAGCTCTTCTTCAAAGTGAGCAAACACGTTGTTCATTTTATCTTCGTATGGCTTCGTATCAAACATTATTCCCCATTTCTTTAACTCCTTTTATTGTACCATTTTTTCGTTCAATAATAAAAACAGCCTCGGGGATTTCGAAGCTGTTTTTATTCGTAGCGAGTGTTATTCGCTGACGCCAAGTTCGATGCGCTTGAATTGCCCGATGATAATATTTTCACCAAGTTTTGCAATCGCTTCTTTTACGTGGTCTTCCACGGTTTTGCTGTCGTCCAAGATGTAAGCTTGGCTCATAAGCACTTGGCTCGCAAAGTGCTTCTTTAGCTGGCCTTCCACAATCTTTTCGCGGATTTCAGCTGGCTTTGAAGCAAGCTCTTCGCTCGCAAGCAATTCTTCTTTCACGCGTTCAAATTCGTCCGCTGGAATATCAGTTTCAGATACGTAACGCGGTGCCATTGCAGCAACCTGCATGCTCATTTCGTGCGCAAGTTGCTTAAAGTCGTCAAGGCGCGCCACAAAGTCAGTTTCGCAGTTGAGCTCAAGCACAACACCGATACGGCCAGAGTGCACGTAGCTATCAATGATACCTTCGCGTGCTTCACGGTCGCCCTTTTTCTCGGCACGAGTCAGGCCTTTTTTACGCATCGCTTCAAGCGCTTTGTCAAAATCACCGTCCGCTTCTACCAACGCGCTTTTTGCGTCAGTCAAGCCAACGCCAGTAAGTTCTTTTAGCTTCTTAATGTCTGCTACAGAAATGCCCATGTTCTATTCTCCCTTTTTTGCTTCAACTTTTTGGTCAGCGCCTGCGCCTTCTTGCACCGCTTGCTTGAAGTAGTCAAGCAATAGTTCAACACCTTTGATTGCGTCGTCGTTCGCAGGAATCACGTAGTCGATACCATCTGGATTTGCGTTTGTGTCTACCAACGCTACCACTGGAATACCAAGTGTTTTTGCTTCTGCGACAGCGTTTGCGTCAGCAATAATGTCCGTCACGATAAGTGCACCTGGGCGACCATTCATGTTCTTGATACCACCATATTTTACGTTCAAGGCATCGATTTCTTCCTGGAAGCGCTGTACTTCAAGCTTGTTGTAGCGCTTTTCAAGGTCGCCATTTTCCATACGCTTTTCAAGATTTTTCATCTTCTTGATTTGCTGGCTAATGGTTGCGCCGTTTGTCAACATACCACCGATCCAGCGTTCTGTTACAAATGGCTGGTTAATGCTTTCAGCAGCTTGGCGAGTTACCTCTTTAGCTTGCTTTTTTGTACCAACAAAAAGTACCGGCTTGGTTGCCGCAACTTTCGTCAAAAATGGCAATGCTACGTCGAGCGCTTCAACGGTTTTCGCCAAATCAATAATGTGACTATCTTGGCGCTTGCTGTGAATGTATGGCGCCATCTTTGGGTGCCAACGACTTGTTTTGTGTCCAAAATGAACACCAGCTTCAAACAAAGCTTTAATATCAACCTTTACGGCCATAGTAATTACTCCTTTTTCCTCACCATCCGCCCTGAAGTACAGGAGTGTGCGGGTGGTTGTGTCGTTAAATATAATTTACAAGGATTGATTATAGCAAAAAACCACACAAAGAACAAGTAGCAAGCCGTCATTTATTCTATCGCTACTATTTAAAGATTGGTGTGTCTAGAAAACTCCGAACGTGTCGCCGCCGCGCGCACCCTTACAGCTCGTAAGCGCTTTCTCTAGGCGAGATAAACTTGCCGTCACGCTAGGGTCTTCGTTGGGCACAAGCTCCGTAGCAACAGGATCACCCTCTTCGTTGATCATCACCTCAGACACCGCATATGCACTTCCGTCATCAGGTATGGCAACAAGCCAGTTATCAATTGAGTTTCCTACATACCCACCCTCTATCGCAACCGCATACGCGCCATCCATACAGCTCACTTCTACAGTCAGGTCACCATCGGTCAGATAAGCCCCTTGCCACTCAAAATCACCCTCATCTGCCAACTCACGAGCAGTCTTGTCTATAGAATACAGCATTAACTCAGACGTATTTTTATTACTTTCCAATTCTTCTTGAATCACGCTATTGTTTTGCATAAATTTTTCTTTCATATTATGATCCTATCTTTACTTTACCACTTTTTTGAACTGAATGAACCTTACCGCCTACAAAAGTTCTTGGCTGCCATCCTTTTTGATGCTCCATCCCGTCTCTAGCATCGGCGTTCCGTTGATTAAACTTCCGTACGGCACGCGCGTTAAGCTTTTGCGCTAACTTGTCTATGCTAGGAATCTTCCTAAAGCGATCAAGACGCCGCGCCAAAGACGACTGCACTCCGAACATTACTTTTTCTCCAGTTCCTACGTCTTTGTCAGTGTGCTCCCCGCTCATGATATATACCGGCCCCCGACCCGCCGTCAGCGCAAGATCAGGATACCTCTTAGACCACACTTCTAGCAAACTACCGCCTACTAGACGTACGGCCTCTGCATGTCCGGTCTCAGGATTATTAACGATGGCCGTACCTGGTGCAAATGTTTCCCCTTGGTGACAAGAAATCAACGTTACTTGCTTAAGACCGTCATCACCCGATTCAATCAAGTTGGTCAGATCAGCCATACCACTCTTCTCGAATGAGTCTCTTCCGTTAGCGTCAACTCCTCGATCAAGCTTAAAGCTGTCAGAGAACTGCATACCATCTCCCGTAGGGCTACCATGTCCTGCAATAGACATCCTTGTGAAAGCCGCCCCTTGTGATTGTAGCTCAGCCAACCTACTCGTAATCTTCTGAATATCCTTGGCCGTTTCGGCTTCAAGAAATATCGTACTATTAGCCCCTTCACCCGGAGACAAACTCCGCTTAGCTCCGTTACGATCCCCTGTACTACCCGATATTATAATAGATGCATCTTTATGGTTTTCAGGGTTATTTAGTATATCAAGCTGACGCTCAAGATCTTCTGACGAATATGTCCCGAAATTACTAATTCCAAAGTTGTCCGCGAGCTTACCCATGTTTTCAATACCCACTTTTTCAACATTCAACAGAAAAGTACGCATCCCAATCTTTGAGTTTGCATGAAAGTGCGGAGCTGTGCCGTTTACCAAATCACCAGCCGCAGGGTTGTGGATCACCTCTGCCATCTGCCCGCTATAGTCTCCGTGTGCAAATTTATGCAATATACTATCTGGCGATACAGCCTCACCGCTCTTATATCCCATTGCAGACTTTGCTATTTCGTATATCTTGCTTTGATACTTCTTACCTTCCGCCATATACGCCTGCTCATCCCGTACAAGCGCCTCTTGGGCACGACCAATAGCCTCCTGCGGGTTCTCACCATCACGAGCCAGTACATTCGGCGCTTCATGGTAAGCAGCCTCGAGCGACGCCACATGGAAATATTCTTTATTAGAGTATTCGGTCAAAACCTCGCCCAAAGCTCCTTCTGCAGCACCCTCTCCCCATTCATGAGACTGACGACCGCTCATTTTCTCTGAGAACAAAATTGCACGAGAATGCATGTCAAGCGACTCTTGCCGTATATCGCACTCCATCACCTGCTGAACTAGCTCCCCCGTTAGGTCAGAATATTCAAGCACCTTCTCGTACGAAACATTACCAAGTGTCTGATCCATCATGTCGAACGCCGCCGATATCCTGTCGATGTCTTCTTGCGAAATGTTTTTCTTATCAACCTCACTCATTTCTGCAATCAGTTCACGTACTGGCGTCATCTGAAAATCAACCATACTCTCATGGTGTTCTTGAGTAAACTCTAATCGGCCCCATTCTCCTTGCGAGCTAGCCGTCTCTCTCGCAGTCACATCCTGTTCTTGTGCAGCCGTCTGACCTTGCTGTTCCCTTTCGCTGTATTCACTAAATTCACGCATAATCTCTTGTGTATTTAGCATAGGAGAGCCGTCTGGGTTTTTAGCTTCCTCTAATTCTCCTGCCGCTAGTGAAATCTCTTCACTTTCACTGTTTTCAAAAATAGCCCTTACAACCTCCGGCTGGTTTCCAGGGCTGCTTACGTCGAGCAAGCCAGTCTTTATTGCATATCCAATTTGCTCCATGCCCGCCTCTTCGTTTTCCGCAGATTCTCGACGCCCTTCATTGATATTCTCGCCCACAAACTCAACAACAGCAGGCTCGCCCCCAAATTCATGAAGCGCTTCAACAGTGCTAGCAACTTCATTGAAATGCTCGACTGCACGCTCTGCAGAGTCTTCTCGATACTCCGCAGAATCCCAACCAGCCTCAATAAGATCCTGTCTTGCAGGAGGAGAATCGGGTGCATTTTCTCTTATTCTAGGCATGTTTGTTTTTATTATGTTTTTTGTATTTGGAAAATATCCTTTGTCTACTATACACAAATTAACATAATTTATACAAAAAGTCAATGCGTTAACACTAGTGTGGTACTCATTTTTACACCACTACACTTTCGTCCACGCAAGCACCCTTAGCACCCTTTGACAAACCACAAAAAATCCTATACACTATTTGATGATATGAAAAGCAGTATACACCCACAAGATTACCGACTTGTCGTATTTAGCGACGAAGTTGCTGGGTTTTCGTTTTTGACACGCTCAACAGCGCAAACCAAAGAAACCACTAAATGGGAAGACGGCAACGAGTACCCACTCGTAAAGGTGCACATTTCAAGCGCCAGCCACCCATTCTTCACCGGTGAAGAGAAGATTATCGACACCGAAGGTCGCGTTGACCGCTTTAAGGCTCGTATGGAAAAGGCCGCAAAGCAAAAAGAAGCGCTGGCCAACAAGGCGAAGAAAGCGAAAGCTTCAAAGGCTCGTAAAGAGCAAGCTGAAACGAAATAGTTTCGCTCCGCAAACATCACCCTTTTGTAGCAATACAGGGGTGATTTTGTTTTAATATGATAAAATAGGAACATATGGTAAAAATTTCTCTCAATCTTGACGACCTCTTGGCTGAACAAAAACAGCTCAGCGATTTTTTGGCATCGCCGAATGCTTTTAGCGATCCGCAATTTAGCGCCAAAAACAAACGCTTCACTGAACTTGAAACGCTTGTCGCAATGGCAAAAAAACGCCAGCAACTGCAGCAAAATATTACGGAAGCCAAAGAACTGATTGGCGGCGGTGATGAGCTCGCAGAGCTTGCCAAAATGGAGCTGGCCGATTCTGAAACGGCGCTTGCAGCGCTTGAAGAGGAGCTGTTTATTATGCTCGCCCCGAAAGACCCGAACGACGACAAAAACCTGATTATGGAAATTCGCGCAGGTGCCGGTGGCGACGAAGCCAGTTTGTTCGCAGCAGAACTCTACCGCATGTACCTCCGTTACTGCGAAACGCATGGCTTTAAAACCGAGCTGATTTCAGAAAGTGCCAACGACGCCGGCGGTTACAAAGAAGTCGTCTTCAGTATCAAAGGCGATTCACCCTACGCCATTCTCAAATTTGAATCAGGCGTCCATCGCGTCCAGCGCATTCCAGCCACGGAAAGCCAAGGCCGCGTCCATACCAGCACCGTTACCGTCGCCGTCCTTCCCGAAGCCGAAGAAACCGATGTAGAAATTCATGCCAACGACCTTAAAATCGACGTCTACCGCGCCGGTGGCCACGGTGGCCAAAGTGTTAACACGACCGACTCGGCCGTACGCATTACTCACCTGCCAACAGGGTTGGTTGTTACCAATCAAGATGAAAAATCACAATTAAAGAACAAAGAAAAAGCCATGGGCGTCTTGCGTTCACGCTTGCTCCAAGCAAAAATCGACGCAGAACAAGCCAAACTGACCGCTGAGCGTCGTTCGCTCATCGGTTCAGGCGATCGAAGCGAAAAAATCCGTACCTACAACTTCCCGCAAGATCGCATCACCGACCACCGCATTGGCTATAGTCGCAGCGGTATTCCACAAGCGATGGACGGCAAAATCGACGATCTGACCGAAAAGCTACAAGCGTACGAGCGCGAACTTGCTGCACAAAACGCCGAAGCATAACGCCTTTTGCTCTATTCGTGGTCACGAACACGACTGCCGTCGTACGCATCTGCTTTTGCAACAAGCGTCATCAACTTCTCGACCTCCTGCGGGCCAACCGGTTGGTGATTAAGCCCCATTTGGTATTCGAGTGCTTCGTTTTGCTCTTGTTCATGTGCTTCTTTTTGCATTTGCGACATCAACGCAGCCATTGAAATATCCGTTGCATCTGCATTAAAAGCACGCTCTTTCTGTATATCGCCGTATACGTCTTTAGTGTCCTGACGATATACAATCTTGCCACCGCAGTTATACACGTGCATAGCGCGGTCTTTTCCGTCTGCGTCAATTTCTTGCAGCATCACACGCTTTTCATGTTGATCGGCGCTAGGAATCCACGTCGAGAAGACACTCACGCGCACCCATGAACCATCTTCACCATCAATTTTTTTAAATAACGAGGCTTTTTCTACCTGGCTCCCGTGCTGATATGATGAATATACTGCCACATCAGACGCATGTGCGAGCAATATGTTGTCGAGTTCTTCATTAAACATATCACCGGCGCGTAATAGCTCGCGACCATCAGTGCGTCGTTCATGGTTAACAGGGGCTGGTGTCACGAAAGTCATGTGTTCTTTGGCTTTATTCATGGAGTTCTTTTTTGTGTTACTTTATTGATTGTTGTTGATTATATACCATATTGCATAAAAAGTCAATACCTGTCATACTATGGGCAGTATGGATATTTCAACGTGGCTCAAACATGCCACCAAACAGCTAAAAGACGTTGGCATTACGACAAATCGACTTGATGCCGAATTGCTCCTGTCGCACACTCTCCGAAAACCGCGCACCTATCTGCACGCGCACCTCGACGAAATAATTGATCCACGGCGTGAGCAAATTGCTGACGCTCGCCTACAACTTCGCCAAGAACGTGTTCCACTTGCCTACATTACTGGACATAAAGAATTTTATGGACGCATGTTTAAAGTGTCACCCGCCACACTCATACCCCGCCCTGAGTCAGAAGATATCATCGAAACACTCCTTGCCGCTACATCAGATGAAATTACCCCAAAAACACTGGTTGATGTTGGGACAGGCAGCGGCGCATTGGCCATTACCGCCAAATTAGAACGTCCACACTTACGAGTTATTGCCTCAGATATCAGCACCAAAGCGCTGGCCGTTGCAAAAGCGAACGCCACGTCGTATCAGGCAGACGTGCTATTTCGATCGATGTCACTCTTAAATGAACATGCCGGTACCATCGACTATCTTATCGCAAATCTTCCTTATGTTGACGCTACCTGGGATGATACCTCGCCAGAATTACAGCACGAACCTACCGAGGCCTTGTACGCAGAAGAGGCTGGGCTAGCACTCATCTATAAACTTCTTCCGCAAATAGATCGTTGGCTGGCTCAGGACGGATTGGCGCTCCTTGAAGCCGACCCATCGCAACACGAGGCTATCATCAAAAAAGCGAGCCAGCACGCCTTAGTTCAGGTACAAACCAAGGGGTACTGCCTCGCCCTAGCGCGACCACGCTCGCAACTAAAATCCGAAGAGATCGCGCAATGATGGCGTTTGGTTGCCGCGATTACTTGATGGTGCTTCTTGCGCTGCTTCGTCGGCTTCAGCAGCGTCTTGATATGCCGCCAACGTCAACGAAAGTTCTTGCTCGCGCCCATCACGCAGAACTGTCACCTTGACGTTCGCACCCGGTCGATATTCCCCGACAAGGCTACTCATTCCGCCGTTTTCGCCAACCGTTAAATCACCAATTTTTACAATGATATCACCTTCTTTTACGCCAGCTTTATCGGCTGGGCCATCTTTTTCAACAGCAGCTTCACCCTGACTACCCACCACCAGTGCACCACGTTTCACCGATAGTTTACGTTCTTTTGCAATGGCTGGCGTAATGTCTACATAACGCACACCGATATAGGCGCGCTCCACTTGTCCTGTTTCAAGTACACTTGAAAGTACTCCCTTTACCGCATTGAATGGAATCGCAAAGCCAATCCCTTGCGCATCGCTCGCCACGGCCGTATTAATACCAACCACTTGCCCCGCCAGATTCACTAATGGGCCACCTGAGTTTCCAGGATTAATAGCGGCGTCGGTTTGAATCAAATCAGTCAGCGACTCAACACCTTGGCCATCACCCGATTGTGCCGCAACGGGACGCCCCAAACCCGAAACAATCCCGCTCGTGACGGTGTTTTGGAATTCACCAAGCGAATTCCCGATCGCAACGACGGTTTGGCCAATACGAAGCGTACTTGATTCGCCGATTTCGGCTGGCGTCAGGTTAGACGCGCCGTTAATTTTTAGAAAGGCAATGTCGTTTAATGGGTCGGTGCCCACTACTGTCACATCCTCGTAGATATCGCCATCAGACAGCGACACGGTCGCCTTCTGGGCACCACTCACGACATGCTTATTGGTAACAACATACCCATCTTTGCTCACGATAATACCCGTACCAGCACCTTGCTGCTGGAGCATTTGGCGGCCGCTTGAAGTTGTCGTAATTGAAACGACGCTTGGCGATATTTTTTGCGCGACTTTGGCGATACTCTCTTCAGATTCAAGCATAATAGTATTGCCATCATCTTCAGTGTTACGAAGCGAAGTCAGGGGTTCGCTTTTGTCGCTTCCCGCCACAAGCCAGGCGCCAATACCGCCACCCACAAGTGCAATTAATAGTATGCCCATAGTAACGATAACAACTTGTTTCGTGCGTTTTGTCTTTTTTTGCATAATTCCTCCACTTTTTACCATACAGATTCAAGCTGAATGTTTGCTGAAAACAAACAGTTTATACAATACCTGTGCCGGCCGAACTGAAAAACACCAGCAACACTGCCATGACAGCACCACAAAATACAACAGGTGCTAAATATTCAAGGCTGGCTGGCGATTTCTTTGCTTGCAAAGCAGCATACACTCGTTCGAGCGCAAAGCCGCCCATCGTCATAAAGAGTGCTGCTTGTGGAAGTTTGAAATCACCAAATGAAGCAAGCCCGTACCCAATATTCCAGTGGAACATCACCCAGCCGAGTTCGGCAAGCAAAAGCCCAAAAACAAGACTCAGGAACGATGTTTGCTCTTCTTCGTGTGCTGTTAATGTATGGCGCGCAGCTCCGTAACCAACGATAAACAATAGCAGCACCACAAGCGGTAACGGAATGATATGTGAGAGTGCCATCGTTGCCCATGATCCAACAAACAACCCTACGAGCGCCTGAAGCAGTACTGCTTTTTTGCTTGAAAGCGGCTTGATCACAATAAGCCACACAGCGTAAAGCACCGCAACGGCCAGTTGCAGCCAAAAAATAGAGGCCGTCTGTGCAGTGCTGGCAAGATAAAGTAGTCCGACCACACCAAATCCAACCGTAATATCAACGAGGTTTGCGAGAACATTCGCTCGCCAATACCGCATACGCACTGCAAGCACGCGCCATTTACTTAGTAGTACCAGCAAGAGCGCTAATTCGATCTGTCCACTTACATTAATCAGCAAAAAGAGCGCCGCCACTAATGCAAGGTTAAGCAAAACATACAGCAGTTCGCTGAAAATATTTTTATGTTGAGAAACTCGCAAAAACTCCATAAACTTCCTCCATTATACCACACCCACGGGAGTGTTTTTTATGATGCACCGCCAACAATCAGCACAAATTTTGTTGTACCCGTTGCCAAGAGCGGTGGATCACCGGCACTTACTTGCACGCCATACAGCTCTTGTAGCTTTGTTTTCGTAGCGTCATTACCTTCACCAACTTGATAGAGCGCCGTCGCTCCTTCTGGTGCATTGTCAATCACGCCAACGGTAAAGCCTTGCTGTTCAAGCTTGTCAGCTTCTTCTTGCGCTGCACCGGCAACACCAGAAGCGTTATACACATCAACCTGCGCCGCTTCGCGTGAGATTGGATTGTTCGTCATCTTTTTACGCAAGTACGACGCAATGCCTGAGTAATCATAGATGCCCTCCACTGGGCGAACAATACTTTGCCCCATGTAGTCACCAGTTGTCACAACACTTTCACCCTCAGCTTCAAGCGGAAGTGATTGCAGCTTATCGCCCGATACTTCTTGGCCAAGTTCAGCAAGCGTGCGGACCTCTTTAATTTCAAAGTTTGTACGAAGATTATTACCAAGCGCATCAATCAGTCCAGTCACCTTCCCAAAATTCATTAAGGTGCCAGCGCTAATAGCTTTATCCTGAATAGCGCGCATAATTTTTTGCTGATTCTTTTCGCGATCAAAGTTACCGCCAGAAAGTCCATAGCCGCCCTGCGCATTACGCGCCCTCGCAAGCGCCAGTGCGTGCGCGCCATCAAGTTGCGCCACTTCACCATTTTGGTAATTGACCATATTACACTGGTGATTACACTGCCAGTCAAAGTTTGGATCATAAATACCACGCGGATCGTCACTTTCAATCGTCACTTCGACGCCGCCAAGCGCATCTACCGTATCGGCAACCACTTTATTGTTCAAGTGGGCGTAGTATTGCACATCAAGTCCAAGTACTTCACCAACTTTGCGTTGCACAGCTTTGGCACCAGCTTCTTCGTTTGCGCCATCATCACTTGCACACATGTATGCTGCGTTGATCTTCCCTTCGTACCCTGCCGAACAAGCCGTTTCGTACTTCACCCATAAGTCGCGTGGAATGCTAATCATATAGGCATTCTTTTGCTCTTGGTTAATACTTAGTACCATAATTGAGTCGGTCAAATTACCACCTGGATGATCGCCACCTTCGCTATCTTCTGATGTCCCAAACACAAGAATGTTTGAGCGGCCATTTTCGTCCTGCTTGAGCGGTGCTTTCTGCGCAAAATCAAAGAAGTTTCCTTGGAACATCTTGCTGCTTGCAAGCAGTGCGCGCACACCAATAAATCCACCAATAAGAACAAGGATAAATAACAACGCCAACACAATACGCTTAATGCGTTTGCGACGACGAGCACGCTGTTCAGGTGTTTTACGAACGCGACCTTTTTTATCAGTGTCCGGATCGTCAATTCCCTTTAGTGATTCATCAATTTCACCACGACTAATCCCCACCCGTGGACGGGCATGATTTGGCTGCTGTACATCCTTACCGCCATGCAATTCACGCATGGTAGCTTTTGTATTAGGAACAGCTTTTTCTCGATTTGGCTGATGTAAACTACCTGCCCCGCCGGTACGTCGGCGCGGAGAAAATCCATCGATGGAAGAAGGGCTCTTTTTCATAACTACTCCACCTATAATACATAACCTGTGCGTTTTATTAAAGATGATTATGCTGTACTTTTTGCATTAATCTGGCGAAATGTGGTGTATAGTAAGTAAAGATGAGTGTAAGTTTTCTCCAGCGACACCCTGCCGTAAAAGATGGTCTTGGCATCCTTTTTTTTGTTGCCAGCGTGGCAGTCGGTACGCTTTTTATCAATACGTTTATTTTTCGGACATTTTCTGTGGTGGGGCCGAGTATGGAGAAAACCATGTACACGGGTGATCGGTTGATTGTGAACCGTTTAGCGGTAACCGCAACACAACTCCAAAACAAAGAATACATTCCTGAGCGCGGCCAAGTCATTGTATTTAAGAATCCTAATTATACTGTCGGTAGCGACGACGAATATATCGTAAAGCGCGTTATCGCCTTTCCTGGTGAGCGCGTGGTACTTGAAAATGGGGTTTATACTGTCATTAACGATGAGCATCCTGATGGGTTCAATCCAGACGATGCGAATCGTGGTGAGCCTGGCAAACCAACCAGCGGATCAGTTGACGTAACTGTCCCTGGCGGCTCGTTGTTTGTGTCGGGTGATCACCGCGAAGGAAACTTCTCGTTTGATTCACGAAATGGTCTTGGCTACGTACCTTTTTACGATGTGGTCGGACCAGTCGGTGTGCGCATTTGGCCGCTGAATGGCATTCGCACCTTTTAACGTCCGTTCTTTATAAAAATACCCGCTTCAGTAATGTGAGCGGGTATTTTTATAAGAAGACTGACTTGCTACTTCTCACCTGCCAACAAAGTTTCAAGTCGTTCAAGTTCTTCGGTACTTTTAAAAGCAATCGTAATGCGACCAGCACCTTTGGCGTTGCTGCTAATCTTGACATTGGCGTCAAGGCGTTTCGAGAGGCGTTTTACCTCGTTTTCGTGCAAGGTGACCGCAGGCTTTGTAGCGGGCTTCGGGGCTTTTTCGCCGTCTTTTAACTGCACCACCATCTGTTCAATTTTGCGAGCGCTCCAGCCTTCTTTTACAATACTTTCTACTAGTTCTTCAGCAATTGCTAGGTCAACGCCAATGAGTGGACGAGCTTGCCCTTCGCTTATTTTACCTTCGGCGACAGCCTTCTTTACACTGTTTGGCAACTTTAAAAGGCGCATCTTATTGCTCACCGTGCTTACCGAACGTACGCCCATACGTTGCGCAATCGCATCAAGTGTCATGTTAAATTGGTCGCGCAGCTTCATGTAGGCGGTTGCCGTCTCAAGTGGATTAAGATCATGACGTTGCAGATTCTCAATCAAAGAAAGTTCAAGTTTATGCTGATCGGTTAAGGTTCGCACGAGAGTCGGAATTTTTTCGAGCCCTGCTCGGTGTGCTGCTCGCCAGCGTCGCTCACCAGCAACAATCATATAGCCATCACCCTTTGGCACCACAACGATTGGCTGCAAAATACCATGCTCTTTCACCGAAGCTGCCAACATATCGAGCGCCGTTTCGTCAAAATGGCGGCGTGGCTGGTCTGGGTCTGGTGTAATTTGGCTGAGTTTAATAGTACGCAGATCACTCACCTGCTCGTCTTGCGTAGCAGTTGGATCGAACGATTCATCCAGTAGCTCATCGGGAATCAGCGAGCTAAACCCACGCCCAAGCCCATGTTTTTTAGCCGACACGGTCTAGCACCTCCTTGGTGGCCGCTTTATAGGCGCGCGCACCTTTACTCCAGCGATCGTATTCACCAATTGGCACGCCGTGACTTGGCGCTTCAGCCAGGCGAATATTACGTGGAATCGTTTGTTTAAACACCTTGCCTGGGAAGTGCTTCTTAATTTCTTCGTGCACCTGCTGACTTAAACTGGTGCGGCTGTCTACCATGGTTGGCAATACACCCAACAAATCGAGTGTTGGATTCATGCTTTTTCGCACCAACTTCATCGTTTCAAGTAGCTGCCCCAACCCTTCGAGCGCATAAAACTCTGCCTGTACTGGCAGAAGTACGTAGCGCGCGGCAATCAAGCCATTCACGGTCAGCAGGCTAAGACTTGGTGGGCTATCGATAATCACAACGTCAAAATTAGGCGTGTTATCGATAGCATTACGTAACCGCGTAAACCGGCGGCGTGCCTGAGCAAGCTCTACCTCGGAGTTTGCCAAATGTGGCGTACTTGGTGCCAGCCATACATTTTTGAAATCAGTTTTAATAAGAATGTCGCGCAGCTGCTTTGTCTCGAGCATTACTTCGCTCATAGTGCCTTCAAGCTTCTCTTTATCGATACCGAGCCCACTTGTGGCGTTTCCCTGCGGGTCAAGATCAACCAACAAAACCTTTTTACCAGCTTTCGCCAAATAGTACGCAATATTCACCGCGCTGGTTGTTTTGCCGACTCCACCTTTTTGGTTCGTTACCGAAATAACTGTTGCCATTATTTGTTTCCCCTCATGCTCCCTTTATTATAGCATGAGCATTGTTATTTTCATGGACTATTTTATGATAAAAAACAAAACCCCGCCGTTGATGGCGGGGTAGCTGTTATTTGATTGTTGCGATTTCAATCTTGCTGTATTTTTGGCGGTGCCCAATTTCTTTATGAACACGTTTTTTACTCTTGTAGCGAATAACGCGGAGTTTTTCACCCTTTACGAGCGGCTCTACTACCTTCGCACTAATTTTTACGCCCTTTACTGTTGGAGTACCAACGGTTGTTTTGTCGCCGTCGATAATCATCAATGCTTCAGTCGTGAGCTCTTTTGTGCCTTCCGGGAGGAGGTCCACCAGGAGGGTCTCTTTTTCGGCCACAATGTATTGCTTGCCGCCGACTTTAATGACTGCTTTCTTTGCCATGATTTCCTCTTATTTAATTATTCAATCTAAACAATTGTAACAGATATAAGATTACTTTGCAATAAGAAAGACCTCCTTCATACGAGGAGGTCTTTGCTTTTTCTACAAGTTATCGACTAGAAGTCTTTTTTGTCGTCACTTGATTTTGAGTCAGTGCGAGCCTTGAGAAGTTTTGGTGCATCTGCGGCAGTACTTTTTGCAGCGTGTGCATCTGTACCTTCGGCAAGTGCTTTCTTCAAGTCTTGGCGACTCTTGTACCAGTAAGCGATACCAGCAGCCAAAGCGGCGATACCAATAAGGCTTAGGATAACTTCAGCTGGACCAGTTTGTGGAAGTTCAGTTGGAGTAGTCGGAGTTACTGGTGTTTCACCTGGGGCACATTCAGTTTCAACCGTTACGATTGCGTTATCCTGTTTGTTGCCGTTTGGCGTAATTGCTGTTGCGTGGTTTACGAGGTCGTTCACACCACACTTTTCAAGCTCTTCGTTCACCTTTGCGCTCAGTTTGATGAACGCTGTACCCTTAGGGTCGTATGCACCGATGTTTGCACCATTGGTGAAAATCGCATCGCTTGCTTCTGAACCTTGTGGGTTAGCTGAGTTTGCAAGGCTCACTGAGCCAGGAACGTGTGTCATACCAGTTGGCAATGCATCTTTGATGACAACGTCTTTTTGTTGGGTAGAACCAGTGTTCTGGTAGCTAATCAAGAAGTCAACTTCTTCACCAAGCTTGGCAACAATCTTATCTTGCCAGTTACCTTCACCCTTTTTACTTACCTGCTTCTTAAGGGTAAAGTTTGGAGCATCGGTTTTAATCTTGTAGGTAACGAAACCTGAGTATTGTGTACAACCAGGAAGGTCACCGTTCAAACTGTCGTAACCTAGGAGTGTACCAGTCGTAAAGACTTCATCTGGAAGAACTTGACCGTTCACTGCACCGTTGCTGTTTACCCGAGCTGAGCCTGGTACATAACGGAGGGCAAGATCGGTATCAGTTGTTACAAATGCTTCATCCCATACTTTGTTTGGCTGTGCGTTACTTGCTGTAATGGTACTGCTGATGGTACCGCGTTCACCAACCTTTACGATTGATGGTGCCTGGAACTTCAGGGTAGTATCTTTTGCGATGCCCTTACCACTTTCGTTCAAGCTATCTTTTGCGTTATTGTGATAGAATGTAGAAACTTCGTACTCTTTGTTTGGTTCAAGTTTCATTTCGTTCACGTAGTTGCCAGTGCCGGCTTCACGGATACGAACGAAGTTTCGTTCGTCACCAACTTTCGCGTTGTTCGTCATTGAGTTGAACGTAACGTAATCTGCTGGGTTTTCACCGGTAAAGGTTGGGCGCTCAGGACCCCATGCAAGGGCTGAAACTCCAGTGATGATGGTAGCAGCACCGACTGCCATAACCGCTGCTAATCGCATTGATAGCTTTGGCATTTTAATGGTTGCTTCTTGTGACTTCATTATCTTTCTCCTTTATGTTTCTTACCTTAGAATGGGTTGGTTATTTCTTGTCCTGGATTATCTGGAGTGGTTCCGCCTGGCTCTGGAGTAGCTTCACCAACTGCTGATCCGTGATCTTGGTTGAGGTCAGCTTCGGCCGCTGCGTCGCCATCGTATCCTTCGTTTCCGTAGTCGATAACGCCTTGGTCTTCACGAGTACCGCCGTTACCTTCGACTGCATCTGGGGCAGTAATGCCTTCTACCTGCTCACCGGGTGCAACACCTGGATCAAGGTTAGGGCTTCCTGTACCGTTACCGACGATGTCTGGGTCTTCAGTTTGTTCGTAAAGGTTGTTGTCCACGGTCCAGCCTGGTTCGTCTGGAACCAAGTCCCAATCTTTCTCTTCACCTTTTTCTTCAGCCTTCTCTTCGGCTTTTTCTTCAGCCTTCTCTTCAGACTTTTCCTCAGATTTCTCTTCAGCTTTTTCTTCTGACTTCTCGTCTGATTTCTCTTCAGCCTTCTCTTCGGCTTTTTCCTCAGATTTCTCGTCCGCCTTTTCAGTTGACTTCTCTTCGGCTTTTTCGTCTGCCTTTTCAGCTGACTTTTCCTCAGATTTACCGCCAGTACCTTCAGCTTCTACTTTACCGCCGCCAGTACCTTCAGCATCCTTCATTGATTCAACTGGTGCGTATCCGCCACCTTGTGGAACGATTTCTTCTGTTGGGATGCGGTGAACTACCTGACCACCACATTCGCGCTTCAATTCGATCACCTTTGTCGTGCCGTCTTCAAGTGTGCGTTCGATACGGATAACCGAACCACCTTCAGATTCAATCACGTCGTCGTAGCTGATGACACCGTCGCCATCAACCATTGTTTCGTAATAGCTACCGTAGGTACCTGGTTCAAGGCGAGCACCTTCGCTAATTGTCGTGTTGTCTGCGTTCAAGATATCAAGCATCTGTGCGTGTACGTCTTGGGCAAAGTTAGGGTCGTTCTTCATCTGTTCAGCCATCTCTTCGATATTTGAAGTGTTAAAGCCATCAAGCCCAAACTCTGCAGCAGCGGTCGCCAACTGTTCTGGAGATTTTGACCAACTACCTTCAGTAATTTCATCAAGACCAGCGATTTCAAATTGTGCATCTGGAGAAAGTTCCGTTGGAACACCAGGACCCCAGTTGTTTGGCAATGTCTTACCTTCTGCGTTAAAGACATCTTCGCTTGGGTCGTAGCCATCAAACATGGTACCTTCGAATGAACCGTCATAGTCAGTTACGTTGGTATCAGTTTCGCCACCCCGGCCCGCTGTTTCACCTGGAGCCATATCACGAGTTGGATCGTCAATATCGTAGCTACCATCGCTAGCGCCAGGAAGATCACCAAGACCTTCGGCGCCGCCGCCGTTTGCGTTAAGCGCTTCTTCGGTTGCGCCACCGCTATTAAAGTCACCAAGACCGCGTGTCTTCAAGTAGACACCTGCAGCACCGATCGCAACCGCACTAATCGTCGCGATTTTACCGTTGCGCTTCATGCGCTTTTCGTATTGTGCGTCGCTTTCACCTTCTTTACGCTTTTTACTACGGTTTATAAAGTTACCAACGTGATACATACCGTTACCGGCCTTTACGTTAAGGTAATCCCATGCACGTGTAATAGCGCCTGCACGAGCTGGCTCTTCTTCAACTGCATCTTTCGCTTCTTGCACTTCTGCTGTCGTCGGTACACCTTCTGGGCGATTTGCTACTGGTGCTTTTTCAAGATCTGCGTCTTGCTCTACCACGTCAGCATTTTTTTCTGCTTCAGGTTGTGATTCAACAATACCGCTTACTTCTTCAGACATCAACGCACGGATGTACTCTTTCTGGCGTTCTTTCATGAGTTCTTCGTTGCCTGCATTTTCGCGGCTAATACGGTGAAAATCCCGTGAGATCTGTTCTGCCATATCTTGGCGGTCTTCGTCGCTCAAGTTGTTAGCGTCGCTGTAGAACTTATCGATAATAGTATTCGATATTTCGTTAAACTTCGCGTGTTCTTTTACCTGCTCTGATTGATTATCTTGTTCAGCTGCTGGCTTTGGTGCTGTTTCTGACATAGATGCTCATTCCTTTCATGGACATAGATGATTTATTTACTATGTTTGTTTTTTGTTTTGTTATAATACTAATTTAGCATAAGAAATAAAAAAAGTCAATAGCTAAAGCTTATTTTTGTGTAAAAAGCAAAATAGCAGCGTAGTGCTGCTATTTATACGGAAAGATCAGAGTTACTGCTCTTTGTCTGCCTCGTCTTCATCAACGATATTTTTGGCAAGTTCAGCCGAGCTCAGCTTCTTTGCTTGTGCCTCGGCACGTTGCGCTTTCTTGTTGTAGCGCTTAATACGGAAACCACGCCACCACAACTTCATTTTGCTTACCTTTTCTTCACCAAGCTCTTTCAAGGCTTTCTTGGTGCGTTCGATGCGAGTTTGCATACCTTCCTCACCCGCTTCAGCTTCTTCGTTCATCTCGTTTTCGAGTTCAGCGACTGCTGCGCCAGCAGTAGCAACTTCTGGCGACTGCTGCTGTTCACGCGCTTCATTTTCTGCAAGCGCTTCTTCGTGAGCAGTATCGATTGCTTCTTGGCGAGCATCAGACACACCTTCAAGGAAAGCTTCTTTCACGTCATCTGCAACACCGTTCCATGATTCGTGACTTGTGTCTGGCATCGCGTTAAAGGTGTCAGGATCGTCTGTCCTCATGTTCTCGATATTAGCTTTTCGCTTTTTGTATCCCTGATCGTATTGGAACTGTGCATTAACACTACGTTCTGACTTTTGTTCGGCTACTGCTTCGTCATCTGTCGAAAGTTCTTTTTCAACTTCGTTGATTGCAGCGTCGGCCATCTCTTTAGCGGCTTCGGTGTTCTTCGCTTCACGCTCTTTGGCACGTTCAGCGCGAGCCTCTAGCTCAGCTTTTTCTTCGTCAGTAAGCGACTCTGATTCTTTTGGTGAAGTCTCTGGGATTTCTACACCGCCAGGTGCTTGTGCTTTTGCCGCTTCAAGTGTCATTGGACCGGCTGGCGCTACTGTTTCAGCTGCATCAGTGCCCGTAGTGTCACCCATAATTTTTGTTAGCATTTCAAGGTGGTTCATGGCACCTTCGTCACTAATTTGACCAGATTCAACCGCTGCATTGAGGCGGTCTTCGATGTGCGCCTGAGCTTCAAGTGAAACGCTTTTGTCGCCACTTGCATTTGCATCGCGGGCAAGCTCTGCAAGATCCTTTAGAGACAAACCTTCATACAGCGTCTGTGTTTCTGGGTCAGTTTCAACTGCAGCTTCTTGCTTTGCAGCGTCATCTGCCATCACCTTTTCGTATCGCGCCCATTCATCCGGGTTGGTATCTGGGGTGCCTTCTGGCTGGCTTGGACGTACGTCCATAAACTCATTCACTGTTTCGTAGTGATTAGCGTCGACTTCAAGTGTTTCGTTGTTTGAAGCCTGAGGTCGTGGTGCTTTTTCTGACATGAATAATTCCTTCGTGGGTTACTATTATTTCTTGAGTATGTTGCTATATTAGCATAAATACGTTAAAAAATCAATAGCTTTATATCATTTTTCAGAAAAAGCAAGCGTTTTAGCGCTTTGTGGCAATGCCCCTATTGCCCTAAGATAACACGATTGGCATACAGCCAGCTGTACGCATCACCAGCATCAAGATACTGCCCCCGCGCCTGCACAACGTTCATCTGTCCACCCGTCATTACGTACTGGTTGATTGGTTCGGTGATGCGATATTCGCCAGTAATATCCACATTTGCGTATGAAGCCGTCGCTTGAAGCAAGTCGTAGTTAAAAATATACTTACTGATGTTGATAAGATTACTTGGAGCCTCTTCTGGCTTTGGATGCTCTACCATTTGGTAATAGTTACCATTTTGGTCAAACTCGATCACCCCGTAGCGCTCAACAGCTCGCTGGTCAATCTGCGTGGCGAGCATTGAACAGCCATTCTCCGGCGTTTGTCGAATAAGGTTCGCTAACTCCGAACTGCCGTCTTGGTTGTAGATAAAATCATCCCCCATCAACACTGCAACAGACTCACCTGGTTTGATATACGGCAGACACATCCCTACCGGTATGGCCGTACCATATTTACTAGAAACGTCTTGATCAATGTAGTAAAACTTGATGTTGACTGGCGGCATCACATAGCGCAAATATTCTGGCTTACCGCTAAATTCAAGGTGTTGTTCGAGTTTTTGGTTGCGTGTGTAATATTTTTCAAGCTGAGTATCTTCGCTATTAACGACAAAGTAGAAATCAGTAATACCGGCCAAAATTGCATCTTGCACAACATAATCAACCACCGGGCGGTTCCCGATTGGCATCATACATTTTTCGATGGCCTTTGTCACCGGTAGACGGCGCGTTCCCCAGCCAGCAACAGGGATAATAGCTTTTGTAATGTTCATGCTTATAATTGTACCATCTTTAGGCCGAATGGTCGCGCGAATCCATCCGTGCGTCCATGTCGGCATGGCTTAATCCATAAAAATGCGCCATTTCATGCCACAACGTTCGCTTAATGTGCTGGTAAAAGTCTGCCTCATCACGAGAGACTGCTAAAAGCGGCAGCTTAAAGAGCGTGATTTTATCTGGCAACACAAACGTATAGCCATTCCCCCGCTGCGTGAGCGGAATACCTTCATACAACCCTAAGAGCAAGCTATTACCATCAATATGCATTTTATACTTCTGCTCGTCGGTTGGCTCGTCGGCTTGCACGATCGCAATATTGTTCAGGTTTTTGATATATTCCTGCGGAAGCTCATCCATCGCCTTGGTAATGAGTTGGTCAAACTGTTCATCGGAAACATCCATATAGCTAGTATATCAATCTTCGTGAAACCACAACGGATCTTTTGTGAGATCTTGATGGATCATATCCCATTGATGTTCGAGGTCGTGACTATTCACGCTTTCGGTGAGATCGATATGCTCTGGCTCGGCGCGTTCTCGGGCAATCGCATCGCCAAGTCCATCACCAAGTGGATCAATTGGATTAAATCGTGGGGAGCGGTGAAATAAACTCATAGTGTCTTTTTTGTTTTTACATTCAATATGTCTATATATTAGCATAAAAAGTAATAAAAGTCAATACTCCCCTCTTTTAGCTATCAGCACCTAAGATAAAACGCCCATTAGTGCGGGCGTTTTATTATTTACTTTTTCTCTTTCGGTGGTGTTTTCTTTTTTGTACCAGGCTTCTTGGTCGTGGCCTTTTTTATCGTAGTCTTTTTTGCGATAGGACGAGGTGTTTCAAGATCTGCCTTCTTTGGCTCACCACCCAGTGCAACTGGCATTGCTGGTTTTGGTGGCAATGGCGCGAGCGTGTAGCGGAAATTATCAAACTGCCCATCAAAGAGTGTGCGCACAAGCAGGCCTGTTCCAACAATAATCGTGGCAAAAATGGCAATAATCTGCACGATTGGAATCAACCAGAGCGCCGCAAGTAGCACAAGCCCACACAGCATGCGCACAAGGATGTTTTGGCTGTTTTGTAGAATAATTGCGCCAAGATAGTACGCGAAGAACACGCCGCTTAACATTAGTGTTACCGCCCACACGAACAGGAGTACGATGCCAAGGAACATGCCAAAGTAGCTAATCAAAAAGAGCGTTGCTACGATTGGCGTCACAAAAACAACCGCACTTCCCGCTAGCAGCGTTTGGCCAAATGCGCCCTTCGCACGACGACTTGAACGTTCGACAAACTGCGGTAACGCTGCTGCAATTACCATGCCAGTAAAAATAAAAGTACCGGCAATGAGCGCTAAGGTCATCAGCATATCGCTACTTGTGGCGGTTGCTTCTTGTGTGTTGTAGGTTACGTCACCCGCAACGTTGCCGTCATTTATAGAGAGTTCTTGGCTAGCACTGTAATCAAGATTACTCTTAAACTGGCCATTTTCACCAAATGTCAGTGACTGTGTTACGATGTCGCTTGCTGCGCCAACGGTACCGTTGAGCGTCATCTTCTCGGCGCCCAAGCGAAGCCCGCCTTGCACTACACCGTCAATCGTAACTGCCTGTGCGTAGCCGTTCACATCGCCACCTACACGAGCTGCTTCAGCAACTTGGACAATCTGCCCTGCAACAGATACATCGCCGTTCACGACACCTTCAATCGCAACGTCCTGCCCCGCCAAACGAACACCCTGTTCAACCGTTCCGCTCACTTTCAGTTCTTGTGCCGCACACGAAACACTACCTTCAATCGTACCAGTAATCTCTACGGTTCGTGCTCCGCAGTACACATCGCCTTCAACTGTTCCGTCAATTTTTACGCTGTCACCTGTTACATACAGGGAACCTTTATGTGTTTCATCTTTTTTGATCGTAACCGTTTCGCCGCCTTTTATCTGCGGTGACCATGCTTGTGCTGGTGCACCAAAGCCAACAGCAAACAGCATGCCTACACATCCAGCCATCAATACACTTGTGATAATACGTTTCATACGCCTCCTTATTGTTACTCTTATAGTACCACTGACGCGTTGAATTGAGAATACAGTTAAATTTGCCCGCCACCGAACAGTAGGATGATTAATCCGGCCATTCCAACAGAGAGAACGGCCTTATACAGACCATGGTGCTTGCGCCAACTTTGGCGAATAGAAAGCGGTAATTTTGCGCGATACGCATGCGCAATGAGCGATACGACCGAAAGTATCAACAAGATGATAAGCGACGCAAGTGCGGTTGGCGTGAGCGATTGCAAACCAACCCCCATGCGCGCCATAACGCTTAGTGAACCATGTTGTGCGGCAAGCATGGCGGGCTGTGATAACGCTTGCGCCGCAGCTGCAGAAAGCGATGTACGCTCTGCGCCATAAAGTGCCACGACAATCGTTGCCGTTTTCCCTTGGAACTTACCGTCCACTACCGCGACACCCACATCATGATATCGTTCATCTAACACGTTCTTGCGGTGCTCTGGCGAGTTCATCCAGGCCGTTACTACAGCATCTGCCGTGCTGAAATCTTTTGCAAGATTCTCCCCTGCTACTGCGTATTCGTAGCCTGATTGCTTCACCCAGTGCCACGGGTCAAGACCTTCGTCTGATGTGTGTGCCCAGTATTGATGTTCGAGCATATCGCGAGCTTTTTGCTCAGCTGCATCAGTAAGTTTATCGTTTACTACCAACGCTGGACGATCGTGTTGCGCACGCGTTTTATTGGTTGAAGCAATCAATGTTTCGGCCGAAATATCTACCGTACGGCCAAGCACACCCCCAGTTTGAACCAAATTTTGCAACAACGGCGCCGCAAAAATAAACAAAAAAAGCACCAAAAGCCACGAACTTCTGGTGGCGTGCGGGCGGTATTGATTTTGCGCATGTGGCACAAACAACAAATGAAACCGCTGGCGAAGGGGCGAACGTGGTGCCTTTTTTTGCGACTGTTTGTTTTTTATCATTTGTCGTTAGTATAGCATATCATTCACAAAAAAGAACCTCCCGTCAAGAGAGGTTCTTTGGCCGAAAAAACTGTTATTCGTGTTCTGGCGAACGTCGGGCAAGTGCGAGCAAAATAATCTGCAAAACAACCGCCGCCGCAAAAAGCCATGTCCAAAGGTTTACCCATGTCATCTGTGCCGAAAGTGTTTCGGTGGCAAAAAACGCGACAATAGCCACTGCTGCCGGAATAATTGTAAAGACGCGCAGTGCTGAGCGGCCGCCCTCTTCGCCCGTTTTACGGCGAAGACCAGCCAAAGCTACAAGGCTAAGGAATGTCGTAAGAACTGCCGCAGCTGCATTCACGAGCGACCATCCTTCGTCTGCTTCGGTGCTAGCACCAAGTACACTTCCTTCGCTTACGCCGGTGTTTAGCCCAAGAACCTCTTCGTTAGCAGAGGTAATTGCTTGGGTTTGTGGCGTTGTGGCCGTTTGCGCAAGTGCCGTTGCTATTGAAAGGCCAAATACACCACTTAATGTTGCCGCCGAAGTTGTTGCCGTGAGTGGCGAATCAAGCCCGCGCGACATAATAGTAAGAGGCTCTGCATTGAGAGGACTAGCGTTAACTGGAGTGAACGTCTTACCACCGCCGCTGCCTTCGCTCTCAGTATTAGCGCCAGTCGTGCGGTCAATTGTAATGTTCACTTCACTAAAGCCAATACGGTTACCGGCACGATCGATAGCGTGGCCGTAAATGGTGTATACGTCATCTGCTAAGCCGGAAAGATCGCACTCAAGATTGTAACTTGCAAGCCCGCCAATTGCGTCATTTACGCACGTTGGCCGCATCGCTACACCTTCGCTGTTGGTAATAATCGCCGCAACGTTACGCAATCCAGCGCCGCCATCTGCCGCACTAACAATAAAGTTTGTTGCGCCATTTGTAACCTCGCCATTTGCCATATTAAGCATCGCAGCTGGTGCAGTCGCATCAAGCACCACTGTTACAGTATTGCTGTTGCCGGCCTTGTCGTACGCAACTATTGTGTAGCTGTCCTCGCCGTTTAGTGTAATAGTATATGGCTTATTGCCGGCGTGTTGTACGCGCTGGCCGTTTACCTCTACGTGGCTAATGTTATTTTCAAAGATAGTTACCGTGTGGCTGGTTGTCTGCAAAAATTGGCCGTCTTGCACGCTAAAGGTTGGTTCAGTTGTGTCGATACGTTTTACTTCAAAAAAGAACGACGATATGTTGCGCGCGCGGTCGGTAATTGTAACTGTGCCTTTATTATTTGCCGTGCTTACTTTGGTAAATTCGGTATTGTCTGAACCCGGAACGGCAGCCCAGCCCGCTGGTGTTTGGATAGGTTCGCTTACTCGTAGCGTTGAAGTAACGTTAGTGTTTACAAGCGTATTGTCATTATTATTTGAATGTGTCAAGCTTAGCACTTTTGGCGCAGTCACGTCATACTCAAACTCAAGCGACGATTCGTTACCCACCTTGTCGCGCACAATAATTGTGTTCTCGCCTTCTATCAAGTGGCTTTTTTGGATATTTTGCCAGTTAAGGTCATTCCATTCACCACCACGTACATACGTTTGGCCATTTAGTTCAACCTCTTTAAGGTTCTTGTTTTTGTCGTACAACTTAAAGCTGATTTTTGAGTAGTACGGGTGTGTGCCGACTGAGTCGCCAGCACCAGTCTTTACAGAAACTGTTGGCGCAGTGCGGTCAATCGTAAACGGATGTATTGCCGTTGTATCTTCGCCATGTGCCGAGTTATTACCCACTGCATCGACAACATTTGCCTTGAAGTAATACTCACCGTCAGATAGTGATTTAAAAACTTCTACGTCTGTTGTACACGACCTAGACGTCTCGCCTACTCCAAAATCTCCTCGACAAATCGTTCCCTTTAGTTGACGATCTTTTGTGTACACATTTACTGCATACGTTCCCTGCGGGTGCGCATCTTCGATACCAACCGTCAGTTCGGTTGGGTTCATATCAGTAGATGTTAGCAAGGCTTCCGGAGCAGTAGTATCGACAGTTACAAGATAAGCTCCGCCTCTATTATTGTGATGCGTTACATTATTAACGCTATCAACGGCACGGAAGCGTAAGTCATATGTTGCATCTCCATTGAGATCAGCGAGTTTTACATTCGCAGACCATTTATTATCAGCACCTTTCGTCATTGCATACTCACGAGCTTTCTTGTTTGTCTCTGTATTAATCACGTATAGTGCAATTTTTTGAACACCAACTTCTTTATCAGTTACGTCAGCAGTAACAGTAAAATCTTTATTGATTGCCGTGCCAGTTGTCGGTGAAACACTGTTAAACACCGGGCCAGTAGTATCGACAACAAAATTCTCCGACCAGCCCTGGGAACTTGTGTTTCCTTTCATATCTACCACTGCTACGTGAGCCGCGTAACGACCCTCTGGTAGATTCTGTTTCTTCGTATCATATTCAACAGACCAATCAGCTTCTACGCCCTTACCGATTAGGCCAACTGTGGTTCCGCCATATCGCTTGTGATCTTCACGGTTCACCAGCTGTACATAAACACGATTAAGTGCTTCGTTATCTGTGGCGGTTCCAGTAATCTTAAACTTACTACCAACAACACCAGTAGGTGTTACCAGTGTAGTTTGTGGAGTGCTATCAACTGGTGGAAGGAGCGAGATATAATCAATACCCCTGTTATTCATTTGAGCTGTTTCGTTAACATTCTTGCTGCTATCTGCAAAAACAAAGCTAATTTCTACCGAGATTGGCGCTGTAGCGGTAGTCCATTCTTTAGTACTTGGCAGACTCCAGGAACCACTATCAGCCTCGCTATATGTCATTTCCTGAATAGTAAATGGCACTGTAAGCGACAATGCAGCACCGTTTGCTGCGTTTATAGCATCAATTCGTGCCTGCTTCATTGTCTTTGTAACTGTAGAACCACCTGCGCGGTTAACAGTAATTGTTGCACCCTGAAGGTCTGTCACATTAACAAACCTTGTGTCGATACTAATGCCCTTGTAGTTATCGCCACTCCACAATACAGGTTTAAGTGCGGTAATTTCTGGATTTACTGCTGACTGCTCAGGCACTTGAGCTGATCGAGTGTCAACCTTAACTTCTTGAGAAGCCCCCGCCTCTAATTCAATCTTTGCAATATTGCTACTAACCGCGAAGGCCGCTGGGAAGCTAATTTCCCAAAACGGTTGCATAATCAGTGCAAAAACTGCGACAAAACTTATCAGCGTCCTACTTAGTCGCTTTGGTTGTCGAATATTCATTCCCATACTATCTATTGCCCGCTCTTCCTTATCACACTCCACATGCGATGTTATATCAGATTTGGTTTATAGTATACGCTACTCTAGTAAACAAATCAATCACAAGCGATAACCGCCTGGGTTTTGGGATTGCCAGCGCCAGCTATCTTCGCACGCCTGGCGAATATCTAGCTCGGCCTTCCAGCCAAGTTCACGCTCGGCCAATGCAGGGTTGGCATAACACGCCGCCACGTCGCCTGGCCGCCGCGCCACTATCTCGTACGGAACCGGCTCGCCCGCCGCTTCGCCAAACGCCGTAATCAGTTCTAACACCGAAACGCCCTTGCCTGTACCAATATTGTACGCCTTGTATTCATCGGCGTGGTGTAGGTGGTTAATCGCCGCCACCTCAACCTGCGCCAAGCTCGTACGGAGTCGTAAAGCTCAGCCGAAACGGCATTTGCCACGCACCAGGCACGACATACTACAACCAAACCAGAAACTTTACTGGTTATGATTCGCTTGACGCGTGCCTTGGCGCCGGCGGGCGCATGCCAAAACGGTAGAACTTGCCCTCTCGCTTCCCCATCATTGGCATCATATCAGCCTCTAGTGTTCACTATAAATAAGATTTTACGCCCAACTCGGCACCAATTATTGCGAGGTGAGCATCTTTTAGTAACTATTACGCCTTCGATAGCGCGATAGCCAGCACCATGCCTTCGATTTTTGCGTCTGTTGTGTAGAGTGCATCTTCTAGCGCCTCTGTGAGCGCGCCCAACGTTTCTTGTTCGATCACGGTCGTGTGTTCAGCAATAGCCGCCTGCAGATCTTCGTCTTCTGCCGTTAGCTGTAGTGCAATTCGGTCGTCCACATTTAGCCCGGCTTTTTTGCGCGCCGCCTGCACGTGGCGCACCACTTCGCGCATCAAGCCTTCGCGCTTTAGTGCTGGCGTGATGGCAAAATCAAGCGATCCTTCGGTGGTTTTGCGCGCGTCTTGCGTTTTTGTGGACGAATCAAACTGCACCGATTTTACGTTCAATTCTTCTGCAAAAACGTCTTCGTAGCTGGCAATTTTTTGCGCGTTTTGGCCACAAATCGTAAAGGTTTGCAGTGGCTGGCGCACTTTTACACCTTCTTTGGCGCGCTGGCTTAAGCCTTCGTTAATCAGCCCGCGAACTTCACTCATGTCATCAAGCACCGCCTGGTTCACCGCGTAGTTTGTTGGCCAATCTTCAAGGTGCACCGATTCGTTTTTACCGCCCAAATTGTGGTACAGTTCTTCGGCCAAAAATGGCGTAAATGGCGCCAAAAGTAGGCTCAGTTTTAGCAGCACATAATGCAGGGTTTTGTACGCTTCGTTTTTGTCCCCGTCGTCTTCGCTCTTCCAAAAACGGCGGCGACTACGGCGCACATACCAGTTGCTGGCGTCGTCCAAAAATGGCAAAATATCAGCCATAGCGTCGGGAATATTGTATTCATCCATGTGTTTTGTGATGCGTTCGTTTAGCTGATGAACGCGGCTGATAATCCAAATATCAAGCGGGTTTGAAACGTCGTCTGGGTTGATATCCGTCGCCTTTTCGGCGTGATATTCCCAGCCGTCAACTTCCGCATACATCGTGAAGAAATCATACATGTTCCACACCATACTAAGCTTGCGCGCCACGTCGCCGACGTCTTTGTCTTGCAGGCTAAAATCTTCGCCGTTAAGGAGCGGGCTGTTTAGCAGCAAAAAGCGCAAACTGTCGCCGCTAAATTTATCCATCAGTTCGTTTGGATCGGTAAAATTACCGAGCGACTTGCTCATTTTGCGGCCATCGTTGCCGGCCACGACGCCCGTGGTAATCACGTTTTTAAAAGCGTTTTTGTGGCCTTTTTTGGCCGTTTCACCAAAGGCGCCAGCGTCTGCCAGCGCAGTATTTACGGCGTGCACATAATAAAACCACGCGCGTACCTGTCCTACGTATTCCACAATGAAATCGCCCGGAAAGTTGGCCTCGAATTTTGCCTTATTTTCGAACGGATAATGGAACTGCGCAAACGGCATCGAGCCGCTTTCAAACCAGCAATCCAGCACTTTATCGACACGCGTAAAGGTTTCGCCGTCGATATCAAAGGTGATGTCGTCCACCCATGGACGGTGGTAATCTTCTAGCTCGACGCCGCTAAGTTCCTTTAGCTCGGCGTAGCTACCGATAACTTTTACGCTGCCTTTATCGCCCTTCCATACCGGCATCGCTGTGGCCCAAAAACGGTCGCGCGATAGATTCCAATCAGGCGCCTGCTCGATATTTTTATGAAAACGGCCGTGTTTTAAGTGTGGCGGAAACCAGTTGATGTTTTCGTTTTGCTCCAACATCAGTGGTTTTTGGCCCTGGATGGCAAAAAACCAACTTGGAATCGCGCGGTACATAATGCGCTGTTTGCTGCGAGGATTGAACGGGTATTCGTGGCGGATGTAGTCGATTTTCCAGATGGCGCCGCGTTCTTTCAAATCTTTGGCGATAAATTTGTTGTTATCCCACACCTCAAGCCCTTTGTAGCGTGTGTCGGTATAAAAGCCATTGTCGTCGATCACATGGAAGGCACCCACACCCATGCTTTTGGCAAGCTCGAAGTCATCCTCACCATAGGCTGGCGCGACGTGCACGATGCCTGTACCAGATTCGTGCGAAACAAAATCTGCCGCATACACTTTGTGTACGGCGTCGTTTGTAGGCCAGGTAGATTCTGTGTCGATTGGCGTATATTTTTTGCCAACCAATTCGCTACCCGCAAATGAACGTAGCACTTCGTATTCGAGTGGTTTATGTTTTTCGTCTTGTAGCACCCGCTCGAATGCCTCTTCTGCCAGAATAAACTGCTCATCGCCCACTTTCACTTCGCAGTACGTCAAATCTGGGTTTACCGCTAACATCAAGTTTGCTGGCAACGTCCACGGCGTAGTGCTCCAGGCAAGTAGCGTAGCGCCACCTTCAAGCTTAAACTTTACGTACACGCTCGGATCAGTCACGGTTTGATACGCATCGTTATCCATCGTCACTTCATTTTTGCTGACCGGCGTGGCAAACTTAGTATCGTACATCAACACCTTCTCGCCCTCGTAAATTTTGCCGTCTTCGTACAGCTTTTTAAACGCCCACCACACACTTTCCATGAATGTTTTGTCCATGGTGCGATACGCACCCTTAAAATCAACCCAGCGGCCAATTCGGTCAATCACCCCTTCCCATGTTTCGCTGTTGGCGACCATACTTTCGCGCGCTTTGTTGATGTAGGTTTCAAGGCTGATGGTTTCGAGCTTGTTGCCGTCTTTGTCGAGCGGCGCAGGCTCATCGCTGTTCGTAACAATTTGGCGCCGATCGGTAATATTCAGTTGCTTTTCAACAAAGTTTTCTGCCGGCAAGCCGTGGCAATCCCAGCCCCAACGGCGCTCGACGCGCTTGCCCTTCATTGTCCAGTAGCGCGGCACGGCATCCTTTACGATACTACTTAGGAGCGTACCGTGGTGCGGCACACCGGTAATGAACGGCGGGCCGTCGTAAAATACATAAGCGTCATCCGCCGAGCGCTGCTCAACCGATTTGTTAAATGTATCGTTTTCCTTCCAGCGCTGCACCCAATCTTGTTCGTATGCAAGCGCGCGACGGCGGGTTCCGTGTTTGAATTTCATGCCAACTCCTTATTTACTAAAAATATAAAATCCCTTCTTCACCACTGGAATCCGGGTTGCCCCAGACGGTACCATCCAGTTTCGAAGAAGGGATTACCTTTTCGCACTCAGTTGTTCGCTCTGTCGTGGCGTGCACGTTGGGGTCTAGTAAGCAGTTGCTGTTCTTCCCAAAACTCGCGGGTGATAGCCGCTCAAACGTTTGCTTGTATTATACCAAGTTTAGTATGCTGGCGCAATTTAGAATGTAAAGAGTGCGTTGCCGTATTTGAGAATAATACTAGCAAACATCAGAATAACCAGCGTCCACAAAAGCAGTTTATCGTAATCCTTGGCTACAAAATTTTCAAACGTTCGTTGCACCTTTTTTGGAAGATAAAGATTATTTTCGCGGATATTGTACCGTGTCATTGCAAAGAATACGAATGTTGTTGTAAGCGTAACGAGCAAGCACCATGGACACAGCGCCTGGATAATAAACATACTGATGTAAAATAGCACAAGCGCAAAAATAAACCCAAGGCTATACCCTACTTGCGCGGCAAACATAAACAGTCGTGGGAACTTTACGCCTGCCAGGCCAGCAATTGCCACGGTAATAACGACCGGTTCAGCTATCAAGCCCAAAAAGCTATTTGGGAAGCCAAACATATGTGCGCTTTCGTGCACACCAACCGTGGCGCAGTTAAGAATAATATTAATGCTACACGCCAAATCAGCATTTGGATTTGCCGCCAACTCCACCGCTTCTACCGAAAGCACAAACGACGCAAGCAAGCTTAGCAGCGCACCAACCAACATACTGCCAAAAATCCAGCGGTTGTCACGCACTTTTTTGTCGTGGTGTGTAAAAAATTCAATTAGCTTGGTCATAGTAACTTACCTCATCAATTAACGGCAACGGCACGCCTCGCCACATTTGTAATAGCGACCCATCATTTGCCGTCGCAAGCACCGTAGGATACTCTACGATTCCGTACAAGCGGCAGATATCTGCGCCTTCCGGCGTATCTGGATCGATCGTTTCAACCGTACGCCCAAGTCGGCGTTCATATTCGTGGATAAACTCATCAACGGCACGAGCCTGTTCACTTTGTTCACGGTAGATGATGCGCGCCCTCATGATTGTTGCGATTGCTCTTGTTTTTGGTTTAACTCGCGGCGCTGTGCCAAGATTTTTTCAAACTCATCAAGAGTTTTAAAATCTTGATACACACTAGCAAATCGTACGTAAGCAACTTCACTTTTGTTTGCGAGCACATCTAGTACGATGTCGCCAATGGTATACGATGTCACCTCAAGCTCACCAATGGCATAAATTGCGTTTTCGATATCGTTAATAATACGCTCAACTTCAACCTCTGAAGAGAAGAACTTTCCAACCGAGTGTTTAATTGCGTTTGAAAGCTTTTCGCGATCAAATAGTTCACGCTCGCCATTCTTTTTTACCACCGCAAGATTTGGTCGCTCGACACGTTCGTATGTGGTAAATCGGTATTTACCATCAAGTGTCTCGCGACGACGGCGAATGGCGTTACCATCGCTTACTTCGCGAGATTCAAGCACTTTACTGTCGCCAATGCGGTAATCTTGGCTACTCATTGTTCGTTATTACTCCTCTGATTTCTGCTTTTTGCGTCGTCGCAAAAATGCCGGCATGTCAGACTCATCGTCTTCCTCTACCTGCTGCGGTGATTGGCCCCAAATATCCTGTGTGTCATCTGAAGCAAATTCTGCAGCCGCGTTGGTTTGGTCAAGATCCATATTAACGCTTTCAACTTCCGCATCTTCAATAGCGGCTGGCGTCGGTTCTGCGTCTTGTGTTGGCGCAGCGCCAGGCATTGTCATTTGTGAAACTTGTTCGTCGAAGTATTCGCTATCAAAACCAGTCGCAATCACGGTAATAATCAGCTCATCTTCAAGATCTGGCTTCAAGGTTGCACCGAAGATAATATTCGCATCTGGTGAAACCGCACTAGTAATGATTTCGGCTGCTTCTTGGATTTCTGACATGCTCATGTCGTAGCCACCAGTAACATTGAAGAGCACGCCCTTCGCGCCGTCGATTGACACTTCAATCAGTGGTGATTCAATCGCTTGTTGTGCTGCCAACGCCGCACGTTCTTCACCACTTGCACGGCCAATACCCATAAGTGCTGAACCAGCATTACTCATAATCGCCTTTACGTCGGCAAAGTCGAGGTTGATCAAGCCATGTTCGGTAATCAGTTCCGAAATACCCTGCACACCTTGGCGCAGTACGTCGTCCGCAATCTTGAAGGTTTCAAGGAGTGGTGTGCGGCGATCGATCGTTTGGAGTAATCGATCGTTTGGAATGGTGATAAGTGTATCAACTTGACGACCAAGGTGTGCAGTTGCCCATTCGGCATTTTGACGACGTTTTTCGCCTTCAAAGCTAAACGGCTTTGTCGCAACACCAACCACTAAGATGCCCATTTCACGGGCGATTTCTGCCACCACGTGCCCAGCACCAGAACCGGTACCGCCACCAGCACCGATCGTCACAAATACCATATCCGCGCCCTCAAGCGCATCTTTGATTTCATCACGAGATTCGTTCGCCGCTTGCTCGCCTACCGACGGATCAGCACCTGCACCAAGCCCACCAGTTGTATCGTGGCCAAGGTGAATTTTAATATCAGCTTTACTGTTATGCAGCGCCTGCGCATCGGTGTTCATGGCAATAAATTGTACGTTGCCAAGGCCGGCTTCTTTCATTCGATTGACTGCCGAGCCTCCGGCGCCACCGACACCGACTACTTTAATACTGGCAAATGTTTGTATTTCGCTTGGTTTCACTTCAGGCATCTAATGACCTCTCCCACTAATTCTAATCTTCTTTTAGTATATCAATGCTATCATCAGCAATCAAGACGCCCGAAAGCGATCGAAGAATGAGCCAATTTTAGTTTTCGTATTATGTAAATCAACGCCGCCGGATTTTTTCGATCCGCCGCCCGGTTTTCCACCGTGTGCTGGCTGCTGCATGTCGCTAAACATCAGGCCAACTGCTGCGGCAAAACGCGGGTTTTCTAATTGGTCGGCCACGCCGCCAAACCCTTTTGGCACGCCTTTTTTAACGGCCAATTCGAGTGAGTTTTTGGCGTATTCTACCAAATTCTTTAGGCCAGCGCCGCCGCCAACAATCACCACGCCGTTTGGCAATTTGCCTTTGCGGCCAGCTTTTTTGAGCTCTTCGTTCAACGCTTCAAAAATTTCTTCCAAGCGCGCTTCAACAATTTCGTCGATATCGTTCGTGCTAAATTCGAACGTTTCTTTTTCGTGCTTGACGGTGACTTTTTTATCTTCTGGGCGAACAACCGCAGAAGCATGCTGCAACTTCACTTGTTCAGCAATTTCTGGATCAGTTTTAAGGCCAATAGCGAGGTCGTTTGTAATATTATTACTCCCCACAGGAATCACCGAAACGTATTGTAGTTCGCCTTCTTCATAGATCGCCAAGCTAGTAGTAGCACCACCAAAATCAATCACCGCCACGCCGTTTTCTTGTTGCTGCTCGTTCAGCACTGCGCGCGCTGCCGCTACAACACTTGGTACAATCGCGTTTGGATGCACCGAAGCTTGCTCTGCGGCTTTTTCAAGGTTTGTCACGTGTGGACTCAGTGCAGAAATCACATTTGCGTTAATCTCAAGGCGAGTCCCGGTCATGCCGATAGGATCCTTGATGCCGTCTTGCCCATCAAGCCGATAACTAAACGGAATCATTTCTAAGATGGTGCGATTTGCAGGCACTTTTCCAGTGGTCGCAACTTCTTCAACGCGGGCAATGTCGTCGTCTGCAACTTCATTCCCTGCTGAAGTAACCGCAATCATGCCATCTGCTTTTGTACTTAAAATATGCGCACCGTTAATACTCATTGAGGCCGCGTCAACCTGATAGCCACTCATACGTTCAGCTTCACCCAGCGCTGCATCAATCGCCGTGCTTGGCCCCGAAAGATTTACCACGGTTCCTTTTCGCATGCCAGCATTTGGCACTTCGCCTACGCCAACAATCGTAGGAATTCCTGTCTGCACATCAACATGTCCGACGACACAACGTACTTTCGTTGTCCCGATATCAATACCGACGGCATATTTAGAGGTATCTTGCATACTTTGCATTATACCGCTTATGTAAGTTTTTTCCAACTTTTTGGCAAGTGGTACAATAGCAAGATGAAATTAGGTGTTTTTGATAGCGGCATTGGCGGCGAAGCGGTAGCGGCAGCGCTGGCTGTTACCTTTCCGGCGGCCGAAATTAGTACCGTGAACGACAAGCCGAATGTGCCGTACGGCAGTAAATCGCCCGAACGTGTTCGCACACTCACGGAAGCGGCAATTCAACCATTATTGCAGCAAAGCTGTGACGTCATTATCCTTGCCTGCAACACCGCCACCGCACACGCCATCGACTACTTGCGCAGCCGTTACCCAGCGCAAAAATTTATTGGCATCGAACCGATGATAAAAACCGCCAGCACCGCCACGACCTCTGGCGTTATTGCTGTGTGCGCCACGCCAGCCACGCTTGCCAGCGAGCGATATCACACGCTCAAAACCGCGTATAGCCAGGCGCTCACCGTCCTTGAACCCGATTGCAGCGACTGGGCCGAGCGCATCGAGCAAAATACGCTCAACGAAACGCACATCAAAAACGTCATCAACCCCCTGCTCGCGCAAGGGGCTGACGTGATTGTGCTTGGCTGCACGCATTATCATTGGATTAAAGATGTGATCGTAGATTTAGCGAATGGCCAAGCAATCGTGCTCGAGCCATCCGAAGCAATTGGGCGGCGCGTTACCGCATTGCTGCAAGCCGCATAAAAATCTACAGCGTCGTTAAGATTTCTGCACCGTCTTCAGTAATCAACACTGTATGTTCAAAATGCGCAGCCAAACTACCGTCTTTCGAGCGAATCGTCCATCCATCTTCTTTATCGGTAACAATACGCTCGCCACCAAGCGTTGCCATTGGCTCAATCGCAATCGTGTCGCCGGCGTGCAGTGTTGTGCCTGCGCCGCGAATACGGAAATTTGGTACGTCTGGTGGCATGTGCATTTGCAGCCCCACGCCATGGCCAACCAGTTCGCGAATAATTCCTACTTTAGCCTTTTTTAGCACGGCTTCGATCGCAGTGCCGATTTCGTTTGTGGTTGTGCCGTCGCCGTGAATTGCGTCAATTCCAGCGTACAAACTTTGCTCGGTAGCGCGCAGCAAATGCTTTATGGCACCTTTTGGTTCCTCACCTACCACCATCGTAAAGGCGCTGTCGGTTTTCATCGATTTGTAAGTAATCACAAGGTCAAAACTCACCACATCGCCCATTTCAAAGGCATAGTCGGTTGGGACACTATGAACGATTTCATCATTTGTACTGATGCAAATCACCCCTGGAAAATCTGGCACCGGTTCGCGGTAGGTCGGCGTAGCGCCGTATTCCTTGATTTTCTCCGACACAAAATCATTCACGGCAAGCTCGGTTACACCAGGATGCACAAATTCGCGCACATCAGCGTAAATTTGCGCCAAAATTTTACCGCCTTTACGCATAGCGTCAAGTTGCGCTGGCGTTTTTTGTCCGGTGACTAGCTGCATACCTTCTCGACTTCGTCGTAGATTTTGTCGTGCACTTCACCAGCGGTGCCGGTTCCTTCAATATGAACAATCTTGATACCACTGTCAGCAAACTCACCCAAAATTGGGTACATTTTTTGGCGATAAATCGTCATGCGGCGTGCGATCGTTTCGGGTGTGTCTTCCATACGAGCGCGCTTTTCAAGCCGATTCATAATTTCATGCTCTGGCACTTCAAGCGTTACAACCACGTCAATCTGTTCGTTGTTTTCCTTGATGTACTGCGCGAGCCACTCGGCTTGTTCTTTTGTGCGCGGGAAGCCGTCCACGATCGTGCGTGGGAACTTTTTTGCTTTAGCATCTTGAATTGCTTTGTCAAACACTTCGTAGGTCAGTTCGTCGCTGACCAGCTCACCGCTTTTTAGCACGCGAATCACTTCTGGGTCGTTGCTATCGCGCAGCATTTCACCGGTTGAAAGCCACTTCCAACCCATACGTGCAGCTAGCATTTGCCCTTGCACGCTTTTTCCGGCACCAGTTGGACCAAATAATAAAATCATTTCTGGAATCTTCCTCTACTTGGTTAGTTCTTCTTTTGTGATGCGCGCAACCATTGCGCCATCTGCTGCTGTGCCAGCTTTTGCCTTTACCGCACCAATTACTTGCCCCATTTGTTGTGGTGACGAAGCACCCGTTTCGGCAATTACCGCTTGAACCAACTGGCGAATATCGTCTTCGCCAAGTTCTTCAGGTAAATACGTCTTCAAAACGTCAATTTCGTCTTGCTCGTTTTTGGCAAGTTCTGCGCGGTCGTTTTGTTCGTAAAGCGCAATACTCTCCTTGCGCTTTTTCACTTCGCGGGCGATAAGCGTTTCAACGTCATCGTCGCCCAAGCCTTCATCACGACGGCCGCTATTTACTTCTTCGTTTAGGATTGCCGCTTTTAGGTTGCGTAGCACCTCACCCTCAAAACGATTGCCGCCCAGAAGAGCGGCTTTCATGTCGTTTTGGATACGCTCTTTCAGCGTCATTGGCTTAACGCATCCCTAGGCGCATTTTTTGTAGCTTGTCAGCTTTGCGGGCGCGGCGTACGATTGCACTTTTGCGGCGCTCTGTTTTGCTGATTGGCTTGCTAAATCGCATGCTTGATTTAGCACTCGCAAGAACACCACTCTGTAGTACCTTGCGGTTGAAACGACGAATAATGTTTTCGTTCGCTTCCTTCTGATCTTTACGTGTAACTTCTACCATATGAACTCGATTATAACAGATATGAGTTTTGGTGGCAAGATATTTGTAGGAATGAAGTTTTGAAAAAGTAAAACCCGCCCCGAAGGAGCACGTGCGCTAAGATGTTGCAATCTTGCGGGCTTCAACCTCGGGACGGGATAGGACGGTGTGGCATCTAGGCTGGTTCGATTCGCAGGTTGACACGCGGTCCACCCCAATGCGAGTGCATCTCCTCATCATAGACATACGAATCACACGCAGACTTTGAACCGGTGAACACGACCCGTTTTTTCGGCTCGATATATCCATACTCATCCGGATGCAGAATCTCCGTTTGAATAACTCTGTAGGAACTCATCCAACTCACCTCTACTGTTTCGGCGCAAAAATATTTTTTTGCGGGTAACCGATCACTTCATTATTCACTGCTACAATATATTTGCAAGCTTAAGCATCTTCCAAATGCAACAGCCGCCCCTCCACCGATCGGCGCCCGTTCCATTCATTCATGCCAGGCTGGAACCACAGCGATACATTACTGCCCACTTCTTTAAAAAATGCTTCTGGCGCAGAAAATGCCAGCATTTCAATCGTGCGCTTGTCGGCATCTTGCACGCGTAATTTTACGTGCTGGCCGTCAGCACCCATGCGCCGCTGCCCCACGACTTTTGCGTTTTGCAGCCGCAAAATTGGCTCGGGGTTGGCGTTGCCGAACGGTTCGAGCGAGAGAATATCCATAATCAGCGCTTCGTTTACTTCTGCTAGCGAATCAATTTCGACATCGGCTTTTGGCAATAAATACGCCAGCTGGTTTTTGAACTGTTTTGCTGCGTAAAATTCGTTCACCTTTTTGCGGAAAGCCGGAATATTTTTCACCGGGAGCGTCACGCCCGCCGCCGCGCCGTGCCCGCCGCCTTTGGTAATAACGTCATCTGCAAAACGAATAGCGTCGGCAGCGCTAAATTCGCCAAAGCTGCGCGCGCTACCTTTTGCTTCGCCGTTGGATTGTTCTTCCAGCACGTAGGTTGGTTTTTGGTAGCGTTCAAGCAATTTTGCCGCCACAATTCCAATCACGCCGTGGTTCCAATCTTTGCCGCTCACCACCAACACGTCATCATCCAGCATTTGCTCGGCCTGTTCGCAGGCTTCTTCAAAAATAGATTGCTGCAAACCTTTGCGGCGCACGTTTAATTCATCCAAATACTGGGCGCGTTCCAGCGCAACTTCTGGGTCTTCCGCCACCAGCATATCCAGCGCGTGCTGCGCAGTTTCAAGCCGCCCCGCCGCATTCATGCGCGGCCCCAGCCCAAAGCCAAGTGCGCGCGCATCAAGCTTTAATCGCTCCACACCGGCCACCGCCATCAGCGCTTTTAGCCCGGTACGGCGCTGCTTTTTCATCACTTCTAAGCCCCAATATACGTTGGCACGGTTTTCACCCACTAGGGTTACAATGTCGCACACCGTCCCGAGCGCGACCAAATCAAGCAGCCATTTTTCGTGCCCATTCGGCAGGCCGTCAAACGCAGATTGCATCGCCTGAATCAGCTTGAACGCCACGCCCACGCCCGCCAAATCGCGAAACGGATAGTCGTGCCCCGGGAATTTTGGGTTAATCGCGGCAATGCTTGGCGGCGGCGTATCGGCCACATTGTGGTGGTCGGTGACGATGGTATCGATGCCGAGTTCGCTGGCGTAGGCAATTTCTGCATGACTCAAGCTGCCGCAGTCCACCGTTACGACCAGCTCGGCGCCCATGGCTTTGAGCTTATCAACCGCGCCCATCGTAAGGCCGTAGCCTTCCACGAAGCGATTGGGAATAAACGCATCAAGGTTCGTAAACCCAAACGACGAAAAGCCGTCGAGCAACAACGTGGTAGCGCTCAAACCATCAATATCGTAATCGCCATAAATCACCACACGCTCGTTGTTGGCAAGGGCGATTTTCAAGCGATCAACTGCCTTTTGCATGTCGGGCAACAGGTACGGATCGCCTTTTGCGGCTGCGTAATCTGGCTGCAAAAAAACCGACGCGTCGGCGCCAGTTAATCCACGAGCGGCTAAGATTCGCTCAAATAACGTCATTTATAACCCTGTGTTTGGTCGTTTTGGGCGAGATGATTGCTGCTGCGATTTAATCACAATCCCCTGCAGCTCTTTAAAAATCACAAAGCTTTTGTTGGTCGAATAAATCTTCGTATTCCCCTGCTTTTCGCTGTGCAAAAAGCCAACTTTTTCCAGGCGCTTCAGTTCGCGCTGAATGTTGCCCGGGTCTTCTTTAATCAATTTCGCCAGGCCACGTACATGCGTTTTAAAGTCGGGATACTTGGCGTATACAACGACGATTTTGCGACGGACTCGTGAAGTGATGAAAATATCTAACATTTGGTTACCACCTATCTTCTTTTCATTTTACACAACATGTGCAGAATTCTCAAGCCGCAGCGGGCCAGGCTTCTTAGCGCCAGTTAAGAATAATATCGTTAATCTTTTTGACGGTTTCTTCATGTGTTGGAATGTCGTTTTCGTCATAATAATGGTTGACACCCATAAAATTGGCTTTTACATCAAGCACTTGCAATTCATCGGCGAAAAGGTGCAGGCGGTCAACCGCTGGAACACTGGCTGTTGGCGTCGCAATAATCAATTTTTTGGTTTTGATTGGCTTCAAAAAATCGAGTGCGACATCGAGCGACGCCGCATCGGCAAACCCATCCGAAACCAAAATAATATTGCGCCCACGAAGTAAATCTTTATCAATCAAGCCACCGTCACCAAGAAGGCGATTAATGCGCCCCATAGCTTCGCGTTTTTGCTCTTCAAAATAGCCAAAGAATTCCTGTCGGTAGCCTTCTACCTCACCTGCCGATAACATGCCGTTATACGTAAAAGCGCCAGCTTGGCTAAGACCACCGATTGAGAGCCCTTCGCCGGGTACTTCGATATTTTCAATCAGCAGCATCGTAAGAACGCTGTGCAGCTCTGCTGCGATTGGCTCGGCCACCATAACGGCACCATCATTGAGCGCGATGACCGCACAGTCTTCATAACGATATTTTTCGCCGAGCGTTGCCGCAAGTTGCAACCCTGCCTCGTTTCTATTTTTGAAATACATATGTTTTATTGTACCAGCTTGGCGGCGGATTCTGAACGAGTGCTATACTAAACAACATGCAGTATGTTGAGGTTGCCCCTATTAAACGCGTGCGCGGTGACGCCGAATTTTTTACGTATGCAACCGAAGCGTCATTACCAAACGGCACCATCGTGACCGTGCCTGTTGGCAAACAAACAATCGTTGGTGTTGTGCTACAAACCGTCGCGAAACCGCCGTTTGAATGCCGCCCTATTACCGCAATCGTTGAAGAAACGCCGCTTCCAGCACCGCTTCTTGCTACCGCTCGCTGGATTGCTCAGTATTATCAAACACATCTTTCAAGTGTCCTTAGCTCGATCTTGCCAACAGGTATTACTAAAAAACGCCATGCCCGAACTACCCCGGCCCCTGCAGCAATTCGCACAATTCACCCCCGTACGCCAACCACCGAACAACAAACTGCGATCGATTCCATCCTCGCAAACACAGCGACTACTCAGCTTTTGTTTGGTGTGACTGGGTCTGGTAAAACACTCGTGTATATCGAATGTGCACAAAAGTTATTCGATGCCGGAAAGTCCTCGATCATCTTAGTGCCAGAAATTGCCCTTACCTCGCAAATTGTCGATGAGTTTCGCCACACCTTTGGCGACAACGTCCTTGTCACCCACTCAAAACAAACTGAAGCTGAACGGCACCTTGTATGGCAACAGGCGCTACGCTCTGATACACCAAAAATTGTTATCGGGCCACGCTCAGCACTGTTTTTGCCGCTCCGTGACGTGGGGATGATTGCGCTCGATGAATTCCACGAACCAAGCTACAAACAAGAACAGCAACCTCGCTATTCAAGCTTGCGCGTAGCAACCATTTTAGCGCGTGAACACAAAAATGCCCGAGCAGTGTTTGGTAGCGCCACGCCGCCCGTAGCAGAATATTATCTTGCCGAAAAGGCTGGTGCGCCAATTTTGCGACTACCCTCTACTGCGCAAACAGCGCGAAAGCCGACCATTACCACGATTGACATGACAAAGCGCACTGCCTTTACTCAGCATCGTTTCTTGTCTGACGCGGCGCTTAAAAATATCGATGAGACGCTTGCAAAAGGCGAGCAAGTACTTATGTTCCACAACCGCCGAGGTACCACTGCCACGACCCTCTGTAGTAATTGCGGCTGGATGGCGCTTGACCCAGACACCGACCTACCCTTAACGCTCCACGCCGATAAGCACCTTCTTATGAGCCATATTACTGGCTTCTCAATGCGAGTTCCAACAAGTTGTCCAGAATGCGGCGATGTTGATATTGTCCATAAAGGCATTGGCACCAAGCTTATCGAGACAGAACTTCGTAAGCGCTATCCGAACAAAAATATTGTTCGATTTGACGGCGACATTGAACAAAACACTACTGTTGAACAGCGCTATGACGAACTGTACGACGGAACGATTGACATTATTATCGGTACACAAGTTGTTGCAAAAGGGATCGATCTGCCACATCTTTCGATGGTATGTGTCGTGCAAGCAGACGCAGGGCTCGCGCTTCCCGACTACACCGCAAGTGAACGAACGTTTCAGCTCCTCGCTCAAGCAGTTGGTCGCGTAGGCCGCAATAGCAATGAGACAGCCGTTATCGTGCAAAGCTACCGGCCTACCCACCCCGCGGTTGTCCATGGCATTACCCAAAACTACGAAGCGTTCTACGAGAGCGCCCTGACCAAACGGCAACGTGGACACTTCCCGCCGTTTACCTATTTAGCACGTTTTACCTGTACCTACAAAACTGAAGCTGCAGCCATTAAAAACGCGCGTACATTGAGCAAAACACTCAAACAAGCTGCTGCAAACGATGTACGCTTCTTTGGTCCGGCACCTGCTTTTTACGAAAAGCAACATGGCACATATCGTTGGAACATTATTGCTAAATCACCCACTCGCCAACACTTAAGCGCACTTGCCGCCCATCTTCCAGCAACCTACTGGCAATTTGAGCTTGACCCACTTAGCCTTCTGTAACACGCTTGTGCTTCTCCCCTTGATTTGCTAGGATGAAAACATGAGAAAAAACGCTGCCTTCACTATTGTCGAGATCATTGTAGTGATCGTGACAATTTCTATTCTGGCGGGCATTACGTCAGTTGGCTATGCAGGATTGCAAAAAAGTTCTCGCGACAAAGAACGTGAAAGCGACGCAGCCGTTATTCAGAATTCGCTCGAAGCTTACTACGAAAAAACTGGCACCTATCCACCACGCGATGCAGTTATTGGCGAATCAGCCACCGTGCTTAATTTTTTAACGCGAGACCTTAATTTACCCGCAACTGCATTCATTTCGCCGTCGGCCACCAGTACTGCAAAAAATTCTTTCGCCTGGGGAACTGGTACCAGCGCAACACAATACAGTTACATTTCGTATCTCGAAAACAACAACCAGTGCCACGCCACCACAGCTGTTTGCACAAAATATCGCCTTAGCTATGGGCGTGAACAAGATAGCGCAGTTGTCCTTTCAAGCAAATACGGTTGGTAACCTCTGTTATTTTTGCGCAAACTAGCGTATACTGAAAAAGAATGAAAAAAGACGATATTATCTATTTACCGAATGATCATCTGCGCGAAAAATCACAAAAAGTGCATGTGATCACCGAAGAAACTCACAAACTTGTCGCTGATATGACGAGCGCTGCGATTGACTGGGAAAATTCTCGTCCCCACGAAATTAGCGCCGCACTTGCCGCAGTACAAATTGACCGACTTGATCGCGTGGTTGTTGTGCGCAGCAACTTTGAAGATAAAGATGACAAGACCTTTATCGCACTCATTAACCCAGAGATCGTCAAATACGAAGGAAAAATTACCTACGACTACGAAGGCTGCTTAAGTGTAAAGAAAGTCTATGGCAAAGTTCCCCGCTACAGCAAGGTGCGCGTCAAAGCCACCAACGAACAAGGTGAAACGATTCGTGTTAAAGCCGAAGGGTTCCTTGCTCGGGTCTTGCAGCATGAGATCGACCACACCAACGGCATTGTATTTATCGACCACATTAAAGACGAACCAAAGGCGTTCTATACCCTCGACGACAAGGGTGATTTGCAACCACTTGATTATGACACAGACATCAAAGACAATACTCTTCTTTGGGACTGAGGATTTTAGCCTCGCCAGTTTGCAAGCTCTAGTAGAAGCTGGTTTTTCGGTAGGCGGCGTGATTACCAAACCTGATGCACGTCGTGGCCGTAGCGGCAAAGATACCGCACCAAAAGTAAAAACCTATGCACTTGAACATGACATCGCTGTACTGCAGCCGACTACAACCGACGAACTGATAGATTTTATTGCAATGTTCAATCAGCCAGCTGCCGTGCTAGTAAGCTACGGGCGTATTATCCCGCAACGCGTGATAAATTTATTTACGCCCGGAATTATTAACGTACACCCATCACTATTGCCGCACTATCGTGGCCCAACCCCGATTGAAAGCGCGATTATCAACGGCGACAAAGCAACTGGTGTTTCAATTATGCAGCTCGATGCACGCATGGACGCCGGCGCCGTCTACAGCCAAACGCATCACCCACTTCAAGGCAATGAAACGAAGCCAAGTCTGTACACCGCACTCGCCCAAGAAGGCGCTCAGGAGCTTGTACGTGTCCTGCCTGTAATTCTTGACGGATCACTTTTACCAACGCCGCAAGATGACGACAGCGCCACTTATTGCGCGCTTCTTTCAAAAGAGCAAACGTCCGTTCAGCCAGTAGAATATACCGCTGAAGAGCTAGAGCGCCGGATTCGAGCACACCTTGGATTTCCAAAAACACGACTCCCCTTCTACGAGCAGGCGCGTATTATCACCAAAGCGCACACCACAACAGCACCCGACGAAACAACTATCACCTGCAAAGACGGCTCACTCCTCGCCATTGACGAGTTAGTCTCACCAGCAGGAAAAACCGTTGCGGTAGCTGATTTCCTGCACGGATTGCGCGCCTAGCCGTTATCTCTTATAAAAAATAGCTCCCGCTGATGGGGAGCTATTTTTATCAATTGTTGGTGTTATTGTTGTGTGGAAGCCAAAATTGCGTCACGGTTTTGCGTAATTTCAGCACGAAGCTCTTGCATTACCTGCGCAACAACGTCACGATAGTTCGGGCGGTTTACTTCAAGCCACTTTGTTGCAGCGTATTCAGCCTGCAATGCTGCATCATCAGCTGATGCGCCAGAAGTTTGTTGCAGTTGCACAAACGCTGCGTCTTGTTGGAAGTTTGGCACGTGTGCCGCCAACCAAGCTGACACCTTGATCGCATCACGATCGATGATACCTTCAAACTCTTCAAACTGCGCATCGGTAAGCCCTTCGCTCAAGCGTGCTCCAACTCGCTCTTCCAAAGAGGCGTACACTTGCTCCAGAAAAGCCTGCTTTTGTTCTGCAGGAAGATTATTTAGTCCAATTTCTTCTAAGAATTTATCATCTAGTTTAAACATGGTTTCTCCTTGTCTCTATTGTAGCATATTAGCTGAGTGTTCGTTTGACGAGTTCGCGCGTGAAGAATTCGAGCGTATCACCTTCTTCAAGCTGCAGTTTCTTTTGCGTCTTTAGGCTAAGCCCACACATTTCGCCTTCAAATACTTCTTTCGCTTCTTGCTGCTGGCGCTGTACTTTTGATACCTCGGCTTCAGCCACTACCTTGTCACCTCGATGAACACGCACAAGCAGGCCTGCGGCAATTTTTCCGCTTAGCACTTCACCGCCGGCAATAATTTCTTCTTTTGTCGTGCGGAAGACACCCTTCACCTTCAGCGTGCCGATTTCAGTTTCGACTACCTCTGGCGCAAGCAACGCTTCCATACTTTGGCGTGCATCATCAAGCAGCTCATAGATAATATTGTATAGGCGTACATTCACCTTGTCGCGTGCCGCCAAACGCTTCACTGCCGGCGGCAAATCAACGTTAAAGCCGTACACAATCGTCTTTTCGTCGGCCGCCAAACGAACATCATTTTCGCTAATATTACCAATGCCGCTACCGACGATACGAAGCGTTACCGCGCCATCTGTATCAACCAGGCGCAAGCTGTCCATGACGCTCGTTAGCGAGCCTTGTACATCGGCCTTTACAATCACGTTAAATTCTTGGCTGTCATGCTGTTGGTTCATACGTTTGAGCAAGTCAGCCCCTGTCACATTCGTGCTTGCGGCTGCTTTTTCTTGCTCAAGGCGATTCTTTTCTGCCATATGACGAGCATCTTTTTCGTTCTTGGCAGCAACAAATGTATCACCAAATTGCGGCAATTGCTTAAAACCCGTTACCGTTACTGGTGTTGAAGGGCCGGCTTTCTTGAGCGTGTCATTTTTGTAATCAAGCAAGGTACGAATTTTGCCGTACGTCGCGCCCGCTACAATAAATTTGCCCGGCGCAAGTTCACCCTGCTCAATCAGCAAGTTTACAACCGAACCTTTGCCGACTTCTTTGTGCGCTTCAATTACCAAACCGCGGGCTGGCACGTCAACGTCGGCTTTGAGCTCTTCCATGTCGGCAATCAGCAAGACACTTTCAAGTAGCTTATCAAGGTTGGTGCGCTTTTTGGCGCTTACTTCAATCATAATTGCGTCGCCACCCCATTCTTCTGGGTTCAAGCCGTGTTCGGTCGCCAGCTGGGTTTTTACGAGCTGTGGATTTGCGGTGTCTTTGTCCATTTTGTTGATAGCCACCACAATTTTGGCATTCGCGTTGCGTGCAAAACGAATTGCTTCTACAGTTTGTGGCTTCACGCCGTCATCCGCAGCTACGACAATAATCACTACGTCGGTTAGCACCGCACCGTGCTGGCGAAGTGCTGCAAAGGCTTCGTGCCCTGGCGTATCAAGCAAGGTAATTGCGCGACCATTTTTTTGCGTTTGATAGGCACTAATGTGCTGCGTAATACCGCCAGCTTCGCCTTCCACTACTTCAGTATCGAGCAATGCGTCAAGCAAGCTAGTCTTTCCGTGGTCAACGTGACCCATGACGGCAACAATTGGCGGACGCTCTACCGCGTTTTCTGATACGTGGTACGCAGCACGTGTTGGTATAGCCGCTTCGCTTTCTTTGCGTTCTAGTTTAGCATCAATGCCGAGCTCTTCTACAATGATCGTGGCTGTTTCAAAATCAATTTTTTGGTTGATTGTGGCAGCAATACCATTCTTAAACAACTCGCCAACCAGAGTTGTAACAGGTAGATTTAGAGTCTCCGCAAGCTCCCCTACTGTAATTGAATCACCAATAGAAACGATTTTCTCTTGCATACATAAACTCCTTCTTCCCGCTACAACCCTGTTGCGCGGCTTCAACGCGGGAGTTTCACCCGCGCACTATTATTATTTTTTGTTGCCTAAGCCAAGGCTAATTTTTCGACTATCTTTGTCGATATCAAGAATCACAAATTCCTTGCGTTCGTTGAGCGTAAATACCTTTTCTGGGTCAGCTGCGTTTGCACCGCCAAGTTCAGAAATGTGTACCAATGCTTCGATTGCTGGGCTAATTTGCACGAATGCGCCAAACGGCGTAATGCGCGTAACGGTACCTTCAACCTTATCGCCCTTGTTGAAGTTTTCTACCTCAGTCAGCCATGGGTCTTGGGTCAATTGCTTCATACTCAAGCTCAAGCGGTCTTTATCAATTGCGATGATTTTCGCCTTGATTGTTTGACCAACCTTCACGTATTCACCAGGGTTGTTCACGCGTTCCCAGCTAATTTCCGAGATATGCACCAAACCTTCGATACCTTCAACGTTTACGAAGACACCAAAGTCGACAACACCAGTTGCAACACCTTCTACTTCGTCGCCAACAGCGAGTTTTTCAAAGCGTTCAGCCAAGCCGTCTTTGACAGCTTCTTTTTCGCTGAAGATAAGCTTGTTTGCTTTGCGGTCTGCATCAAGGATGCGAACCTTCATATCTTTGCCAACCAAGTTGTTCAAACGTTGCAAAATTTCATCTTTGTCGCTTGAGCCAACACGTGGGTAATGTTCAGCAGAAAGTTGTGATACTGGGAGGAACCCGCGTACACCTTCGTATTCAACCAACAAACCACCACGGTTTGCGTCGTATGGTTGCACTTCGATGATATCACCCGCTTCAAGCTTCACAGCAACTTCTTCCCAACCGCGGTCTTTTGCGGCTTTGCGAAGACTGAGCAAGCTCATGCCGTTATCAAGTTCCGTGTCAACCACGCTGGCAGTCACTTCGTCACCTTCAGCGATGTTGCGTGAGAACCCAACTTCACGGCGTGGAACAAATCCAACACCTTGTGCACCGAGGTCAATCAATACCTCGTGTTTTTTTAGACTTAATACAGTTCCGGTGATAACTTCACCAGCAGTGATCTGCTTTGCACTCGTGTCTGCACCAGCGAGCAGGTCATCCATTGTTAATGCGGCGTTTGCCATAAGTTTCCTTAGTAACGTTGCTTTTTGGAGCAAGCGGTACTAAAACTCCTTCCTTATCGTTTATATTCTATCAAGGCGCAAAAAATACACCGTGATACTTACCTTCCATTGTATCGGATAACGCAACAGATGTAAAGAGGAGTGCTTCTAGAGAAACGACGCGAGCTACTTGCGGCCGTAGCCAAAGTGGTAGTACACGTAGCCAGATCCTGCGATGGCGATCAAGCCAACCGTCATCATTAAGAAGTCTTCAACAGGACCAGTTTCAGGTAATTCACCTGCGTGAACGTCGCCACCACCTGTCCGTGCCATTGGGCCGTTGTTTTCTGCAGCTTGGGCAGCTTCTTGCTCAGCAGCTTCTTGTGCGGCAACACGTTCGCGCTCGGCAGCTTCAGCTGCTTCTTTTTTACGCTGTTCTTCAGCTTGTTTTTCTTCCTCTTGCGCCTGTTTGTCAGCATCTTGATCGGCATTTTGATCTGTTGAAGCGCCGTTGTCATTGCCTTCATTATTGGCAGTCTCTTCTGGGTCGGCAGTTGGCTCGCCCGCCGTTTGCCCCTGCTCTACTGCATGATCAGCACCGCGTCGTTGTGAAAGAACGATGCCACCAACCACCAAAATAGCCAGCAATACGCCAACAATCACAAATGATACGACTGATCCAGATTGTTGCTTATTCATCATGCGTTACCTTTCATCTCCTGCAAATATATACTTTTCTATATTATACTCTATTTTGATTAACAATGCAAGGTTTTTACCTATTTTGGCTCCTCAACACGATAGCCATCAATATGCTACACTAGAACTATGATTGTTACGGTTGATACAGGGGGCACAAAAACACTTGTTGCCGCATTTACAAACAAAGGGGAAATGAAAGCGCACTTCAAATTTCCAACACCAAAAAACACAGTAAAATACATTGCATTGCTGCGCGAAGCCCTTGAAAGCTTACCGATAAAAGGGCGGGTCGATGCTGTTTCAATTGCACTTCCGGGCATTATCAAGAACGATATCGCCCTGTGGTGTAAAAACCTTGGGTGGCGCAATTTTGACATCAAAAAAGAGCTTGGCTCTATCTTCAACAGTGCACCCATTCTGGTCGACAATGATGCTAATTTAGCTGGTCTTGCCGAAGCACGAATGATGAAGACAATATATCCATCAGTGCTGTACGTAACCGTCAGTACGGGTATTGGCACCGGGTTTATCACTGATGGTGATATCAACCCAGGCATGCGTTACAGCGAGGGCGGCCAGATGCTCGTGGAATTTGACGGTCGCGTGTGCGAATGGGAAAGTTTTGCAAGTGGGCGCGCCATTTACGAAACCTACGGCAAATATGCCAACGAAATCACCAGCAAGCGCCAGTGGCGTCATATCGCTGATCGCATTTCGCGTGGATTTTTAGCGATTATCCCCCTTTCACAGCCGGACGTTGTTGTGTTTGGTGGCAGTATGGGCACCTATTTTGACCGTTACGAAGAATACCTAGTCGGTCTATTGGAAGAAAAATTACCTCCGCACATTACCCGTCCACACTTTATACAAGCCCGTCATCCAGAACATGCCGTTGCCTACGGCGGATATTATCATGCCATCGATTTCCTCGCTCGTTAATACGCTGCAGACGGATTTTTCGCAATTTCAGTTTATCGAGGGCGATATCTCTCATTGGTCACACACCAAAAACACTATCTTTTATGCCACAAATGATCCACATATTGAATGGGTTCTCCTCCATGAGCTTGGCCACGCCTGCCTTCATCACGCTGACTATCGGCGCGATATCGAACTCTTAGCAATGGAGCGTGATGCTTGGCACCATGCCACAACAGTCCTCGCGCCTGCTTACGACTTAGTGATTGACCCTGATTTTATTGAAGATCACCTCGATACGTATCGCGACTGGCTCCACGCAAAAAGCACCTGCCCGTGCTGCACACTTACCGGCGTCGAAGTGCAAAAACAGCAGTATCGCTGCCTTGGCTGTCAGCACACCTGGAAAACAAACGAAGGCACGCAAACACGCGTCCATCGCTACAGTGCGTGATCTCTCGCCTATCAAAAAACACCCCACGAACGGGGTGTTTTTGATAGATGGAAACTATATCAGTCGCGATTGAGTAGTGTTACGCAGCGAGTTGAACGTCTTCTTGGGTCGTTTCTTGTGAAACGGGAATGTTCATCGTTTGTGTTGCCGCTTTTTTACCACGACGACTAATGCGACCACCTTTTGCGCCAGCGATACGAGCTAGCTCTGGGTTCGCAGCAAATCCACCTGTACGGCCTTTTTTGCCACCCATTGCACCGATACGTGCATAAAAGTCAGCGCCGTGCTTTGTTTTGTTTGTTGATGCAGCTTTAGCGCCACCAGTTTTTGTACCTGCCATGCAGAGTTCTCCTCATTTATTAAAAAGGTTTCCACAGAAAAAATCGTGGAAACCCTCTCACTTTTACCTCACACGTGATATGTGTATGGTTTTAATATAACACAGCTTGTGCTTTTTGTCAATGTTTACAATAAGCTTTTTTGTTGTGAAAAAAGTATTGCACTTATGCTCCTGGTGCGATATAGTAAAAATAAGTTCATTCCACCACAGTTAATGAACGAACAAGGCACTTGTTTGGATGTAAAACACACATCCACCAAAAAAGAAAACGACCCGATCTGCGAGACGGGTCGTTTTTATAGTAACCTTATTTGTCAGAAACCTAGAAACGAGGATATTCGACTGGAGACAATGGCTCATCAAGTATATCACTAAGGTCGTGTAACTGTTCCTGTGTTGCTGGCTGGTCGTTCAAACCTAACTTCTTTTCCAGATCCCGAGACGCAACAAGAGATTCAGCATGAGCGAGAGCGTTGAGTGCATCTTGCGTTATTTTATCCGCAAACTCATCCTCCGACATTTCATCCAATTCCTCGAACAAAGGTGCCTCTGGGATGTCGCCCTCGTACTCAAACCTGTCGCTATAAGTCACTTCACCTGCTTGGTCATTAATATTCCATGAACGCGTCCGTCGCGTCTTGTCGTCTGAATTATATCGATTTATACTTACGTGCATACCCTGCAAGTAGTGACCCTTAGGGCCATAACCACTCATAATATTCACCCGCCCCTGGTCGCTATCTAACGTCAAAGTTACGGCCTGTGAATCCTCGGGAATCCCCACTGGACGATCTATCATATAGTCATGATATTCTTCCATCAAATCCAGCGCTCGAGACTTCAATTGCTCAACGCTCACAGGTTCTTCTTCATTATTATTGTGTAGTCGTTCCGACATTTCTACTGTTTCCTTCATTTTTTGTTTTTTAATAGGATATTCTTATAATACTCTCTCTAGATTTGTCAAGTAGTTATGCTATTTTTGCTATATTTTGCAAATTTTACAGAACTACACTATCTATTGCAACGCTGCTACGATCTGCTTTGCCGTCTCAGTATCCACTACATTTGAATGCTTGTCTTTGATATATGCGCCGAACTGCCGATCGACAAAGGTACGGCCAAACCTCTCCACCGGCGCGGCGTAGCGTGGCTTAAGATGATAATGCACATGCGGCAAGCCATCCCCTTCCACAGTAAACGCGTGGTTCATTAGGCATGAAACGTTCACAACCTTTGCGCCAAACTCCTGCATTTGCGCGCGAATAATTCGGTTACGCATGGCGATAAATTCCCGTTCTTCGACCGCCGTTACATCCGGCAGCAAGGCCACGTGGCGCTTGGCGGTAATAAACACCGTTCCTAAATGTTCTTGATCGAGCCGTAGCGTCGTATGCCAAAACTTACCGTCTTCAATTCGCAAGGCAAGTTCGTCGGGCGATGGATTTTTAAGGATTATGCAGATTTCGCAGGTCATATAGTACTAGTATGGTCGATAAAATAATTAAAACCAAAGAAAAAAGACCTCCTATTCGGAAGTCTTTTTTATAATTCGGCACCGTGCTAGTTTCCCACTTTCGCAGTATAATCGCCGCTGAGGAGCTTGACTTCTGTGTTCGGAATGGGAACAGGTATTTCCTCCTCGCCATGGGCACCGAAGTAAGGCTTTTTCAGACACTTTGAGCCGACGTAAAGAAGTCGGTGGGTCAAAAGCCTTACTTCGATGTCCTTGAAACGGACAGCACGATTTGATTAAGATAAGTTAGTTATCTTGACGTTGGTGTGATATACACCAATTACTAGTTAAGTCTACCTCGTCCGCGCAGTTTATGCAAGCATAAACGTAGCAGACAAGGACATAAAAAGGCAATGGGACTGTTAGTATGCTTCAGCTCCATGTATTACTACACTTCCACCTTGCACCTATCAAACTGATAGTCTTTCAGTGTCCTCATAGGGAAACCTTATCTTGAAGTGGGCTTCGCGCTTAATATGCTTTCAGCGCTTATCCCTTCCGAACATAGCTACTGGACAATGCAGCAGGTGGCCACAATCCATACACCAGAGGTTCGTCCGCCCCGGTCCTCTCGTACTAGGGGTAGATCTTCTCAAGTTTCCTATCGTCCATACCGGATATAAACCGAACTGTCTCACGACGTTCTGAACCCAGCTCGCGTACCACTTTAATCGGCGAACAGCCGAACCCTTGGAAGGTGCTCCCCCTCCAGGATGTGATGAGCCGACATCGAGGTGCCAAACAGCGCCGTCTATGTGAACTATTGGGCGCTATAAGCCTGTTATCCCCAGGGTAACTTTTATCCGTTTGCGCTGTCGATCCCACATTCATGTACAAATGTACGTACAGCGGATCACTTGCTCCTACTTTCGTATCTGATTGGAATGTACTCCTCACAGTCAAGCTGGCTTATGCGCATGCACTATCACAACGATTTCCATCCGTTGCTAGCCAACCTTTGAACGCCTCCGCTACTCTTTAGGAGGCAACCGCCCCAGTTAAACTACCCACCATACACGGTCCCATTACCGGATAACGGTAATGGTGAGATCAAGATCACAACAAGGGTGGTATTTCACCTGTGCCTCCACAAATACTGGCGTATCTGCTTCAAAGGCTCCCACCTATGCTACACATGTTGTAACCCGGATCAATGTAAAGCTGTAGTAAAGCTCCATGGGGTCTTTTCGTCCTGGTACGGACAGACGGCATCTTTACCGCCAATGCATTTTCACCGAGGCCTTCGCTGAGACAGTGCCCACATGATTACTCCGTTCGTGCGGGTCAGAACTTACCTGACAAGGAATTTCGCTACCTTAGGACGGTTATAGTTACCGCCGCCGTTCACTGGGGCTTCAGTTCGCACCGTGAAGCACTCCCCTTAACCTTCCAGCACCGGGCAGGAGTCAGCCCCTATACATCCACTTTCGTGTTAGCAGAGACCTGTGTTTTTGATAAACAGTTCCGTGGGCTCTTTTGCTGCGGCCCCCACATCGTTAGATACGAAGGTACGCGCGTTCAAAAGAACATTATTCATGTTACTTATCTCAGAAAATTTCTATAGTTATAATGAAAGATGACACTCAATAAAACGATTGCTCGCTTTATATTCGTTTCATACATTTCATAAAAAGGATTTTTCGACAACAATTTTGGCAAACTGTTGCGTACTCATGCGTGAGTCATTACACTCACGCGATTTAACCTAATTTAACATTCACTGAGTGAACGCGACATTCCTACTTCCTATCCAAGGAAGTGGGGGCAGACCTTATCCCGAAGTTACGGTCGCTGTTTTGCCGAGTTCCTTAGCGAAGGTTCTCTCGTAAGCCTGAGTCTACTCGACTCGAGCACCTGTGTTGGTTTGCGGTACGGGCGGCTATATTCACACATACACCTGCTTTTCTAGCCAGGGCTTTGGTCAAAATCGTAATCCCGAAGGATCACTTTCACTCCATTTGCGTTCCCGCTATGTTGGACGGATACATACCATGAATCCGCTTCGACTACTTCCCCGTGAACAGTGTATAAAATATAACCGGTTCAGGAATATTAACCTGATGTCCATCGCCTACGCTCTGCGCCTCGGCTTAGGCCCGACTAACCCTGAGATGATTAACATAGCTCAGGAAACCTTGCTCTTACGGCCGACAGGATTCTCACCTGTCTTATGGTTACTCATTCCAGCATTCTCACTTCCTACCGCTCCACAGAACCTTCCGATTCTGCTTCACCGCTGATAGGAACGCTCCTCTACCACTGCCAGATAAATCTGACAATCCATATCTTCGGTAATACGTTTAGCCCCGTTACATTTTCCACGCAAGATCTCTTGACTAGTGAGCTGTTACGCACTCTTTAAATGAATGGCTGCTTCTAAGCCAACATCCTAGCTGTTTAAGAAATCTCACCTTGTTTCCCACTTAACGTATATTTAGGGACCTTAGATGATGGTCTGGGCTGTTTCCCTTTTGAGCATCGACCTTAGCACCGATGTTCTAACTGCCGGGGTTACACAAATAGTATTCGTAGTTTGTTAAGGGTGGGTACCGTTGCCGGCCCCAGTCCTTTACAGAGCTCTACCCCTATTTGCTACTAACCCGACGCTAACCCTAAAGTTATTTCGAGGAGAACCAGCTATCTCCGAGTTCGATTGGCATTTCACCGCTAACCACAGGTCATCCAAACACTTTGCTGCGTGTCCTGGTTCGGTCCTTCACTACCTGTTACAGTAGCTTCAACCTGCCCATGGTTAGGTCACCCGGTTTCGGGTCTAATCCCAAGTACTAATTCGCCCTATTCAGGCTCGCTTTCACTGTGGCTCCGTCAACTGACTTAACCTTGCACTTGAAATTAACTCGCTGGATCGTTCTACAAAAAGCACGCCGTCACCCCGAGGGGCTCCGACTCCTTGTAGGCACACAATTTCAGGATCTATTTCACTCCCCTCCCGGGGTTCTTTTCACCTTTCCATCGCTGTACTAGTTCACTATCGATCGTATATTATATTTAGCCTTGGCTGGTGGTCCAGCCAGATTCAGACAGGGTTTCTCGTGCCCCGCCCTACTCGATAAAACACGTATAAGGTCAGCTTGGTTTTCGCGTACGCGTCTTTCACGCTCTTTGGATAGTCATTCAAACTATTCTGCTAACCAAGCAAATTTCTTACCTTACTAACACCTGATAGAGTGTTATCGCAAATCAGATTCCTGAAGTAAACTTCAGTACTCTGACTTGGTCTCGTGTAGAATCACAACCCCTTATATGTATTCGTCTATCAACTTATTTATCTGCGAACAGATAAAAACATATAAGGTTTGGGCTCTGCCGATTTCGCTCGCCACTACTTTCGGTATCGTTATTTACTTTCTTTTCCTCATCCTACTAAGATGTTTCAGTTCAGATGGTTCCCGCCAACTACCCTATGTATTCAGGTAGAGGTGACACGACATGACTCGTGCCGGGTTTCCCCATTCGGAAATTCCTGGATCAAAGCTTGTTGACAGCTCCCCAAGACTTATCGCAGCCTTCCACGTCCTTCTTCGGTAATATACGTCTAGGCATCCATTGTGTGCCCTTGAGTACCTTTTTATGCATTGACTTAACTAGTAATTGCTATATAGCACTTACTAGGCCGTCAAAAATAAAAACTCATATTTTCTTAATCAATTTGTTAATGACCTTGCGCATACTCACCTCTTGAGAGCACATTCGAATTCACTACATATTTGTGGTGGAATCTTTCTGCACTCAAGTCAGCTTTCTTATAATATCACTTTTACTCGCATGTTGTAAAGTGATTTTTCGTTGTATTTTTGCACACGCTGTAGAATACGTATGCCGAGTGTTTACACACCGCCAGAGGTTCCCAAGAACATTCGCTTAACTTTTTTTAATTATATAGAAGGATACTGCTTTTTGCAAGCCTTTTTACGAAGATTTTTCTGCTTTTTTGATATTGTCCTGCACAGCACTCCCTACCGCCTCTGACAGCGAGGAAAAACCGTCACGTTTCAAGTGATTAGTAAGTCCTGTCGTAATGTCGCCGATCAACTGCGGACCCTCAAAAATCATCCCCGTAATCAGCGCAACAAGGCTCGCACCATTTTGAATTTTTTCGTAAGCATTGTCTGCACTAAAGATGCCGCCCACCCCAATAATGACCAGCGTATCGCCGTAGCGTTTATACGTTTCGCGAATGAGCGCATTGCTGCGCTCCCAGGTTGGCTTACCGCTAAGGCCACCTTTCACGGCTTCTGGTAGTTCATCTTGCAGATCAACTGTTTCGCGATCTTTTACTAAGTTACTAATCGTCACCCCTTGCACGTCATGTTGTGCGACGCATGCGATTAACGGCTCAAACTCATTCCACGTCGGCTTATTAGGCATTTTGACAAATACCGGCAGTGTCAACTGAAGCTCATCAACCGCCTGCAGCAGGGCTTCAAGGTGATCTGGTTGAGTAAACGGCTGCCCATCTTGCGCGTTGGGACACGAAATATTCACCTCGATCAGCTGCGATAACTGCTGCTGTTCAATGAAGCGCATTGTTTCGCAGGCTTCGGCGATCGCTTGCTGAATCGTGCACGCTTCACTACTGGGCACGATCGCCACTGAAAGAACAAGCGGCATGCGTTCTTGCACCTGTTGTGTTTGTTGAATATTTTTTGTGATCACTCGTTCAAGGCCCTCGTTTGCTAGTCCAGCATGCACAACAAGTGACTTTGTGCGTGGCAGTCGATAAAACCACGGCCGCGGATTGCCCGCACGTGGGTGTAAGGTCACTGATCCGCTCGTAGCAAATCCACACCCAATCATATCAAGTGTTGGCTGCACTTCTCCATTCTTGTCAAACCCAGCCGATATCCCCACGGGATTATGGAACGTCACACCGAACAGCTCTTGTTTCAGAAGAGTCTCTTCGCGTGGCGCAAGTAGCCATCGCGTAAGCTGACGCAATCCAGGAATGCGCTGCCACACTTTCGCTACCGTAATCAGCGCTGCATGTGCCGTATCTGGCGAAAGCCGAAACAAAAGCGGCTTCATGATAGTTGTATATATCCACCCAAAAATACGTCGGAATAATTTCATATACTTCCAGTATAGCACGCACGACTCTCGTGCTTTTCCAAATAAAAAACACCACATAGTGGTGGGCGATGAGGGACTTGAACCTCCGACCTCGTCATTATCAGTGACGCGCTCTAACCAGCTGAGCTAATCGCCCACGAATACGTAGTGTTTTTATAAGTTCTGGTGGAGTGTCCCAGACCGAAGCCTGGTTCACCCCATATAAAAGGTGCTGGTGTGGATGAAGGACCCTTCTTCCATGTTCACCAAGTTTTGAGCCCGTCTTTCGACGGGCGCATAACTTGGTGGAGCGTCGGGGACTCGAACCCCGGACCCCCTGCTTGCAAAGCAGGTGCTCTAGCCAACTGAGCTAACGCCCCTCATTCGTCATCATCGATAAAGTATCAACTGGACTTTTTCCATTCTAGCGTAGATTAAAACAGAAATCAAGAGTATACTAGAAATTATGGATATTACATTTAGCTGGGGCTGGTTTTTCGGCGGTCTTGCCCTGATTGTAGCAGCAGCCGTTTTCTTACGTTTTTACCAATGGGTTGCTGATAACTTCGGCGGCGGTGTGGCCGACTACGAGCACTATAAACTCTATGGACTCATTGCGGTCGCACTAGGATTTGCTGCGATGCTCAACATCGTGCCGATCCTCCTTACGTTCGTACTCAGCATGATCTTCGGTCGTGGTAGTGGCGGATCAGGCGCCACCCTTGAGGAAGCAGCCATGCTCCTCCAATGGTTTATCTAACAAAAAGGAACCAGTCAACACATAAAAGCGCCTCACGGTTATTGCTGCGAGGTGCTTTTATATGAAGTAGAAGCAGCTACCTCTATGTAGTCAGGATCCCCTCTTTTTAAACATCCAGTAGCTATCCCTCGCTCTATTTCTGCAACAAAAAACACCCTCCACTACAGAGGGTGTTTTTATTAACAACTTAGTTGTGCAATTAATCATCGTCGTTTACACGAGACTTTTTTTGAACTTTGTCTCGTCTTCCGAAGAAGATAATTTATTGTGTAAGCTCAGCACAATAACAAGACCGACCTAGCTCAACTGTTGATTGCTCGAACAGTTGGCATCGTAACTCCCTAGAAAGGAGGTAATCCATCCGCACCTTCCGGTACGGATACCTTGTTACGACTTAACCCCAATCATGCCCCCCACCTTAGGCCGACGAATCGGACTTCGGGTGTTGGTCACTTTCATGGCTTGACGGGCGGTGTGTACAAGACCCGGGAACGTATTCACCGCAGTTTGCTGACCTGCGATTACTAGCGATTCCGACTTCAAAGAGGCGAGTTTCAGCCTCTTATCCGAACTGGGACAAGCTTTGATGCGATTTGCTTCACCTCGCGGCTTCGCTGCGCATTGTACTTGCCATTGTATCACGTTTCTAGCCCAGGATGTAAGAGAAATACTGACCTGACATCATCCCCTCCTTCCTCCCCGTTACCGGGGCAGTCTGAATAGAAAAATACAACTATTCACAAGGGTTGCGCTCGTTGATGGACTTAACCAAACATCTCACGACACGAGCTGACGACGGCCATGCATCATCTGTCACCGAGTTCCAAAAGGCACAGTCTACTTTCGTAGTCCTTCTCGGGATGTCAAACCCTGGTAAGGTTCTTCGTTTATCATCGAATTAAAGAACATGATCCACCGCTTGTGCGGGTCCCCGTCAATTCCTTTATGTTTTAGCCTTGCGGCCGTACTCCACAGGCGGGATACTTAACGCGTTAGCTTCGCTACTTAAGGGGTCGATACCCCAAACAGCTAGTATCCATCGTTTACGGCGTGGACTACCCGGGTATCTAATCCGGTTCGCTCCCCACGCTTTCGTGCCTTAGCGTCAGAAATGGTCCAGTAACCTGCCTACGCCATTGGTGTTCCTTCTTATATCTACGGATTTCACTCCTACACAAGAAATTCCAGTTACCTCTACCATTCTCGAGTTAGTGAGTTTGAATAATAGTCTGTATGGTTGAGCCACCAGGTTTCACTATTCACTTTACTAACCGCCTACGCAACTCTTTACGCCCAGTCACTCCGGATAATGCTTGCACCCTACGTATGACCGCGGCT